>NZ_JBVIEB010000024.1:0-102253 GCF_055572075.1 Streptomyces sp. NPDC030820
GCCATCAAGGGCAGCCAGCATGAAAACCATCCCTGCCCCACCCGCGCAGTCCCAGAGTCGCGAACTCGCGGGACGCACTCAAGAAGGTAGGGCCGTATGAACGCCGGGGTCGTGGTGATTCTCGCGCTGGCCGTGGGCACGTACGCCTTCCGGCTCGTGGGGCCGGTGCTGCACGGGCGGGTGGAGATACCGGCGCGGGTGCAGGAGCTGGCGTCGGCGGGGGCGGTGGTGCTGCTGGTCGCCCTGCTGGCGACGGGGGCGTTGACCGAGGGCGGGGGGTTCGCCGGGTTCGCCCGGCCTGCCGGGGTGCTGGTGGGGGGCGTACTGGCCTGGTTCAGGGCGCCGTTCGTCGTGGTGGTCGTGGGGGCGGCTGCGGCGGCCGCGCTGCTGAGGGTGGCCGGGGTCGCCTAGGTCACCCGCCCGCCCGGTTCGTCAACTTCCCACACGACAGCGACCCGAACTGCACAGCGCAGCTGAACTCGCCACGAACGCCGTCACCCACGGTCGCGTGCCCGGCCGGGACTTCGAGCTGCGGCTGCGCCTCCTCCCCGCGAAGGACACCTTGCGTATCGAGGTGAGTGACGCCCGGGGAGACAGCGACCTGCGGTTCCTGGACGGCGGACCGGAGGACGAGAACGGGCGCGGACTCGTGGTCGTACTGGTGCTGTCGAGCCGGTGGGGCGTGACCCAGCGCACCGTTGGCAAGACCGTCTGGGCCGAACTCCCGCTCAGCCCGCGGCAGCGCCCCCGCCCCGGAACTCCGCGACCGTGTGCGCGAAGGCCCGGGCCGGAGGGCTGAGGGAGTCCCAGCGGCGGACGGCCCAGCCGACGGGCAGGGGGCGCAACCCCGGCAGCGGGACGAGCCGCAGGTCGCCCGCCCCCGGCACCGGAAGGCCCGGTACCGCGGGGACGACCGCCCGGCCCACCCCCAGCTCGGCCAGCAGCAGCGCCGTGTCCCAGTCGGCGACGCTCGTGTCGTAGGTGAAGCGGACACCCAGCTCGGCGCAGGCCGCGTCCAGGTGGACGGCGGAGGTGGAGTTCGGGGGCAGCCGGATGAGGCGGACCCCCGTCAGGTCGGCCGCGTCCAGATGGGGCCGCCCGGCCAGGGGGTCGTCCGCGGGGACCGCGAGCAGCCACGGCAGTTCCGCGACCGTCCGCTGCTCGATGCCCCGGACCGGGGAGCCGACGGTGATCCAGGCCAGGTCGAGGGTGCCGTCGGCCAGGGCGTCGAAGGTGCCGCGTCCCGAACTGACCGTGCGGAACTCCAGGTTGACCTCGGGGTGACGGCGGCGGAAGGCGACCACCGCCTCGGACATGAAGTGCCGGACGGTGGTGGCACCGGTGGCGACGCGGACGTACCCGCTGCGGCCGTCCACCTGGTCGCGCAGTTGCCGTACGGCGATGTCGAGCCCGGAGATCCCCTCGGCCGCGGCGGCCTCCAGTATGCGCCCGGCCTGCGTGGGGACGACGCCTCGCGGTTGCCGTTCCAGCAGCGCGACCCCGGTCTCCCGCTCCAGCCGCTTCACGTGCTGGCTGACGGCGGACTGGGTGCAGCCGAGGTCCCGGGCGACGGAACTGAGGCTGCCGGCGCGGCACACGGCCACGAACACACGGAGGTCGTCCAAGGTCACAACACCCAAGCTAGCACTTGGGTTTGAGAAGGAAACCCAAGGATTGACTGGTAGTCAGGTGCCGTACGAGGATCGGTACCGGGAACGGCCGACCCGGGCGGCAACCCGCTTCGCGCGCGAGGAGCGGGTGCCGACCCTCATGGGGTGACAGGCGCTTCTCAGGGCCCGGTGGCCGGGCCGTACAGGCCCTCCACCTCGCTCGCGAAGTCGGTCATGATCTGCTCGCGGCGCAGTTTCATGGACGGGGTCAGGTGGCCGGCCTCCTCGGTGAAGTCCACGGGGAGGACGGTGAAGCGGCGGATCGACTCGGGGCGGGAGACCAGCTTGTTGGCCTCGTCGATCGCGCGTTGCAGGACCACTTCCAACTCCGGGTCGCCTACCAGCAGTTCCGGCGGCACGGGGTGCTTGCCGATCATCTGGCGCCAGTGGACGACGCCGTCGGGGTCGAGGGTGATCAGCGCCGCGACGTACGGGCGGGCGTCGCCGACCAGCATCACCTGGGAGATCAGCGGGTGCTGGCGCAGCCAGTTCTCCAGCGGGGCGGGGGCCACGGACTTGCCGCCCGCCGTGATCAGCAGCTCCTTCTTGCGGCCGGTGATGGTGAGGTAGCCCTCGTCGTCCAGTTCGCCGATGTCGCCGGTCGCGAGCCAGCCGTCCCTCGTCGCGGGGACGACTCCGCCGGCCTGCGGGTCCCAGTAGCCGCGCAGGACGTGGTCGCCGGAGACGAGGATCTCGCCGTCGGCGGCGATCCGGACACGGGTGCCGGGCAGCGGCCAGCCGACCGTGCCCAGGCGGGGCTTGAGGGGCGGGGTGACGGTGGTGGCGCCGGTGGTCTCCGTCAGGCCGTAGCCCTCGAAGATCTCGATGCCGGCTCCGGCGTAGAAGGCGGCCAGGCGCCGGCCGAGCGGGGAGCCGCCGCAGATGGCGTACCGGACGCGACCGCCCATGGCGGCGCGGAGCTTGCGGTAGACCAGCGGGTCGTGGAAGGCGCGGGCCGTCTTCAGGGAGCGGCTGGGGCCGCCGCCGGTGCCGGTCTGCCGGGACTCCAGCGCCTCGCCGTAGCGGACGGCGACCGCCGCGGCACGGTCGAAGGCGGCGACCCGGCCGCCCGACTCGGCCTTCGCGCGGGCCGAGTTGTACACCTTCTCCAGCATGTACGGGATGGTCAGCAGGCAGGTCGGTTTGAAGGCGGCGAGGTCCGGCAGCAGGTCCTCGGCCGCCAGGCTCGGCGCGTGGCCGAGGCGGACCCGGGCCCGGACGCAGGCGATCGCCACCATGCGGCCGAAGACGTGGGACATCGGCAGGAAGAGAAGGACCGACGGCTCCTCGCCCTGGGCCTTGAAGACCGGGTGGAGCAGCTCGATGGCGTTGTCGATCTCGGCGAGGAAGTTGCCGTGCGAGAGGGCGCAGCCCTTGGGTCGGCCGGTGGTGCCGGAGGTGTAGATGAGGGTGGCGAGGGTGTCGGGGCCCAGCATGCCCCGCCGTACGGCCACTTCGCCGTCCGGCACCTGCGCACCGGCCTCGGCGAGCCGGGTCACGTGCTCCTTGTCCATCACCCACAGATGGCGCAGGTCGGGCAGGTGCTGGAGTTCGGGGCCGAGGGCGGCAGCCTGGGCGGTGGTCTCGGTGATCAGGGCGACCGCGCCCGAGTCGTGCAGGATCCACCGGGTCTGGAAGACGGAGGAGGTCGGGTAGATCGGCACGGTGACCAGGCCTGCGGCCCAGGCGGCGAAGTCGAGCAGCGTCCACTCGTACCGGGTACGGGCCATGACGGCGATCCGGTCGCCGGGCACCAGCCCCTCGGCGATCAGTCCCTTGGCCACGGCGAGGACTTCCTCGGCGAAGTGAGCGGCCGTCATGTCCGCCCAGCGGCCGTCGGGGAGCTTGCGGCTGAGCACGATCGCGGCGGAGGCGGCGTCCGCGTTGTCGAACGGCAGGTCCGCGAGCGAGCCGTGTTTCACCGGGGCCACGAACGGCGGTACGGACACCTCCCGAACGGCGCCGTCCAGGCGCTGGACCCAGGGCTCCACGAGAACGGGGCGGCCGTCGTAGTCGATGGCGGAGACGGCGGCGCCGGAGGAGACGGGGGCGTTCGGGAAGGGGGTGGACACGGGCGGCTCCTCTGGCGTGCGTGTACCTGCGGTGCCTTGGCGGAAAGGGGTTACCGCAGGTTAGGGAGGCGATCGTACGGGTCCTTCGTGAGGGGGTCGTGCGGGTTTGGGGGTGGTCCGGGGCCGGGGGTGTGCAGCCTCGGGGGGTATGTGACGGGGGCTCACTTCTGGGCCGCCCGCCGTGGGGACTTCTCGTCATTGCCCCTGAACCGACGGAGTCCACACGTGGCCGCTCATCAGATTGGCCAGTCCCGACCAGGCGAAGTTCATCAAGGTGGTCGCCGCCTGGCGGGCCGTGACGCCGGGCGTGCTGTTGGCCCACGCGGCGAGTGACTCCGCCGCGCCCACCAGGGCCTCGGCCAGGCCCGCCACCTCGTGTTCGGGGAGGTCGGGGTCGCGGTGGGCCTCCCGTGCGGCGATCGCGACCAGGCGGGTCACGAACGCGACGATCTCCCTGCGCATCGCGGCGACCTCGGTCGCGAAGGGTTCGCCGTGGGTGCGGGCCTGGAGGTGGAGCACGGACCAGGCGTCGGGGTGTTCGGCGGTGTGGGCGAAGAAGGCCTGGAGGCCGTCCCAGAGCTGGCGGTCGGCGGGGAGGCCCGTGCGGACGCCGGCGCGGACGGCCTCCGTGAGGGCGGTGGCCTCGCGCCGGATGCAGGCGGTGAAGAGGTCTTCCTTGGAGTTCAGATACAGGTAGACCAAGGGCTTGGAGACACCGGCCAGCTCGGCTATCTCGTCCATGGAGGCGGCCATGTAGCCGCGTTGCCCGAAGGTCTGTACGGCCGCGTCGAGCATCTGCTGCTCCCGCACCGCACGCGGCATCCGCTTCGTCCTCGCCCCGCCCATGGGGCAAGACTAGTTGGACGCGGCCGCCCCGCCCTGCGTCCTCGCGGCGTCGTCGGCGCCGTCCTCCTGGCTGCGGTTGGCCTCCAGGTTGGCCTTCATCCGGTCGACCCTGGTCACGATCTGCACCGAGGCCCGGTCCCGCTCCTTGCGCAGCACCACCCAGCTGATCGGCGCCGACAGGATCAGCGCGAGCAGCAGCACCCACAGGCCGTTGGAGCTGCCGAAGCCGTGCGGGAAGATGCCGGAGTCGACGGCTCCCCAGACGACCACCAGGCAGCCGGCGAAGATGCCGAGGCGCATCAGCGTGTAGCGGAGCATCTCAATCCACTCGTCCGATTCCAAAAGGGGTCATCGTCCAGTGAAGCACGGACGGGAAGGGATCTTGCAGCGGGGTCAGTGGAGGGGCAGCAGCATGATGATGTCGTCGCGGTCGTCGCCGGGCGCCACCCGGATGGCGCCGGGCACCCGGCCGACCTCCTTGTAGCCGCAGGAGCCGTAGAACCGCTCCAGGCCGAGGCCGCCCCGGCAGGTCAGCCGGATCGCGTCGATGCCGTCGAAGGTGCGGGCCGCGTCCGCGGCGGCCGCCAGCAGGTCACGGCCGTAGCCCTGGCCCTGGTGCCTCGGGTGGACCATCACCGTGTACAGCCACACCCAGTGCGTCTGGAGCCGGTGGGTGTTGAAGGCGAAGAACGCGGTCGCGGCCGGTTCGCCCGTCTCGTCGCAGCCGACGAGCAGCCGGTGCCGCCCCTCGGCCATGCCCACGAAGTGCCGCACCAGCTCCGGCCGGATGTCCTCCCGGCCCACCGGCGGCACGAAGCCCACGGCGCCGCCCGCGTTGGAGACGTCCGTCCACAGGTCGAGGATGCCGTCGCGCAGAGCCGGGGTGATGGCGGGGTCCAGCGTGAAGGTAAGTGGCATGTGGGCAGTGTAGCTATTACCCGAGGGCGCGTGCGGCCACTTTCAGATCGGCGACGAGCCCCTGGTACGCGGCCTTCCTGTCCTCGTCGTCCTGCGCCCGCAGCACGGAGGACGGGTGCACGGTCGGCACCAGCCGCTCGGGGCGCCCGTGGATCTCCCGCTCCAGTACGGTCCCGCGCACCTCCCCCACCCGGAAGGACGACCCCAGCAGCGCCTTCCCGGCCGTCGCGCCCAGCACCACGATCAGCTCGGGCTCGACCAGCGCCAGCTCCGCCGCGAGCCAGGGGCCGCAGGCGGTCATCTCCCTGAGGCTCGGCGTCTTGTGGATACGGCGCTTGCGGGGTTCGGCCTGGGTGAACTTGAAGTGCTTGACGGCGTTGGTCACATAGGCGTCGCCGGGATCGATGCCGGCCTCCGCGAGCGCCTTGTCGAGCATCCGCCCGGCCGGGCCGACGAACGGCTTGCCCTGACGGTCCTCCTGGTCACCGGGCTGCTCCCCCACGAGCATCACGCGCGCGTGGGCGTTGCCCGCGCCGAACACGGTCTGCGTGGCGTTCTCGTGCAGGGGGCAACCGCGGCACTCGGCGGCGGCCTTGCGCAGACCGGTGAGACTGGCGCCCTCCGGGACGAAGGGCTCCGCCGTGTACGCGTCCTCGGGGGCCTTCGTGGCAGCCATATGTGCCGGGTACCCCCCGCTGGAAAATCAGACCCGCATCGGCTGCGGCGACTCCCGGCGCTCCGGGTCCGGGCCGTCGTACTCGCGGATGATCTCGTACCGCGTGTTGCGCTCCACCGGGCGGAAGCCGGCGTCGCGGATCAGCTCCAGCAGGTCCTCGCGGGTCAGCTTGTTCGGCGTGCCGAAGTTGTCCGCGTCATGGGTGATCTTGTACTCCACGACCGAGCCGTCCATGTCGTCCGCGCCGTGCTGGAGGGCCAGCTGGGCGGTCTGCACGCCGTGCATCACCCAGAAGACCTTCACGTGCGGGACGTTGTCGAACAGCAGGCGGGAGACCGCGAAGGTCTTCAGCGCCTCCGCGCCGGTCGCCATCTGGGTACGGGCCTGGAGGGTGTTCCGTACCTTGCCGTCCTTCATGTCCACGAAGTCGTGCTGGTAGCGCAGCGGGATGAAGACCTGGAAGCCGTTCGTCTCGTCCTGCAGCTCGCGCAGGCGCAGGACGTGGTCGACGCGGTGCCTGGGCTCCTCGATGTGGCCGTAGAGCATGGTGCACGGGGTCTTCAGGCCCTTCTCGTGCGCCAGGCGGTGAATGCGGGACCAGTCCTCCCAGTGGGTCCGGTGGTCCACGATGTGCTGCCGGACCTCCCAGTCGAAGATCTCCGCGCCGCCGCCGGTGAGCGACTCCAGGCCCGCGTCGATCAGCTCGTCCAGGATCTCCGAGGCGGACAGGCCGCTGATCGTCTCGAAGTGGTGGATCTCCGTCGCCGTGAACGCCTTCAGCGAGACGTTCGGCAGGGCGGCCTTCAGCTCCCTGAGCGACCGCGGGTAGTACCGCCACGGCAGATTCGGGTGCAGGCCGTTGACGATGTGCAGCTCGGTGAGGTTCTCCGACTCCATCGCCTTGGCGAGCTTGACGGCCTCCTCGATGCGCATCGTGTACGCGTCCTTCTCGCCCGGCTTGCGCTGGAAGGAGCAGTAGGCGCAGGAGGCCGTGCACACGTTGGTCATGTTGAGGTGCCGGTTGACGTTGAAGTGGACCACGTCACCGTTCTTGCGGGTCCGCACCTCGTGGGCGAGCCCGCCGAGCCACGCCAGGTCGTCCGACTCGTACAGCGCGATGCCGTCCTCGCGGGTCAGCCGCTCACCGGAGCGGACCTTCTCCTCCAGCTCGCGCTTGAGCCCGACGTCCATGCCAACACGCCCTTTCTCCGACAGCACGGCCAACCGTATCCCTAGACCTCTTCGGGCAGCTCCCCGACCCGGTTCTCCCACTTCGTGGACAGCACGATGGTGGTACGAGTGCGGGAGACGCCCTTGGTGCCGCTGAGCCGCCGGATGATCCGCTCCAGGCCGTCCACGTCCGTGGCCCGCACCTTGAGCATGTAGGAGTCGTCGCCGGCGATGAACCAGCAGTCCTCGATCTCCGGCAGGTCCCGCAGCCGCTGGGCGACGTCCTCGTGGTCGGCGGCGTCGGAGAGCGAGATGCCGATCAGCGCGGTGACGCCGAGGCCGAGCGAGGCCGCGTTCACCGTGGCGCGGTAGCCGGTGATGACACCGGCCGCCTCAAGACGGTTGATGCGGTCGGTGACGCTGGGGCCCGACAGGCCGACGAGGCGCCCCAGCTCCGCGTACGAGGCCCGGCCGTTCTCCCTCAGGGCCTGGATGAGCTGCCTGTCCACCGCGTCCATTGCGATCGAAGCCTTCCGGTGAAAGTTCCTGAAGTGATGAGAGGTACTGCTACTGCTGGTTGCCTGCTGCGCCGCCGCCCAGCTCGCCGCGCCACCGCCGGTACAGGCCGTGCCCGACGCCCGCCGCGTCCAGCACCCGCCCGGCGACGAAGTCCACCAGGTCCTGGATGTGGGTGGCGCCCGCGTAGAAGGCGGGCGAGGCCGGTACGACGCTCGCGCCGGCGTCGTCCAGCGCCACGAGGTGCCTCAAGGTCTGGCCGTTCAGCGGGGTCTCGCGTACGGCCACGACCAGGGGGCGGCGCTCCTTGAGGGTGACGCTCGCCGCCCGCTGCAGCAGATCCTTGGACAGGCCCAGCGCGACGCCCGCGACGCAGGCCGTCGAGGCAGGCACGATCAGCATCCCCCTGGCCGGGTACGACCCCGAGGACGGCCCGGCCGCGAGGTCGCCCGCGTTCCAGTACCGCACCCCGCTGATGTCCACGTCGAAGGTCCCGGGTTTGCCGTCGGCCCCCCGGGCCAGCCATTCCCGCAGGTCGTCCTGCCAGTGGGCGTCGCGGAACGAGATGCCCGTCTCGTCCAGCAGCGTCAGCCGCGAGGCCCGGCTGACCACCAGGTCGACCGCCTCCCCCGCCCCGAGCAGCGCTCGCAGCACGGCCGCCGCATACGGCGTGCCGGAAGCACCGGACACCCCCACGATCCAAGGCACGCGCTGCGTTTCTCCTGCGTTCACACCTTGAGCGTACCGGTGGGTCGGGCAGGGCTCAGGCCGGGTGGGGCGCCATCAGACGGACAGGCCCCGGACCAGCAGGTCCAGCAGCGCGCACACGAACAGGGCAATGCCGATGAACCCGTTGACCGAGAAGAACGCCCGGTTGAGGCGGGACAGGTCGTGCGGCCGGACGATCGAGTGCTCGTACAGGAACGCACCCGCGACGATCAGCAGGCCGAGCCAGAAGAAGGCACCCGCGCCGGTGACGACGCCGTACCAGACGAACAGGGCCGTCGTGATCGTGTGGGCGGCCCGCGCGCCCCAGATCGCGGCCGGGATGCCGAAGCGGGCCGGGACCGACATGACGCCGGTCTCGCGGTCGGTCTCGACGTCCTGGCAGGCGTAGATCAGGTCGAAGCCGCCGATCCAGATGCCGACGGCGAGGCCGAGGACGGCCGCGTCCCAGTTCCAGGTCCCGGAGATGGCCAGCCAGCCGCCCACCGGCCCCATCGCCTGGGCGAGGCCGAGGATGGCCTGCGGGAAGTTCGTGAACCGTTTGCCGTAGGGGTAGATCACCATCGGGATCACCGCCACCGGCGCCAGGGCCAGGCACAGCGGGTTGAGCAGGGCCGCCGCGCCCAGGAAGATCACCAGGGCGATCAGGGCGCCGGTCCAGGCGTGCCGGACGGTCATCGCGCCGGTCACCAGCTCGCGGTGGGCCGTACGCGGGTTCCGGGCGTCGATCTCGCGGTCGATGATCCGGTTGACCGCCATCGCGAACGTGCGCAGGCCGACCATGCAGACGGTGACCAGCAGCAGCCGGCCCCAGTGGATGTTCCTGTCCCACTCGTACATCGCCGTGAGGGAGGCGATGTAGGCGAAGGGGAGCGCGAAGACCGAGTGCTCGATCATCACCAGGCGCAGAAAGGCCTTGGTGCGTCCCGGCTGGGGGATCGCGGCGGAAGCGCTGCTCACAGGCCGTACTCCTTCCAGCGGCGGTCCACCAGGGCCGCCGTAGCCGGGTCCGACAGGACCATGTCCGGCCAGCCCCCGTCGCGGGTGTAGCCCTCCTCGGGCCACTTCTTCGTCGCGTCGATACCCGCCTTGCCGCCCCAGAACTGCTGGTAGGAGGCGTGGTCGAGATGGTCGACGGGACCTTCGACGACCGTGAGGTCACGGGCGTAGTCGGTGTTGCCGAGGGCCCGCCAGGCGACCTCGTGCAGATCGTGCACATCGCAGTCGGAGTCCACGACGACGATCAGCTTGGTCAGGGACATCATGTGCGCCCCCCAGATCGCGTGCATCACCTTCTGCGCGTGCTTGGGGTACTTCTTGTCGATCGAGACGATCGCGCAGTTGTGGAAGCCGCCCGCCTCGGGCAGGTGGTAGTCCACGATGTCCGGGACGATGATCTTCAGGAGTGGGAGGAAGAAGCGTTCCGTGGCGCGGCCGAGGGGCCCGTCCTCCGTCGGGGGGCGGCCGACGACGATCGACTGGAGCAGCGGGCGCTTCCGCATGGTCACACAGTCGATCCTCAGCGCGGGGAACGGCTCCTGCGGCGTGTAGAAGCCGGTGTGATCGCCGAAGGGGCCCTCGGGCAGCATCTCGCCCGGCTCCAGCCAGCCCTCCAGGACGACCTCGGCGTTCGCCGGCACCTGGAGCGGGACGGTCTTGCAGTCGACCATCTCGATCCGCTTGCCCGCGATGAACCCGGCGAACAGGTACTCGTCGATGTCGCCGGGGAGCGGGGCGGTGGAGGCGTAGGTGACGGCGGGCGGGCAGCCGAAGGCGATGGCGACGGGGAGCCGCTCGCCCCTACGGGCGGCCACCTGGTAGTGGTTGCGGCTGTCCTTGTGGATCTGCCAGTGCATGCCGATGGTGCGCCGGTCGTGGCGCTGGAGGCGGTACAGCCCGAGGTTGCGGATGCCCGTCTCCGGGTCCTTGGTGTGAGTGAGTCCCAGGTTGAAGAAGGAGCCGCCGTCCTTGGGCCAGGTGAACAGCGCCGGGAGCCGGTCGAGGTCCACCTCGTCGCCGTGCAGGACGACTTCCTGCACGGGGGCGCCCGCGGACTTCACCTTCTTCGGCGGCACGTGGGTCATCGCGCCCAGCTTGCCGAAGGCCTCGCGTACGCCGACGAAGCCGTGCGGCAGCTCGGGCCGCAGCAGGCCGCCGATCTTCTCGGAGATCTCGCCGTACGACTTCAGGCCCAGCGCCTTCAGCAGGCGGCGGTCGGTGCCGAAGACGTTCATGGCGAGGGGCATCGCCGAGCCCTTCACGTTCTCGAAGAGCAGGGCGGGGCCGCCGGACTTCTGCACCCGGTCGACGATCTCCCCGACTTCCAGATACGGGTCGACCTCGGCCTTGATGCGCTTGAGGTCGCCCTCACGCTCCAGCGCCCGCAGCAGGGAGCGAAGATCGTCGTAAGCCATGTGTCCCAGTATCTGCCACCCGCTACCCTGGGCCGGTCACCGGGGCCCGTCTCACTTCGTCGGGGGATTGCACGCCATGCTCAGGTATCTGCCGTTCCTGCTGGTGCTGGCGCTGTGGATCTACGCCTTCGTGGACTGCCTCAACACCCCGGAGGAAGAGGTGCGGCATCTGCCGAAGGTGGTGTGGGTGATCATCATCCTGCTCTTCGGCGAGGTGCTGGTCGGCCCGGTGGCCTGGCTGATCACCGGCAAGGTGCGGCAGCCCGTCCCGGCGGGCGGTGCCACGCCCGGGCAGTGGGTCGCACCCGACGACAACCCCGAGTTCCTCAGGTCCCTGAACAAGGACGACCCCGAGAAGAGCTGATGGAACTCCGGCTGCTCGTCACCTTCGAGAAGGTCGCCACGGTACTGAGCTTCACCCGGGCCGCGGCCGAGCTGTCGTACGCGCAGTCCAGCGTGACCGGTCAGATCCGCACCCTGGAGTCCTCCCTCGGCGTCGAGCTGTTCGACCGGCTGGGCAGCCGGATCCGGCTCACCGAGGCCGGTGAGCGGCTGCTGCCGTACGCCCGGCAGATCATCGAGCTGACCGAGGAGGCCCGGGCGGCCGTCGTCGAGCCGGACGAGCCCTCCGGCACCCTCACCGTCGGGACCATGGAGTCCCTGACCTCCTACCGGCTGCCGCCGCTGCTGGAGTACTTCCACCACCGCCACCCCAGGGTGCGGCTGGCGCTGCGCACCACCATCGGCGACGAGACCCGGCAGGCGCTGCGTCAGGGCACCTACGACGTCGGGTTCCTGATGGAGGAGGAGACCGAGCACCCGGGTCTGGAGAGCGCGGTGCTCGCGGTGGAGCCGCTGGCGCTGGTCGCGGCGCCCGGGCACGCACTGAGCCCCTCCCCCGTGCCGACCGCCGCCCTGACGGACCAGCCCCTGCTGGCCACCGAGCCCGGCTGCGCCTACCGGGACCTGTTCGAGCGGGAGCTGAAGTCCTTCGGGGACGTGGAGTTCATGGAGTTCGGCACGATCGAGGCCACCAAGCGCGCGGCGGCGGCCGGCCTCGGGATCGCACTGCTGCCCGAGGTGACGGTCGCCGCCGAACTCGCGGAGGGCTCTCTCGTACGACTGGACTGGGAGCCGCCGTTCACGCTTCGCACGCAGCTGGCGTGGCGGGCCGGGAAGCGGCTTCCGGCGCACGCCCGGCTGTTCGTGGAGCAGGCGCGGCGACTGGTCGCCGAGCAGGACGGGCGAGGGTGACCTTGAGGCTCGCCGTCACGATCAGCGGCACGCCCAGCGCCTGGACGAGCCCGATGTGGTGGCCGTAGACCAGCCAGTCCATCAGCATCGCCACGGCCGGGTACACGAAGGCCAGTACGGCGATCTTCGCGGTCGGCAGCTTGGCGTACGCGGCGTACATGAGGACGTACATCACCCCGGTGTGGATCAGCCCGAGCCCGACGAGCCAGCCCCACCTCCAGCCGGTGCCGCTCATCGCGCCGAAGTCCGCGAAGGGCAGCAGCAGCGGGATGCCGACGAGGACCTGGACGAGGGCGATCAGGTGCGGGCGGACACCGGTGATCCGCTTGGTCACCAGGGTGGACAGGCCGTAGAGCAGGGCGGCGAGGAGGGCCTGGCCGATGCCGAGCAGATAGGTGCCGCCGCTCGCGAAGTCGCCGGGGGTGACGCCGGAGACCAGGACCAGCCCGGCGAAGGCGAGGGCGATCCAGCCGACCTTCGCCGCGGTGAGCCGTTCGCGGAACAGCAGGGCGCCGAGGAGGACCACGTAGAAGGGCTGGGTGTGGTAGACGACCGTGGCCACGGAGATGGACGTGTTCTCGTACGACGAGAACAGCAGCACCCAGTTGAAGACGATGAACACCCCGCCCATGACGGCCAGTCCGAGGGTGCGGCGGGTGAAGCCGTGGTCGCGCAGCCAGCCGCGGGCGGCGACATAGCCGCCGAGGGCGAGGGCGCCGAACAGGACGCGGAAGAAGACGACGTCGAAGGGCGAGGCGCCCGACTCGACGACGAAGACGCCGAGGGTGCCGGAGAGCATCATGGCGGTGGTCAGCTGGGCCGTGCCCCTGGTCTCTGAGGTCATGCCGATGACGCTACGGACGGCCGCCGGTGCCGGTCCACGCGCCGGTGCGGGGCGCTGCCGATGGGGTCATCGGCGGTGCCGATACCCCCAGTTCACTGGAAGACGGCCACCGGGTACTGGAGCACGACCTCGCGGGTGTCGGGACGCCAGGTGGTCACCTTGCCCAGACAGTGGGCCCGGAACTGGCCCTCGGGCAGCTGCCGGCCCGGGGGACGCAGCCCGGCGGGGCGCAGCACGACCCGCAGGCGCGCGGACTGCTCGCCGTCTCCGTAGGGGGCCCGCATCACCAGGGTCTCGCCCTGGGGGTCCTGGGCCTCGAACCGGCCGGTGATCATGACGAATTCGCCGATCTCGCTGAGCACCACGTCGTTCGTGACCCCGGCGCCGAGGAGGGCGCGGTTCGGTGTGACCGTCGCGGATTCCTGCCCCAGCCGCACCTGGGCGAGCCCGTCCCCCCGCCGCAGGACGGACAGCAGCAGCCCGATCACCTGTATCGGCTGGCTGTCCTCGACGTACTTGGCGACGATCTCGGTGGTTCGGTCCCCGGTGAGCTGGAACATCAGGGACAGCACCGGAATCGCCGCCAGACAGCCGGTGTTGCGCACGTTCCGCTCCTCGACCTCCTTGCGCAGCGCCGCCTGGTGATTGCGCATCTTGAACACGTCCATGACCGCGTCGTTGTCCAGGTACAGCGGAAGGTAGTGGGGGTCCTCGGGTGTCCTCCTGATCCGCACGAGGGCCCGCCGTACGACGAGCACGGCCAGCACGAGCAGGCCGGCGAAGGCCGCCAGCCACCAGATCATCGCGCCCCACCAGGCGCTCCACCAGGTGCCGTCAAGAACAGCCACGGATCTCCTTGAACGCGGTGGACAGGGACGAGTGACGGGCGTCGACCATGCGGCCGCCGGTGACCGAGGCGACCTGGCGCAGTTGGGCCGCGTCGGCGTCGCCGAAGTGGACGGGGTACGTGTGCACGGCGCGGGCGTCGGCGGGCCGGGCCCGGTAGCGGCTGACGAAGGTCGCGCGGTCGATGCCGGCGTTGTTCTCGCCGTCGGTCATCAGCACGATGGCCACGGCCCGCCCCGGGTCCTCGCGCAGGGCACGCTCGGCGGCGCCGTAGCCGTGGTCGAGGGCGGACCAGACGGCCGTCGAACCGTCGTATCCGCCGTGGGAGACGAAGTCCGTCAAGGTGGTGAGGTCGGTGCCGCCGTGCACGGTGACCGTGCGCTCGTCCAGCGGGCGCCCGCCGAAGCGGATCACGGTCAGTTTCTCGCCCTGGTAGAAGCGCACGAACTTGCCGGTGGCGGAGGCGTCCGCCCCGCTGAGCCCCGCGAACGCGGCCCTGAGCGCGGTGGTCCGGGAGCCGCGCATGGAGGCGGAGAAGTCCAGCAGGAAGATCACCTGGTCGGCGACGCGGCGCCGGGGGGCGCCGTAGTCGGCGAGCAGCCGGTCGAGGACGGCCGGGTCGTCCGGGAAGTACAGGGCGTTGTCCAGGGGCGCGGTGAGCCGGGGGTCGCGGGTCACGGCGGTGCTGACCGGGCGGCGCAGGGTCCGCCGCATGATCTCCCGCTGGTGGTCGGCGGCGGTCAGCCACTGCACCACGCGGTCGTAGGCGTCCCGGCGGGCGGGGTCGAGCAGCAGCAGCGGATAGTCGGACAGCACCATGCCGTCGGCGGGGTGGACGATCTCCAGGGGCTGCTTGAGGCGGCCGGAGGCGTTCAGGGTGAGCAGTTCGGACTCGTAGGTGATCAGGGCGTTGGTGCGGCCGGCGTGCTCGGCGAAGGAGTCCAGCAGGGCGTGGGAGCTCTCGGCGGTGAGGTTCTGCCCGGAGCGGAAGCCGCGCAGCCGGTCGCAGCTGACGTCCTGCGGGCGCAGCGCGCTGCCGGTGCCGGCCGCGGCGGTGGCCACGCCGACCAGCGCGGCGAGCCCGCTGTTGCTGTGCCGGGGGTCGGCCATGCCGAAACGTACGGTGCCGGTGGCGGCGGCGTCGGCGAGGTCCGCCCAGGACAGGCGGCCGCCGGGCGCCTTGGCGCGCAGCGTGCGGGCCACGTCCCGGGTGAGGCCGACGACGACCGGGGAGCGCATGATCGAGGTGCTCTGCACGAGGGTGGCCGGGTGCGTCCCGGCGGCGGCCCTCTTGGCCCTCAGCCGGAAGTAGCGGTCGGAGGAGAGCCAGGCCAGGTCGTAGGAGTGGCGGCCGGTCAGCAGGGTGTCGCTCGCGTCGTTGGTCGGCCGGTAGTCCAGGTCCAGGTGGACCCCGGTGTCCTGCCGGAGCTGGTTCAACAGGGGTTCCATGTCGGCGAGTTCGTCGCTGGCCAGGACGTGCAGGGTGGTGTCGGGGCCGCCGCCCCCGCCGGAGCAGGACACGAGTCCGCCGAGCGCGGCGAGCAGGACCAGGCAGAGGGCGAGACGCATGGCCGAGGGCAGGCCGCGGGGGCGGGTCCTCATGGCGTCTCCCCGCCGGCCGCCGACTGGGGCGCGGGGTCGCAGTCGCCGACGATCTCGATCATCTTCTCCAGCAGGTCCAGCCGGGGCAGCACCGCCTTGGTGTCGTCGTCCGACAGGACGGGCGCCTGGATGTGGTGGTCGGTGAGGAACCGGGTCAGCGAGTCGCTGGTGGCGGAGGCGCCCTCGGCGTCCCGGACCCGGAAGCCCAGTTCCATCGCCCGCTTCTGCAGGGCCGGGTCCGTGGAGACCAGCCGGCCGAGGCGGTCGCCCTGCGAGGTCAGCGCGATGAGCTGGGGCTCGGTGACGAACCGCGCCGACGGATAGAGCAGGACCCGCTCGCTGTCGACGTGCCCGGTGCCGGCCTCGGTGGCGATCTGGTGGGCCAGGAACTGGTGCTCGTAGATCACCGCGATCGGCGAGATGCTCTTGCCCTCGGCGGAGATGTAGGTCTCGTTCTTCTCTCCGGCGGGCATGCCCTGATCGTTGAGGAGGTGCTTGATCCTTTCTGCGAAGTTTTGCGCTTCCTGCGCGTCCTGCGGGATCTCGTCGTGGTTCCACACGTAGGAGACCAGCCCCAGGTAGGTGCCCCCGGAGTTGGACTCGCAGATGTCCGAGGACTGGGCGAGCACCTTGTTGCCGTTGTGGATGCCGTGCCTCGAGATGCCCAGGACGTCCCAGCGCTTGTTGTGGGCGGTCGCGTCGAGGAACTTCTTCATGTCGAGCGAGTAATAGAGCGGTCCGGCCTCGGAGGAAGCGCCCGGGAGGGGCTTGGCGATCCCGGCGTCCTGGAGCGTCTCGGCGTACTCGCGGTAGGTGCCGAGCACGATCGGGCTGACGAACGGGCGGTACGTCGTCGCGGGGTGGCCCTCGGCCGCGCGTCTCCTGGTGATCAGGTCGGCGGCGGGCTGTCCCGAGGGAAAGACGACGTCGTAGCCGTCGTAGGTCTGGGTGGCGATGCCGCGTGAGCCCATGCGGGTGACGTGCACCCGGAAGCCGTGCCGGATGAGCAGCCGCTGCACCTCCGGGTCCTCGAAGTAGTCCGACTTCGAGGCCATTTTGGCCTCGATGGTGACAATGCGGGTGAAGGGCAGGCCGACATGGCCCTGGGCGAGGACGACGATCGCGCACAGGGCGGTGACGGCGGCGACGGCGCGCGGGAACCAGCGGCGCGCCGTGGAGCCGCGCGTGGGCGCGACCGCCGGCTCCCCCACCCGCAGGCGGGGCTCGCCGGTCTGACGGGGTCTTCCGGTCTCGGCTCTGTGTGTGGCCACCCGTGTCTCCTGCGTCAGCGAGGACAGGATCGTCCGCCGCCCGGACGATGGCGAAGGGAACGCCCAACCAACTTGAGCCGAAGGAAATGTGAAGGTGCGTCAGGACCTGCTGTCGACGCGCAGTACCAGGTCGAGCAGCCCCGGGAAGCGGGCGTCGAACTCGGCCCGGCGCAGGCGGTTGACCCGTCGGGGGCCCTCGTCCCGCTGCTCCACCAGGCCGGCCCCGCGCAGCACCGCGAAGTGGTGGCTGAGGGCGGCCTTGCCGACGGGCACGTCGAAGCTGCCGCAGCTGCGGGTCCAGTCGCCGGAGCCGGCCAGCTCCCTGACCAGGGTGAGGCGCACGGGGTCGGCGAGGGCGGCGAGCGCCGTGAGGACGGGCACCTCGTCGGGGTGGGTGTGCTCCGGGGCGGCCCGGTGACTGCCGGTGGTCACGCCACAGGCGTTCGCCAAGGCGGTCGACGGCACGGTGACCCTGCCGGTGACGGCCGAGTTCCCGCTCGCTCAGGCGGCGGAGGCGCACCGGCTGATGGGAGGACGGTCCAGCACGGGGAAGCTGCTGCTGCGCGTCGCCGACTGAGTCTCCGTCAACTGTTCCCGGCCTGCCGGTACTTCGCGATCCATAACGACTTGCCATCCCCCAGCGGGGGTGTTGTTAATGGTCGTCACTGAGTTGCGAGGGATCACCTGACCTCTGGGGGACAGAAGCAGATGCAGAACGGCCAGCCACCCGAGCGCCCGGCTCAGGATCCGCCACCCGTACCCACCCGGCCGACGTCCGCACCCACCGCGCCGGCCACCATGCCCGCCGCGGCGCCGGGCATGCCGGACGTCCCCGCGCCGCCGGCTCATCCGGCGCCGGTCCGGCTCGATCTGCGGGTCAGCCAGCGGATCCTGTGGATCGGGGCGGCGGTGTACCCGCTGCACAACATCGCCCGCGTCTACACCTTCGTCATGCGCCCCAAGCGCAAGGAGGCGGTGCTGCGGTTCCTGCGGTACACCGCCGTGACCATGATCGTCGGTTTCCTCGCGATGCTGCCGGGACTGCTGGCCTCCATCAACACGGGCGGAGGGGACGGCAACTCCGGCGCCGCCGGCTATGTCGTGTTCGTCTGGATCGTTGCCGCCCTCGCCGAGATCTACTTCCTGATCGAGATGATCGGCATCCTGACCGCCGCCCCGCAGCACGTCCTCGCGATCGAGACCTCGGGCGCGTCGACCGCGCTGGTCACCAGCCAGAACGCGCAGTACCTGGACCAGATCGTCGGCCAGATCTCCTACGCCATCGATCATCCGGACGTCGAGTTCAAGGTCACGGTGGAGAGCCTCACCGTCTCGCCTAAGAACTACTACTTCGGCGACAACGTCAACATGTACGGCGGCAGCGGAAACGTGGGGATCGGCGCATGAGCGGCTCGAACAACTACTACTACGGCGACAACGTGAACATGTACGGCGGCCAGGGCAACCAGGGCATCGTCAAGAACCAGGTGGGCGCCGGAGCCGGGCAGCAGGACCCGGCGCTGGTCGCCGCCCTCGCCGAACTGCACCGGCTCATCGCCGAGTTGCGGGCCCAGGTGCCGACGCCCAGCGCCCAGCTCCTGGACGAGTCCCTGCCCGCCCTCAGCCCCGACGCCACCGTGCCCGCGCAGGAACGGCACCGGGCGCTGATGGCGATCGCGGGGATCGCCACCACGGTCGGGGCCGTCGGCCAGCCGGTGGCCGAGGCGGTGCGGGCGGTCATCGGGATGATCGCCGGGTAGCCGGGCGCTCCCCGGGGGTGCTCCGTCGTTGCCGGGTGAGTTCCCAGCGCCCCTTCGGGGCGCTGTTGCCCCGCCGCTCCCCCGCCCAGCACAGTAAGGCCATGGACGAACGACAGGCCCGCGCCTGGCTCGCGACCGCCGTGGAGGAGGCCCGGGCCGGGCTCGCCGAGGGCGGGATCCCCGTCGGCGCCGCGCTGTACGCCCCGGACGGCATCCTCCTCGGCCGGGGCCGCAACCGCCGGGTGCAGGACGGCGACCCCTCGATGCATGCCGAGACGGCCGCGTTCCGGGCGGCGGGGCGGCAGCGCACGTACCGTGGCACGACCATGGTCACCACCCTCTCCCCCTGCTGGTACTGCAGCGGGCTGGTCCGCCAGTTCGGCATCTCCCGGGTGGTGATCGGCGAGGCCACCACCTTCCACGGCGGCCACGAGTGGCTGGCCGGGCACGGCGTGGAGATCCTGGTCCTGGAGGACCCCGAGTGCGTGACGATGATGCGCGCCTTCGTCCAGGACAACCCCGAGCTGTGGAACGAGGACATCGGTGACTGACGCGCGTGTTCCCACCATCGATCTGCGGCCCTGGCTGGCCGGTGACGAGGCGGCCCGCGCCGGCCTCGCCCGTACCGTCGACCAGGCGCTGCAGAGCGCCGGGTTCCTGCTGGTCACCGGGCACGGGGTGGAGCCGGGGCTGCGGGCGGGGATCCGGCGGGCGGCGCGGGAGTTCTTTCTGCTGCCCGTCGAGGTCAAGCAGCGGTACGAGGCGAAGGTCGGCGGCCGGGGCTGGCTCGGGCCCGGCGCCGAGGCCAACGGGTACGCGGAGGGGACCGAGACACCGCCCGACCTGAAGGAGTCGCTGACCTTCGCGACGGACGAGCCGTTCGAGGACCCGGTCGTCAACGCAGAGTGGTACGCGCCCAACGTGTGGCCGGCCGAGGTGCCGGAGCTCAGGGACCTGTGCAGGACATATCTGTCCCGCATGGCCGCCCTGGAGAAGGAGCTGCTGTCGCTGCTCGGATACGCGCTGGGCCTCGAACGCGACTTCTTCTCCCGGCACATGGACCGTCCGACGTACGGCTTCAACATCAACTGGTATCCCGGGACCGACGTCGTCGGCGAGCCGCTGCCGGGACAGTTCCGGATCGGGCCGCACACCGACTTCGGCACCGTGACCGTCCTCGACCGGCAGGCCGGGAAGGGCGGGCTTCAGGTGTACACCGACGCCGACGGCTGGGCGGACGCGCCGTACGACCCGGCCGCCTTCACCATCAACGTCGGTGATCTGCTGGCCCGTTGGACCGGCGACCGGTGGCGCTCCGGACGGCACCGGGTGCTGCCCCCGCCCGTCGACGCGCCCGCCGAGGAGCTGATGTCGCTCGTGTACTTCGGCGAGTGCACCCCGGGCACCCGAGTGGAGTCCGTGCCGGCGCCGGTGGGCCGGGTGGCGTACCCGCCGGTCGACTCGCATGTGTACCTGCGCGAGAAGCTGAACTCGATCACCATCGGGTGAGCCCGCGGGTGAACCGGACCCCGGCGCCTCACCGTCGGTTATTCACTTCCGCGTTCGGCCTGCCACCCGTTCCGTTGAAATGAACCCGACGGGCATGTCCCGGCCGCGTCCCACGGCATTGCCTTGAAAGGGGGGCCCGCACTCAGGGCCCCCTTCTGCGATGGGAGACGCGTGCGAATCACTGACATCCAGCGCTGCGAGGTCCGGCCGGGGCGGCTCGTCGAGTGGACGCTGAGCCCGGCGACGGTGGCGGCGGCGACGGCGCTCCCGGAGGACTCCCGGCCCCCGGCCTACATCCAGGAGTCGCACATCAGGACCGCAAGGTGCGTCCGGGAGGACGGGCTGTTCGTGCCGACCTGGCTCGGCACCGCCTTCGACCTGCCGGGCCCGGTCGACCTCGATGTGCTCCAGGAGGCGCTGCGCGCCTGGACGGTACGGCACGAGACACTGCGCAGCGGCTTCCGCTGGACCGGTGACGAACTGCGCCGGTTCACCCTCGACGCCGCCGAGGTGTCACTGCAGCGCCGGGACGCCGGCGACTTCCCGGACGCGGACGAGCTGGTGCGGCACCTCCAGGACCGTTTCGACACCGTCGCGGACGCGCTGCGCTGGCCGAACCTGATCTACACGGCGGTCGTACGGGACGACGGCGCCACCGTGTTCCTGGCCTTCGACCACAGCAACGTCGACGCCTACTCCCTGACCCGGATCGCCGCCGAGGTGCACGAGCTGTACACGGCGGGCCTGACCGGCGCCGGCCCCGGCTCCCGGGCTCCGGCGGCCAGTTACGTCGACTTCTGCGAGCTGGAGCGGGCCGACGCGGACGGCCTCGACGCCCGGCACGCGATCGTCGGCCGCTGGCGCGAGTTCATCCGGCGCTGCGACGGCACGCTGCCGGGCTTCCCGGTCGACCTCGGCCTGGAGCCGGGCGGCCCGCTGCCCAGGCAGCAGATGCTGTGCGAGCCGTTGGCGGACGCGGCCGAGGCGGCGGCGTTCGAGGCGTACTGCCGTCCCTACGGCGGCAGCATGGTCGGTCTGCTGGCCGCGACCGGGCTGATCGTGCACGAGCTGGGCGGGCAGCCGGTGTATCGGACGGTGGTGCCGTTCCACACCCGGGTGAAGTCGCGCTGGAGCGACTCGGTGGGCTGGTACGTGGGCGGCGCCCCGATCGAGGTCCCGGTGGGCCGTACGACGGGCTTCCCGGACACCCTGCGGGCGGTGCGCGCGCAGCTGCAGGCCAACCGCTTGCTGGCCCGGATGCCGCTGGCCCGGGTGCTGAGCCTGCTCGGCGCGGACTTCCGGCCGGCCTCGCCGGACCTGTACTCGATCGTCTCCTACGTCGACACCCGGACCGTCCCCGGCGCCGAGCGCTGGGCCGAGCAGCGGGCGCACACGCTGCTGCGGGTGTCGTACGGCGACCAGGTGTGCGTGTGGGTGAACCGGCTGCACGAGGGGCTGTGGCTGGCGAGCCGGTATCCGGACACGGACGTGGCGGCGAAGAACCTGCGGCTGTACGTCGAGCGGCTGCGCGACCACATCGCCTCGGTGGCCCACGGCAGCCTGTCCGCGGTGTCCTGAGTGCCTGCGCCGCCCTAGGTGAACTGCCCCGGCAGGGGCTCCGAAGGCTCGGGAGCCTGCGGGGGCCGCTGCCCCGCAAGGCCCTCCGGGGACTCCAGGATGTCGATCAGGCGTTCGAATCTGTCGCGCCAGCCGGACTCCGACGCCGCCTCGCCCTGGAACTCATGGGTGAAGCGCAGCAGGCTCTCGCTGTCGCCGCCCCGCTCCAGATGGAACCGGATCCGGCCGCCGCCCTCGACGGTGTACTCCGCGACCCGGTCCACGTCCCAGGCGGTGACCCGGCCGGAGCCGAGGTCCCGCAGGGCGACCGCGCCGTCGAGGCGGGGCTGCAGAACGTCGACGGCGGTGCACCACGACCCGAGTCCCTCGGGGGTGGCCACCGCCGTCCAGACGTCTTCCATGGGCCTCGGGAGCCGCACCAGGAAGTGGAGTATGTGCGTGTTCCCGTGGGTCTGGCTGGTGCCCTGTGCGATGGAACCGCTCATGACACCAGTGTGGGCGACCCTCGGCTCACACGCCCGCGTAGGAGTGCTTGCCGCTGACGAAGATGTTGACGCCGTAGTAGTTGAACAGCCAGCAGCCGAAGGCGATCATCGCCAGATAGGCGGCCTTGCGGCCCTTCCAGCCGGCCGTGGCGCGGGCGTGCAGGTAGCAGGCGTAGGCGACCCAGGTGATGAAGGACCAGGTCTCCTTCGGGTCCCAGTTCCAGTAGCGGCCCCAGGCGTCACCGGCCCAGATCGCGCCCGCGATGATCGTGAACGTCCACAGCGGGAACACCGCCGCGTTGACCCGGTAGGCGAACTTGTCCAGCGAGGCCGAGGCGGGCAGGCGCTCCAGGACCGAGGTGGCGAAGGCACCCGGCTTGCCGCCGGTCTGCAGCTTGGTCTCGTACGAATCCTTGAACAGGTACAGGATCGTGGCGACCGCGCCGACGTAGAACACCGCGCCGCAGAAGATCGCGGTGGAGACGTGGATATACAGCCAGTACGAGTGCAGGGCCGGCACCAGCTGGTCGCTCGCCGTGTACAGGACGGTGACCGCGAGCCCCAGGTCGAGCAGGACCGTGGTGATCAGGAACAGCCCGAGCCAGCGCACGTTCTTCTTCAGCGCCAGCAGCGTGAGGTACACGCCGACGGCCACCGTGGAGAAGGTGATGTTGAACTCGTACATGTTGCCCCACGGCGCCCGCTGCACGGAGGCCGCGCGGGCGACGACACCGGCCAGCTCCACCAGGAAGGCGAGCACGGTGAGCGAGACGGCGATCCGCCCGTAGAGGTCGCCCTGCGCGTCCCCGCCGTGCGCACCGGGTCCGTCCGGCACATCGCGGGCGCCGGAGGCCGAGCGGACGACGACCTTGGGCCGCTCCAGCACGGCGGTGCCCCCCGCCTGCTTCACGGTGACGGCGGGAGCCTTGGCGGCGGTCTCCTTGTCCGCCGTCAGCGCGGCGGCCGTACGGGCCACCTTGCTGCGGCTGCCGAAGAGCCATTCGGCGATGTACGCGAAGAAGGCCAGGGTGTAGACGGCCATCGAGGAGTAGATCAGCGTGTTGCTGATGCTCGCCAGGTGTTCGTTGGTCGCGGCGGCGAGATCGGTTGCGGCGGCGAGAGTCACTTCTCAGCCCCTTCGGCAGGTACGACTGGGGTGTCGGGAGATTCTGCGGAGTCGTCGTCGGGGTCGGGTGCCCCCGGCGCCTGGTCGTAGAGGATTCCGGCGAGGTCGCCCAGTTCCTCGGGCACCTTGGCCGACTCGCTGCGGCCCAGCCCGGCCATCTCGACGACCGTCACACCGTCGGCGCCGCGCACCGCGCGCACCCACACCCGGCGCCGCTGGATGAACAGGGAGCCGGCCAGGCCGAAGATCGCGGCGAGGGCACCGCCCAGCGCCCAGCCGCTGCCGGGCTCCTGGACGATCTCGAAGCCGGCCCACTCCTTGATGTCCTTCTCGAAGGTGATGGACCCGGCGCCGTTCGGCAGGGTGAGCGTGTCGCCCGGCTGGAGAAGCTTCTTCAGCAGCTGGCCCTTGCCGTCCTTGAACGCCTTCATGTGCGTCTTGTCCAGCTGGTACACGTTCTGGGTGCCCGTGTCGACGCCCAGGTCGCCGTGGTAGGCGTTGACCGCGAGCAGCGGGTTCACCAGCGACGGGAACTGCGAGAGCATCGTGCCGCTCTTCGGATCGAAGGTCGGCACGAAGAAGGCCTGGAAGCCGAGCTGTTCCTTCTGGCCCTGCGGGTTGCGGTAGCCGTCCATCACCTTCACCACACCGTTGGAGGTGACGTTGCCGTCGAGCGGCAGCAGCGGTGTGGCGGCGTGGTAGACGACCTTGCCCTTGCCGTCGCGGACGGTGATGACGGGCGCGTAGCCGTGGCTGACGAGGTAGACCTTGGCGTCGTCGATCTTCAGCGGCTGGTTGACCTTGACGGTGGTCGGCCGGTCCTTGCCGTACGCGCCCTTGCTGTAGGTGATCTTCGCCTCGAAGGTGCGCGGGGTGCCCTTGTTGGGCCCGGTGACCTCGTAGGTGGCCTTGAAGTCCGTCAGGTTGAAGCTGAACGGCACCAGGTCATCGGTCTGGAACAGGCTGCCGGACTTGAAGTCGTCGTACTGCGGCAGCGCGTTGGAGAACCCGTCGCCCTCGACCACCAGCTTGGTGCCGTCCGACTTGTACAGCTGGCCGGAGGCGAAGGCGATCAGCAGCACGATCAGGGCGATGTGGAAGGCCAGGTTGCCCAGCTCGCGCAGATAGCCCTTCTCGGCGGCGACGGCGTCACCGGCGACATGGGCGCGGAAGCGGCGCTTCTTCAGCAGGGCGAGCGCGGCCTCGCGCACCTGCTCGGGCTCGGCGGTCGTACGCCACGTCGTGTAGGCGGGCAGCCGGGTCAGCCGCTTGGGGGCGCCCGGCGGCCGGCCGCGCAGCTGGCCGACGAACTGCCAGGTGCGCGGGACGATACAGCCGATGAGGGAGACGAACAGCAGGATGTAGATCGCGGAGAACCACACCGAGCTGTACACGTGGAACAGGCCGAGCTTGTCGTAGACCGGCGCGAGCGTCTTGTGGGCCTTGCGGAAGTCGTCGACCTTGTTCAGGTCGGCGCCGGTCTGCGGGATGAGCGAGCCGGGGATCGCGCCGAGCGAGAGCAGCAGGAGCAGCAGCAGCGCGACCCGCATGGAGGTCAGCTGCCGCCAGAACCAGCGGGCCCAGCCGATGACGCCGAGGCCGGGCGCGACGGAGAGTTCCTCCGCCGGGGCGGTGGACAGCTGGGAGCCGGCCGCGCCGAGGTCCTCCTGGTCCACGGCCGCCTGGTCCCGGCTCTTGTCGGTTTCGGTTGTGCTCATCGATCAGATCCCCACAGTGAAGCCGTTGGACCAGGTCTGCACCTGCTGCACCAGACTGTCCCAGGCTCCGGTCAGCAGCAGCACACCGGTCACGATCATCATCGTGCCGCCGATGCGCATCACCCAGACATAGTGGCGCTTGACCCAGCCGAACGCGCCCAGTGCCTTGCGGAAGGCGATCGCGGTGAGCACGAAGGGGACGCCGAGGCCCAGGCAGTACACGACCGTCAGCAGGGCGCCGCGCCCGGCACTCGACTCGTTCCAGGCGAGGAAGTTCACCGACGAGAGGGTCGGGCCGAGACACGGGGTCCAGCCGATGCCGAAGAGGGCACCTATGACCGGCGCGCCCACCAGGCCGGTGGTCGGCCGCGTGTGGAAGCGGAACTCGCGCTGGGTGAACCAGGGCATCAGCCCCATGAAGAAGACGCCCATGAGGACCATGAGCACGCCGAGCACCTTGGACAGGACGTCCTTGTACTCCTGCAGGGTCGAGCCGAAGTAGCCGAACAGTGCCCCGCCGGAGATGAACACCGCGCTGAAGCCGAGCACGAACAGGGAGGCACCGGCGAGCATCCGGCCCCGCCGGGCCTCGGCCAGGTCGGTGCCCGCAACTCCGGTGACGTAGGACAGGTAGCCGGGGACCAGCGGCAGCACGCACGGTGAGAAGAAGGAGACGAGGCCGCCGAGCAGGGCCACGGGCGCGGCGACGAGCAGCGCTCCGTGCAGCACGGTCTGGTTCTGGCCCGCTGCGGCCAGCGTCAGCGTCGCGCTCACGTCACTTCTCCGCGAGGACCGGCTTGAGCATCTTCAGCAGGGCGGTGTCGTCGAGCGCCTCCAGGGCCCGCGCGGCGACCTTCCCCTGCTTGTCGATGACGAGCGTGGAGGGGATCAGCTGCGGGTTGAGGGTGCCCTTCTTGAAGCGGAGCATCAGCCTGCCCGTGGGGTCGTACAGGCTCGGGTAGCTGATCCCGTGCTCCTTCTCGAAGGCGACCGCGGGGGTGGTGCTGGTGTCCCGGGTGTTGATGCCGACGAACTGCACACCCTTGCCCTGGTACTGCTTCGACACCTTGGAGAAGTACTGGGCCTCCTCGCGGCACGGCCCGCACCATGAGCCCCAGACGTTGATGACGACGACCTGGCCCTTGTAGTCGGCGACGTCCAGGGTCTTGCCGTCGATGGTCTTGCCGGACAGGTCCGGGGCACCGGCGCGCTTGCCCGCCGGCACGGTGTCGATGCCGTTGTGGCCGGTGACGAAGTTGGTGTTGCCACCGCCGCCGGAGGTGCCGCCCTTGCCGCACGCGGACAGGGTCAGGGCCGCGACGGCGGCCACGGCGCTGAGCAGGACGGCGCGGCTACGGGTACTCATGTGAAAAGTTTCGCATGTCCGTTCCGGCGATCTGTGGCACCCCCCTGCCGGGCGGAAAACCGCATTTCAGGGCGTATTTACACGGGACATTTCCGGCACCACCCGCTTTCCGGCAGCCCTATGCCAGGAAGGTCTTCCACCCGCCCGCCGGCTGCTGCCCGACGTCCAGCGTGCGCAGCTTGGCGAGCACCTCGGGCTTCTGTACGTCCATCCAGTCGACGAACTGCCGGAAGGAGACCAGCCGTACGTCCGCGCCCTTCTCCTTCTCCCGCGCGATGTGCTTGAAGGCCTCCTCGACGGAGTCCATGTAGATGCCGCCGTTCCACTGCTCGAAGTGGTTGCCTATGAAGAAGGGTGCCCGGTTTGTCTCGTATGCCCGCTGGAATCCCGCTATGTACGCCTGCGCGGACTGCTTGCGCCAGCCCGGGTAGTTGTAGGCGGGCGCCTTGGTGGAGTTCACGGACTGGTTGGCGAGCATGTTGTAGTCCATGGACAGGACCTCGAAACGGCGCCCCGGGAAGGGGATCAGCTGCAGCGGCAGGTCCCAGATCCCGAGCCGCTTCACCGGCCACACCTGACGGCCGCCCGGCGAGGAGGCGTCGTAACGCCAGCCCAGCTCGCGGGCGGTGGGCAGCAGGTTGTTCTGGCCGAGCAGACAGGGCGTACGGCCGCCGACCAGCTCCTTGTCGTAGTCGAAGGGCAGCGGGGGCAGGTCGTGCCAGCCGGTGTTGGTCCGCCACTGCTTCACGAACGACTTGGCCTGCTCGATCTCGCTCCGCCACTGCTGCGGCGTCCACCACTTGACCGAACCGTGGACCTCGCCGCAGAAGTGCCCGTTGAAGTGGGTGCCGATCTCGTGGCCCTCCAGCCAGGCGCGGCGGACGTTGGCCAGCGTGGACTTGATGTGGGGGTCGCTGAAGTAACCGATGGCGGAGGCGCCGCGCGGGTTGTTCGGCGGGTCGTACATCCGCTTCTTCGACTCGGGCAGCAGATACAGCCCGGAGAGGAAGAAGGTCATGCTCGCGCCGTGCTCCTTGGCGAGGTCCAGGAAGCGCGGGAAGAGCCCGTTGCCGACCTCGCCGGCGCCGTCCCAGGAGAAGATGACGAACTGCGGCGGGGTCTGGCCGGGCTCCAACGGCTCGGGCCTGGCGGGCTGGTGCGGCTGCTTGCCCGTGAAGGACGTGGAGCCGTCCCCGATCGGCCGGCCGGCGGGCGCCTTGTGCTCCGGGTCCTGACCGTCCTTCCCGCGGCCGGAACCGTCCGCGTGCCCGGCACCGTCCGATGGTGTGTGGCTCCCGCAGCCGACGAGGGTGGCGGCGGCCGCCGCGCCCGCGCCGATGCCGAGCAGTCCCCTGCGGGAGAGAGTCCGGGAGACGGTGCGCATGGAAATCCCCGATTCGTCGCGCGTGGTGGTAGTCACCCAGAGAGAGGGCGCGACGGTCGGGGAGGTTCCTTTGATTTGTATGGTTTTCGTAACGGATACCGCAAAAGCGCGCTAAGTCACTTCAAACGGACCGTCAGGAATGAGCGCGGCAGGTGTATCAGGCGGTTCAGGCCCCGAAGGCCTTCCCCTGGACGGCGCCCTTACCCTTCTGCGGCTTGGCGCCGGCCCGCAGATGGGCCGGGACGAGATCGATGGCGGGCTCGCTGTAGCCGACCGCCACGATCTTGTCGCCGAGGTAGGTGAAGGACGTGAGGGAGGCCAGCGTGCACTGCCGCTTACGCGGATCGTGCCACAACCGACGCCGCTCGACATAGGACCGCACGATCCAGATCGGCAGCTGATGACTGACCAGCACCGCCTCGTGCCCGCGCGCCTGGTCCTTGGCGGCGTTCAGCGCACCCATCATCCGCACGACCTGGTCGACGTACGGCTCGCCCCAGGACGGCCGGAACGGGTTGACGAGGTGCTTCCAGTTCTCCGGCCGCCGCAGCGCGCCGTCGCCGACGCCGAAGGTCTTGCCCTGGAAGACGTTGCCGGCCTCGATGAGCCGCTCGTCGGTGTCCAGGTCGAGACCGTGCGTCTTGGCGATCGGGGTGGCCGTCTCCTGCGCCCGCTCCAGCGGTGAGGCGCAGACGTACGTCACGTCCCGCGCGGCGAGGTGCTCGGCGACCCGGTCGGCCATCTGCCGCCCCAGCTCGGACAGGTGGTAGCCGGGCAGCCGCCCGTACAGAATCCCGGTCGGATTCTCGACCTCGCCGTGCCGCATGAGATGGACGACGGTGACGTCCTTGTCCCTGCTGCTGACGCTGCTGCTGATGCTGTTGCTCACGCGGTGGCCTCCGCAGCCGCCCGGGCCGCCGCCGGAAGGGCGTCGGCGATCTTCTGGATGGCCCGCTCGTCGTGGGCCGTGGACACGAACCAGGACTCGAAGGACGACGGCGGCAGGTAGACGCCGTTCGACAGCAGCGAGTGGAAGAAGGCGGTGAAGCGGAACGACTCCTGCCGCTTGGCGTCCTCGTAGTCGCGCACCTGCCGGTCGGTGAAGAACACCGAGAACATGTTGGAGGCGGTCTGCAGCCGGTGCGCGACGCCCTCCTTGTTCAGCGCCTCGGTGACGAGGGCCTGGATCTGCGCGGACACGGCGTTCACCGTCTCGTAGGCGGCGTCGTCCAGCAGCCGCAGCTGGGCGAGCCCGGCGGCGGTGGCGACGGGGTTGCCGGAGAGCGTGCCGGCCTGGTAGACGGGCCCGGCGGGCGCCAGGTGAGCCATGACGTCGGCGCGCCCACCGAAGGCGGCGGCGGGGAACCCACCCCCCATCACCTTTCCGAACGTCATCAGATCGGGCTCGACCCCGTCGACCCCGTACCACCCGGCGCGGCTGGTCCGGAAGCCGGTCATCACCTCGTCGGAGATGTAGAGGGCGCCGTTCTTGTGGCAGGCGTCCCTGAGCCCCTGGTTGAACCCGGGGTCCGGCGGCACGACGCCCATGTTGCCCGGCGAGGCCTCGGTGATCACACACGCGATCTCGCCGGGGTGCCGGTGGAAGGCCTCCTGCACGGCTTCGAGATCGTTGTACGGCAGCACGATCGTGTCCCCGGCCTGCGCACCGGTGACGCCGGGGGTGTCGGGCAGCGCGAAGGTGGCGACACCGGAGCCGGCGGCGGCGAGCAGCGCGTCCACATGCCCGTGGTAACACCCGGCGAACTTGATCACCTTGGACCGGCCGGTGAACCCACGGGCGAGCCGAATGGCGCTCATGGTCGCCTCGGTGCCGCTGCTGACGAGCCGGACCTGCTCCACGGGCCCGACCCGGGCGACGATCTCCTCGGCGAGCGCGACCTCGCCCTCACCGGGCGTGCCGAAGGACGTACCGCGGGCGACGGCCTCCTGGACGGCGGCGATGACCTCGGGGTGCGAGTGCCCGAGGATCATGGGCCCCCAGGAGCAGACGAGGTCGACGTACTCGCGCCCGTCGGCGTCGGTGAGGTAGGGGCCCCTGCCGGACACCATGAACCGAGGCGTGCCGCCGACCGCGCGGAAGGCGCGCACCGGCGAGTTCACCCCGCCGGGCGTGACGGCACAGGCGCGGTCGAAGAGCGCCTGGGAGGCGGGCGCATCGTAGGGATAGGGCGTTTCGCTCAGGGCACTCATGGCGTGCGACTTCTCCGGCTTCTCGGACTCCGGTGGCTTGGGTGACCCCCTCAGGGTAGGCCGCGGGCGGACCGCGAGGCGGCCGACCTCCGGTCCGCGGCACCGCGGGGCTGCCATCTGCGAGACTGAGAACTGATACACACAGCTTTTACGCACGTAATGATCAGAGGCCGGACAAGAACCCGTGGACTGTTGTTCCACCGCACGTTTCGGCGGGCGGCCGTGGGGGAGGTCACTGACACGATGATCGGGTTGCGCGGCGGGGGCCACGCGTCCTAGAAAAGCAGTCGGGTGGAGATATGCATCGCGGTGGCGGACTGGGCGAGGGGACTGATGACCTCGGTCCTCGACGTGCCCGGCGGGGAAGGCACCGGCGCGACGCGGAGGAAGCGACCGAAGCACGGCAGAGCGACGCACGTCAGACACAGGGTGTACCGGGTGAGCCCGAGCGGTACGACCGGCGGACCGACCGGCAGCTGGAGAGCCAGCTCGACCGGCCGGGCGACCGCCGGCTCGACCACCGGGCCGACCGCCTGAAGGCGGAGAGCAGGAAGGGTGGTCGGGTGGGGGTGACGTACAAATACTTCGGCGCGCCCGACGGCGCGACCGCGGCACGCGTCCCCATCTCGATGCGCCCCGAGGAACTCGGCGGCGACGAGCTGGGCATGAACGGCATGTTCACCAAGATCAAGCCGGAGACCATGGCCGCGATGGTGCTGACCGGCATCGAGGGCGTCCCCCTGCACAAGGTGCCGCCCCTGGAACTGGTCGTCCTCCACCCCGACTACGCGGTCGTCAAGCTCCCCATGACCGTCGTCGACCCCCTGCGCGGCATCGGCGAGGAAGCGGTCGGCGCGGCGGCCTTCATCTGGTCCACGGTCCCGGACCGGGGCGGGCCGCGGGATGCGTTCAATGTGTACCAGTTGCTGCACGAGTGGCAGGACTTCAGCCATCGGCTGCATGAGGCGGGGCATCAGCCGTATTGCTTGGTGTGGCCCTGAGCTGGCGTTTCGTGGGGTTCGGGCGGGGTCTTCGGGCCTCGCCCTTTCCAGTGCCGGAGGGGGGCGTCAGGCGGCCAGGGCACATTTGGGGCACATGGAGTGGGGCCCGAGACATCCATGTGCCCCTACGCTCCGCTGAGCGCTGGGCGATGCCCAGCGAGACCGCCCCCAGCGCAGGTACTGTGCCGCCATAGCGGCACGGGGAGGGGCAGCAGTGGCTCAGTTACGGCGCGAGCAATTCATTGCGGTAGTGGAAGGGCTGGCGGAGCGATGGCTCCGAGGCACCGAGCGTGACCTGCCGATTGGGATGCGCGCCCAGCTCATCGGGGAACGGGCCCTCGACTCGTACGGGACCACGGGGAGGGTGGATGCCCTCACTGACGCAGTCGCGGCGTTGCCGCTGACGCTCTCGGCGCCGACCTCCCGGAACTGCGGCGGCGAATCGACCAGGCGCGGGCAGTTCCCACTCCCTATGCCGACGTCTTACGGCCGCCAACCAGCGAACCAGTCGAACCGGATACGGACCGGCTTGACGAGCTAAACAGCTTCCTCCGCTCTCATACGGGTGAGAGCCAGAGGGAGTATCGCCCTTCTCTGCCTGTTCTGGAAGCCGCCCGCGGATATGAGGGCGAGGCCCGTGGTGTGGCATTGCTGCTCGTCGCCTTCCAGATCCGTGACGTGCTCGACCCTTATCTCGACCGGGATCCGTCGGGCGCAACGCACACCTGGCTTTCCGCCGACGGGCGCGGCCGCCTGCTCCAAGCCCTGCGAACCCGGAGCGTGGATGAGCTGAATCGGGTCGTCGACCCGCTGGACATCGACCGATTGCAGACCTCCATCGATGCCAGCACCGGTGAAGAACGGCCCTGGGGCTGGAGCTTCACTCCTGGCGACCTGGCCCTGACGCTGCTCATGCGTCACGAGATCCTCCGGGAGCCGGACGATCTCGATCGTGCAGTCGACGATGCCGAGGCGGCCGTCCGGTTCGCCAGGCAAGGCGGCGGGCAAGAGGTGTACCTGACATGGTTGGCCGTGCTCGGGGCCGCACGATTGACGCGGTACGAAGCCAGCGGGGCCGTTGATGATCTGAAAGCCGCGGCCGATGTTCTTTGGGAAACCACGACGTTCGCTTCCGAGGCTCCCGTGGCACCAACCGCACGGACCAACTGGTTGCGGGCCGTGGGGACGGTCCAGCGTAACTACTACGCCACCTCTGGTGAGGTCTCGTACCTGCGCAGGGCGCTGGACATCCATCGCAGCCTCGTATCTCCGGTGACCTCTCCTACTGCTCGCGGCTTCTCCGCCTCGGCTGCGGTGTACGCGAGTCTCGGCTACAGCTGCCTTGCCATGTACGAGCGTTCCGCCGAGTCAGAGCTCCTCGAGAGAGGGGCAGACGCTCTGGACGAGGCTCTTGGACGAGTTGGTGCCCGTGAGCTCGGGCCGGGTGAATGGACAGAGTGGACCAGGGCATTCATCTCCGCGCTGCGGCTCGTCTTCGAGGCTCACGGAAGCCGCGCGGCGCTGGAACGGCTCATCGGCGTGCTGACCCGCGCCCTGTCATTCCCGGCCCTTCCCCAGTCGAGTCCGGCCAGGACCGCATGGCTCGGCTCGCTCGGTGAGGCGTTGCTGTGGCGCTATGAAATCACCGGCGCAGATCAGGACTTGCGGGCCGCTCGAAGCATCCTCGGCCGCATGCGATTCACCGCCGCGCTAGCGACCGCGGATCACGCCGAGTACCTGCGCACCAGCGACCTGACTGCTCTGGACCGCGCGGTGACCGCCGCTGTCGGCGCGGTGCGCACCTCCGCAGGACCGGACGGTGCCCACCTGCCCACAGCCCTTCAGCTCGCGCAGTCTCTGATTGCCCGTGCAGAGGTGCTCCGCGCACCGGATGACGCCACAGTCGCCGCTGATCTGCTCGAGCACTGTCTAGAATGGCAGGACCAGCCAGCTGAGCAACTAGCACTGCAGAGCGTTGAGTACGGGCATGCCCTGCTGGTACTGCACGAGGTAGGGTTCCCGACTTCGAGCCGCGGCAGGGCGCATCGCCGCGACACCGAAGTCCTCGGCGCCGCCGCCACGGCCCTCATCGAGACGGTAGAGGATCCCCGCTTCCCAGAGCCGATCAAGACGCTGGCGGTCGACTTCCTGACTCTGGCGATGGCATTGGATATGGAACGGAGAGGCCGCCGTGGAGACGGCTACGACTACGATCTGGACGCGGTTGTATGGCGGCGCACTCGGATTGTTCTGAACGAGGGTGCCACGCGGTATAGACAACCCCTGCGACGGCGGGGGATCGACGAACTTCGCGGCTTCCCCGAGGTGATCCGCGACGATCTGCATGACCGTGTTGTCGATGTTCTGATGCGACGCCCAGGTGCACGGCCGGCTGAGCAGGCCCGCCTGGTGGCGGCCGAGGCAGACGACCTCGCACACCGGTGCCTGGAAGCTGGTGAGCATCGAGCCGCCCTCGAAGTCGTGGAGTCTGGGCGGGCGATCCTGGTGGAGACGGTCACCGGAGCGGATGCCGTCGGAGACCAAACCATCCAGCACGGGCTCTCCTCAGCGCGTGAGCGGTGGCTTGGGGCCCTGTCGACGGTCGGCGTCCCGCCAATGGGTCCACAGCCCGGTATCCCGGTGCACGGTCGGCTCGGTACGCTCCCCGGGGTCGCTGCCAGGCGGCGCCTGCTGCCCCTGCCGGAAGGCGAGCGGGACTCCTTGCGTGCCGCACTCGGCGACATCACTTCCGCGCCCACGCCCGAGGACATCGTCGGGATGTGTCGTGCCCTGGACATCGACGCCGTGGTACACCTCTTGGCCGGGCGGCGCCACGGCTGGGCCTTGGTCACCAACAGGGACGGGGCCTTCACACCCCTGCGGCTTCCTCATCTTCGTGAGCACGCACCTGAATTGGCGCACTTCATGACGGCACACGACCAGCGACTGCGGGCCAGGAACGCCAAGGAAATGCCAAGTGACTCCTCATGGCGCAAGGCTCTGCGCAACGTTTGTGACTGGGCCTGGAAAGCCGCGATCGAGGCACTCTCGCATTGCCTCACCAAGAGAGGGATCAAGGGCACACCACGCGTCGTCATCATTCCGTCCGGAGCCCTCGGCCTTGTCCCCTGGCATGCAGCTCGGTACCGGGTGCCGGCGCCGGGCGGAGGTGCGCACCGCTTCGCAATTGAGTCGATGGCCTTCAGCTACGCGCCGTCCGCACAGGCCCTTTCCTGGTACGCCGACCGAGCGCTCCCGCAGCTCACCGGGAGCGGCGTGGTGGTCGTCGATCCGACCGGGGACCTGCCACATGCCCGTCAGGAAGGAGAGGACATCTTCCGCTGGCACTACTCGAAAGGTCAGCGGCTCAGCAGCTCTGGTCGGCACGGGGCAATGCCCGCGACGCCCCGCACGGTGCTCGGCGCACTGAATGAGCGGGACGGCGAACTCGACTGTCCAGTGGTCCACTTCGCCTGCCATGCCCGAAGCCTCGTCACTTCCGGTGAGTCGCACCTCGTTCTCGCTGGCGGGCAACGGCTCAGTGTCGCCTCGATCCTCAACCGGCTGCGTCACGATGGCCACGGTCGGCGGAAATCTGCACAGCTCGTCGTCCTGTCCGCCTGCGCCACAGCCGTACCCGGAGCGCACTATGACGGCGCGTTGAGCCTGACCACAGCCTTCGCGGCGACCGGGGCGTCGGCCGTGGTGGGATCGCTGTGGGCGGTGGACGACGCCATGACCGCCGCTCTCATGCGGGATTTCCATGCGCTGCTCAACTTGGACGAGATGCCTCCAGCGGAGGCGCTGCGCACGGCGCAACTCCGCGCCCTGCGGGATGCCCGGGCTCGGACCTTCGGGAAAACGGCTCAGGCCAGGACGCGGGCCGAGGACCCTTGGTACTGGGCCGCGTTCGTCCATCAAGGTTTGGGACACTCGGCAACGCTGCACGGCCCCATGCTCTCGTCCGTCATCGCTCCGCTGCCGGACAGCGCGCCTACGGGCTCCGGAGCCACTACTCAGCCCCTGCGGCTGCCGATCTTCACCAGTCTTCCGGGCTCGGATCCGTCCGCCATCGTGTGGAGGTGCCCGGTGGATGGCTGTTCCGAGGAGGCCACCGGCGATATGGATTCGCCGTTCGACGCCGACTGCTGCCCTGCTCACCCGTCCGACGCATTCGTCCTGGCCTAGGCAGCGATCTTGGGCGGCCTGGTCAAAGGACTCCTGGAACCCATCGCGAAGCGGTGGAGCGCGGTCATGGGTGGCCCTCTGCTCCTGTACTGGCTGACGGGCGCATTAGTCGTGTTGTGGCGGCGTGGTGCCGGAACTCACGTCTGCCGCACGTCCGACTCACCAGCCTCGGTGCCGTGCATGATCGCCACGCAGCGGCCGCTGGGACCAGTCCTCCTGACGGCGGCCGCGACTGCAGTGATCGTGATGTCCGCATGGGCGCTGTCCGCGTCGGCGGCTTTCGCGCTCGAAGTGCTCGCAGGCCGCTGGGGCATGTCACGGATCGCGCTCGCGTGGACCCAGCTCCGTATAGCCCGGCACCATGCTCGACGCTCCGAACTCCACGCCGCGCAGGCGGCGGAGCCGCCGACCGGGCTGAGCGCCGAAGGCCGCGAGGCTTGGCTGAGCCAAAACGGTTGGCGTATCGCACGCAAGCGAGCCGCGCACGCGCGCTATCCGCGACGGAGAGACCGCGTGCCGGTGCTTCCGACAGCTCTGGGAAACGCACTCGTCTCGGTGTCGACGGAGACCAGACGGAAGTACGGACTCGACCTTGCCCTCTGTTGGGACCCGTTCGTGAAGGCCCTTGACGCGCCGGTACGGGAAGAGCTCATCGCTGCTGCCACCCGGGTTTTCGCGCGCGTACAGGGACTGATGTGCGCAGCAGCAGCCGGCTTCTGGGCAATCCTCATCCCGGGCATCTGGCCGCGGTTGTTGTGGGTGTCGATGTGCGCAGGTCTCGTCTGGGCCACGCACCGCTCCCTTCGGGTCGGCGTCGACGCCTACTGCCGCCATGTGACCGATGTCTTCGCCATTCACCGAGTGCGGCTCTACCGGGCCTTGGGGCTGGAGCCACCCGCAGTCGTACAGGACGAAGTCAGCTGCGGCGTGACCTTGAATGCCGTGCTGTCCCGCAGGATTACTGCCGGTTCACCGCCCATTCGCTACGAGTGGCCACCCGCGTGAGAGCAGTTGGTACATGTCGCATCGGTCGAACGAAGCGACGGATCAGCCGTGCTGCCTGGCATGTCTTTGAGCTGTCCCCTCAATGCGGATTGGCCAGGCTTAGGGACCGCAGCCGCAAGGGAAGTCAGGCCACCACTGCACATCGAGGGCACACGGGTTTCGGCGGAGACACCGATGTGCTCGGGGGCTCTCCGGCGCCTGGTGTCCCCGCACCGGTGAACGCGTCATCGATCGCCGTGCGGGTGCGGGTCTCACTGGACGGCAGCAGGTGCGTGTACGTCCGCAGCGTGAAGCCTGGCTCCGCGTGGCCGAGGTATTCGGAGAGCGCCTTGATGCTCTCCCCCGCGTCCAGGAGTACGGCGGTCACACTCCGATGAAGCTCACTGTTTCTGCCATGTCCGCCCGCCCGGTGCGCAGCCGTGGTGCGCCCCGATGGGCGGCAGCCCGCCCGCACCGCCTGGCCCTGCGTGAACCTCTTCTCGCGACGCCGTCACACACCGTCCGACGGCACCGCCGCGGGGCAGGATTGCAACCCGCTGCGCACGAGCCGGCTCGGCAGGCGCGGGAGCTGGACCTTCCGTAGATTGAGGAGCGAGCGACTGGCAGGAAATGCGTGTGGCACCGAAGATCGACTACACAGGGGTGTTCGCCGCCCTTCCGAGCCCGTGCCTGGTGCTCGGCACGGACCTGGTGATCGCCGACGCCAATCAGGCCTTCTGCGAGGTGACCGGACGGAGCCGGGCCGAGCTGATCGGGCAGTACCTCTTCGACACCTTCCCGGACAACCCCGCCGACCCGGAGGCTGACGGGGTGGACACGCTGAAAGCCTCACTGCACCGTGTCCTGTCCTCCCGCCAGACGGATCACATGGCGCTGCAGAAGTACGACATCCCGATCCCCGGCAGCCCGGACGTGTTCAAGGAGCGGTGGTGGACCGCGATCAACGTGCCCGTCCTCGGCCCCGACGGAAAGGTCGCCTGGATCATCCACCGGTCCGAGGACATGACCGATGTCGTCCGCGCCCACCGCACGGCGCACCTGCCGTCGGTCCGACCCGGCCGGGAAGCGGCCATGGAAGCGGAGCTGTACGCCCGGGCGCGGCAACTGCAGCGGCTGAACGAGGAACTGCGGCAGGCCCACGCCCGGGAACGGCGCATCGCCGTCGCCCTCCAAGAAGCCATGCTCCACTCCCCGGACCTGGCCCGGCACCCGAATATCGCCGTGCGCTACCTGCCCGCGACCGGATCGCTGAACGTGTGCGGCGACTGGTACGACGCGGTCGACCTGCCCGCGGACCGCTTCACCGTCACGGTCGGCGACGTGGTCGGCCACGGGCTGATGGCCGCCACCGTGATGGGCAGGCTGCGCAGCGCACTGAGCGCCGCCACCCGTACCGTCCACGGCCCCGCCCAGGCCCTGGAGGTCCTGGGGCTGTACGCCCGCTCGGTCGAGGGCGCGCTGGCCGCCACCGCCGTCCAGGTCCTCGTCGACTGCCACAGCCACCTGCTCATCTACAGCAGCGCCGGCCACCCCCCTCCCGTCCTGCTGCACCCGGACGGCACCTGCGACGTGCTCGACCAGGCCACCGACCCACCACTGGGCGCCCGCCCCGAACACATCCCCCGCCCCCAGGCCAACGCGATCTACACTCCCGGCGACACCCTCGTCCTCTACACCGACGGCCTGATCGAACGCCGCGGTGAGGACATCGACGCCGGCCTGACCCGCCTGATCTCCACGCTCGCCACCTGCACCGAGTTCGGCGCCGAGCACCTGGCCGACGCCCTCCTCGCCCGCCTGGGCCTCGCCAGCGGCGCCAACGACGACATCGCCATCGTCGTCGTCCGCCTGGACCGAACGACCCGACCGTACTGACCGGACGAGGAACTGATCGCCGCGTAGATCATGGGACGCCGGCGCAGGGGTACTCCCCTGGCGCCGGCTCCGCAAGCCGACGATCCCGCCCCGGACCCATCGGGATTCAAGACGCCCGGCGGCTGCCACATCCGCCGGGCCCCCACGCGTCACTTCGTCGTCGCGGTGGTGTGGTGCGGTCGGTTGTGCACCAGTAGGGCCGAGGCGAGGGCCGCGCTCAGGAAGACGGCGGTGATGACGGTCATGCCGGCGTGGACGCCGGAGGTGAAGGCGTCGCCGACGGCCGCGGTCACGTTCGGCGGGGTCGCTCGGTGGCCGCCGGTGCCGGTGGAGACGGCGTGTTCGACGGCGGGCCAGGCTGGTCGGGGGACGTGGTGAGCGGCGAGCCGCGCCGGGAGTCGGGACTGGAGCCGGCTGGCGAGGAGTGCGCCCAGGAGGGAGGAGCCGGTGACGGATCCGATCTGACGGAAGGCGTTGACGGCTCCGGAGGCCATGCCGGCGCGTTCGTGGGAGACGCTGACCAGGGCGGCGGCGGTGCTCGGCGCGGCCACCAACCCGGATGCGGCACCGAAGAGCACGTACAGCCACCACACCCGGGCATAGGGGGTGGTCGGGTCCAGCGTGGTCAGTCCGGCCGCCGCGGCGGCTCCGACGAGGAAGCCCAGGGTCAGCGGGAGCTTGAAGCCGGTGCGGCGGATCACGCGTCCGGTCGCGTAGCTGACGATGACGTAGACGCCGAAGAAGGCCAGCAGCCGCCATCCCACGTCCAGGGCGGACAGGTGCTGGACGCGCTCGTAGAAGAGCACCGACAGGATGGCCAGTCCGGTGAAGCCGAACAGGGAGACGGCCGCTACGAACATGACGGCGCTGAATGACGCCGACCGGAAGAGGGTGATGTCCAGCATGGGTGTGCGGCCGGCGCGCTCGACGAGGACGAAACCGGTCAGGGCCGCGGCCGCGATGAACCAGGCGGTGAGGATCCGGGGGCTGGTGTAACCGTCGTGTCCGCCTTCGATGAGGGCGGACACGAGGGCGGCGATGCCCAGGACGGCCAGGAGCTGGCCGGGGATGTCGAGCTTGCCCTCGGGGCCGCGCGATTCGGCGACGAAGACGGCGACGGCCATGGTGACCACGGCGAGGACGGCGGTCGACAGGAAGACCGTGTTCCAGTGGAAGTGGTCCAGCAGTGTGCCCGCGATCAGCGGGCCGGCGGCGAGTCCGATGCCGGAGGAGGCCGCCCAGACGGTGACGACTTCGGTGCGCCGGTGGGGGTCGGGGAACGTGGCTCCCAGGATGGCCAGGCTGTTGGGCAGGATGAGAGCGCCGCCGAGGCCGGAGACGAGCTGGCCGGCGATGACGCCGCCCGCCGAACCCGCGGCGTAGACGGTGAGCGACCCGATGATCATGACCGCGGCGCCGGTGACGAAGGTGCGCTTACGGCCGTAGAGGTTGCCGATGGTGCCCGCGGACATCACCAGGCTGGCCACGAGCAGGGTGTACGCGGAGGGGATCCAGACGAGGCCGGTCGGGGAGACGTGCAGGTCGTCCTGGATGGCCGACAGCGCCGACACCGAGGCGGTGATGAGCAGAAAGGTCGTCATGGCGCCCAGGCACATCGCGATGAGCGTGACGGTGGCGGCGGCCCGGGAGGGCTGGGTCGGGGAGAGCCGGACACCGGTGTGCCGGTCGCTCGGCTTGAGCCGGCCCGGGGCGGGTGAAGGCGTGGAGACCATGGTGTCCTCGTCTCAGCCGAGCTGCGGGTAGAGGGCGGCGACGCCACCGGAGAGGCCGGCCTGGACCTTGCGGCTGAGGTCGTCCACGACGATCTCGGGTACGCCGGCGGCGATGCCGTCCACGGCGGCACGGGCGACGTCCGCCGGGTCGGTCTTGGGCTCGGTGACGTGGCGGGCCATGTCGGTGTCCATGTAGCCGACGTGGAGTCCGGAGACGGTGATGCCCCGGGGTGCGAGCTGCTGACGCACCTCGTTGGTCAGGCTCCACTGCGCGGACTTGGCCGCGGAGTAGGCGCCCACGGCGGGGAAGGTGATCCATGACAGCACGGACAGGATGTTGAGGATGGCGCCTCCGCCCTGGGACTCGATCACCGGGGCGAAGGCCCGGATCACGCCGAGGGTGCCCAGGTAGTGGGTCTCCATCTCCAGGCGTACGGCGTCCCAGCTGCCGGTCAGCAGATCGGCGCCCGTGGAACTGCCCGCGTTGTTGATCAGCACGGTGATGTCACCGGCCGCCTCGGCAGCCGCGGCGACGGAGGCGGGATCGGTGACGTCGAGCCGTATCGGCTTCACGCCGGGCAGATCGATCTGGTCCGGTCGGCGGGCCGCCCCGTACACCGTGGCGCCGCGCGCGACCAGTTCCTGGGCGAGCGCCCTGCCGAGACCGCGGTTGGCACCGGTGACCAGGGCGGTTGCTGTGCTGACGTCCATGATTCTTCCCTCGGAGAGCTGACTAATGATTTCAGAAGTTAGCTACGACGTTATAGGCTGACTTCGGAAGAGGCAAGCCAGGTGGAGGCTGAGAGATGAACGATCTGCTGAAGGAACGGGACGCCTGGTCCATGGACAACTGCTCCATCGCCAGGACCCTGGAGATCGTCGGCACCAGGACGGCGCTGCTGATCATGCGCGAGGCGTTCTTCGGCACCCGCCGGTTCGACGACTTCGCCAGGCGCGTGGGCATCGGCGAACCCGCCGCCTCGACGCGCCTGAAGGAACTCACCGCCGCCGGCCTCCTGGAGCGCGTCCCCTACCAGGAACCCGGCCAGCGGACCCGGTACGCCTATCAACTGACCCAGAAGGGGCGGGACTTCCTGCCCGTCCTCTCGGCGCTGCGGCAGTGGGGCGACACCTGGGCCGCGGGCGAACAAGGGCCCCCCGTGGTCGTGCGCCACAAGGACTGCGGCGCCCCGGTGCACGTGGTGCTCCGCTGCGACGAGGGCCACGACGTGCAGCCCGGGGACTCGTTCGTCGACGCCGGCCCGGGTCTCATTCGCGTCAGCCCGGACAACCCCTGAACCCGGCGGCGGCCGAAACACCCGTCGAGACGATTCCACCGAGACCGCCGACCGGCACGCCACACCGACCACACGCCCCGAGGAGCTGCCCTCATGTCCGACAGACCGAAGAAGTCCCTGATCACCGGCGCGACCGGCGAGACAGGAGCGGAGATACGCAGATCACGTGTATTCGGCTGGGAAGACCCCGCCCTTTCCGCCGACGCCGTCCCTCACCACAGCGGTCTCGACTTCCTCCGCGAGATCCTGGCCGGGCGCCTGCCCGCCCCGCCGATCGCCGCCACCCTCGGCTTCACCCTCGAGGAGGCCGAGCACGGCCGGGCGGTCTTCGTACTGGTGCCGGGCGAGGAGCACTACAACCCGATCGGCAGCGTCCACGGCGGCGTCTACGCCACGCTCCTCGACTCGGCGGCCGGCTGCGCGGTGCAGTCCGTGCTGCCCCGGGGCATGGGATACACCTCGCTCGACCTGACCCTGAAATTCCTGCGCCCGATCACCGTCGACACCGGCAAGGTCCGCGCCATCGGCACCGTCCTCAACAGCGGCCGCCGCACCGCCCTCGCCCAGGCAGAGCTCCGCGACTCCGACGACCGGCTCCTGGCCCACGCCACCAGCAGCTGCATCCTCTTCCCGGTCCCGGCCCGCTGACCGCCCCCAGTGTCGCCGGGGAGAGGAGAGCGGAACACCGGGGCCGGAACACCGGGACCGAACACCGCGGCCTCCCACCCGTTGGGAACCAGCCCGGGTCGGTCTATCGTCGGAATTCTCAGGCCAGAGCGAGGAGGACGGCCGGTGATGCCGCAGGACGAGGCCGTGGTCGGCTGTACGGGCAAGGTGCTCATAGGGACGCGGGGATCCGCGGGTCCCGGTGAGGTCCTGGTGCGGGTCCGAGGCGGCTCCGAAACGTTTCTGGCGTGGTCCGAGGATCCCCTGCCCGCAGGCGCGACGGTCCTCGTGATCGAATCACGGGGATGCCGCGAGGTCGGCGTCATCGAGTGGGTGGATCCATTGGACGCGCTCGGCGGAGAGGCCGCCGGCGCAAGCTGAGGAGTACAGGCATGTTCGGATACCGCGTTCCCGCTCCCGACGAGGCGATGTTGATCTCGGGGGGCCGGCGGGGACTGGGGGGCGCTCCGTTCCGCGTGGTGACGGGCCACGGAAAGTTCGTGCTCCCGGTCTTTCGCAAGGTCCGGTTCCTCACCCTCTCCATGTGTGAGGCCGAGGTCACCGAGACCTGTGTGACCAAGCAGGGCATCTCGCTGCACGTCCGCGCGGTCATCGCCTTCAAGGTCGGCAACGACCACGAGAGCATCATCAACGCCGGCCAGCGCTTCCTCTCCGACCAGGAGCAGATGTCCGTGCTCACCGGCCGGATCTTCGCCGGCCACCTGCGGGCCATCATCGGCTCGATGACGGTCGAGGAGATCGTCACCGAGCGGCAGAAGCTCGCCGCCGAGGTCCTGGACACCTCGAAGGTGGAGATGGCCAAGATCGGCCTGATCGTGGACTCGCTGCAGATCCAGTCGATCGACGACGGCGACACCGGCTACATCGCCGCGATGTCCGCCCCGCACAAGGCGGCCATCCAGCGCCAGGCCCAGATCGCCCAGGCCCAGGCCACCCAGGCCGCGGTCGAGAAGGAGCAGGAGGCGGCCCGCAAGCAGGCCGAGTACGCCCGGCAGACCGCCATCGTCAAGGCCGAGTACTCGGCCGAGGTGGACCGCGCCCAGGCGCAGGCCGCGCAGGCCGGACCGCTGGCGCAGGCCCACGCCCAGCAGGAGGTGCTGGCCGCCCAGACGGAACTGGCCCTGCGCCAGGCCAAGCTGCGCCAGCAGCAGCTGGTCGCCGAGGTCGTCAAGCCCGCCGAGGCCGAGGCCGAGCGGGTCAGGATCCTCGCCGCCGCCGAGGCCCAGCGCATGAAGATCCAGGCGGAGGCCGCGGCCTCCTACGACCGGGTCGCGCTCGACCGGATGCTCATCGACCAGCTCCCGCAGATCGTGAAGGAGGCCGCCGGCGGTCTGGCCGGCGCCAACGTCAACGTCCTGAACGGCGCGGACGGCCTCGGCGAGATCGCCGCCGGCCTGGTGTCCCAGGGCCTGACGATCCTCGACTCGGTCCGGCAGGGCCTGGGCCAGGACAAGGACGGCCAGGGCGGCCAGGGCACCAGGGGTGACGTCAACGGCCTGCTCCAGCTGCACTCCGGCAAGGAGCGGAGGTCGGACGACGGGCCGGTGGACGTCGACTAAGCGCTCCGCTGGTTTGGCCGGTCTGGGTCGTCGTTCGTCTGCGGCGCCGTCGTGGCTGGTCGCGCCCACGCGGCGGTGGCCGCATGTCAAACACAGTCCCGCGCCCCTTCGTGCAGGTAGGCGCCGACCAGTTCGCGCAGCCGGCCGGGGCCGAAGGGGCGGCCGTGGCCGGGCAGGACGACGCGGACGTCCAGGTCCGCGAGCCGCGCCAGGCTCCGGCGGTAGGCGGCGGGGTCCGACTCGGGCAGATCGTCGATGAGGTCGCCCTCGTATAGCGCGTCACCGGTGAACAGCGCGCCGGTGCGCTCCTCGTACAGGGCGATGCAGCCGGGGGTGTGTCCGGGCAGATGAAGGACGGTCAGGACACGGCCGCCGACGTCGAGTTCGTCCCCGTCCAGCAGGGTGCGGGTCACCGGCAGCGGGTCGACGCGGTGGGTGCGGGGGTCGTAGCCGGAGTGGGGCAGCGCGTCGATCAGCAGGTCCGGTACGGGCCTGCCGCCCGCGTCGATGCCGAGTCGTGCGTACAGCTCGGGGCCGTACAGGCTCGCGGGCACGCCTTCCGCCAGGGCCTCGGCGGCGGCCGGGTGCGCGGCCCGCTCACGGAACTCGTGGGCGCCGCCGACGTGGTCCAGGTGGGCATGGGTGAGGACGGCCAGCGGATCGCGGGCGAAGAGGTGCGGCAGCTGCCGGCGCAGCGCGGCCACGCCGAGCCCGGTGTCCACGACGAGGTCCCGGCCGGTGCCGCGCAGCCACCACAGGTTCGCCCGCAGCAGCGGGTGCACATGGGGTTCCCTGATCCGTACGACGCCGTCGGCCGGTTCCGTCAGCTCGTACCAGCCGTCCGCGAGAGCAGTCATGGGCGGGATCCCACCAGGGCGCCCGCCGGCCGGGCGAGACATTTACCGTGGGGCGAATGTTGCTGCTCCGGCTCGATGTCGACGACCTGGCCTCGGTGCGGTTCGCGAGTTCGCCGCTGACCGAGACGGTCCTCAGCCTGTGGGCGTGGCACAGCCCGGTGCGGCACGCCGAGCACCAGCCCTTCCTGCGCCGCTCCGGCACGCTGCTACGACAGCTCGACTGGCCCCTGCTGCAGGCTCTAGTCGGCCCGCGCCGGCGGATACCCGACTTCCTCACCCCGCACCCGGCATCACCCGTCCCCGACATCGACGACGAGTTCACCGCCCTGCGCGCGACCCCGGCCGGCCGGGTGGCGGCCGAACTGGCCGACGCGTCGGCGGACTTGGCGCCGCACCCGCTGCTGCGGCCCGCGCACGCGGACCCGGCGGCCCTGCTCGCGCGGATCGCCGACGCCCTGCACGCCTACTGGACGCTGGTGATCGCCCCCAACTGGCCGCGGATGCACGCCGTGCTGCGGGCCGACGTCCTGCACCGCGCCCGGCGGCTGGCCGACGGCGGCGCCGCGGCGCTGTTCGCCGGGATCGACCCGGGACTGCGCTGGCGCGGCGGCACGCTGGCCGTGGACGCGCTGCGCCACGAGCAGCGTGATCTCGCCGTGGACGGCCGCGGGGTGACGCTGAGTCCGTCACTGTTCTGCGACCGCGTCATCACCCTGGTCGACCCCGCGCTCCCGCCCCGGATCGGCTACCCGGCGCGGGGCCGCGGCACCGTCTGGGACCCGCCCGCATCGGCTCCGCCGGCCGCGCTGGCCGACCTGCTCGGCCGGACCCGGGCCCGTCTGCTGACCGTGCTCGCCGAACCCGCGAGCACGACCGACCTGGCCCGCCGGCTGGGCCTGAGCCCCGCCGCGGTCAGTCGGCACCTCGGCGTGCTGCACCGTGCCGGACTGCTCACCCGGGCGCGGGACGGGCACGCGGTCCTCTATCTGCGCAGCACTCTCGGCGACCGGCTGTGCGGCCCGGAGCCCTGAGGGTCGGCATCGCTTCGGACGAGCCCGGTCGTTCACGGCCGAGTCGTCGACTCCGGCTGGAGCCGGTCCGCCAGGCCCGCCTCCTCGAACGCCGCCACCACGTCCTCGCGGGTCTCGGTGAAGTGAGCCCAGCTGTCACAGTGGGCCGGGACCACCCGCCGGGCGGCGAGCAGCCGGGCGGCGGTGGCCGTTCCCCTGCCGTCGAGGACGAGGAGGGCGTCGTCGAGGACGGGCATCCGGGGTGCGCCGGCGAACAGGACGGCGGTGTCGACGGGGGCGTACCGGTCGGCGATCTCCTGGACCAGTTCCAGGGAGGCGTTGTCGCCGCTGACGTAGACGCTGGGCAGGTCGGCGGAGGTCAGCAGGAAGCCGGTGACCTCGCCGACGAGCGGCTCGGAGCCCTTGGGGCCGTGCAGGGCCGGGGCGGCGGTCACGGTGACCGTGCCGCCGTCGGGCCGGGGCAGGTCGACGGACTGCCAGGGGGTGAGCGGTTCGGTGGTGCCGCCGAGCCGGGCGGCCGCGGCCGGTGTGGTGAGGGTGCGCGGGGTGGCGGCCAGCAGGGCGCGGCCGGAGTGGTCGAGGTTGTCGGCGTGCTGGTCGTGCGAGAGCAGGACGACGTCCACCGGGCCGAGTTCGGCGGCGCTCGTGCGGGGCGGGGCGGTCTTGGTGAGGGTGCGGCCGCTCGGGGACGGATAGTCGCCGGGGTCGTCGAAGGTGGGGTCGGTGAGGAAGCGGAGTCCGCCGTACTCGATGAGGACGGTGGGGCCGCCGAGGACGCGAACGGGCACCTGCTCGTCGGAAACGGGAGTCTGCTCGCCGGAATCGGCGGAAGGGGCGGCCATGGCGGTTCACCTCACGGATAGAAGAACTGGCATCCGTGAGAGACGCTACTCCCTTCTCACGGATGACAGCAACCCGTACCATGAGAACCGTGAACCCCGTGAGCCCAGTGCCCCCCGCCGACACCGAGGAGAGCGCCGAGCAGGCCGCCCTGCCGCCCGCGCCCGGCGCCGCCCGGCATCCCGCCCTCGACCTGGCCAACAGCCTGATCGTCCGGCCCGGCGGACAGCGGGTCGACCTGCTCGACACGCCCGCCGCCGCCCAGCGCTGGCTGGTGGAGCGCGCTCTCGCCCCGGCCGACGCCGACCTGCGCGAGACCTGCGCGAGCCGGCTGCGCGCCCTGCGCGACCGGATCCGCCCCCTGCTCGCCTCCCGCGTCGAGGGCCGCCCCGCCCCCGCCGACGCCCTCGCCGCCGTCAACGAGGCCCTCACCCTCGTCCCGGCCGCCCTGCTGCTGCAGTGGTCGCCCGAGCGCGGCCTGTACCGCTCGACGGCCCACCCCACCACCCAGATCGTCGAACACGCCCTGGCCGCCCTCGCCGCCGACGCCGCCGACCTGCTCACCGGCCCCGACGCCGACCGCCTCACCGCCTGCGGCTCCACCCCCTGCAACCGGTATCTGCTCCGCCACGGCCGCCGCCACTGGTGCTCCACCCGCTGCGGCGACCGCGCCCGTGCGGCCCGCGCCTACGCCCGCCGCACGGCACGACCCCAGGGCGGCTGAGCGCACCCGAAGCGTGGTGGATGCACACACCTTCCGCACCGAAATGACATGAACCATTCACCGGCACTCCGTCTTCGGCGACCGGAACCGACAGCATCCGGCCATTGACTCTCCCCGCGCGGGGACCGCCGTTCCCGCACATGTCGCTGCACGTCGCTGCATGTCGCATGAGGGGGCCACACGTGGTGTCCGCGGTAGAGGGGTCCGGCAGAACGGAGCCCAGCAGACCTGAAGGACCGGAGCATCCCGAAAACCCCCCGCCACGGCGGAGGTTGGCCGCCCGCGGCCTCGGGGACCGGATCTTCCGGTACCAGTTGACGGCCACCGGCCTGACCGTCCTCACGGTCATGGCGGCGATTGGCCTGTTCCTGTTGCTCAGGGCCGGACAGGCGCTGCGGACACGGGGATTCGCGTTCCTCACCACCGCCGAATGGCAGCCGGACGTCCACCGGTTCGGCATCGCCGCGGTCCTCACCGGCACCGTGCTGATCGCCGCCGTCGCGGTGACCATCTCCGTTCCGCTGGCCGTGGGCACCGCGCTGTTCATCTCCGACGTGGCCCCGCGCCCGCTGCGGCGCACCCTCGTCTCGATGGTCGACCTGATGGCGGCCGTACCGTCCGTGGTGTACGGGCTGTGGGGGCTGTTCTTCCTCCAGCAGCATGTGATCGGTCTGTCGCGCTGGCTGAGCGACTGGTTCGGGTGGATACCGCTGTTCACGGTGGACGGCACCCAGCCGGGCGAGCCGCTCGCCTCCGAGAGCGTCTACACCGCCTCCACCTTCGTCGCCGGGATCGTCGTCGCCCTCATGGTCGCGCCGATCCAGTGCTCGGTGATGCGCGAGGTGTTCGCGCAGGCCCCGGCCGGCGAGCGGGAGGGCGCGTACGCGCTCGGCGCGACCCGCTGGGGCATGATCCGGGCGGTCGTCCTGCCGTACGGCAAGGGCGGGATCATCGGCGGCACGATGCTGGGGCTCGGCCGGGCACTCGGCGAGACCATCGCCGTGTACCTGATCATCTCGCCGGTCTTCCGCGTCCAGTGGCACATCCTGCAGACCGGCTCGAACTCCGTCTCGTCCCTCATCGCCCTGCACTACGGCGACGCCTCGACCTTCGGCATGTCGGCGCTGATGGCGGCGGGCCTGGCCCTGTTCCTGCTCACCCTGGCGGTCAACTTCACCGCCTCGTCCATCGTGGCCCGTTCCCGGTCCGGCGCACAGAGCGAGGCGTGACGATGACTGTCGTACAAGAAATCCGGGACGGCATGGAGGACGCCGTCCTCCGGGAAGCCGCGGCCGACGTCCCCGACGCACCGCGCCGCATCGGCGGCCCCACCCTGAGCGGGGTCCTCTCGCTCCTGGGCGCCGCAGCCTCGGGCCTGTGCACGGCCGTGCTGCTGTTCGGTGAACTCGCGCCCTTCTCCGGTGCGTTGGGCTTCACCGTCACCGCGTACGCCGTCTTCCTGCTCGTGTACGCCGTGCTCACCGGCCTGGAGGAGGACGCCCAGGCGGTACGGGACCGGGTGATGACCGTCGTGCTGTGGACGGCGGGCGCACTGATGCTCAGCGCGCTCGCGCTGGTGGTCGGCTTCACCGCCTGGCGCGGCCGCGAGGCCCTGCCGCACGGCAACTTCTTCACCCAGGACATGCAGGCGGCAGGCCCGCTGGACCCGTTGAGCAGCGGCGGCATCGCTCACGCCATGCTCGGCACGCTCATCATGATCACCATCGCCCTGGCGATCACGGTTCCGCTGGGCCTGGCCTGCGCCGTCTACCTCAACCAGGTCCCCGGCCGCTTCTCCCGTTTCGTCCGCACGATCGTGGAGGCGATGACCGCGCTGCCGTCCATCGTGGCCGGGCTGATGGTGTACGCCACCTGGATTCTCGGGCTCGGCATGCAGAAGTCGGGGCTCGCGGCCGGCTTCGCGATCAGCGAGATGATGCTGCCGATCGTGATCCGGGCGGCGGACGTGGTGCTGCGGCTGGTGCCGGGCACGCTCACGGAGGCGGCGGAGGCGCTGGGCGCGCCGCGCTGGCGGACCGTGTGGCACGTGGTGCTGCCCACCGCGCGCTCGGGCCTGGCCACCGCGGTCATCCTCGGCACGGCGCGCGGCATCGGCGAGACCTCGCCGGTCCTGCTGACGGCCGGGTTCACGGCGGCGCTGAACGCCGACCCGACCGACGGCCCGATGGTCTCCCTCCCCCTCGCCGTCTTCAACTTCGTCAAGTCCCCCCAACCGACGATGATCGCCCGCGGCTTCGGCGCGGCGGCGGTCCTGATGGCGCTGGTCCTGGTCCTCTTCGCGATCGCCCGCATCATCGGCGGCCGGGGACCCGGCCACCAGAGCAGGCGCCAGGCGCGGAGGGCGGCCCGCGCCTCCCGCCGCGACGCGGAGAGGTACGCCGAACTGCACTCGCCGGGACTGCGGCTCTTCGAGACCGGTTCCGCTGACCACACCGACGGAGAAACCCACTGATGCTCACGACACTCCGCAGACTGGGCATCCTGGCCGCCCTCCTCTGCGTCCTCGCAAGCGCGATCCCCGCGGTCGCCGACAGCTACACCCCCATCTCCGGCGCCGGTTCCACCTGGGCGGAGAACGCCGTGGACGAGTGGCGCCGGGCGGTGAACCAGTACGGCATGCGGATCAGTTACGCCGGCACCGGCTCGTCCGACGGCCGCCGGCAGTTCCTCAGCGGCACGGTCGACTTCGCGGTGTCGGACATCCCGTTCCAGACCCACCCGACCGACGGCTCCGCCGCGGAGCGCCCGGCGCCGGGGTCGTACGCGTACATGCCGATCGTGGCCGGCGGCACCGTGTTCATGTACCACCTGACGGTCAACGGGCAGCGGGTCACCAATCTGCGCCTGTCCGGGGACAACGTCACGAAGATCTTCACGGGGGTGATCCGGACCTGGGACGACCCGGCGATCAAGGCCGACAACCCGGGACTCCAGCTGCCCCACCGCACGATCGTCCCGGTCGTCCGCTCCGACGGCTCCGGCTCCACCGCCCAGTTCACGCTGTGGATGGCCAACCAGCACAGGGCGCTGTGGCAGGCGTACTGCAGCCGTGTCGGCCGCTCCGGCGCCTGCGGGCAGACGTCGTACTACCCGACGGTCCCCGGCATGATCGCCCAGTCCGGCGACCTCGGCGTGGCGGGCTATGTCGCCCAGAACTACGGCGAGGGCGCGATCGGTTACGTCAACTACTCCTACGCGCTCAACGCGCACTACCCGGTCGCCAAGGTCCTGAACCACGCCGGCTACTACACCGAGCCGACCCCGCAGAACGTCGCCGTCTCGCTGCTCAAGGCGAAGATCAACACCAACAAGAGCAGCCCGGACTACCTCACCCAGCAACTCGACGGCGTCTACAACGACACCGACAAGCGCAACTACCCGCTGTCCAGCTACTCGTACATGATCCTGCCGCTGAAGGTGCAGGGCACCTTCACCCAGGACAAGGGCAAGACGCTGGGCGCGTTCTCGTACTACTTCATGTGCCAGGGCCAGCAGCAGGCACCCGACCTCGGCTACTCCCCGCTGCCGATCAACCTGGTGCAGGCGGGCTTCGACCAGATCCGCCGGATCCCGGGCGTGCGGGCGCAGAACATCAACATCAGGAACTGCAACAACCCCACCTTCACCCCCGACGGCCACAACCGGCTCGCCGACACCGCGCCCTACCCGGCCGCCTGCGACAAGCTGGGCGCCCCGCCGTGCACCACGGGCAGCGGCGGCGCCAAGGAGGGCGGCAGCGGCGGTGGTTCGGGCGGCACCTCCGGCGGCGCGGGCGGCAGCGGCGGCGGCGCGAACGGCGGCTCGGCGAACGGCGGCGCCGCGAGCGGAGGGTCGGCCGGCGGCGGCAGCGGCGCGGCCGGCGGAGGCGGAGGCAACGGCAGCGCACAGCCGTCCATCGACCCCGACACCGGGCAGACCATCGCACCGGGCGGCGGCTCCGGAGGGAGCGGCGGCACCGCGGCGGCCGGCGGGACCATCGCGCTCGCCCAGCCGGTCGCCGTCGCCGCCGGGCACGGCTGGACCACCACCCAGACCCTGATGCTGCTCGCCGTGATCCTGCTCCTCGGCCTGCTCCTGCTGCCGTCCCTGGTGTCCCGGCTGATCGGGGCCCGCTCCGGACTCGGCACCACCGACGGCCGCGGCAGCGAGGGGAGTTCCCGGTGACCCGGCTGCGCACCCGCGTCCGCCGCGCCCTCACCCGGCTGCTCGCCGGGGCCGCCGCCGGCGCCCTGGCCGGGCTGGCACTCGCCCAGGCGGCCCCGTCCGCCACGGCGGCCGCCGACGGCACCGGCTCCGCCGTCACGGTCGCCGGGCGCGGCGAGTTCAAGGACATGAGGTTCACGGTGGACCGCACCACCCACCTCACCAGCCAGGCGATCAAGGTCTCCTGGACCGGCGGCACCCCGACCACGTTCGCGGGCACGCTGTTCAACACGGACTTCGTGCAGATCATGCAGTGCTGGGGCGACGACGACCACACCGTGCCGGGCAACCCGGGGCCGCCCCGCACCCAGTGCCAGTACGGCGGCTCCCCGACCACCGACCGCGGCAACTGGCCCGGCAACGGCCAGGACGACACCCGCCAGGTGTTCTACAGCGCCGACCCCACCAACTACGGCCAGGACGACGTGTACGGCGCCGCCGACCCGAACGCCCCGGCCGAGGTGCCGTTCAAGGCGGTGGACGGCACGGTCGTCACCACCAACACGCAGAACAACCCCTACTTCAACCGCAACACCACCAACGAGGTCGACTTCGCCCGCACCGGCGCCGACGGCACCGGCCAGGAGTACTTCGAGGTGCAGACCGCGAACGAGGCCCCGCACCTGGGCTGCGGCCTCCCGGTCACCCGCAACGGCATCACCACGCCCCGGCGCTGCTGGCTGGTGATCGTCCCGCAGGGCCATCTGGACCTGGACGGCAAGCCGTACGCCGACCACAGCCAGGTCAACGCGGGCTCCCCGGTCTCCTCCACCAACTGGCGCAACCGCATCGCCATACCGCTCGACTTCAACGCGGTCGGCGCCAACTGCGCACTCGGCGCCAAGGAGCGGCCCACCCTCGGCAGCGAGCTCGCCGCCGACGCCATGACCAGCTGGCAGGCGGCCCTGTGCCCGGCCGGGAAGGTGTACGGCTACACCGAGATGGGCGAACCGGACATCCGCGACCGGCTCACCCGCAGGGGCGACACGGGCCTCGGCTTCACCACCCGCGCCCTGGGCGCCGACTACGGTACGACGGCCCCGTCCGGCACCACGGCATACGCGCCCGTGGCCCTGTCCGGCGCGGTCATCGGATTCACCATCGAACGCAGACCGAAGGCCGGGGCGCCGGAGGACATCCGGAGACTGGCGGGCACCAAGGTCGAGTCGATCAGGCTCACGCCCCGTCTGGTGGCCAAGCTGCTCACGGAGTCGTACCGCAACTCGCCCTGGGGCGCGGTCGTCGGCGGCAGGACGGCCAAGGGCTACGACTGGGCGAGGAACAACCCGGCGGGCCTCGCGAGCGACCCGGAGTTCATCGACCTGAACCCGGAGTTCGCCTACCTCTCGGTCGCCGAGACCCCGGCCACCGACACCGATCTGCTCACCTCGCTCGGCCACAGCGACAGCGCCCGCGCGCTGTGGCAGTGGATCCTCGCGGACAAGCAGGCCCGGCAGTTCCTCTCCGGGGTCTCCGACCGCTGGGGCATGCAGGTGAACCCGTACTACAGCACCAACCCGGACGTGAACCCCACCGGCGCCCCCTTCGACCCCGAGCACACGGACGACTACCCGAAGTCCGACCCCTGGTGCACGGTCCCGCCCGGGACCGACGCGCCCAAGGACGACACGCAGTGCATGACCGACTTCCACCCCTACGTCACCGACATGCACGCCGGTGCCCTGCACACCCGGCGGGCCGACGTGCTGTGGAAGTCGACCTGGGACCCGCTGGCCAACCCGCCCGCCTACAAGCTGCCCGGCCCGCAGACGGTCGGCTCCCGGTTCGTCATCACGGTCACCGACGCGGCCTCCGCCGCCCGCTACGGCCTGCAGTCCGCCCGGCTGCGCAACACGGCCGGTGCGTTCGTGGCCCCGACGGCCACCTCCCTGACCGAGGCCGCCAAGAGCGCCTCCGGCAAGGACGTCGCCGAGATCACCCCGGCCGGCGCCACCGCGCAGGGCGCCTACCCGCTCGCCCAGCTGGTGTGGGCGGCCGTACGCCCGGGGTCGCTGAAGGCGGACGCCCGCGCGGACTACGCGGCGCTGCTGCGGTACGCGGCCGGCGCCGGCCAGGTCCAGGGCGCCGACCCGGGCCGCCTGCCCGCCGGGTACGCCCCGCTCTCCCGCGGCCTGCGCGAGCGCGCTCTGAAGGCCGCCGACGCGCTGGCGCACTACACCGGCCCGGGACCCTCCGGGGACGACGGCGGCACGAGCGGCGGCACGGTCGGCGGCGGCTCCGAGACCATCGGCACCTCAGGCGGGTCGGGCGGCATCATCCCCGGCGGCCCCGCCGGTGACGGCGGCACGGGCGGCAGGACCGGCGGCGCGGACAGCGGCGGCAGCGGCAAGGCCTCGGCGTCGCCGAGCGCGCAGGCGTCGTACGACGGCGGCAAGGCCGTACAGACCACCGCCGCCGGGACCACCCCCGACGACCCGGCGAACCCGCTGCGCTGGGCCGTACCCGCCGGGGCCGCGCTCGGTGCCGCCGCCGGTCTCGGCGCGCCCTTCGCCGGCGGCCGCAGGCTGCGGCTGCCGCTGCGGGTGACGCTGCCCGGCGGTCGCACTGTGACGGTCGTACCGGCCTTCACCCTGCCGGAGAGGCTGCGCCCGCCGCAGCCCTGACCTCCGGCCCCCAGACGGCCGCCCGCCCCGACAGGCACTCGGGGCGGACGGCCCGTACCACCCTGCCAGATCCCCCTCTCACACCCGACGCACAACCGTCAGGAGACTCTCGATGCGCACAACGCGCTCCACGGCGGCGCTCGTCGCCGCCGCCGCGGTGGCCGGCGGCCTGGCTCTGGCGAGCCCCGCCCACGCCGACCCCACCCCCGCCGGGACCTTCCGCAAGCTGGTCGGCGTGGGCTCCGACACCACCCAGGACGTGCTCAACGCCCTGGCCGGTGACACGGTGAACAACAAGAGCTACGCCGACACGGCCGTGAAGTCGGCGAGCGGCGCGGGCATCGCCTCCTACGACGCGATCGAGCCCGGCACCGGCTCCACCACCTCCGTGATCCAGACCCGCTCCGGCGGCCCGTCCTTCCTGCGCCCGAACGGCTCCGGCAAGGGCCGCCTCGCCCTGAGCGAGTCGCTGACCGGCGACAAGTACCCGGACTCCGCCGGCGTCGCCATCAAGAACCAGGTCGACTTCGCCCGCTCCTCCAGCGGCCCGAGCACCTCGGGCACCGCGCTGACCTACATCCCGTTCGCACGGGACGCGGTCGGCGTCGCCGTGAAGGGCTCGGCGCTGGACACCCTCACGGTGGACCAGCTGCACGACATCTACTCCGGCACGCTCACCCAGGTGAACGGGCAGACCGTGCACCCGAGGATCCCGCAGAGCGGCTCGGGCACCCGCAAGTTCTTCCTGTCGGCGATCGGTCTGACCGACGCCACGCTCTCCCCGGACATCCCGACCGTCCAGGAGAACCAGGGCGACGCCGCGCTCACCGAGGACGGCGCGCTCGTCCCGTTCTCCGTGGGCAGCTGGATCGCCCAGAACAACGGTGTCGCTCCTGACTTCAGCAAGACCGCGGCTGCGGCCGGCGGCCACCTCGCCGCCGTGCAGCTGCCCGGCGACAGCGGCGCCACCAGCCCCGTGACGACGGTCAACGGCAAGCTGACCCCGGTCGGCGGCTACTACGAGAACGCCACCTTCGGCCGCGACGTCTACAACGTCGTCCCGACCCGGGCGATCGACCCGACCAGCGTCTTCTTCGACAAGGACCTGTACGACGTCTTCGTCACCAGCGGCACCCACAGCGCCGCCCTCGCCTCCGACAACGCCGAGAAGGTCATCGCCGACTTCGGCTTCATGAACGAGTCGTACAACGGCTCGATCAGCGTGGCCAAGCACGCCAAGCTCGGCGGCCTGGAGGAGTCGGGCATCGACGCCTCCACGCCCGCCGCGCCCGCTCTGAAGGCCTCCCGAGGCGACGCGAGCCTCAAGCTGACCTGGACCGCCCCGGCCGCCACCGGCCTGCCGCTCACCGACTACCGGATCACGCTGACCGGTTCGGACGGCGCGGTCGTGGCCGTCAAGGACGTCCCGGCCACCACCACCTCGTACGCCTTCAGCGGTCTGGCCATCGGCAGCTACACGGCCACGGTCGCCGCCGCCAACCTCAACGGCACGGGCGCCGCCGCCACTTGGACCGGCACCGTCAAGTACAACAGCACCACGAAGGCGAGCGCCGCCACGACCGCGTACGGCAGGGTCCCCAAGGTCGCCGTCACCGTCACCGACGCGCACGGGATCGTCCCCGGCGGCACGGTGACGGTGAAGGAGGGCACCACCACCCTCGGCACCGGCACCCTGGACAGCTCCGGCAAGGTCACCATCGGCCTGTCGAACCACCTCAAGGTCGCCACGCACACCCTCTCGATCGGGTACAGCGGGAACAGCAAGCTCTACGGTTCCTGGACGACCGCCTCGCTGACGATCACCAAGGCGACGCCGACCGTCACCACCACCGCGCCCACCACGGTCAGCCACACCAGCCACGCCAAGGTCACGGTGAAGGTGAGCGCCACCGGCACCACCCCGACCGGCACGGTGCGCATCTACCAGGGCACCACCGTGATCGCCAGCGGCACGCTGAGCAGCGGCTCGCTGACCATCACCCTGCCCCTGCTGAGCCGCGGCGATCACACCCTGCACGCGTACTACGCGGGCTCCTCGACGGTGTACGCGAAGAGCGGCGCCGGCTTCACCATCAAGTCCACCTGATCCCGGCCGGCCGGGGAGACCGCCGCTGCGGCGGTCTCCCCGGCCGCACCCGAAACCACCCCACGACCAGTGAAGGAGGCGGGCCGCCGTGACGGTCGCCGTACAGACCACGCTCGCACCGGCCGTGCCCCGGACGCTCGCCCGGAGCGTCACCGCCGTCCGCCACCTCGCCCGCGGCGCCCTGCTCAGCCTGGCCGCACTGCTGCTCGGCAGCACCGCCCAGCTGCTGGTGCTCAGCGGCATCCAGCAGCACAACGCCCAGCACGCCGCGTTCGACGAGCTGCGCGACCAGCTCGCCCTGGGCACCGCCCCGGTGGCCCAGACCGACCCGCAGGGCAGGCTGCTGGCGCCCGGCACCCCGGTCGCCCTCATCGACGTACCCGAGCTGGGCCTCACCCAGGTCGTGCTGGAGGGCACCGACTCCTCGGTGCTGACCGACGGCCCCGGACACCGCCGGGACACGCCGATGCCCGGGCAGTCCGGCACCAGCGTGCTGATGGGCCGGGCGGCCGCGTACGGCGGCCCGTTCGGGCACCTGGCCGAGCTGGCGGCCGGGGACACGTTCACCGTGACCACCGGCCAGGGCAAGGCGCGCTACCGGGTCGCCGATGTCCGCCGGGCCGGTGACCCGGCACCCGCGCCCCTGGCCTCCGGCAAGGGCCGTCTGGTGCTGGTCACGGCCACCGGTCCCCGTTTCATGCCGAGCGGCGTCCTGCGCGTCGACGCCGACCTGGTCTCGGCGCCCTTCCAGACCCCGGCCGCGGTGATCCGCTCCGGCACCCTGCCCGGCTCCGAGGAGCCGCTGGCCCGGCCCTCCGGGGTGCCGTGGCCGCTGGTGATGTGGCTGCAGGCGCTGCTGCTCGCGGCGGTCGCCGCGGTGTGGACCTGGCACCGCTGGGGCCGCCACCAGACCTGGCTGGTCTTCGCCCCGGTCCTCGCGGTGCTCGGCCTCCAGGTCGCCACCCGCACCACCGAACTCCTCCCGAACCTGCTGTAGCCCTCACCGAGCCCTCCGTCACCGAGGTGGCCCCCATGACCGACACCGCCGTACTCCCCGCGACCGACGCCCGGCCCGCCCGGCCCGCCACCCTGGAGGCCCGCGCGGTCTCGGCCTGGTTCGGCAGCCACCAGGTGCTCAGCCGGGTCTCGCTGACCATGCCGGCGGGCCGGGTGACCGCCCTGATCGGCCCCTCCGGCTGCGGCAAGTCCACGTTCCTGCGCACCCTGAACCGCATGCACGAGCTGATCCCCGGGGCGGCCCTCGGCGGCGAGGTGCTCTTCGAGGGCGAGGACATCTACGCCCCCGAACGCCGGCTCACCGACGCCCGGCGCAGTATCGGCATGGTCTTCCAGAAGCCGAACCCGTTCCCGGCGATGTCGATCTACGACAACGTGGTGGCGGGCCTGAAACTGACCGGCACCCGCGCGAGCCGCCGCGAGAAGGACGAGCTGGTCGAGGAGTCCCTGACCCGGGCCGGCCTGTGGAAGGAGGTCAGCGACCGCCTCCGGCAGCCCGGCGGCGCGCTCTCCGGCGGCCAGCAGCAGCGCCTGTGCATCGCCCGCGCCCTCGCCGTACGCCCCAGGGTCCTGCTCATGGACGAGCCGTGCTCGGCGCTCGACCCGACCTCCACCCGCCGCGTCGAGGAGACGGTCCAGGACCTGCGCGACGAGGTCACGATCGTGATCGTCACCCACAACATGCAGCAGGCCGCCCGCGTCTCCGACCAGTGCGCCTTCTTCCTCGCCGAACAGGGCACGCCCGGCGGGATCGTCGAGCACGGCCCCACGGAGCAGATGTTCGGCTCCCCGGCGGACGCGCGCACGGCGGACTACGTGGCGGGCCGCTTCGGCTGATCCGCCCGCGAGCCCGATCTCCCCGAACACACCCGGCGTACCGGCCCGGGAGTGACAGCCGACACACCGCGCGGCGTTGTCCGGACGTCCGCGGCGTCGACCTCGGCCAACCCTACGTATTGTAGGTTCCCAACCGCCAGCGGTCGCAGGGCTGTTCATTCGTCTGTTCATCGGGGGATCCATGCAGGACACGGAAACGGAGCCCGGCGGGGAGGTCTGTGCGCGCACTCTGGCGCCGACGCTGACCCTGCTGGTCGTCAGTCTTCTCATCGCCGCCGTCGGCGTGTACGAGCTGTGCGGGTTCGGGCTGCACAGCCTCGACCGGCGGCCGCATCTGTTCAGTGACGGGCTCGCGACTGGCGGGGTGATCGTCGCCGCGGTCGCGGCCGGCGCGGCGGTGGGCAACCTGGCCTGGCATCTGGCGGCGGCCCGGCGCGACGGGGGAAGGTCCGGGTAAGAGGCGCTGCACGGGATGGTCCCGGTAAGAGCGATTGTCGGTACGCTCCTCTGCGAACACCGCCCAACCGGGCTACCCTACAGGCTGTAGGGTCAGGGTGGCCCCGACCGGGGTCGCTCCGTCCCCCTTCCCCCCAAGGTGACCAGTCACCATGCCCGCTCAGCAGCAGACCCTGCCCACCCCACAGGTCCCCGCACAGCGCGGCACGCGCCGCGCGCCGCAGCTGCCCGTGCCCGGCCCCCGCCTGCGCGCCCGGGCGGCCTCGGCCACCGTGTGGTACCTGCGGCTGATCGCCGTCTTCAACATCATCGCGGTCATGTCGCTGCCGTTCCGCAAAGAGGTGCAGGAACACAACGACGGCAAGCTCTTCACCGCCCGCCACGTGCACGCGCACACCCACCACGCCGGCCAGTTCTTCACCCCGTACCTGGCCACCGCGGGCCTGGCCTCGGCCGCGGCGGCGATCTTCCTGGCGCTGGTGATGCGACGCGGCAAGCGGGCCGCCTGGGTGGTCAACCTGCTGTGCGCGGGCCCCCTGTTCCTGCTCTACGTCCTCGCGCTCACCCAGCACCCCTTCCGCGACCACGCCTTCAACTGGGTCTCCACCGCCCTCACCGGCCTCTTCGTGGCCGCGCTGCTGATCGGCCGCCGTGAGTTCAACGCCATCGGCGACCCCTCCAACCCGAAGCTCGCGCTGGCCGTCGGCGCCGGCGGCATCCTGGTGACCGGCGGTGTCGGCACGCTGCTCGTGCACGCCACCAACAAGCTGCCCCACGCCCCCTGGGGCGAAGAGCTCGCCTACACCCTGCTGCGCGGCATCAGCGTCGGACCGCTCGCCGACCGGGTCGACTCCGTGCACGCGCCCCGCTGGGCCGACATCATCATCAACGTCCTGCTCGCCGTCGCCTTCTGCCTGGTGCTGTACGCCTGCTTCCGCTCCCCGCGCGGCCGGAAGCTGCTCACCGAGGAGGACGAGACCCGGCTGCGGGCCCTGCTCGACAAGCACGGCGCACGCGACTCCCTCGGCTACTTCGCGCTGCGCCGCGACAAGGCCGCCATCTTCTCCCCCACCGGCAAGGCCGCCGTCACCTACCGCGTCGTCGGCGCGGTCTCCCTCGCCTCCGGCGACCCGATCGGCGACCCCGAGGCCTGGCCCGGCGCCATCGACGCCTGGCTCACCGAGGCCCGCCGGCACGCCTGGACCCCGGCCGTCATGGGCGCGAGCGAGGAGGCCGGCACGATCTACGCCCGGCACGGCCTGGACGCCCTGGAACTCGGCGACGAGGCGATCGTCGACATCGCCGACTTCACCCTGGAGGGCCGCGCCATGCGCGTGGTCCGCCAGGCCCACAACCGGGTCAAGCGGGCCGGCTACACCGTGCGCATCCGCCGCCACGAGGACATCCCCGCCGACGAGATGGCCCTGCTCATCGACCGCGCCGACCACTGGCGCGACGGCGCCACCGAACGCGGCTTCTCCATGGCTCTCGGCCGCCTCGGCGACCCGGCGGACGGCCGCTGCGTGATGCTGGAGTGCCGCGACGCGAACGACGAGCCGCGGGCCCTGCTCAGCTTCGTCCCCTGGGGCGAGCACGGCCTGTCCCTGGACCTGATGCGCCGCGACCGCGACTGCGAGAACGGCCTGATGGAGTACATGGTCGTGGAACTGCTGCTGCGCGCGAAGGAGCTGGGCATCCAGCGGGTGTCGCTGAACTTCGCGATGTTCCGCTCGGTCTTCGAACGCGGCGCCCGCCTGGGCGCGGGCCCCGTCCTGCGCCTGTGGCGCTCCACCCTCACCTTCTTCTCACGCTGGTGGCAGATCGAGTCCCTCTACCGCGCCAACGCCAAGTACCGCCCGGTGTGGGAGCCGCGCTTCCTGCTCTTCGCCAAGAGCAGCGACATCCCGAGGATCGGCCTGGCGAGCGCCCGGGCGGAGGGCTTCCTGGAGCTGCCGGGGATGGGCGGCCGGCGGTCCTGACCACGGCACACGCTTCGGGAGGCGGCCGGCAGGTACACCTGCTCGGCCGCCCCCGTGCTCAGCCGCCGACCGTGAAGCCGATCACCGCTCCGCCGCCCTCCCGCCGGAAGGCGAACGGCGCTCCGCCATGGGCCATGGCGACCTCGCGGACGATGGACAGGCCCAGCCCCGATCCCGGCAGGGAGCGCGCGTCCGCGGCGCGGTAGAAGCGGTCGAAGATCCGGATCAGGTCGCCCTCGGCGATACCCGGCCCCCGGTCCAGCACCTCCACCCGCACGGTCCCCGCCCGCGAGGGCCCGGTGATGTTGACCTCGATGGGCCCCTTGCCGTCCCGGTCGAACTTGGCCGCGTTCTCCACCAGGTTCGACATGGCCCGCTGCAGCATCCCGGGCCGCCCGTCGGTCGTCGTGTCACCGCTGGTGCGCAGCAGGATCTCGCGCCCGGTGCGGCGCTTGGCGAGCCCCACGACGTCCTCGGCGATGTCGGCGAGGTCCACCCGCTGCGGCGGCTCGGTGTCGGACTGCCCCGCCGCGAGGTCGACCAGCTCGTTGACCAGGTCGGTCAGCTCACGCGCCTCCTGAGTGAGGTCGGCGACCAGTTCCTCCCGGGTGGCGGGGGGCAGCTCGTCGATGCGGCGCAGGAGAGAGATGTTGGTGCGCAGGGACGTCAGCGGCGTACGCAGCTCGTGCCCCGCGTCCTGCACCAGCCGCCGCTGGTCCTCCTCGGACTGCGCGAGCCGGCCCAGCATCCGGTCGAAGGCGCGGCCGAGGCGCCCCACCTCGTCCAGCCCGGCCACCGGCACCTCGATGCCCAGCCGACGGGTGCGGGCCACGTCCTCCGCGGCGGAGGTGAGGATCACCAGGCGCCGGGTGATCCGGCGGGCCAGCCACCAGCCGAACAGCCCGGCCGCCACCACGACCGCCGACATGAGGATCAGCGTCCGCTGCTGCAGCGTCCGCAGCAGATCCTCGGTGTCGCTGAACTCCTGCGCGACCTGGACCGCGCCCCGCCCGTCGCCGAGCGAGACGGTGGCGATGCGGAACAGGTCCCCGTCCACCGGTACGTCCTTGTGCTCGACGACCTTCCCGGCGGTCGTCGCGAGCGCCATGGCCTTGTCGCGGGAGGTGACGGGCAGGCTCGGGTTGCCGTGGTCCACGATCTGCCCCTGCGCGCCCAGCACCTGCACATCGGTACGGGCGGGCCGGACCAGGTCGTGCCCGGGGCGGGAGGAGGAGAAGTCCTCGGGGACCATCTCGTGCTGCCGCACCTCGTCCCGCACGTCCTGCACGACCTGCGTGAACACCGACTGCTGGTCGACCCGGACGAGCCGCGCGGCGCTGCCGTACGACAGGATGCCGACCAGGATCGTGACGGCGGCGGTGACGGCCGCGAAGGAGACGGCGAAGGTGGTGCGCAGTGAGACCAGCTTGGGCCGGCCGGGGGCCAGCAGCCGCCGCAGGCGGCCCACCTAGTCCTCCCGGAGCACGTAACCCACGCCCCGCACGGTGTGGATCAGCTGCGGGGCGCCGGGCTCGTCGAGCTTGCGGCGCAGATAGCCGACGTAGACGGCGAGGTTCTTCGAGCCGGGCCCGAAGTCGTAGCCCCAGATACGGTCGTAGATCGTGGAGTGGTCGAGCACGATGCCCGCGTTGCGCACGAGCAGTTCCAGCAGCTCGAACTCGGTGCGGGTCAGCTCCAGCTCGCGCTGGCCGCGCCAGGCCCGGCGGGCCTGCAGGTCCATGCGGATGCCGGCGGCCTCGATCTGCCGGTCGGGGAGCTGGACCTCCCGGCCGCCGTTCTCGCCGCCGGCGGCGCCGCTGCCGGCGGGCACCGGGCTGGTGCGGCGGAGCAGGGCGCGCAGCCGGGCGAAGACCTCCTCGACGTCGAACGGCTTGACGACGTAGTCGTCGGCGCCGGCGTCCAGGCCCGCGATCCGGTCAGCGGTCTCCACGAGGGCGGTGAGCATGAGGATGGGGGTGCGGTCGCCCTCGGCGCGCAGCACCCGGCAGACCTGGAGGCCGTCGATCCCCGGCATCATCACGTCGAGCACGAGGACGTCCGGCGGCGTCTTGTGGGCCTGTGCCAGCGCCTCGACGCCGTCGGCCACCGCCGTCACCTCGTACCCTTCCAGGGTCAGGGCACGCTCCAGGGCATGGCGGATGGCACGGTCGTCTTCAGCGAGCAGCACAGTCTGGGGCACGCACCCAGTCTGCCAAGCACTTCGGCGGTTCGGCCGGGGCGAGCGGACCTACGATCACCCTTTTTACCCCTCTCTCACCGTCACACGGGCAACCCTGCCCGCCGCCCTACCGTCTTCTCACCCTGGCTGAGCACCGAGGCCTGGGCACCCGGGCTAGGCGGCGCCGAGCCGGGCGAGCTGTTCCGCGAACGGCACGACCGGCGGTTCGGCCTCCTGCCCGGCTGCGCCCGCCCGCAGCCCCGACATCAGTGCGGTCAGCTCCCCCGCCGCCCGCTCGATCCGCCCGGCGAGCCCTTCCTCGCCCCAGTCCTCCGACGCCGCGTACACCGCCGTGGGGACGATCACGGCCCGCAGATAGGCGAACAGGGGCCGCAGCGCGTGTTCCAGTACCAGCGAGTGCCGGGCCGTACCGCCGGTGGCCGCGAGCAGCACCGGCTTGCCCGCCAGCGCGTCCTTGTCCAGCACGTCGAAGAACGACTTGAACAACCCGCTGTACGACGCCGAGAACACCGGTGTGACGACGATCAGCCCGTCGGCCCCCGCCACCGCGTCCTGCGCGGCGGCGAGCGCCTTCCCGGCGAACCCGTTGGTGAAGTTGTGCGCGATCTCGACGGCGAGGTCCCGCAGCTCGATCACCTCCACGTCCGCCTCCGCCCGCCGCGCCACCGCGGCGGCCAGCCGGTCGCCCAGCAGCCGGGTGGAGGACGGGACGCTCAGTCCCGCGGACACGATCACCAGCTTCATACGGCGCTCGCCTCCTTCGCGGCCAGCAGGGACTGGTGGGTCGGCGCCTCCGGCACGTCCGCGGGCCGGCCGTTCGCGAACTCCTTGCGCAGCACGGGCACGACCTCCTCGCCGAGCATGTCGATCTGCTCCAGCACGGTCTTCAGCGGCAGCCCGGCGTGGTCCACCAGGAACAGCTGGCGCTGGTAGTCACCGGCGTAACCGCGGAAGGACAGGGTCTTCTCGATGACCTGCTCCGGGGTGCCGACGGTGAGCGGGGTCTGCTCGGTGAAGTCCTCCAGGGAGGGCCCGTGGCCGTAGACCGGCGCGTTGTCGAAGTACGGCCGGAACTCGCGCACCGCGTCCTGCGAGTTCTTCCGCATGAACACCTGGCCGCCGAGGCCGACGATCGCCTGCTCGGGCGTGCCGTGCCCGTAGTGCGCGAACCGGGTCCGGTACAGCTCGACCATCCGCTTGGTGTGGTCGGCCGGCCAGAAGATGTTGTTGTGGAAGAAGCCGTCGCCGTAGTACGCCGCCTGCTCGGCGATCTCCGGGGAGCGGATGGAGCCGTGCCAGACGAAGGGCGGTACGCCGTCCAGCGGGCGCGGGGTGGAGGTGAAGCCCTGCAGCGGGGTGCGGAACTTGCCCTCCCAGTCCACGACGTCCTCGCGCCAGAGCCGGCGCAGCAGGGCGTAGTTCTCGATGGCGAGGTTGATGCCCTGCCGGATGTCCTGGCCGAACCAGGGGTAGACCGGCCCGGTGTTCCCGCGGCCCATCATCAGGTCGACGCGCCCGTCGGCCAGGTGCTGGAGCATCGCGAAGTCCTCCGCGATCTTCACCGGGTCGTTGGTGGTGATCAGGGTGGTGGACGTGGACAGGATCAGCTTCTCCGTCTGCGCCGCCACATAGCCGAGCATGGTCGTCGGGGACGACGGCACGAACGGCGGGTTGTGGTGCTCGCCGGTGGCGAAGACGTCCAGGCCGACCTCCTCGGCCTTGAGCGCGATGGCGACCATGGCCTTGATCCGCTCGCGCTCGGTCGGCGTGCGCCCCGTGGTGGGGTCCGGCGTGACGTCGCCGACCGTGAAGATCCCGAACTGCATGGTCGCTCACCCTTTAGGTTGTTGACGGTTCAACTATATCCGCTGAACGGCCACCCCGGCCGGGTTATTCCAACTCCCTCAGGGCACGAGCACCAGCCGCCCGCGCACCCCGCCCTCCGCGAGCCGCGCATGCGCCTCGGCCGCCTCCTCCAGGGCATACGTCTCGGCCACCCGCAGGGTCAGCACCCCCTCGTCCACCAGCCGGACCAGCTCGGCGAGCCGCGCGCCGTCGGCCCGCACCCACACGTTCTCCGGAAGGGAAGAGCCCATGGCGACCATGAGCGCCGCGAGCAGGCCCGCGCCGACTACGACGCCTTCCTGCGCGAATGCCCCACCAACCAGCTCCTCGGCCGGCTCAGCGACAAGTGGGTCAGCCTCGTCGTCGCCGCCCTGGCCACCGGCCCCCTGCGCTACAGCGACCTCGGCCGCAAGATCGCCGGCGTCAGCCCCAAGATGCTCACCCAGACCCTGCGCACCCTCGAACGGGACGGCATCATCAGCCGCACGGTCACCCCGTCCGTCCCCGTCCGCGTCGACTACGAACTCACCCCGCTCGGCGCCAGCCTCGCCGCCCTGCTGACCGCCGTGAAGGACTGGGCCGAGACCCACTTCGAGGAGGTACGAGCGGCCCGCGAGCGCTACGACGCGGAGAACCCCGCCTGATCCCCCGATCAGCGGGCCTCAGAAGGCGTACGCGTCCCCGGTGTCCAGCACCAGCACCTTCGTCTGATCGTTCGTGCGGTCCTTGTCCGTCGCGCCACCGGACCACGCCGTGTCGATGTCCAGCGTCACCTCCGCCGGCTCCTCCTTCAGCCGCACCGGCACATCCAGCTGCTCGCCCACCCCGTTCGCGGCCAGCGCACCCGTCCCGCACAGCACCGTCCGGTCGTCCGCCCGGGCACACCGCGCGGGCAACTGCTGCTCCTCGGCCAGCGCCACCGACCAGCGCAGCCGCACGGTCGCGTCCGGCACGGCGGCGAGCCCGTCGTTGCGCGGGGTCAGCTTCACCTCCACCTTGTCCCCGTCCATCACCACGGTCCCGTGAAACGCCAGATCGGCCTCGGGCACGGGCGCCGGAGCGGCCACGGCGACCCCCGCCCCCAGAACCACACCGGCCAAGGCCCCCGCCACACCCCAGGTCCACATCCGCACGCCGCTCACCACTCCACGCATCCGATCCGACTGGCGTAGGGATGTATGCCACGCAGGCCACGGCGCAGGCGCCGTCCATCAGGTGACAGACCGCGCCCGGGCTCCCGCGGCCCGCATGCCAAGCTGCTGCCCATGTCGATCCTCCGCTCCGCCGCCCTGTTCGTCGTCGCCGCCGTCTTCGAGATCGGCGGCGCCTGGCTGATCTGGCAGGGCGTACGCGAGCACCGGGGCTGGCTGTGGATGACCGGCGGGGTCCTGGCCCTCGGCGCGTACGGCTTCGTCGCCACCTTCCAGCCCGACGCCCACTTCGGCCGCGTCCTGGCCGCGTACGGCGGCGTCTTCGTCGCCGGCTCACTTCTGTGGGGGGCCATCGCGGACGGCTACCGCCCCGACCGCTACGACATCGTGGGCGCGCTGATCTGCCTCGCCGGGATGGCCGTGATCATGTGGGCCCCGAGGAACGGCGCCTGAGCCTCACTTACGCTGGACGGAGCCGATAGCCACCAGAACTCCAGGAGCTGCCCATGGCCCCCGCCTCCCGCATCGCCGTCGTCACCGGTGCGAGCAGCGGCATCGGCGCCGCCACGGCCCGGCAGCTCGCCGAGGCCGGCTACCGCGTCGTCCTCACCGCCCGCCGCAAGGACCGCATCGAGGCGCTGGCGGAGAAGCTGACCAAGGCGGGCCACTCGGCGGTGGCCTACCAGCTGGACGTGACCGACCGCGCGGCCGTCGACGAGTTCGCGACGGCCTTCCAGACCGTCGGCGTCCTGGTCAACAACGCGGGCGGCGCCCTCGGCGCGGACCCGGTGGCCACCGGCGACCCGGCGGACTGGCGCACGATGTACGAGACGAACGTCATCGGCACCCTGAACCTCACCCAGGCCCTGCTGCCCAAGCTGGTGGCGAGCGGCGACGGCGTGGTCGTGGTCGTCTCCTCCACCGCCGGCCACGGCACGTACGAGGGCGGCGGGGGCTATGTCGCCGCCAAGCACGGCGCCCACGTCCTCGCCGAGACCCTCCGCCTGGAGATCGTCGGCCAGCCGGTCCGCGTCATCGAGATCGCCCCCGGCATGGTCAAGACCGACGAGTTCGCCCTGACCCGCTTCGGCGGCGACGAGGCGAAGGCGGCCAAGGTCTACGAGGGCGTGGCCGAGCCCCTCACCGCGGACGACGTGGCCGAGACGATCACCTGGGCGGTCACCCGCCCCAGCCACGTCAACGTAGACCTCCTCGTCCTGCGCCCCCGCGCCCAGGCGTCCAACACCAAGGTCCACCGGGAGCTGTGATGACCGAATCCCCCGAGACCCCCGACGCCACCGACTCCCTCGAAAAGGCCCGCCTGGCCCAGGAGACCAAGGACGAACGCAAGGTCTGGTACTTCCTCGGCTACTTCCTCTTCGGCATCCACATCGTGGCCTTCGTGATGATCTACGCGGTACGGCACGCGAAGTGACTCAAGATTAGCCCAAACGGGCGAACCTCCCCGATCACCCGATCGCCGTACGAACTGGCGATCTAGGCTCGCGCCACACGATCAATCCGACGGCCCTCGGCTGGGCTGCATCCCCGCCGAGGGCCTCACCAGCATGGAAGTGGAGGCTTCCTGTGGCTGAATGCGAGCCTAGCGCCCACCGGTTCATGGACCTCATGGTGCCCGAGTACGCATACATGTTCGGGTTCTTGCAGGCGGATGGGCATCTGTCCCAGCAGTCACGGCAACGCGGGCGCCTGACCGTCGAAATCAGCGCCCGCGACATCGACTTGCTGCGGAAGTTCCAGAAACTGACGCCCTACAACAGCAGCATCACCGAACGCACTCGGTCGACCAACTTCGCCGAAACCCACACCGCCGCGGTCTGGAGCCTGTGTTCCCTAGAAGCCAGGACCAGGATCAACGAACTCGGCCTGCCTTACAGCCGTAAGTCCAAGACGATCGCTCCGCCCGACGCCGAGTTCTCTCGCCGCGACTACCTGCGAGGCCTGATCGACGCAGACGGCTCGGTCGGCTTCACCAGCAAGGGATTCCCGTTCGTCTCCCTCATCACGGCCAGCTCCGCCATCGCGTCCTGCTTGCGCGACTACGCCAGTGACATCACGGGAGCCGAGCGCATCCTCAAGCGCAACACTCGCGACGACATCTACAACATCCTTTACCTGATGGAGGTGGCCCAGCGCCTGGCAGCCGACCTGTACTACCCCGGCTGTCTGTCCCTGGACCGCAAGCACACTGCCGCCGACTCCCTCTCGGCTTGGTTACGCCCCGCAGGAATGAGGGCCGCATACACAAGGCGCCGCTGGACTGAGCACGAAGACCGGATCCTGCTCAAGCTCAACAGCCCGCAGGCTGCCGCTGATGTACTCGGCAGGACCACCCAAAGCTGCAATCTCCGCCTCTGGCGCCTGCGTACCGGCCAAGCGCCCAAGCCCAGCGACCAGTGACCCGATGAGCGAGGCCCCCTGCCGGTGCAGGGGGCCTCGCTCATCAGCCCTTCACACAGATGAACTGCTTCAGCTTCGCCACGACCTCCACGAGATCACGCTGCTGCGCCATCACCTGGTCGATGTTCTTGTAGGCGCCAGGAATCTCATCCAGTACCCCCGCGTCCTTGCGGCACTCCACACCCCGCGTCTGTTCCTCAAGGTCCTTGACGGTGAAGTGCCGCTTCGCTGCGTTGCGACTCATACGCCGACCTGCCCCGTGGGACGCCGAGTTGAAGGCCTTCTCGTTCCCGAGGCCCTTCACGATGTACGAGCTGGTACCCATCGAGCCCGGAATGATCCCGAACTCCCCGGAGCCGGCTCGGATCGCTCCCTTGCGGGTCACGAGCAGATCCATGCCCTCGTACCGCTCCTCGGCAACGTAATTGTGGTGGCACGAGATCTCCGGCTCGAAGGTCGGCTTGGCCTTCTTGAACTCCTTGCGGACCACGTCCTTCAGGAGCGCCATCATGAGGGCGCGGTTGTACTTGGCGTACTCCTGCGCCCAGTAGAGATCGTTCCTGTACGCCGCCATCTGCGGGGTGTCCGAGACGAACACCGCCAGGTCACGGTCGACCAGCCCCTGGTTGTGCGGGAGCTTCTGCGCGACACCGATGTGGTACTCGGCAAGTTCCTTGCCGATATTGCGTGAACCGGAGTGCAACATCAGCCAGACCGAATTTGCCTGATCCAGACACAATTCGATCAGATGATTCCCGCCTCCGAGTGTCCCCATCTGCTTATGCGCCCGCTCCTGACGGAATTTGACCGCTTCCGCGACCCCGTCGAACCGCCCCCAGAAGTCATCCCACCCCGCCGTAGCCAGCCCGTGAAAGTCCCCCGGCTCCACGGGATCCTCATGCATCCCCCGCCCCACCGGAATCGCCTGCTCGATCTTCGACCGCAGCCGCGACAGGTCGCCCGGCAGGTCGTTCGCCGTCAGTGACGTCTTCACCGCCGACATTCCGCACCCGATGTCCACCCCGACCGCCGCCGGGCACACCGCGCCCTGCATGGCGATGACGGAGCCGACCGTCGCGCCCTTGCCGTAGTGGACGTCCGGCATCACGGCCAGGCCCTTGATCCAGGGCAGGGTCGCCACGTTCTGGAGCTGACGCAGGGCCACGTCCTCGACCGTCGCGGGGTCGGTCCACATCCGGATCGGGACCTTCGCGCCCGGCATCTCCACGTACGACATAGTTTCCTCATTCCCCCGAAAACGACAACAAAGGCTTACGCAAGGCTTATAGGCGGCAAAGCGGAAAAGCAGTGCGGATGCCGGTGAAAAAGGACAAGGGACCGGCGGCCATGGCAGCGCGTGCGATACACATTGTCTCCAGGGGACGCCCCGCTGCGGCAAGCGAATAACCAGCGGGGACACTGGAGCACCAAGCGAGCGCACACCCGAGAGGAGCCCGACCGTGCAGCGGAAGGCGTACGTAACCGGCACCGCCGCCCTCCTCGCGGCGCTGCTGGCCGGCTGCACGAGCGGCTCCGGCGGCGACAGCCCGACGGACAACGCCAATCCGGGCAACGCCGGCACCGCCTCGGCCGTCGCCCAGCCCGGCAAGTACCGCACGCTGCCCGAACCCTGCGGCGCGCTCGGCCATGACACCCTCGACTCGATGCTGCCCGGCATCAAGCAGATCGCCGACCCCGGCCAGCGCGACAAGGCCTACCAGGGGCAGGCCGCGCTCACTTATGACACCGACCGCAAGGTCGGCTGCCGTTGGAAGGTGGAGTCCGCGGACGCCACGGACCGTCTCTCGGTCGACTTCGAGCGCGTGGTGTCGTACGACAACACGGTCAGCGACGACGACCAGGCGAAGAAGCTGTTCGAGGGCAAGGAGTCGGCCGCCGACCTGCCCGCGCCGAGCAGCTCCTCGGCGACGAGCGGGACGAGCCAGACGAGCGGGACGAGCACGCCGACGCCGACGTCCTCGCCGACGTCCTCGCCGTCGTCCAGCGGCTCACCCTCCTCCTCCGCGAGCACCGGCGCCGCCCCTTCCGGCTCCGCCTCCGACTCCGCCACGGCCGATCTGCAGCCGCGGGTGCTGACCGATCTCGGTGACGAGGCGTATATCGACGACCAGCTCGGTTCGTCCGGTTCGACCGCAGAACAGCGGACGGTGACTGTGGTGTTCCGCACGTCCAACGTGGTCGTCACCATCGAGTACGAGGAGCAGCCGACGGCCGTGGGAACAGTCCCGGACAGCAAGGAAATGCAGGACAGAGCCCGTAAACTGGCCGCTCAACTGGACGACGCGCTGGGCGGTTGACGACCTCGGGAGCCGTGCGCCGCGGCGCGCGCGAAGCGCCCGAACCGAAACCGCGCGGCTCCTTCACCGCGTACCGTGGGCCCCCGCAGGAACCCGCACGAACACCGAGCGTCATGAGTGAAGGAACCATGCAGCGAGCAGCCCAGCGAGACGACCGTGCCCGAGAGATGCGTGGCAAGCGCCTTAGCCGTGTTCTTGTCTGCGCCGCAGCCGTGCCGGCGGTGCTGATCACCGCCGCCTGTTCGTCGGACTCGGGCGATTCCAAGAGCAAGGGCACCGCCAGCAGCACGCAGCAGTCCGCGGGCGGCGGCACGACGCCCTCGGCGAGCGCGTCCGCGACCGTGCAGGCGGCCGCTTACCGGAAACTGCCCGACGCGTGTGCGGTGCTGTCGAAGAAGACCCTGACGGATCTGGTGCCGAAGGGCACGTCGGGCAAGAAGGGCAGTTCGGACGATCCGTCCTCGCGTACCTCCTGTTCCTGGAGCAGCCTGGACAACAACGGTGTGAAGGGCTCGCAGTTCCGGTGGCTGAACGTGTCCCTGATCCGTTTCGACTCGGACAGCACGCGCGGTGCCGGTGACACGCAGGCCCACACGTACTTCGCCCAGCAGGTCAAGGACTCCGCGTCGGTGGCCGGCGCGCAGAACGTCAAGGAGCTTCCGCTGTCCGGGACGGGCGCGGAGGCGACGGCGGTGCGTTACGACCTGAAGAAGAAGGAAGGTCTGTTCAAGCAGCAGACGGTGGTCGCGCGGGTCGAGAACGTGGTCGTCACGCTCGACTACAACGGCGCCGGTCTCGCGGGTGAGAAGACTCCGGACGCCGACGCCCTGACGAAGGCCGCGGAGAGCGCGGTCAAGGAGGCGATCGGGGCGGTGTCGTCCGCCAACGGCGGCTCGTCGGCGTCGGGTTCCGCGTCGTCGGCCCCGTCGAAGTCGGCTGCCCCCTCGAGGTCCGCCTCCGGCTCCCCGTCCAAGTCGGCCTCTTCCGGCGCTTCTCCGTCCAAGTCGGCCACGAAGAAGAACTGACCGAGGGGTCCCGAGGGGTCCGAAGCCCCGACCGGTACCACGTTCGCCGTTCACGTGTGCCACCCTGTTGCGCGCAACAACAGGCAAGGTGAGGGGAGTACGCGTGGCCGCGCCACTGCAGCTGACTCGGATGCACCGCGTTCTCATCGGCGTGGTCGTGACCGGCGCCTTGATCATCGCCGGTATCGGCTTCGCCGGTTCCTACGCGGCCGTCCGTGAGCTGGCCATCAAGAAGGGCTTCGGGAACTTCTCCTATGTCTTCCCGGTGGGCATCGACGCGGGCATCTGTGTCCTGCTGTCCCTGGACCTGCTGCTGACCTGGATCCGTATTCCCTTCCCGCTGCTGCGCCAGACGGCGTGGCTGCTGACGGCGGCGACGATCGCGTTCAACGGCGCCGCCGCCTGGCCGGACCCGCTGGGCGTCGGCATGCACGCGGTGATCCCGGTGCTGTTCGTGGTGGCGGTGGAGGCGGCCCGGCACGCGATCGGCCGGATCGCCGACATCACGGCGGACAAGCACATGGAGGGCGTCCGGCTGACCCGCTGGCTCCTCTCCCCCGTTCCCACCTTTCTCCTCTGGCGCCGTATGAAGCTGTGGGAGCTGCGCTCCTACGACCAGGTGATCAGGCTGGAGCAGGAACGTCTCGTCTACCAGGCGCGCCTGCGTTCCCGCTTCGGCCGCGCCTGGCGCCGCAAGGCTCCGGTGGAGTCCCTGATGCCGCTGCGGCTGGCGAGGTACGGGGTCCCGCTGGCGGAGACGGCCGCGGCGGGGCTTGCGGCGGCGGGCATAGAACCGACCGCGATACCTGTGGTGGCTGCGGGCGGTCGTGCCGCCGGGGCGGCGCCCGTCCCACAGCAGGCGGCACCTCCCGGCGAGCAGCGCCCCGAACTGTCCGGACGGCACACCGGGCAGCCGGAAAACGCCTCCGTGGACGAGCAGAGCCCCTGGTTCCAGACCCCGCGCGAGGTCGAGTACCACGGTGGCTACGACCCCACCTACGACCCGATGATGCAGGAACCTCAGTACGCCCCCGAGGAGCAGTACGAGGAGTGGTACGAGGAACAGCCCCCCGAGCAGTTCCAGCAGCCCTCCCCGGAGGAGACCGGCAGCTTCCCCATCCCGGTGGGCCCGAACCGCACCCGCGAACTGGGCGAGGGCGGCGGCACGCCGGAGCCGGACGAGGAGGCCTACTACCAGGTCTTCCGCCAGTCGATCGATGGCAGCTACCCCACGCCCCGGGTCCTCGGCGACAACATCCAGGCGACGTTCGGGACGACGCTGAGCCCCAGCGCGCTGAAAGCCCTCGCGGAGCGCTTCCAGCAGCGCCACTCCGCGGAACTCGAAGAAGACCACATCGCGTGACGCAGACGAGGAGGGGGCGCCCGGTGATACCGGGCGCCCCCTCCTCGTACGTCGCGGCCTACTCCCCGAGCAGGGCCCGCACCCGCTCCTGCCCCACCGCGAGGAGCAGCGTGGGCAGTCGCGGCCCGGTGTCCCGCCCGACGAGCAGGTGGTACAGCAGGGCGAAGAAGGACCGCTGAGCCGTCTTGATCTCGGCCGGCAGTTCCCTCGGCGTGGCGTCGGCCGGGAACCCGGCCTGCACCTTGGGCACGCCGTACACGAGGTGGGTCAGGCCGTCGAGCGACCAGTGCTCGGCGAGGCCGTCGAGCAGCAGCCGTACGGACTGCTGGGAGGCCTCGTCGAGGGACTTCAGCAGCTCGACGTCGGGCTCCTCGCGCACGATGGTCCGCTGGTCGGCGGGCACGTGCGTGTTGATCCAGGCTTCTGCCCTGTCGTACCGCGGCCGCACCTCGTCCAGGGACGCGAGCGGCTGGTCCGGGTCCAGTTCGGAGAGGATCCGCAGGGCCTGGTCCTCGTGCCCGGCGGTGATGTCGGCGACGGACGCGAGCGTGCGGTACGGCAGCGGGCGCGGCGTCTTGGGCAGTTCACCGCCGGCCGTGCCGACCGCGCGCGTGTACGCGGCCACGTCGGCCGGCAGCGCGGAGCCGTCGGCGACCTTCCCGGCCAGCTTGTCCCACTCGTCGTAGAGCCGCTGGATCTCCTGGTCGAACGCGATCTTGAAGGACTGGTTGGGCTTGCGGCGGGCGTAGAGCCAGCGCAGGATCTGCGGCTCCATGATCTTCAGCGCGTCGGCGGGAGTCGGGACCCCACCGCGCGACGACGACATCTTCGCCATGCCGCTGATGCCCACGAAGGCGTACATGGGCCCGATCGGCTGCTTGCCGCCGAAGATCCCGACGATCTGGCCACCGACCTGGAAGCTGGACCCCGGCGAGGAGTGGTCGACACCGCTCGGCTCGAAGACGACGCCCTCGTACGCCCAGCGCATCGGCCAGTCGACCTTCCAGACCAGCTTGCCGCGGTTGAACTCGCTGAGCCGGACGGTCTCGGTGAAGCCGCACGCGGTGCAGGTGTAGGCCAGCTCGGTGGAGTCGTCGTCGTACGAGGTGACGGTCGTCAGGTCCTTCTCGCAGTTGCCACAGTACGGCTTGTACGGGAAGTAGCCGGCGGAGCCGGAGCTGCCGTCGTCCTCGGACGCGGCGCCCGAGCCCTCCTCGGCCTCCAGCTCGGCCTCGTCGACGGCCTTCTGCTGCTGCTTCTTCGGGGCCTTCTTGGTGCGGTACTGGGCGAGGATCGCGTCGATGTCGCCGCGGTGCCTCATGGCGTGCAGGATCTGCTCGCGGTAGGCGCCGGAGGTGTACTGCGCGGTCTGGCTGATGCCGTCGAACTCGACACCCAGCTCGGCGAGCGAGGCGATCATCGCGGCCTTGAAGTGCTCGGCCCAGTTCGGGTACGACGATCCGCGCGGCGCCGGCACCGAGGTCAGCGGCTTGCCGATGTGCTCGGCCCAGGTCTCGTCGATGCCCGCGACGCCCGCCGGGACCTTGCGGTAGCGGTCGTAGTCGTCCCAGGAGATCAGGTGCCGGACCTGGTACCCGCGGCGGCGGATCTCGTCGGCGACCAGGTGCGGGGTCATGACCTCGCGCAGGTTGCCGAGGTGGATCGGACCCGACGGGGAGAGTCCGGACGCGACGACGACCGGTTTGCCCGGGGCCCGGCGCTCCGACTCCTCGATGACCTCATCCGCGAAACGGGAGACCCAGTCGGTGGTCTCGGTGCTCTGAGCCACGATCGGCACGTCCTTCTTTCTGAACGGGGTGGCACTCCATCTGATCGGGGTGACACTCCATTCTCACAGACCGGGATGCGACGGCGAAAACGGCTTTACCTGCCGTGGGATACTGGCTGGGTCTATCCATCCCCACGAGGAGAACGGCACCCATTCCTATGGCCTCGGTCACGTCCCTCAGCGACAACGTCCAGCAGCACCTCGCGTCCGCCCTCTCGGCCACCCTGCCGGAGGCCGCCGGCGCGGACCCGCTGCTGCGACGAAGCGACCGGGCCGACTTCCAGGCCAACGGGATCCTGGCCCTGGCCAAGAAGGCGAAGGCCAACCCGAGGGAGCTGGCGACGCAGGTCGTCTCCCAGGTGGTGACGGGTGACGAGCTGATCAAGGACGTCGAGGTCTCCGGCCCCGGCTTCCTGAACATCACGATCGCGGACCGGGCGATCACCGCGAACCTGGCCGCGCGGTACGCGGACGAGACGGGCCGCCTCGGCGTGCCGACCGCCGCGCAGCCGGGCACGACGGTGATCGACTATGCGCAGCCGAACGTGGCGAAGGAGATGCACGTAGGCCATCTGCGGTCGGCGGTGATCGGCGACTCGGTGGTCCAGCTCCTGGAGTTCACCGGCGAGAACGTGATCCGGCGCCACCACATCGGCGACTGGGGCACCCAGTTCGGCATGCTCATCCAGTACCTGGACGAGCACCCGCACGAGCTGGACCACAAGGAGGCCCGGGTCACCGGTGAGGAGGCGATGTCGAACCTCGACCGCCTCTACAAGGCCGCGCGGAAGCTCTTCGACTCCGACGAGGAGTTCAAGACGCGGGCCCGCCGCCGGGTGGTCGACCTCCAGGCCGGCGATCCGCACACGCTGGCCATGTGGCAGAAGTTCGTGGACGAGTCGAAGATCTACTTCTTCTCCGTCTTCGAGAAGCTGGACATGGAGATCCGCGACCCCGACATCGTCGGTGAGTCCGGCTACAACGACATGCTGGCCGAGACCTGCCGCCTCCTGGAGGAGTCGGGCGTAGCGGTCCGCTCGGAGGGCGCCCTGTGCGTCTTCTTCGACGACATCAAGGGCCCGGACGGCAACCCGGTCCCGCTGATCGTCCAGAAGTCGGACGGCGGCTACGGCTACGCGGCCACCGACCTCTCCGCGATCCGCGACCGAGTCTTCAACCTGAAGGCGAACACCCTCCTCTACGTGGTGGACGCCCGTCAGGCCCTGCACTTCAAGATGGTCTTCGAGACGGCGCGGCGGGCCGGCTGGCTGAACGAGGACGTCACCGCCTTCCAGCTGGCCTTCGGCACGGTCCTCGGCAAGGACGGCAAGCCGTTCAAGACGCGTGAGGGCGAGACGGTCCGGCTGGTGGACCTCCTCGACGAGGCGATCGACCGCGCCTCGGCCGTCGTACGGGAGAAGGCCCAGGACCTGTCCGAGGAGGAGATCGCCGAGCGGGGCGCCCAGGTGGGCATCGGCGCGGTGAAGTACGCGGACCTGTCGACGTCGGCGAACCGGGACTACAAGTTCGACCTGGACCAGATGGTCTCGCTCAACGGCGACACGAGCGTGTACCTGCAGTACGCGTACGCCCGTATCCAGTCCATCCTGCGCAAGGCCGGCGAGACCCGCCCGGCCGCGCACCCCGAGCTGGAACTGGCGGAGGCGGAGCGCGCCCTGGGCCTGCACGTGGACGCGTTCGCGGAGACGGTGACGGAGGCGGCCTCGGAGTACGCCCCGCACAAGCTGGCGGCGTACCTCTACCAACTGGCGTCCCTCTACACGTCCTTCTACGACAAGTGCCCGGTCCTGAAGGCCGAGTCCCCGCAGCAGGTGGAGAACCGCCTCTTCCTGTGCGACATCACGGCCCGCACCCTGCACCAGGGGATGGCCCTGCTGGGCATCCGGACGCCCGAGAAGCTCTGACCGGCAGCCCTCAGAGTCTGTGGAGACCCGTCTCCACGGACTCTGAGGGAGCCCGATGTCCGAGCGAGTCCCCGATCCGTCCACGGCCCACTTCGGCGCGGACGGCATGCGCCGGTTCACGGTGGCGGCCTCCTACGGCATCCAGCTGCCCGACGCGGCCCGCGAGGTACTGACGGCCACCGGGGTTCCGCTGCACGTGCGGCTGACGTGACACGGAAGGTGTTCGCATGAGTTTCGCCGTCTCACCGGATGAAGTCCTGGAATCGTTCGGGCTGACGGGAGTCGTCTACTTCCCTCGATTTCATTCGACGGAGAACTTGCTCGACGAGCGGACGATGCTGTTTCTCAGCCAAGTGGGACTTCCGGACACCAACTGGTTCAAGTCCAAGGCCAGCGTCGGCCAGGACGAGTCGATCAGCTTGCCCGAGTGGTTCGGTCCTGAGGACGGAACACTACCCGCGGAATGCCACAGCTGGCTCGTGCTGGCTTATTTTGCCGCCTCCCTCATCGCCTTGGACCCCAAGAGTGGCAAGATCTACGAGTTCGGCGAGGGCGAGCCGCTGGATTCGTACACCGAGATCCACAGGGACGTCGAGTCACTGGTCTATTCCCTGCGCCTCTTCCAGCAGTTCCTGCAACACAGACGAGACGAAGACGCCGAGATCGAATCGCGAGCCGAGCGCCTCCGTGCCCAGATTTCGGAATTCGACTCCGCACCTTTCGGCAGCGAAGAATCCCAGTGGACTCTGGTATTGGAAGAGGTCATCGACGGGTTTTGGTAGGAAACCGCGACCGCAGAGTTCCTTGCATGCGCGGGTCTGCGTCGGACACCTATTCCTGAGCGGTGTTTTCATCGACAAGGTGACGCGCCCGGCGTGCCAACGCCTGGCGTACCGAGTCCGGTTCGAGGACGCGCAGCGGCGACCCCAGCCCGAGGAGGTAGCAGGCAAGGCCGTCCGGGTCGGGGCCGCCGATGTCCACCAGGGTGGCGTCGGGGCCGTCGGGGCGGTGGGTGCCCATCGTGGGCGGGATCAGCCTCAGCGCCTCGCTCACGGGGAGGGGCAGGCGAATGGTCGCGGACAGGGCGTAGGGGCCGTTCGCGATGTTGCGGGAGACCAGCTGGGCGGGGTCCGGCGGGTCAGCCAGGTCCGCCGGGCGGCCGGTGGGCTGGAGGCGGTCGACCCGGTCGGCGCGGAAGGTACGCCATTGCCCTCGGGACACGTCCCGCGCGACGAAGTACCAGCGACGGCCCGTGTGGACCAGACGGTAGGGTTCAACCTCCCGGACCGTACTCTTGCCCTCCCCATCGGTGTACGACAGCCGGGCCCGCTCCCCCCGCCGGCAGGCGACGGCCAGCTCCAGCAGAAGCCCCGGCCTGATCTGAGGTCCGTCGGCTCCCGGGAGGCGTACGAACGCGTCATCCAGCTCGCCGAGACGGTCCGCGATGTGCCGGGGCAGCACCTGGCGCAGCTTCAGCAGCGCCGACAGCGCCGCCTGGTCGCCACCGAGCGCGTCGCTCAGTGCGGCCTCGCGCAGGCCGACCGCGACGGCCAGTGCCTCCTCGTCGTCGAGGATCAGCGGCGGAACGCGGGAGCCTGCCCGCAGGCGGTACCCGCCCCAGGGACCGGCCTCGGAGTCGACCGAGTAGCCGAGGTCCCTCAGCCTCGCTATGTCCCGGCGGACCGTGCGGTCGGTGACCTCCATGCGCTCGGCCAGCTCGGCGCAGGTCCAGGAGGGGCGGGAGGACAGCAGGGACAGCAGACGAAGAAGGCGGGCGGACGAGCTGAGCACGGCGGGAAGTCTGGCACAGGATCGACATGACCAGGACCGGAACTGTCCTGGTCATGCCCTAGCGTCCTCCCCATGACCACGGAAACCTCATCCGCACCCGCGTTCCGCTACGCCGCCGTCACCTTCGACTGCTCCGACCCCGCCGAAATGGCCCGTTTCTACGGCGATTTGCTCGGCATGTCCGTCCTCTTCTCCAGCGACGACTTCGTCTTCCTCGGCAAGGAGGGCTCGACCGGCCTCGGCTTCAACCGCCTCGCCGACTACCGCCGGCCCACCTGGCCGGACCCGGCCCAGGAGAAGCAGGCGCACATCGAGCTGGGCGTGGACGACCTGGACGCCGCAGAGAAGCGGTTGCTCGAACTGGGCGCCGACAAGCCCGAGTTCCAGCCGGGCGGCGAGCGGTGGCGGGTGCTGCTGGATCCAGCCGGGCACCCGTTCTGCATCACGACGCTGGTTTAGCGCGAGGGCACCCCGAGGGAGTGATTGGCAGATTTGTGCCACCTCCTCCCCCACACAACCCCGAAATTCAGGGCCGGGAAGCACGGCAAGGTGGCACAAATCTTCCAATCCCCACCACCTCGCGGCCCACGGGGCCCATCCGGCGTCCATGCGAGACGCGGCCGCGACCCCGCAACCCAGGACGCGAACGCAGCCGACCCGAGGGCCAACTCCGTAAGCCGCCCACTCTCCCGGGCTGCTCGCTCGCTTCTGCCAAGAAGCGGGCGGCCCCACGGCAACCAATCGGCGCCGGGCGCCAAAGGACGGCCGGCTCCGGTCAGTTGTTGATGAGGGTTCCCTGCGCCGGCTCGCCATGTGCGCCCCGTCTGCCTCGGTGGCCCCGAGGCGCCCGCTGGGGCCACAGCAGGACGTATGCCGCCGAGCCGACGCAGAACGCCAGGCGGATGAGGCCCCGGGTGGAGTCCGACGGGATCAGCAGGGCACCGCCGTAGAGGGAGATCAGCGCGATCCAGCTGACCCACGGAACCAGGCGGCGTTGGCCGATCGAGTCCCAGATCAGGGTGCCCAGGAGGACCGAGGCGTTGTAGTACGTGTACACGCTGGGGTCGAGGAGGATGCGGGCGTCGGCGGCCAGGAAGACCACCGCCGGCCAGCGGCCCCGTCGTACCGCCAGGGCGCCGAGACCCATGCCGAGCGCCATCTGCGCGGGGCGGTCCCACCACGGGGTCGCGGGGTCGTTCACGCCGAACCAGCGCAGTGAGGACGCCGGTTGGTTGGGGATCGTGAAGCGGGCCGCCTGCAGGGTCTCCAGGTGGGTCAGGTAGAAGGGGAGCCAGGCTGCCGCCACCAGCGCGACGGTCCAGGTCGCCGCGCGCAGGCGGGACGGGCGGGGCAGGGCGAGCAGCAGCGGCAGGAAACCGACCGCCCAGGGCTTGGAGTCGACCGCCAGGGCCAGGAGCACGCCCACCGCCGTCGCGTTGCCCCGGACCAGTGCGCGTACCGCGAGCGTGGTGAAGAACAGGGCCAGTACGTCGTCGAGGTGAGCGAAGCGGACCGCGACCTCGACCCACATGGGGATGAAGGCCGCCCCGGCGACCAGGACGCGTTGCTGGAGGCGTTTGTGGTTGACGCCGGTGCCGAGGTAGTGGTCGGCGGCGGCGCGGCCGACCAGGACGAGCATGTACAGGCCGAGCCCGGACATGAACGCGTCGGCCAGTTTCTCACCCAGGTCGGGTGGGAACGGTGCGAAGAGGCCGGCGACCAGGAAGCTGACCGGGCCGATCTGCAGGTCGGGGTGGTTGGCGTAGAGGGCGAGGCCGCCGCCGGAGGCCTGGCCCAAGAGCAGTTGCTCGCCCTGGCGCAGATAGTGCCAGGACACGGCCGCGTGGCGTTCGGCCACCACGAACCAGACGGCCGTCCACAGCGTGAGCAGCACGATGTGCCACCGCACCGGGTAACGCCCGATCCGCACGTTCCTCCGTCCTTCCCGTCACACGGTCACCGTGTCCCCGCCCATCAGAACACCCCCCGGTAAGAGCGGCTGCGGCGGCCGTGGGTTCATCGCAGAGGCTGGTCAACGCCGTTGTCAGTGGCGGGCCTTACAGTCACGGGTATGGCGACTCTTCCCAACCCGCTGCCCAGGCTGGCCACCGACCCCAGCGGCCGTACCCTCGGGCTTCAACTGCCGCCCGGCAGGCTCGTCGACATGACGTACGACGGCCCCTGGCACGAACCTCTGCTGTGGCACGCGGAGAAGCCGGCCGCGCCGGGCACGTGGAAGGCGCTGGGCGCGCCGGCGGCCCGCGCAGGTCTGCTGCCGGTGCTCGTGGACCTGGCCGCGTCCCGGGGTGGACCGCAGGACTGGGCGCTGCGACCCGGCGAGACGTCGTACCCGGGCGACCACGACGCCGAGGACGTCCTGACGGAGTACTGGGAGGAGGAGACGGAGGACGGCGAGCTCGCCGAGGACATCGAGCCGTTCGGGGGCGAGTGGCCCGGTCTCGCACCGGCCGGCTCCCTCTCCGCGGACCCGGACACCCGCGCCGCGCAGGTCGCCGACGCGCTCAGGGGCGGTCGGGGCGCGATGATCGAGGAGGCGCATCTCGCCCTGGTCCCGGCCCGCCGGTCCGCCGACATCCCGGCGGCGATCGGCTGGACCGGCCCGCTGAACTACGAGAGTGACGTGGCCCGGATGTGCGCGGTGCTGCGTTCTTGGGAGGACCGCTTCGGCATCCGGGTGGTGGCCCTCGGCCTGGACTCCCTCGTGGTCTCGGTGGCGGCTCCGCCGGCCACCGAGGAGGACGCGGAGGCGGTGGCGGCGGAGCACTTCGCGTTCTGCCCGGACAATGTGCTCCAGGGCGAGCAGGACACCTTCCGCGCCTACGCGAAGGACCTGATAGGGGCGCCCGCCTGGGCCTTCTGGTGGGACTGACCCCGGCCGGAACTCCCCGACAAGCATGCGGCCCCCAGCCGGAACTCCCCGACAATCAGGCCGCCCCCCGGCCGGAACTCCCGACCAACATGCGGCCCCGGCCAGAACTCCCCGACAAGCATGCGGCCCCCGGCCCGGCTCCACTCCGAGCCGGCCCGAGGGCCGCAGCTGTTCGCGCCGGCTCAGCGCAGCTTCTGCGCCACCTCGGTCGCCCAGTACGTGAGGATGTTCCGGGCCCCGGCGCGCTTGATGCCGGTCAGGGTCTCGAAGACGGCCCGGTCGCGGTCGACCCAGCCCTTCTCGGCTGCGGCCTCGATCATCGCGTACTCGCCGGAGATCTGGTACGCGACGACAGGCACGTCCACGGCGTCCGCGACCCGGGCGAGGATGTCGAGGTACGGCCCGGCCGGCTTGACCATGACCATGTCCGCGCCCTCCTCCAGATCGAGGGCCAGCTCCCGCAGGGACTCACGCCAGTTGGCGGGGTCCTGCTGGTAGGTCTTCCGGTCGCCCTGGAGCGAGGAGGCGACGGCCTCGCGGAAGGGGCCGTAGAAGGCGGACGAGTACTTCGCGGTGTAGGCGAGGATCGCCACGTCCTCGCGCCCGATCTGGTCGAGCGCGTCGCGGATGACGCCGATCTGGCCGTCCATCATCCCGCTGGGGCCGACGACATGCGCTCCGGCGTCGGCCTGCACCTGGGCCATCTCGGCGTACCGCTCCAGGGTCGCGTCGTTGTCGACACGGCCCTCGGCGTCCAGGACCCCGCAGTGCCCGTGGTCGGTGGTCTCGTCGAGGCACAGGTCGGACATGACGAGCAGGTCGTCGCCGACCTCGGCCCGCACGTCCCGGATGGCGACCTGAAGGATCCCGTCCGGATCGGTGCCCGGAGTCCCGACAGCGTCCTTCTTGCCCTCCTCCGGCACGCCGAACAGCATGATCCCGGAGATCCCGGCCTCGACGGCCTCCAGCGCGGCCTTCTTCAGGCTGTCGCGGGTGTGCTGGACGACACCGGGCATGGCGGCGATCGGCACGGGCTCGCTCACGCCCTCCCGGACGAACGCCGGAAGGATGAAGTCGGCCGGGTGCAGGCGCGTCTCGGCGACCATACGGCGCATGACGGGCGACGTGCGCAGCCGCCGGGGACGCGTACCGGGGAAGGATCCGTACTTCGTCATGCCTTCTACGCTACGCCCGCCGGGCCCCCGTCTTTGCCGACGCCGTGTCGGCCCGGTCGCTGACTCATAGGCAGCCCACAGCGAGCCCATTCACGGGCAAACCGGCGCCGTCATACGAAGTCTTTGCGCTCTCCTGGCGATCCCTGGATCCGCGCGCCTCCCCAGCGTTCTACGCGCGTGGTGTCATGCCCGCGCCACCCCTCCTCGCCCGTGAGCCTAGGAGTCACGCATGCTGCGGAAGGTCCTCACCCGCGCGGCCATCGCCCTGACCGCCGGCGCCGCCGTCGTCGCCACGGCCGTCCCGGCGAACGCCGCGAGCTACTCGGCCTTCGCCTTCGCCCAGACCGGCAGCCAGCCGACGATCTACGACTTCATCAACTCGGCCACCAGCACGCTCGACATGACCATGTACGAGCTGGAGGACACCACGGCCGTCAACGACCTCATAGCCCTGAAGAACAAGGGCGTCACGGTCCGCGTCATCCTCGACCGCCAGCACCAGAGCGCCAACAACTCGGCGTACACGTCCCTGAAGAACGCGGGCATAGGCGTGGTCTGGTCGTCCTCGGCCTTCGTCTACACCCACCAGAAGACGATCACCGTCGACGGCGTCAAGTCCCTCGTGATGACCGGCAATCTGACGGCGCAGTACTACACGACCAGCCGCGACTACGGCGTCTTCACCGACGACACGCGCGATGTCGCGGCCATCGAGAAGGTCTTCAACGCCGACTACACGGCGACCTCGGTCACCCCGACCGACGGCGACCACCTGCTGTGGTCCCCCAACGACTCCCGCAACCGCCTGGTGTCCTTCATCAACTCCGCCACCAAGACCCTGGACGTGGAGGAACTGGAGTTCAGCGACAGCACGGTGGTCAACGCGATCGTGGCCCGCGCCAAGGCGGGCGTGAAGGTCCGCGTGGTCCTGGAGAATCCTTCCAGCTACTCCAGCGAGGTCTCCGCCGTCAAGGCAGCCGGCGGCACTGTCGTCGGCTACTCCGACCCCAACGGCTTCTACATCCACGCCAAGGCCATGGTCGCCGACTACGGCCTGAGCACCCAGGAGGTGGAGGCCGGCTCCATGAACATCAGCAGCAACTCCCTGAGCAACAACCGGGAGCTCGGCATCATCCTCACCGGCACGGGCGTGGCCGAACCGGTGGCCCAGACCGTCGAGACGACGTTCAGCAGCGACTACGCGGGCGGTACGGCGGCCTGAACCGGCACGAGCGGCAGGCGGGCGTCACCCTGCACCCGCCTGCCGTTCAGCGTTCACCGAGATCCTCGAGGATGCGATCGATCAGCTCGACCCGGTCGGGGGCGCGTCGCATCCGGGAACGGCAGTCCTCCAAGCGCCGCACCACACCGAACGGAACACGTTCCGCTCCCACGTCCTCCACGCCTCTCCCGACGGCCTGCAGCCCCCAGTACTGGTTGAAGGGGAGCGGTTCGCCGGTCACCGCGTCGACCAGCGCGTCCAGCGCCTCGGGCTCGGGCAGCGCATACAGGCGCGCATAGGCGGCCAGGCGCAGTCCGGCGTCCTGGGACCCGAGCAACGCGCCCGCATCAAAATCCCGCACACGCTGCGTCGCGCGCACCAGGCGGGCGAAGACCTGGTCCATCCGGCGGGTGCGCGCCCGGCCACTGGGCAGTTCAAGACGCACCTTCACGTACGCGGCGGCGAGTTCCCTGACCGCGTCCCAGGCCTCGGTGTCGTCCACTGCGCCGCCCCCGGGACCGTCCCCGACGAGAGCCGCGTTCGCTGCCCGCTCGACGGCCTCGAGCCTGCGCTCCCAGAACTCGACCCTCCCGAGACCCGGCACCTCGATACTTCGGAACAGCTCTCCGAGCCACGGCACCGCCGCCACCGAGAGCAGCGTGATCGTGACGCCGTCGATCTTCAGCCCGGGCGCCAGCACATGCAGGACGGCGACTCCCACTCCGACGCACGTCAACGCCACCGCGGCAGCACGCCGCCGTATCCAGGAGCCCGCGCTTTCGCCCCGCCCTCGATCTCCCTCATCCATGCTGGTCAGCATCGCAGACAAGCGATCACGAGGAGAGCGATTCAGTCACGGTGAGCAGGGTCCGCAGGGGCGCCGTGTCAGGTGTGTCGGCGACGGCTGCGTCTAGGGCGTCGTCCATGGACCTTTCCCACTCCTCGGGCAGTGCGAGTCCGGGACGCCCCGACCAGGCGATGTCGGGGGTGGCGTGTCCGGCGTCGACGAGACGCAGGTGGACCATGCCCGCGAGCCCGTCGAAAACCTTGGGCCGGATGAAGTTGCGGGCGGACGCCCCGACCAGTCGCGCCGCCTGCGGGGGCTTGGGTATACGGTCGGCGACCGCCATCCACAGCAGGCCGCGGTCGAACGCGTCGAGCACCTCCTCCAGGCCGGGCAGCTCGGTGCCCGCTTGCTCGTCGGCACTCCGGGCCTCGGAACGCAGCGCCCTGGCGACGGCGAGCCGCAGCGGCCGGGACCAGTCCTCGGCGTCGACGACCGCGCGGGCCATGACGAGGCCGTCCCAGCTCATGCGCCGCAGCCCGGCCGCCTCGGGCGGCAACGTGCGCGCCTCCAGCTCGGCGAACACCCTGCCCGCTTCGCGCAGCAGGCCGAGCGCGGTCGGCGCGTCCGCCGGGTCGTCGCTCCGCTCGTCGGCGGGGAGTTCCTCGACCAGGGCGACCCGTTCGGCGGTCGGCGGGTGCGAGTCGTACCGGTGCGCTCTGCGCGGACGATGCCCGGCGGAGAGGGCGGAGAGGTGCTCTCCCGGCCGGGCGGCGAGCAGCCGCAGAAAGCCACCGTGCACTTCGCCCACCGGCGGCAAGGCCCCCAGCGGCCTGCCCATCTCGGCGTATGTCTGCCGGTAGTGGGTGTGTGCGGCGTCGAGGACCGGAAGGGCGCGCAGCGCGGCGACCGTCGCGTCCCGGCCCGCGTGCCGGGCGGCCACCTGGTCGGCGGCACGTTCCTGGTGGCGGGCCACGGACTGCGAGGTCCGCAGGAACACGCGGGCGTAACCGAGGTACAGCGTGCCGATCGAGCGGTGCAGCGGGGTGCTGCCCCGGCTGAACACGTCCACCGTGTGCAGCACTGCGTTCCGGCCGCGCATGATGACGCCGCCGAGCCGGGTGTCGAGGTGGGCGAAGTGCCCGAACTCGTGGGCGAGGACGGCACGCAGCTGTGGCACGGTCAGCCCGGCGAGCAGCGGCAGACCCAGGAGCATACGGCGGCGTCCGGGCAGCAGCCCCAGCAGGTGGCTGTGTTCGGCGACGCCTGCGTTGACCTCGGCAACCAGGTACAGCTCGTCCGGCGGCCGTTCCCCTGCCACCTGCGCGGCGGCTCGCACCTGTTCCCACAGCTCGGGCTGGTCCTGCGGCGTGACCGCCACCGCCTGCGGCACCGGACCCAGGCGCCCGGCCCGTACGAAGACGAACATGCCCCGCAGAATCGCCATCGCCAGGAGAACGGTGACGGTCAGGACCATGCCCTCGAGCCAGGCCGCCTGGGCGGTGAGCATGCGCGTCACCAGCTGCCAGTCGAGCACGGCCATGGCCACCAGCATGACCACGCCCATCAGATGGAAGCCGGCCAGCAGCACGAGCGCGCGGACGACGCGCGGCTTGAAGGTCATCGGGACGTTCCCCCACACCACTCGGCCGCCCCGGAAGGAGCGGCGACGCGCGGATCCTACATGCACCTCTGCGACTGCCCCGGCTCCGTTCGGGGAAGGGCAGCGGCGGGCGGACGGCGACGCCCCGCCGTCCGCAATGGACGGCGGGGCGCGCAAGGTCCCGCGAAGGCTGTGGCTACGTCGTGGACCGACGCCTGCGCGCCCCCGGCCGCCGCTCGCTGGGCCGCGTCACCGGGTCCCCGTTCTCCACCGCGGCAGCCCGCCGCTTCAGCCCGAAGTCCGCCAGCGCCTCCGCCAGCTTGTGGACCGACGGCTCGGGCGCCATGACATCGACCCGCAGGCCATGCTCCTCGGCCGTCTTCGCCGTGGCCGGGCCGATGCAGGCGATCACGGTCACGTTGTGCGGCTTGCCCGCGATGCCGACCAGGTTCCGGACCGTCGACGAGGACGTGAAGAGCACCGCGTCGAAGCCACCGCCCTTGATCGCCTCGCGGGTCTCGGCCGGCGGAGGCGAGGCGCGGACCGTCCGGTAGGCGGTCACGTCGTCGACCTCCCAGCCCAGCTCGATGAGGCCGGCGACCAGCGTCTCCGTGGCGATGTCCGCACGCGGGAGGAAGACGCGGTCGATCGGGTCGAACACCGGGTCGTACGGCGGCCAGTCCTCCAGCAGGCCCGCGGCCGACTGCTCGCCGCTCGGCACCAGGTCCGGCTTCACGCCGAAGGCGACCAGCGCCTTGGCCGTCTGCTCGCCCACCGCGGCCACCTTGATGCCCGCGAAGGCACGCGCGTCGAGGCCGTACTCCTCGAACTTCTCCCGCACCGCCTTCACCGCGTTGACCGACGTGAAGGCGATCCACTCGTAGCGGCCGGTGACCAGGCCCTTGACGGCACGTTCCATCTGCTGCGGGGTGCGCGGGGGCTCCACCGCGATCGTCGGGACCTCGTGCGGCACCGCGCCGTAGGACCGCAGCTGGTCGGAGAGCGACGCCGCCTGCTCCTTCGTGCGCGGCACGAGCACCTTCCAGCCGAACAGCGGCTTGGACTCGAACCACGACAGCTGGTCGCGCCGGGCGGCGGAGGAACGCTCACCGACCACGGCTATCACCGGCCGGCCACCGTCCGGGGACGGCAGCACCTTCGCCTGCTTCAGGGTCTGCGCGATCGTGCCGAGCGTCGCCGCCCAGGTGCGCTGGCGGGTCGTCGTGCCGGCGATCGTGACCGTCAGCGGGGTGTCCGGCTTGCGGCCCGCCGAGACCAGCTCGCCCGCCGCCGCGGCCACCGAGTCCAGCGTCGTCGAGACGACGACCGTGCCGTCCGACGCGCCCACCTCGGTCCAGCAGCGGTCGGAGGCCGTACGGGCGTCCACGAACCGGACGTCCGCGCCCTCGGCGTCCCGCAGCGGCACACCGGCGTACGCGGGCACACCGACCGCCGCCGCGACACCCGGGACCACCTCGAAGGGCACCCCGGCGGCGGCGCAGGCGAGCATTTCCTCGGCCGCGTACGTATCAAGTCCCGGGTCCCCGGACACCGCACGGACGACCCGCCTGCCGCCCCGCGCAGCCTCCATGACAAGATGAGCGGCATCCCGGGCAGCGGCCGGGACAGCGGCGGCTGTTGACGTGCCGTCAACGACCGTCAGCTGGGGCGTGCCCGTGCCCGGCGGCGAGACCGAAGAAGGGTCTGCGTCCGTCTGTACGACGGAGACGCCCTGTCGGGCGTGCGTCCGGATCACGTCGAGCACCTCGTGCTCGGCAACCAGGACGTCCGCGCTCGACAGCGCCTCCACGGCGCGCAGAGTCAGCAGTCCCGGATCTCCGGGTCCGGCACCCAGGAAGGTGACGTGCCCGTGTTCCGGACCGGCGGCAGGAAGGGCGGTGGGGCTCACTGTGCTCGCTCCCCCATCAGACCGGCCGCGCCCTGGGCGAGCATCTCGGTGGCGAGTTCGCGACCGAGTGCCAGCGCCTGGTCGTGCGTCTGGGGCACGGGACCGGTGGTGGACAGCTGCACCATGCGGGTGCCGTCGGTCGTCCCGACGACGCCGCGCAGGCGCATTTCCTTGACAATCTGCCCGTCGGCAAGGTCGGCCAGCGCGCCCACAGGGGCGCTGCAGCCGGCCTCCAGGGCGGCGAGCAGTGATCGTTCGGCGGTCACGGCGGCCCGTGTGAACGGGTCGTCGAGCTCGCCGAGCGCCGCGATCAGGTCCGCGTTGTCCGCGGCACACTCGATCGCCAGTGCCCCCTGGCCGGGGGCGGGCAGAACCGTGTCGACCGACAGGAAGTCGGTCACCTCGTCGATCCGGCCGATCCGGTTCAGTCCGGCGGCGGCCAGTACGACGGCGTCGAGTTCGCCGTCGTGGACGTACCGGATCCGGGTGTCGACGTTGCCGCGTATCGGGACCGTCTCGATGTCCAGGCCGTGGGCGCGGGCGTACGCGTTCAGCTGCCCCATGCGGCGCGGCGAACCGGTGCCGATCCGCGCCCCGCGCGGCAGGTCCGTGAACTTCAGCGCGTCCCGGGCGACGATCACGTCCCGCGGGTCCTCGCGCACCGGTACGGCGGCCAGGACCAGTTCCTCGGGCTGCGTGGTCGGCAGGTCCTTGAGCGAATGAACCGCGAAGTCGACATCGCCGCGTATCAGCGCGTCGCGCAGCGCCGTGACGAACACGCCGGTGCCGCCGATCTGGGCGAGGGCCTCGCGGGAGACATCGCCGTACGTGGTGATCTCGACCAGCTCGACGGGCCGCCCGGTCACCCGGTGGACGGCCTCCGCCACCTGCCCGGACTGGGCCATGGCGAGTTTGCTGCGCCTGGTCCCCAGCCTCAGTGCCTTCTCAGTCATGCCGGTCGGTCCTTCTTGTCTGTGCTGTCCTCGGCCCGGAAGACGGCGGCGACCGTCTCGGGGTCGAGGTCGAACAGGGTGCGCAGCGCGTCCGCGTACCCGGCGCCGCCGGGCTCGGCCGCGAGCTGCTTGACCCGTACGGTCGGCGCGTGCAGCAGCTTGTCGACGACCCGGTGCACGGCCTGCCGGATCTCGCCGCGCTGGCGTTCGTCCAGGTCGGGCAGGCGACCGTCGAGCCGCGCGATCTCACTGGCGACGACGTCGGCGGCCATGGTGCGCAGCGCGACCACGGTCGGCGTGATGTGCGCCGCCCGCTGCGCCGCGCCGAAGGCCGCGACCTCGTCGGAGACGATACGCCGGACCTGGTCCACATCGGCCGCCATCGGAGCGTCGGCGGAAGCTTCCGCCAGCGACTCGATGTCCACAAGGCGCACCCCGGCGAGCCGGTGCACGGCCGCGTCGATGTCCCGGGGCATGGCCAGGTCGAGCAGGAAGAGGGAGGGCGCCGGGCGCTCGGCCGGCGGCTCCGGCCTGCGCCGCTCGGGGATCCGGCCCACGGTCGCGGCGGTCGCGGCGAGCGCGGTGATCAGCTCGGCGTCCGCCTCGGGGGTACGGCGGCCCGGGCGGTCGATCGTTCTGCCTGCGGCCCAGGCCGCGTGCTGCTCCAGGGTGGCCGCGTCCATGCCGGCCACGGCGGCCTCGCCCATGAGGGAGAAGCCGGGCTGTACGGCGGCCAGGTCCAGCGGGCAGTTCTCGTCGGCGCCGACGGTGGTGGGCGGCAGCGGGGCCTCGGTCTTCCCGGCCTGCACGGCCGTGCGACCGGTGTCGGCGACGGGAACGCCGGTGCGGCCCTCGACCGCCTGCGCGACCGCCTCCGCCGTGAGCACCAGGCCCGTCGCCCCGGTACAGGAGACGACGACGTCGGCACGTGTCAGCTCGTCCGGCACGGCGTCCATCCGTACCGCGCGGGCGGTCACCGCGTTGTCGTCGGCCTCGGCCAGTATCTGCGCGAGCCGCTCGGCGCGCTCGAAGGTGCGGTTGGCGACGACGATCTCGGCGACCCCGGCCCGCGCCAGCGTGGCGGCGGCCAGCGAGGACATCGACCCGGCGCCGATGACCAGCGCCTTCTTGCCCGCGGCCCAGTTCTCGACGGATCCGCCGACGGCCAGCTGCTCCAGGCCGAAGGTGACCAGGGACTGCCCGGCGCGGTCGATGCCGGTCTCGGAGTGGGCGCGCTTGCCGACCCGCAGGCCCTGCTGGAACAGGTCGTTCATCAGCTTGCCGGCGCTGTGCAGCTCCTGCGCCTTGGCCAGGGAGTCCTTGATCTGGCCGAGGATCTGCCCCTCGCCGACGACCATCGAGTCCAGGCCGCAGGCCACCGAGAACAGGTGGTGGACGGCCCGGTCCTCGTAGTGCACGTAGAGATACGGGGTGAGCTCCTCCAGGCCGACGCCGCTGTGCTGGGCGAGCAGCGTGGACAGCTCGGCGACACCGGCGTGGAACTTGTCCACGTCGGCGTACAGCTCGATGCGGTTGCAGGTGGCGAGCACCGCGGCCTCGGTGGCCGGCTCGGCGGCGACCGTGTCCTGCAGCAGCTTGATCTGGGTGTCCGCGCTCAGCGCGGCCCGCTCCAGCACGCTGACCGGAGCGCTGCGGTGGCTCAGTCCGACGACGAGGAGACTCATGCCGGCATCACGGCGGGTACGTCCCCGTCGGGCCCCTGGTCGGCGGCGGCGTCATGCGTGGTGGCGGGCAGCGAGCCGACGTCACCGGCCGCGGTCTCCTCACCCGCCTTGCGCTGCTCGTGGAAGGCGAGGATCTGGAGTTCGATCGAGAGGTCGACCTTGCGCACGTCGACGCCGTCCGGGACGGACAGCACGGTCGGCGCGAAGTTCAGGATGGAGGTGACCCCGGCGGCCACGAGCCGGTCGCAGACCTGCTGGGCGGCACCGGCGGGGGTGGCGATGACGCCGATGGACACCCCGTTGTCCTTGATGATCTTTTCCAGGTCGTCGGTGTGCTGCACCGGGATACCGGCGACGGGCTTTCCGGCCATGGCGGGGTCGGCGTCGATCAGTGCGGCCACCCGGAAACCACGGGAGGCGAACCCGCCGTAATTGGCCAGGGCGGCGCCGAGGTTACCGATACCGACGATCACAACCGGCCAGTCCTGGGTCAGGCCGAGTTCACGGGAGATCTGGTAGACGAGATACTCCACGTCGTAGCCGACACCGCGCGTTCCGTAGGAGCCCAGGTACGAGAAGTCCTTGCGCAGCTTGGCGGAGTTGACCCCCGCCGCGGCCGCCAGCTCCTCGGAGGAGACCGTGGGTACCGAGCGCTCCGACAGCGCGGTCAGGGCTCGGAGGTACAGCGGAAGCCTGGCGACGGTGGCCTCGGGAATCCCTCGGCTACGGGTCGCCGGTCGGTGTGTTCGGCCAGTTGCCACGGTGCTCCTGCGGGTAGAGCGGGGCTGCAGGCGGTCATACGTCCCCAGACCGCCCCGTCGACAGCAGGCTATGTCTTTGTGAACGCGTGCACAAAGATGGTGTCCGATTTGCCCGGCAGAAGTGACCGGGGTCACGCACCTTTCACGCCCTCGACGGGAACCGGTGCATACGCACCGACGTTCCTTCGTTACTGGGGGCAAAACCGCACACTCTCCTCACGAATCCCGCCCCCGAGATCAGACTGCCGTCGATCCTAAGCGACTTTCCGACCGGTTTGGACTAGTCGGTCAGTGCCCGGCGCAGCCGCTCCTCGTTCACCCGCCAGAAGGTGTGCTGTTCACCATCGATCAGTACGACCGGGATCTGCTCCCAGTACTGGTCATGGAGGGCCCGGTCCTCGGTGATGTCCTTCCGCTCCCAGGACACGCCGAGTTCTGCGCAGACCTTCTCGATCACGACCTGCGCGTCGTCGCAGAGATGACAGCCGGGCTTGCGGATGAGCGTGACCAGCCGGTCACGGGGGTCGGCGGGGGCGGCCTTGCGGCGGAAAAGCGGACTCATACCGGCCATTGTCGCGCGCGCCGCGCACGCTTTGGATCAGCTCTTTAACGGCCCGGTCGCGGAGAGTTCACGCGCATCCAACCTCTTGACCGACGGAAGCACCGAACAAACTGGCTATGCTCACGACATGGCCGCTCTCGGATGGCTCACTCCCCGTAGGCGCTCCGCCACTGCGCGCAGCGTGTTGGCAGGCGAGGCCTCGGCGGAGGCTGCCCGCAAGTCCTCGCAGGAAGCGCAGGAAACGCCGCAGGTCACCGACAGGGAACCGCAGTTCCCCGTGATCGGCGACGAGAAGGCGGCTGCCTTCTTCGACCTCGACAACACCGTCATGCAGGGCGCCGCGCTGTTCCACTTCGGCCGGGGCCTGTACAAGCGGAAGTTCTTCGAGACGCGCGACCTCGCCAAGTTCGCCTGGCAGCAGGCCTGGTTCCGGCTGGCCGGCGTCGAGGACCCCGAGCACATGCAGGACGCGCGTGACTCGGCGCTGTCGATCGTCAAGGGCCACCGGGTCGCCGAGCTGGAGTCGATCGGCGAGGAGATCTACGACGAGTACATGGCCGACCGCATCTGGCCCGGCACCCGCGCCCTGGCCCAGGCCCACCTGGACGCCGGGCAGAAGGTGTGGCTGGTCACGGCCGCCCCGGTGGAGATCGCCCAGGTGATCGCCCGCCGCCTGGGCCTCACCGGCGCGCTCGGCACGGTGGCCGAGTCGGTGGACGGCGTCTACACGGGCAAGCTGGTCGGCGAGCCGCTGCACGGGCCCGCGAAGGCGGAGGCGGTCCGCGCCCTGGCCGCGGCGGAGAGCCTCGACCTCTCCCGCTGCGCGGCCTACAGCGACAGCCACAACGACATCCCGATGCTGTCCCTCGTCGGCCACCCCTACGCCATCAACCCCGACGCCAAGCTGCGCAAACACGCCCGCGAGAAGGACTGGCGCCTGCGGGACTACCGCACCGGCCGGAAGGCGGCGAAGGTCGGCATTCCGGCGGCAGCGGGGGTCGGCGCGGTGGCCGGTGGCACTGCGGCGGCGATCGCTCTGAGCCGACGGCGCCGATAACGGCTCAGCGGCACCTCCCAGCCGGCGGCGCCCCGAACTCACCCAGCCCCGGCACCGGACCCGGATTATGCCGCGGCCATTTCAACACGCGCCGTACCTCACCGAAACCGGCCTGATTTCGGTCAACAAGCGATCAAGTTATGGCACTTGATGAGGCCTCAATCGGTAACAGAAGCGACGCAATCGATGATTTGAGCAACTCGGTGTAGCAGTGCCTGCACGAAGCGTTATTCTCCTCAGACGCAAACCGGTACCCCTCCGTCGCTACGACGGGTGAACGGTCCCGCACTGCACGTGATGGAAGCTCTGCCTCTGGGAGTCCCGTGTACCCACACGTCGGGGTTGACGCCTCGGGCCTGGCTACGCTGCGCGCAACAGTCGCAACGTTCAAAGAGACGCTGCGCGGCCTCGTCCCCACCGCGTACGCCGTCCCCGCCTTCGCCGCCGCGCCCGTAGGCCCGTGCTACGCACTGGCCGAAGGCAGCGCCGCGGTGGGCAGGCGCGGGCGCTCCGCCGGCGCCGCCACCGGCGCCGCCACCGCCCGCCGCCCGGCCGCCGACAGCGACAGCGCCCGGATGATGGACCTGGTCGAGCGCGCCCAGGCGGGCGAGGCCGAGGCCTTCGGCCGGCTGTACGACCAGTACAGCGACACGGTGTACCGGTACATCTACTACCGCGTCGGCAGCCGGGCGACCGCCGAGGACCTGACGAGCGAGACCTTTCTGCGGGCCTTGCGCAGGATCGGCACCTTCACCTGGCAGGGCCGCGACTTCGGAGCCTGGCTGGTCACGATCGCCCGTAACCTCGTCGCCGACCACTTCAAGTCCAGCCGCTTCCGCCTGGAGGTCACCACCGGCGAGATGCTCGACGCCAACGAGGTCGAGCGCTCCCCGGAGGACTCCGTCCTGGAGTCCCTGTCGAACGCCGCGCTGCTCGACGCGGTACGCCGGCTCAACCCGCAGCAGCAGGAGTGCGTGACGCTCCGCTTTCTCCAGGGGCTCTCGGTCGCCGAGACCGCCCGCGTCATGGGCAAGAACGAGGGCGCCATCAAGACCCTCCAGTACCGCGCCGTACGCACGCTCGCCCGTCTGCTGCCGGACGACGCCCGCTGAACCCGGCAACTCTCAGTAACACTCAACTCACGTTCCGTGAACGCCCGTTGCCTTTGCGATCCGGGCATCCGCCGTCCGTAACCCAAGTGCCGCGCCAGTCGTTGTGCGGGATACAGGCTCCCTGTGGTCACGTCCTGGCCGACCCTGATCGCTCGATCGTGTGAAGTGGTCGCGGGCGTGCAACCCTCAGGACCCCCTGGGGAGTCGACCGTCATGACGAGAGGAGGTGCCGCCAGTGATCGCGAACGTATCGGCGCACCGGCGGGCGAACGCCTTCGCCCAGGCCCTGGAGGAGCAGTCCGACCGGGACACGGCGGCCCAGCAGTCCGTAGGCCCGGCGGGTTCTCCGCCGGCCGCCGAGGAGCAGACCGAGCAGGGCGAGCTACTGGCCCTGGCCACGGGCCTCGGCGCGCTGCCCAAGCCGCAGCTCGACCCCGAGGTCAAGGTCGTGCAGCGCGCCCAGCTGGTCGCCGCGATGGAGGCCATGCTTCGGGAGGGCACGGGGGCGGCGGACGCATCCGTACCGGGACAGCGCTCTTCCCGGTCTCGGGGCGCCCACCGGGCGAGCCCGCTGAGCAAACTCCGACCGCGTTCCCGGCTGACCAAGGGGCTCGCGGCGGGCGGACTCAGCGTGGGCGTGGCCGCGGGAGCCTTCGGCGGGGTCGCCGCCGCCAGCTCGGACGCCCTGCCAGGTGACTCCCTCTACGGCCTCAAACGCGGCATCGAGGACTTCAAGCTCAATTACCTGACCAACGGCGACGACCAGCGCGGCCAGACCTACCTCGACCAGGCCTCCACCCGGCTCAACGAGGCCCGCCGGCTGCTGGAGCGCGGCCGCGGCGGCCACCTCGACCACGAATCCATCGGCGAGATCCGCCGCACGCTCTCCGGCATGCAGCAGGACGTCACCGAGGGCCACCGCCTGCTCCACGAGGCCTACGAGGCCGACCCCGGCTCCCTCGGCCCCATCCAGGCCCTGTCCACGTTCTCCCGCTCCCACCGCGAGGTGTGGACCGCGCTCAGCGACAAGCTGCCCGTGCAGCTCGGGGACGTCAAACAGCAGGTCTCGTCGGTCTTCGACGCCATAGACCAGGAGGTCGCCCCGCTGCAGTCCCTGCTCCCGCAGCCACCCGCCCAGGGCGGCGACGGCAAGCACCGGGGCTCCGGCTCGGCATCCACCGGCTCCTCCGGCGGCAACCGGTCGACGGCGCCCAGCGCCTCCGGCACCACCCCGCCCTCCGGCCGGCACGCACGCCCGGGCGACCCGAGCGGCTCGGCCACCGGCAGTAGCGGCGAGGGCCTGCTCGGCGGCGACACGGGCGGCCTGCTGGAGGCACCGAAGACGGGCACCGGCACCAGCGCCCCGTCCACCAGCAAACCCTCGTCCACCGCCCCCGACGTCACCCTGCCCCCGCTCCTCCCCGGCCTCCTCCCGGGCCTGGGCATCGACAGCGAGGACACGCACTAACCCCGATACGACTACGAAGCCGGGGGCACCCCACCCAAGTGGGGCGCCCCCGGCTTCGTCCACGAACGCGCCAGTAAGAACTCAGAAGAACACCGACCGCCGCTGCACCAACAGCTTGTACAAAGTGTGCTGAATCTGCTCCCGCACCTGATCGGTCAGGTTGAACATCAGCATCGGATCCTCGGCAGCCTCCGCCGGATACCCGTCCGTCGGAATCGGCTCCCCGAACTGGATCGTCCACTTCGTCGGCAACGGAATCGCACCGAGCGGCCCCAGCCACGGAAACGTCGGCGTCAAGGGGAAGTACGGAAATCCCAGCAACCGCGCCAGCGTCTTCGCGTTGCCGATCATCGGATAGATCTCCTCCGCCCCCACGACCGAGCACGGAATGATCGGCGCCCCCTGCCGCAGCGCGGTCGACACGAAGCCACCCCGCCCGAACCGCTGCAGCTTGTACCGCTCGCTGAAAGGTTTCCCGATGCCCTTGAACCCCTCCGGCATCACCCCGACCAGCTCCCCCTGAGCCAGCAGCCGCTCGGCGTCCTCCGCACAGGCCAGGGTGTGCCCCAGCTTGCGGGCCAGCTCGTTGACCACCGGCAGCACGAAGACCAAGTCGGCTGCCAGCAGCCGTAGATGACGGTCGGCCGGATGGTGGTCGTGCACCGCGACCTGCATCATCAGCCCGTCCAGCGGCAGCGTCCCGGAGTGGTTGGCGACGATCAGCGCCCCGCCCTCGGCCGGGATGTTCTCGATGCCCTTCACCTCGACCCGGAAGTACTTCTCGTACACCGGCCGCAGCAGCGACATCAGGACCTGGTCGGTCAGCTCCTCGTCGTAACCGAAGTCGTCGACGTCGTAGTCCCCGGTCAGCCGGCGCCGCAGAAAGGCCAGCCCGGCCGCCAGCCGCCGCTCCAGGCCGCCGTCGTCCCGCTCATGGGCACCCGGCCGCTCCAGCGGCTCCTCCGGCTTCTCCTCGCGGCTCACAGGCTCATCTTCCCGTGCCCGGCCCCGGCCCTGCAGGGGCTGGACCTCACCCATCTCCCGGGCGCCGGCCTCGCCGAGGGCGCCGCGCCGGCTGCCCGTGCCCCGGCGCCGCGCCGGGCGCTGCACGGCGCCCCCGCGGGACCGGTCGTCGTCGAAGGGAATGACCTTGGCGTCCGCCATCGTTGCTGCGCTCCTCGGTTGGCGCTAGTCGGCGCTGTGCGTCGTGGGCCGGCCGCCGCCCCTCACGGCCAGCGCGGCGATCCGGTCGACGGCCCCCGCGAGGGCCTGAGGCGGCACGAGCCCGGGGCCCTGGCCGCGCGCGAAGTCCGCGAACGTCTCCGCCGTCGTGTACCTGGGCGTGAAGCCCAGCGTGTCGCGCATCTGGACCGTGTCCACCACCCGCCCGTGCGTGAGCAGCCGGATCTGCTCCGGCGAGAAGTCCGTCATACCGAGCGTACGCACCATCGACCCCGCCCAGGTGACCGCCGGCAGCAGCAGCGGCACGGTCGGCCGCCCGAGCCGCCGGGAGCACTGCGAGAGCAGCAGCACACCGTCCCCGGCGATGTTGAACGTGCCGCTGTTGAGAGTGCCCCGGCGCGGTTCGTGCGAGGCGATCCTGAGCACCTCGACGACGTCGTCCTCGTGCACGAACTGCAGCCGCGGGTCGTAGCCGAACACGGTCGGCAGGACGGGCAGCGCGAAGTAGGAGGCGAGCGGGGTGTCGGCGGCCGGGCCGAGAATGTTGGCGAACCGCAGCACGCACACGGCGACGTCCGGCCGCCGCCGGGCGAACCCGCGCACATACCCCTCGACCTCGACGGTGTCCTTCGCGAAGCCGCCGCTCGGCAGCGACTTCGCTGGGGTCGTCTCGGTGAACACGGCCGGATCGCGTGGTGCCGAGCCGTACACGTTCGTACTGGACTTGACCACCAGCCGCTTCACGGTCGGCGACTTCTGGCAGGCGCCGAGCAGCTGCATGGTGCCGATGACGTTGGTCTCCTTGACCGTGGCCCGGTTGCCGCTGCCCAGCGCCGTGCCGGTCACGTCCATGTGGACGACCGTGTCGGCGCCCGTCTCGGCGAGCACCTTGGCGATGGTCGGCTGCCGGATGTCGGCCTGGATGAAGTCCGCCCCGCCCAGATGGTGCGCCGGCGGCACCGCGTCCACGGCGATCACCCGGTCGACCTCCGGATCCCGCTGTATCCGCCGTACGAACCGGCCGCCCAGTTGCCGGGCCACTCCGGTGACGAGCACGACCTTCCCCAAGATCAGCGCCTTCCCTCGTACGTGATGCGTGCGGCCAACCTAGCGGGTCGATGTTGCGCTGTGATGACCACCCGATGCACGAAGTGACGGAAATTCACTCATCGGAACATGCCGGGTTCCCCCGGATATGCCGGTGACCCCGGATATGCCGATGGCCCTCGATATGGCTGTGGCCCCCCACCAGTGCTGATGGGAGGCCACAGATACGCGTGACACGCTCTCGCGACGCCGCTTACTTCTTGTTGCGACGCTGAACGCGCGTGCGCTTGAGCAGCTTGCGGTGCTTCTTCTTGGCCATCCGCTTGCGCCGCTTCTTGATAACAGAGCCCACGACTACCCTCGCTCACTTCTCATCACTCGGTTGTTTGGGCGCCATGGGCCCACACGACCTACGAGGGGCTAGCCTACCCAACCGAGCGCCAAGGTCGTAATCGAGGGGGGTACCCCGGGTCACCCGGGGGTCACCCTGGGGTTGCCGTCAGGCAGTCTCCACCCCCACATAGCTGTCACGGAGGTACTCGTGTACCGCTTGCTCCGGGACTCGGAACGACCGCCCGACCCGGATCGCGGGCAGATGACCGCTGTGCACCAGGCGGTACACGGTCATCTTCGACACTCGCATCACCGAGGCGACCTCCGCCACGGTAAGGAACACGACCTCGTTCAGAGGCCTCTCGTCAGCTGCAGCCATGACACACCTGAACCTTCCGCACTCGACGGCCACCGGCTTCCCCTTCCGGTGACTCTTCGTCGCTGCGTGCTCACTCCCCAATGTAGGGGCGGGTGATGCAAGTGGGGAAGAGGTGCACCCATCGCAGGCCTACTGTGACAGACACGCTCGTTTGAGTACGTAGCGGGTCAGTGGCCGGTAGTACTCAGACCGCACGGCGTCATCAACCGGAACGACGACGGACACGCGCCCCTCCGCCTCCCCCACGAACAGCGCCGGATCATCGGTGTCGGCGAGCCCGATGGTCTCGAACCCCAGCTGACCAGCACCGCAGACCCACCCGTGATCCCCGACGACCAGTTCGGGCAAGGGTCCTCCGCCCTCCGCCGCGGCCTCCAGCACGACCCGAACCGGCAGCGGCGAATGACTGTGCACGCCCGGCTCACAACCCGGGCGCCCATCGCCGGTTTCCCGCACCAACCCAACCCGGCGTGCGTAGCCGAGGTGATACGTACGTAGACCGAACCGGGTCAATATGTCGACACAGCGACCCTGCGCGGGAGTGAGCACGTCACACCCCGCCGCCGAGAGCGCGTCCGCCAAGTCGGCGTAGAACCCGAGCAGCCGCTGCGGATGCCCGGTCCCGAACAACACGGGCGCGCCACGCCTGGCCACCTGCCGGATCCGCCCCGCGAAGGCATCCAGCGCGGCCAGCGTCCGCTCCGGATCGATCACATCCGGCCCCGAAGTGTGCCGGGGATCGCCGGAGACCCCGCACTTCTCCGCCATCAGCTCGAGCAACTCCGGCTGTTCCCAAGTCCCTTCGGGATCGATCCCGATCAGCACCCGAGGATCCCGGGCCGCGAACAGCCGGTAACTGCGCAGACTGTCCTCCCGGGAGGTCCCCACCTGCCCGGCAAGCCGAACAGCCAGCAGATGCGCGTGCAGAGCTCCGCTGGTCGACATGGGTGCGATGGTGACGCATGGGGGCGGCAGAGGCGGCGCAAACGGGGGAAGTGCGCACGGTTGGCGTAACGGCGGGAGCAGCACCTTCCCACCGTTCAGGGCAGCAACCCCCGCAGCGGAAACACCGCCCGACGAGTGGCCCGTACCGCCTGATCAAGCCGATCCGCGGGGTCGTAACCCGACTCCCACGAAGCCCAACTCACCGGCCACCGCCCATCCGTCATCCGCTGCGGCCCGAGCTGCCGGGTCCGAGCGAACACCTCCTGCCGCCACGCCTCGGGAATCATCGCCTCCGGCGCCACCGGCCGCCCCGCCGCGATCCCCACCAGATGCGTCCACGACCGCGGCACGACATCGACCACCGCGTATCCACCGCCCCCCAGCGCGACCCACTTCCCCCCGGCGTACTCGTGCGCCAGCTCATGACACGCCACCTGCACAGCCCGCTGCGCATCCAGCGACACCGCGAGGTGCGCGAGCGGATCCTCGAAGTGCGTGTCGGCCCCGTGCTGCGACACCAGCACCTGCGGCCGGAACTCCGCCAGCAGCTCCGGCACCACCGCATGGAACGCCCGCAGCCACCCCGCGTCCCCGGTCCCCGCCGGCAGCGCGACGTTCACGGCCGCCCCCTCACCGGCCCCGGCCCCCGTCTCCTCCGGCCACCCGGTCTGCGGGAACAACGTACGGGGATGTTCGTGCAGCGAGATCGTCAGAACCCGCGGATCCTCCCAGAACGCCGCCTGTACCCCGTCCCCGTGATGCACGTCGACATCCACATAAGCGACCCGCTCGGCGCCCAGCTCCAGCAACCGGGCGATGGCCAGCGAGGCGTCGTTGTACACGCAGAACCCGGACGCGCCCCCGGGCATCGCATGGTGCAGCCCGCCCGCGAAGTTCACGGCGTGCTCGGCATCCCCCCGCCACACCGCCTCCGCGGCCCCCACCGACTGCCCGGCGATCAACGCGGACACCTCGTGCATCCCGGCGAACGCCGGATCATCGAGGGTCCCGAGCCCGTACGACACGTCCGCCGCCGCCGGATCGGCCGACGCGGCCTTCACGGCGTCGATGTAGTCCTCACGATGGACCAGCCGCAGTGTCGACTCCCCGGCCGGCTTGGCCGCGACGACCTCCATCTCCTGGTCGAGCCCGAAGGCACCCACCAGTTTCCGGGTCAATGCCAGCCGGACCGGATCCATCGGATGGTCCGGGCCGAAGTCATAGCCCGTTACTGCCTCGTCCCACATCAGCTGTGCGCGGCCGCTCATGCCCGCCACCGTATCGGTCCGGTTGAGCGGCGAACGACCTGGCGTACACAAGCGTCACCAGCACCAACACCATCGGCACGAGCATGGCGCCCCGATAGCTCCAGGCATCGCCCAGAGCACCCACCAACGGCGAACCGATCAGGAATCCCACGTAATTGAAAATGTTCAGCCGTGCGATGGCCGCGTCCGACGCCCCGGGGCCGTGATTTTCATAAGCGTGCCGCCCCGCCGCCGCGAACGTCTGCGGCACCAGCACGCACAGCCCCAGCCCCAGCATCGTGAACCCGAGCATCCCCACCCACGCCCCGGGCGCCGAGGCCACCACCGCGAACCCGCCGGCCGCCACCAGCGTCCCGAGCCGTACGACCGCCACCGCTCCGAACCGCCGCACCCCGAGGTCCCCGATGGCCCTCCCCAGCAGCGTCGTCACCATGTACACGTTGTACGGCACCGTCGCCAGCTGCTCCGAGCTGCCCAGCACGTCCTTCAGATACTTCGCGCTCCAGTTGGAGACGGTCGAGTCCCCGATGTAGGCGAAGGTCATCACCAGGCAGAGCGGCAGCAGCAGCTTGAAGACGACGCCGGTGCCTTGAACCTGGTCCTGGTCCCCTCCCACCGGCGCCGGATCCCCGTCGACGTACCACCGGCTCCCCACGAGCGTCGCCGGCAGCAGCACGGCCACCACCGGCAGATACGACACCCACAGCGCGAGATGCCAGTGCGCCCCGACCCACGCCAGCGAGGCACCCAGGATCCCGCCCAGGCTGTACGCGGCGTGGAAGCTGAGCATGATGCTGCGCCCGTACGATCGCTGCAGGCTCACCCCGAGCATGTTCATGGAGGCGTCCAGTGCTCCCACGGCCAGCCCGAACGCGCCCAGCGCCACCGCCAGCTCCGCGATCTGCCCGCCCGCCCCGGCGCCGAGCAGCGCCAGCAGGACGACCGGCTGGGACCAGCGCAGCAGCCGGCTGGGCCGTATTCGCCTCACCAGCTGCTCGGTGGTCACACTGCCGACACCGGCGAGGACCGGTACGGCGGCCAGGAAGACCGGCAGCAGCGCGTCGGAGACACCGTACCGGTCCTGGATGGCCGGGATGCGCGTCACCAGGAGGGCGAAGGTGGCGCCTTGAGCGAAGAAGCTGAACGCCAGCGAGGCCCTACCGCGCCGCAGCACATCAGTCATGGCGGCGAGCGTAGGGCCCCGGGCTACCTGTGGGTAGATCCGGCCAAAGATGAATTTCCTTCAGTTTTACCGAAGCCGGCATCTTCTCCATCGGCTCGACGGCCGGCCCACCACTGACGCCGCTAACGCTCGTCAGGCCCGGACCGATGGCTCAGGTCATACCAGCAGGTCGGCCAACTCGCCCATGGTGGAGAAGAGTTGGTCGGCCCTCGCCAGCTTGGCCGCCGGCGTCATCGCGGTGAACCCGTAGACGGTCATGCCGGCCGCCACGGCCGCCTGGACGCCCAGCGGCGAATCCTCCACGACCAGGCACCGCTCCGGCGCCACCCCCATACGCTCCGCCGCATACAGGAAGAGATCGGGCGCCGGCTTCCCACGCCCCACGTCCTCGGAACTGAAGATCCGGTCCTCCGCGAACCACCGGTCGAGCCCGGTCGTACGGTGCCCGACTCGGATCCGCGCATGACTCCCTGATGAGGCCACGCAGTACGGCACCCCGTCCGCGGCCAGCTTCTCCAGTACACCGGCCACGCCCGCCACGGGCTGCAACTCCCGCTCGAACGCGGCGAAGACGCGCGCGTGGAAGACGTCGTCGAAGTCGTCCGGCAGCCGTTGACCGGTCCGCTCCAGCACGAGCTCATGGATCCGGTGCATCGCCGAGCCCATGTAGTCCCGGATCGAGTCCTCGTACGACGTCGGGTGCCCCAACTCGGTCAGGTAGGCGGCCAGATGCCGGTTGGAGATGGGCTCGCTGTCGACGAGCACACCGTCGTTGTCGAAGATGATCAGGTCATAGCGCATGGACCAACCCTAAACGCAGAAAGGCCCACGCCTGGTGGCGTGGGCCTTTCTCAAGAATTGTTCGGCGGCGTCCTACTCTCCCACAGGGTCCCCCCTGCAGTA
>NZ_JBVIEB010000025.1:0-71786 GCF_055572075.1 Streptomyces sp. NPDC030820
GCACTGAAGGCGGCGGTCGTCGTCACACCGCGATCGGTGACCACCAGATGCTCGGGGCGCACCTTCACATTGGCGTACCGACGGGCGAACCGGTCCGCGAACAGCCAGGACGTCGTCGCCTCGCGCCCGTCGAGCAGGCCCGCCTCGGCGACGAGGAAGGCACCGACACAGATCGACACGACAGCGATACCGGAGGCTGCCTGCGACCGAATCGCCGCTACTTCGGGCCGCAGGTTCGCGAGGGTGGCGTCGAGATCGAGGCTGGGCGACAGCTCGAAACCCGGCACGATCAGGACGTCGACGGGGCGCAGCGCCGAGACCTCGATGGCCGAGCCGCCGGAGGCAACCACCCGCCGCCGCGGCGAGACGACGGACACCTCATACGGCGGTCGGTCCGACCCGTGCGCCGCCGCGATGTGATCGGCCATGGCCAGCAGATCGGGGATCCCGAACACCTCCGAGCCGAAGCAGCCGGGATACGCCAGCACACCCAGGCGCAGCGGGTTCATGATTCCTCCGGCTCCGCGGGGTTGGCGATATCGCCGCACTTTGTGGCGATGTCGCCGCTTCTCGTGGGAGCAGTGTCGCACCACACTCTCGATCATGACAACGATGCGAACACGGCGCGACGACCCCTTGGACGACTTCTCCCGGAGAGTTGTCAGCGTCGATGACGTCAGCAAGACCGTGTACGTTGCCGGGACAGGACCCGGCGTCATCCTGATGCCCGAGATGCCTGGCATCAGCCCCGACGTCGCGCGGTTGGCACGCTGGGTACGCGATGCCGGTTTCTGCGTCTACCTGCCCTCTCTCTTCGGTGTCGACGGCGCCTACCCGACCACCGAGGCAGGCGAGGCTGTCGTGCGGCGCGCATGCGTCAGCGCCGAGTTCCGGGCGTTCGCCGGGGGCGGCACCAGTCCCGTCGTGGCGTGGCTGCGCGGCCTCGCGCGGATCGCGCACGCGGAGTGCGGTGGGCCGGGCGTCGGCGCGGTCGGGCTGTGCTTCACCGGCAACTTCGCGTTGACCATGGCACTCGAACCGGCCGTCATCGCCCCGGTCGTCAACCATCCCTCGCTGCCGCTCGACGACCCCGGAGGACTGGAGATCGCAGACGAGGACGCAGTTGCCCTCGCCGAACGCATCGAACGAGACGGATTGAAGGTGCTCGGCTACCGCTTCGACAACGACCGGTGGTGCACGGGCCAGCGGTTCGCGGCCTACCAAGCACTACTCGGCGAAGCGTTCGACGGACGCGTCCTTCCCGGAGATGCAGCGAACACGAACCCTCCGCCCTTCTTCCGCGACGTCGTCGGGTGCGCCCACAGCGTCGTCACGGCACATCTCGTGGACGAGCAGGGTCACCCGACGGTACGTGCCCGTGATGAGATCATCGCTTTCCTCACGGAGCAGCTCAGATGATGAGGCGCGAGCCACGCCGGAACACTCTGCCTGAGCCGGCCTGACTAGCCCGCAGGCCGGGCGTCGGCCGCCGTCACCCATGCACTGCACCGATGTCCCCGCCGACGTGGCCGACCTGGACTTCTCCCACACCGACGCCGCACGGCTGACCACAAGCGGACCAGCGCGCCTGCCGGCCCGGTTCACCCCAGCGAGGGCGCTGCCGGGCGGTTTCGGCGAGGACGTGGGTGTCACCTGCGTCGGTCTTGTCCTCACCCGGCAGGCCCCGGACATGCGGCTGACCGTGCGGCTGGGCAGGGCGGAGGACGTGCCGGCCATGATTACGGCCCAGTGGCACTCACGGCCAGGCCCAGGATCCGAGCGCCGTCAGGATTGCCGAGTCGTCGTTGTCGATCTTCTTCGACCAGAGGGTCACCCGTCTCGTCGACCACCGCCGCCCAGTGGTGGCACATGCCAGCGTCGGTGTTAGCCCTGAACTGGTCCACCCCGCCGTCATTTCCGTGGACAGCAGACCGCACAAGGCGCGACATCCCCATCAGCAGCGGTGCCCTGGAGAACCGAAGGGCCACTCCTTCGGAGCCACATCGGGCAAGCCGCCCACAGCCACATCCGGCCCTCCCAGGCCGCGTGACAACTTACGGAGACACCATGACTGAGAGCACCAATGTGGTCGTGATCGGCGGCGGATACGCCGGCGTCATGGCGGCCAATCGCCTGACGCAGCGCCACGACGTGACCGTGACTCTGATCAACCCGCGCCCGGTCTTCGTCGAGCGGATCCGCCTGCACCAACTGGTGGCCGGATCCCACGACGCGCTGGTCGACTACACACAAGTCCTGGGCAGCGGTATCCGGCTGGTGGTCGACACTGTGACACGGATTGACGCGTCCGAGCGCAGCGTGACGTTGGCGACCGGGGGCACGGTCGGCTACGACTACCTGGTCTACGCAGTGGGTAGTGGCAGCGCCGCCCCGCGTGTGCGGGGAGCGGCCGAGTTCGCCTACCCGATTGCCAGCCTGGAGGAGGCGGAGCGGTTGCGGCCAGTCGTCGATGCAGCGCCGGCAGCGGCCGCGATGACGGTTGTCGGAGCCGGTCCGACCGGCATCGAGACCGCCGCCGAACTGGCGGAGGAGGGCTACGCCGTGACCCTGGTCTGCGGCGAGGTGCTCGGCCCCTACCTTCACCCTCGAGGTCGGCGCTCGGTTGCCAAGCGGCTGGGCAAACTCGGTGTGACCGTGCTCGAAGGCCCCGACGCGACGGTGACGGCTGTGGCTCGCGATGTCGTGCAGCTCAGTGGCGGCCGCGAGCTGCCGAGCAAGGTGACCATCTGGACCGCCGGATTCGGCGTGCCGGACCTGGCCGGCCGCAGCGGGCTGAGCGCCGACGCCTTGGGCCGTCTGCTCACGGACGAGACGTTGACGAGCGTGGATGACATGCGCATCGTCGCGGCCGGTGATTCGGCGGCACCGTCGGACCTGCCGTTTCGGATGAGCTGCCAGGCCGCGATTCCTCTGGGCGCACATGCCGCTGACACGGTGCTCAGCCGGATCGCGGGTGAGCAACCCGCGCCCATCAACCTGGGGTTCATTGGCCAGTGCATCAGCCTGGGCCGTCGCGCCGGCATGTTCCAGTTCGCCTACAAGGACGACACCGCGAAGAGGTACTACCTCAGCGGCCGCCCTGGCGCGAAGCTCAAGGAGTTCGTTTGCAAGCACACCGTCAAGCAACTGGCGGACGAGACACGCAAGCCCGGCTCGCACAACTGGGCCAAGGACGACAGGCGCCGGCAGTTGCTGCAGGCCAAACGTGGCGAGGCGCCGGCCACCGCTGAACGATCGGCCTAGCTGTGCGGCTGGCGGACGCCTATGTCAGTGGGTCTTCGGCTTTCTGTCATAGGCGTTCGTAGGGGGCGCCCCGGTCACCGCAGCTGGAGCAGGCCGACGTCTTCCACGTCGTGGCCACCACCCGACATGACACGTCACCCGCTGGTCGATCGACCACCCCGTCCAGGACCTGTTTGACGGTCTGCCCGCGGAAGTAGAAGCGCCGCTCCGGCGGCCAGGGGCTCATGGCCTGCGCGTCTACGACTGGTCACGCATCCCGGTACGCATATCCAATGCCCGCCTACGACATGTACTCCTTCAGAGTCACCGACGACAGCGCCCAGTCGTTCGTGTGCAGGAGAGAACGGCACGTCAGCGCGGCCGGACTAGTCATGGCGTTCAATTCCGGCGAGCTTTCCGGGAGGTCTCGACGACGCGGCTCCCGGCAGCGCCGGGCTGCAACTCTTCGACACGCCCGTGGTAGACAACCCAGGTCCTGGCCCGAGCCGTGGCCCGCCTCCACACCGCGGTCGTCGACAACGCACCCCCCTTGGTCATCGAGGAGCGCCTCACCGCCGCCGTGCTGGCCCTGTCCCGCGGCGCCGCAACGCGTCCGGCAGGTCTGCCGGACCTGCAGGGCCAGGTGGACATGGCCGCCATAGCACGGGCCCGCAGTCTGCTGCGGGAACGCTTCGCCTAGAACATCGCGCCCTGACGAGCTGGCCCGGTTTGCCGGATGCAGTCGCTGCGTCATCGCCCCGGACCCCAACAGCCCCCGAAAGCGTCGCAGTTCCAACCAGCGACGCCGCCCCTCCACCGCGGCTGCCCACGGACGGGCCAACTCCTCAACGAACGACGCAAGATGAGCCATCGAGACGCCCGTGAACAACGGATGCGCCAACACCGCCCGATCGACCATGCCCCTCACCACACGAGCATGCCCACCCGCTATCACGCACCAACTCGTTAACCCAAGGGCAGCAACCGCCCCCACGACCCGACGCACCCTCAGCCAGCCATCACTCGAACAACTTGACAACGCCCCGGGCGCCCCGGCCCTGTGCCCTTGCCGGATCAGCCCGGCGCCACGAACCCCGACTCGTACGCCGCGATCACCGCCTGCGTCCGGTCCCGTGCGCCCAGCTTCGCCAGGACGGCGCTCACGTGCGACTTCACGGTCTCGGTGCCGACGACGAGGCGGGCGGCGATCTCCGCGTTGGACATCCCGCGCGCCATCAGCCGCAGCACCTCGGCCTCCCGCTCGGTCAGCCGGGCCCGCTCCAACACCGCGCGCGCCGCCCGGTTCCCGCCTCCGTCGGCGTACTGCGCGGCCAGCTGCCGCACGGAGGCCGGGAACAGAAGCGACTCTCCCTCGGCGACCAGCCGCACGGCGTGCACGATCTCGGCGGGCCGGGCCCGCTTGAGCAGGAACCCGTCGGCGCCCGCGCGCAGTGCCTCGTACACGTACTCGTCGTTCTCGAACGTCGTCACCACGAGGATCTTCGGCGGCTCGTCGACGGTCTTCAGCACCGCGCGCGTCGCCCCGATCCCGTCCAGGAGCGGCATGCGGACGTCCATGGCGACGACGTCCGGCCGCAGCTGCCGCACCAGCGGGATCACCGCGGCTCCGTCGGCCGCCTCCCCGACCACCTCGATGTCGGGCTGCGCTTCCAGGACGGCCCTCAGACCGGCGCGTACGAGAGGTTCGTCGTCGACAAGGAGAACGGTGACCGGCATCCGGTCATCGTAGATCAGCGCAGCGGCAGTTCGGCGTGCACCTGCCAGTCGCCCTCGTGCGGACCGGTCTGCGCACGCCCGCCGAGCAGGGCCGCCCGCTCGCGTATGCCGCGCAGGCCGCTGCCCCGGCCCGGGCCGGGTGTGGCCGCGTTCAGCGGATTACGCACCTCCAGGTCGAGGCTGCCACCGCCGACCGTGACGCGGACCCGGACGGGCACCGCGCCCGCGTGCCGCAACACGTTCGTCAGCGCCTCCTGGAGGATGCGGTACCCCTCGCGGGACACCGGACCCGGCACCGTCTCCAACGCTCCGCTCACCTCGGCGTCGACCTTCGCGCCGGACGCGCGCGCGGACTCCAGCAGCCGATCGGCTTCGGCCAGCGTCGGCCTGCTGCTCACCGGCCGCTGCGACTCGCGCAGGATGCCGAGCACCCGCTCCAGGTCCTCCAGGGCCGCACGGCCGGTCTCCTCGATGGCGTCCAGGGCCCGGTCGGTGAACTCCGGATCGCCGGCCGCGCGCGCCGCGCCGGCCTGGACCACCGCGACCGTCAGGGCGTGCCCGATCGAGTCGTGCAGCTCGCGCGCGATGCGGTTGCGCTCCAGGAGCTGCTCCGTGCGCTCTTCCATGGCCGCCAGCCGCTCCGCGGCCGAGGGGCCGAGCAGCTGCCTGGCGACGGCGGTGACCAGCTCGCCCAGGCCGACGACGACGGCGTAGAGCGCGACCAGGGGGAGCGGGATCAGGAGGGCGTACGCCCAGTGGGGCTGCGCCTGCCCCAGGACCGGGATCTCGGCGGGCACGTGTCCGAAGGCGATCCGGCCCAGCTCAAAGGCGATCAGCGGCAGCCACACGCAGGCGAACATGGCCGGCACCCCGAGGGCCATGCGCACCTCCAGCCACAGCATGGTGCGCCCCCGGTCCCGCCAGGTCGCCGAGGGAGCCACGGAGATCCCCGACTCCGGTTCGCCCGGCGTGAGCAGCAGCCGCGCCTGCACGCCCTCGCCCATCCGCACCGCCGGGATCAGACCCACGGGAAGCAGCAGGAGCGCGGGCACCCACGGCCTCGACATGTCGATGAACAGCCACACGCTGACGATCAGCATCGGCACCCACAGGTGCAGCAAGCGCGTGTACGTCGTCCCCCGGAGCAGCGGACGGAGGAAGCGGGCCATTCCGACGTCGTCCATTCCGTCATCGTGACAGGCGCCACTGACAACGGACCTCCCCCGCGCGGGGGAGACGATCTCCACCGGCGGGGGAGGAGCCAAACACCGCGAACGGCCAGGCTGTTGCCATGACCAGCATCGACGTACGAGACCTCACCAAGGAGTACGGCACGCGACGGGCCGTGGACCACCTCACCTTCAGCGTCCGTCCCGGCCGCGTCACCGGCTTCCTCGGCCCCAACGGCGCCGGAAAATCCACCACCATGCGGCTTGCCCTCGGCCTGGACCGGCCTACGTTCGGGACCGCCACGGTCGGCGGCCGCCCCTACGCCACGCTCACCGAACCCCTGCGCCACGTGGGCGCCCTGCTTGACGCGCAGGCCGCGCACGGTTCCCGCACCGGCCGCGACCATCTGCGGGCCCTGGCGACGAGCAACCGCATCCCGCTCCGCCGCGTCGACGAGGTACTGGAGGAGGCGGGCCTCGCTCCGGCGGCGCGGCGCCGGGTAAAGACGTACTCGCTGGGCATGCGGCAACGGCTCGGCATCGCTGCCGCGCTCCTCGGCGACCCCGAGGTGGTCCTGCTCGACGAGCCCTCCAACGGCCTCGACCCCGAAGGCATCGTCTGGATCCGAGCGTTGTTGCGCCGACTGGCTGAGGAGGGCCGCACGGTCCTGGTCTCCAGCCATCTGATGAACGAGACCGCGTCCTTCGCCGACCATCTCGTCGTCCTCGGCCGCGGCCGCCTGCTGGCCGACACCCCGATGCGGGACTTCATCCACGCGCGCGTGCAGCCCCGCGTACGGATCCGCACGACCGACACCGACGCCCTCCGGAGCGCACTGGCCCGACACGGCCATGAAGCCGAGCAACACGAGGACGGGCACTGGACCGTGTCCCACGCGCGCGTGGACGACATCGGCCGCCTCGCGTCGGCAGCGGGCGTGCCGATCCTCGAACTGGCGGCGGAGGAGGGCACCTTGGAGGAGGCCTACCTCGATCTGACCGCGACCGAAGCCGAGTTCGCCGCACAGCCCCAGGAGGCCTGACCATGTCCTTCACGCCCGTGCTCCACTCCGAGTGGATCAAGATCCGTACGCTGCGGTCGCTGACCGGCAGCCTGGGCGCCGTCCTGCTCGCCACAACCGTCTTCTCCGCCCTCGCCTCGACGGACCCCGGCAGCAGCACCGGCGACCCCCTCTTCGCGGCATTCTTCGGCATCAGCTTGGGACAGGTCGCGGCGATTGCGTTCGGTGCGACGGCCGTCTCGTCGGAGTTCCAGGGCGGGGCGCTGCGGGTCTCGCTGGCGGCGGTGCCGCGGCGCGGGCGGTGGTTCGCGGCCAAGGCGACGGCGATCGCGGCACCGGTCCTGGCGGTCGGACTGCTCACCGGGTTCGTAAGCCTGGCGGTGGGGGAGGCGGTGCTCGGGTCCGCCGGTGACGGGATCACCTGGGCCCAGGGGGTGCGGGGCGCCGTGGGCTGTGGGATCTACCTGACCCTGATGGCGCTGTTCGCAGCCGGGCTGAGTGCCGTGCTGCGCAGCGGAGTCGCCACCCTGAGCATCCTCGTACCGTTCCTCCTGATCGTGTCCTTCGTGATCGGCGACATGTCGGGCGGCGTCGCCGACTTCCTGCCCGACCGCGCGGGCCAGGTGGTGCTCCACGGGACCCGGGACGGGACGCTGGGGCCCTGGAGCGGGCTCGCCGTGACTGCGCTCTGGACGGCGGCGGCACTGGGTGCGGGAGCGTGGAGCGTACGGCGCCGGGACGCATGACGGTGCGCCAACTGTCAGTGGCGAACGGGTCTACTTGACCTTGAGCATCGCGCAGCACATCACCCTCATCAACGGGCGCTGCCACGTTGTTGGGTGTGTAAGCGTCTGACGGTGCGTCGGGGCATGGTGGGCCCCGCGGTCCGGGCCTGTGTTCAGACCGAGGTGGGCCAGCCGCCAGTGCCGGTGATCTGGTCTGCCGACAGCCCGGGTGGCGTCCTCGAAGGAAGAACTGTTCCTGCTGATCCGCCGGGACTCGTGGCAGCAGGGGCTGTCGGTCCGTGAGTTGGCGCGCAATGCCGGGTCCTGCGGCTGCCAACGATGCGGGCCCAGTTCACCGCCTGCGCCGAGAGCGGGCACCTGTCCTACCGCGGGTTCCTCGCCGAGCTGCTGATGGCCGAGTGCGAGGACCGAGACCGCCGCCGCTCCGAGCGCCGCATCCGCGCGGCCGGCTTCCCACGCCCGAAGTGGCTCTCGGATTTCGACTACACGGCCAACCAGAACGTCACCCCAGCCCTGATCAACAACCTCGCCACCTGCGAATGGGTCAAGAAGGGCGAGCCGCTCTGCTTGATCGGCGACTCCGGCACCGGCAAGTCCCATCTGCTGATCGGCCTCGGTTCCGCCGCCGCGATGGCCGGATTCCGGGTCCGCTACGCGCTCGCCGCAAAGCTCGTCAACGAACTCGTCGAAGCCGCCGACGAGAAACAGCTGACAAGACCATCGCCCGTTACGGGCGCGTCGATCTGCTGTGCATCGACGAACTGGGCTACCTCGAACTCGACTGTCGCGGAGCCGAGATGCTGTTCCAGGTTCTGACCGAACGCGAGGAGAAAAACAGCGTGGCCATCGCCTCGAACGAATCGTTCGGAGGCTGGACCAAGACGTTCACCGACCCCCGGCTCTGCGCGGCCATCGTCGACCGACTCACCTTCAACGGCACCATCATCGAGACCGGCACCGAGTCCTACCGCCTCGCCCAGACCAAGGCCAAGCAGGAGCAGACGAAGAAGCAGCCGCCCCGAGGCCAGCTGGCCGGTGGAAGCTAATCTCCGCTGCCCCGGGCCCGGCGGTCCAGGAACTCAATCAGCCGTGTTTCAGAACGTGCAAGCCTCTCCCGTTGTTCGCCAGGAAGCGAAGCGAGGGCGTCGACCAGAACCCGCTTTCGCGGGACGTGCACCATGTTGCCGGAGTAAATGCGGCAACTGGAACACCAGGCAAGTCCGATGCACCGCTCGAACATGGACGACTCGGGCGGATGGCATCGGTACTGGTACGAGCGGACAGGCGTTTTGCAGGCGGCACAGACCCGGCGGTCCCCGTCGGAGACCGCGTCCCAGTTTCCGACCTTGCGCCAGTGCTGCCGCCCGGTCGGTGCTCTTCAAGTCGTCATGCCCAGCATTCTCTCCCACAGCGAGTCGCCCAGCACAGCCGTCCCGGCGAAGGTGGGGCCGGAGCAGACCGGAAGCCGGGGCCACTTCAAGCCGGAAGAATCGCCGCACCAGCCCCGAAGTGGGGCCAGTTCGGGCCGGAAAAGTGGGGCCAGTTCAGACCACGCCACGGCGTTCCTCGCTGCGCAGGCCGTGCTGGTGACGAACTACTACGAGCTGATCAACGGCAAGTCGGTGTTCGGCGTCGTCGGTGACGGACGCGAGCCGATCGATCTGGGAATCGTCGTCGACGACGCGCACGCCGCGCTGGTCACGACGGAGGACCAGTTCCGGCTCCGGTCGGTCCGGCGAAGCAGACGCCTCGTCGGACCGACCGAAGGGTGCGTGGACGTCCCGATCTCGGGCAGAGAGCGCGTCGTCAACGTCCTGCGCCTCTGAAGGGGTAGGACCGGATACGCCAGAGACCTGCCGTGGTGACGGGTAGGCGCTGGTCAGCAGGGCGTCCTATCTTGGACTGACCAGATCACTCTGTTACGGGCAAGCACTCGGCGAGCAGGTCGACGACGTCGCGCCAGGCTCGCTGCGCGTGCCGTGGGTGGTAGCCGACGCCGGGGACCACGGGCTGGTCGACCGGCGGGTGGTGGAAGGCGTGCAAGGCGCCGCCGTAGACCACGAGGCGCCAGTCGACGCCCGCCGCCTGCATCTCGGCGGTGAACGCGTCCCGTTGCGAGGGCGGCATGATCGGGTCTTCCGACCCGACCCCGGCCCACACCGGGCAGCGAATGCGCGCCGCCTCGCCCGGTCGGCCCGTGGTCAGTGCGTTGACTGTCCCGATTACGCGCAGGTTGACGCCGTCGCGCCCGAGTTCCAGCCCGATGGCGCCCCCGGTGCCGTAGCCGACAGCGGCGATCCGGTCAGGGTCGGTCCGCGGTTCGGCGCGCAACACATCGAGCGCCGCGTGGCCGATGCCCCGCATCCGGTCGGGGTCGGCGAGCAGAGGCATGCAACGGGCCAGCATCTGCTCGGGGTCGCCCAAATAGCGCCCGCCGTGGAGGTCGAAGGCCAGCACTACGTATCCCAGCTCGGCCAGTGCATCGGCCCGGCGGCGCTCAACGTCGCTGAGCCCCGGGCCCTCTGGTCCGAGCAACACCGCGGGCCGGCGGTCGACACCGACCGGGAGCGCGAAGTGCCCGACCATCGTCAGACCGTCGGCTAGGTACTCGACCGTGCGCGTTGTAATCGTCGCCATGAGACTGGACTGTAGTGATCGTCGAGCCCGGTCGGGCCGCTGTTCTGCCGCTGGCAGAACAGCGAGGGTTGCCCTCTCAAATCACCCCTCCGCGCCAGATACCGCTGAAGATTCGGCGCCGTGAATCTCTGAAGGTCACATACCACACCGCCCGCTTCATCATCGTGCCCGTGCTCCGCGAGGAACTCGACGTCCCGTGCCGGAGGACCGCGGCCCGGGGCGGCCGTGGAAGCCGGGCCCGCCCGTCGAGGCGGCGCCCGCCGCCGCAGCGTCCAAGCCGATCCGGATCGGGTACGCACGCTGCTCGACCGCCCAGCAGGAACTCCAGTCCAGCTCGACGCGCTCGAACCGGTCTGCAAGCGCATCTTCTCCGAGAAGATCTCCACCCGGGTCAAGACGCGGCCGGAGCTGGAGAAGGCGCTCAAGCTCGCGTACGACATCAAGGAGGCCGCCCCCGACCAGGAGGTCATCCTCACCGTCCACGAGCTCAAGCGCCTCGCCCGCAACGCCGCCGAGCTGATGACCCTGTCCGGCCAGCTCCAGGCCGCCGGCGTCCAGCTCGAACTCCTCACCGGCCCGCTCAGCGGCATCTACGACCCCAACGGCATGGGCGCGATGTTCTTCGCCGTCCTGGCCGCCGCCCAGATCGAGCGCAACTACATCCGCGAGAAGACCCTCGAAGGCCAGGTGACCGCCGCGGCCAAAGGCAACCACGGCGGGCGGCCCAAGGTCATCGACGACGACATGCTCCTCTTCGCCCGCGCGCTGAAGGACCGCGGCGTTCCCGTCCCCGAGATCGCGAAGAAGCTGACCATCAAGACGGGCAAGAACGCAGGCCAGCATCCCTCGGTGGCCTCGGTCTACCGCGCGCTCGCCGAAGCGGAGCAGGCCGAGGTACCGGTTGGGCCGGAGGTCATCGCCCTGCGTCGGCCGATGCAGGTGGACTTCACCGGACCCGGCAGCGGAACCGACCCCGAGCTGATGGAACGCCTCACCCGGCAGGTCCTCAACCCCGCTGCCGGCGACGTGGTGGACACGTTCGTTGAACACAGCGAGGACGGGACAGACGACGTCGTGGCGGCGCTGCCGGCGCAGGCCCGACACGAAGGGGAGGACGCGTGATCCCGATGCCGCACCGTACGAAGGGGCCCGGCGTACTCGGCGCCAGCCCCGAGCGGCCCATCGGGCCGTTCGGCCACTGGCCCGACCCCCAAGAGACCGGGGAAGAGGACGACACCACAGGCGCCAGTTCCAACGGCACGGCAGCACCGGCCGCCGGGCGGTAGCGCACGACGGCCCCCGACTGCCGGGCGTGGAGTCGGGGGCCGTCGCACCACGCGGGGACGTGCACGTGTCCCCCGGTGCAACGCGACCGCTCCTCGAAGGTCACGCGGATGCCCCCGCTGTCAGAACGCCCGGCATCCGCTCCGGACTGGCACGATGCTCCGCATGGAGCCGCTGCCGACGCCCTGCCCCGCCGATCTGATTCCCGACGCCACGGGCCAGGACGCGTTCAACGCCGCCTACAAGGCAGCGAGGAAGCAGCGTGCCGTCTTCGTCGCCATCGAGTGCCAGGCCGAACGGTGGACGGTCAAGGCCGACGCGCTCACCGCCCCGCAGCACGCCATCAGCGCCACGGTGTACGACGCCGTCCGCAACGCGGTCATCCGTCTGATCCGCTCCCGCGAGATCCGCCCCGACTCCTCCGCCGGACCGGTCTACTTCGTCCTGTACGACCTGGAGAACGAGGACAGGGCCCGCGAACTCGCCGCCGCACTTCACGCAGCCCTCTACGGCGACCTCGGCCCACTGGCCCAGGCCGTACCGGACACCCCGGCCTGACCAGTTGGGCCCGGGCGCTACCGGCCTTCCAAGTAGTCGGCGGCGCGGTCGGCCGCCTCCTCCAGCGACCTCCGACGGGCTGGCGGCCGGTCGCCCCGGCCCACACCGCTCAGATCGTCAGCGGCCCGCTGTGCCGCTTCCTCCCACGACAACCGCTGCGGTCCCCGCCTGCGGCGAGCCTCCCGCCGGCGCTCAAGGAATCGGGCCACCCAGCCCTGCCGCTGTACTGATGTTCCCCAAGGACGATCTTGGTCAAGCTGCGCTACTGCCCGCGATCGTCGTGCACGCCATACTCGTCCTGCACGACATCGAATCGAACCGCTATACCGGCTGAGAAGGCTCAATGTCAGGCGGGGTTGTCCGTCGTTTCCGTCCGGTCAGGACGGAAGATTTCCTCGATGGTCAGGCCGAAGACGTCGGCGATGGTGAACGCCAGGGGCAGGCTGGGATCGTACCGCTCGGTTTCGATGGCGTTGATGGCCTGCCGGGAGACTTGACACCGGTCGGCCAGGTCGGCCTGGCTCCACCGGCGAGCTGCACGCAGTTCGCGTAGTCGGTTCTTCACAACGCGCCGTCACCGGTTCAGGCGGGTACGCAGGTCCGCGATCGTCATCCAGATGGCCACGCCGCCGAGGAGGATCAATTGCGCGAGCTGATGGAGCTGGATGATGCCTGCGGCATCGAGCAGGGTGGCCACTTGCAGCCCCACGAGGACTGCGGCGAAGGCGATGGCCATGCTCTCCAACTGAATCCTGCGCAGGTATTCGTCCGCGCGCCGGAATGCCCGCAGCAGCACCCAGGCGATCGCGAGGGTGAAGACGGCGGTGGTCGCGATCCACCAGGCCTTCTGGGCGGTGCTCTGATGGGGGTTGCTGCCCAGCGCCAGGGCTATCACCCCCAAAGCGGACACGGGTATGCCGTCGATGAGTACAGCGCGGCGGGCCGCACGCGTCACATGGTCCTGCTGTACCTGCTTGGTCATGCGACGAATGTAAGGGGACCTTTCCATCGAGTCAAGCAACCTTGACTGGATGGAAAGGACACCTTACATTCTGGCCAGGTTGAACGAGAGACGGCTCCTGACCCGCCGAGCACTGCTCGGTACCGCCGTGGCGTCAGCCATCGCTTCCGTCCCGATAACCACCGCGGCATCCGCCCAGCCGCGACCCGTCGCGAACTCGCCGGTCGCCGCCAACCCCACGCCGACTCCGGTGCGGCTTACCCTGCCCGCACCAACCGGTCCGCACCCGCTGGGCACGATCTCGTTGCACCTGGTCGACCGGTCGCGCGTCGATCCCTGGCAGGATTCCCGCCCGGCAGGGAACTCATGATCCAGCTCTGGTACCCGGCACACGCCGCCCATCGCCACCCGCCCGCGCCGTGGATGTCACCCGGCGCCGTCCCCTTCTTCGAGCAGGAACAGGCCATCCCGCCCGGCACGCTGCTGCTGCCGACCACGCACGCCCACCTGGCCGCACCGGTGGACCACGTCCGGTGCGGGAGGCAGGTCGCCCTATACTCACCGGGCCTGCGCAGCGACCGCAGCCTCGGCACTGTTCTGATTGAGGAACTAGCCAGCCACGGCTACCTGGTCGTGGCCATCGACCACACCTACGACGCCGACCAAGTCGAGTTTCCCGGCGGCCGGGTGGAAACCTTCGCCATTACCGGCGACATCGACGATGCCCTGATCGCCAAGGCCCTCGCTGTCCGCACCGCGGACACCCGGTTCGTGCTGGACCAGCTCACCGCGCTCAACGCCGGACACAACACCGACGCCGGACGGCGAGCCCTGCCACCCACCCTCGCCGGCGCGTTCGACCTGTCCCGCGTCGGCATGCTCGGCCACTCCCTCGGCGGCGCCACAGCCGCCACAGCCATCCGCGCCGACCGGCGCCTGCGCGCCGGCGTCAACCTGGACGGCAGCCTCCTGCCACCCGTCACCGACGGCACCGACCGGCCATTCCTTCTCTTCGGCAGCGACCCCGGCCCAGGCCCGGAAGATCCCAGCCGGGATCAGTTCTGGACCAGCCAGCACGGCTGGAAACGCGCGACAGCCACTGCTGTCGGCGGTCACGTAATTGCCCACCTGCTCAGTCGGTAAGGGGCGTCAGGAAGATCCAGATGTGGCCGAACGGATCGCGGAGCATTGACTGGCGGGCGCCATAGGACATGTCGGCCGGTGGTGAGAGAAGCTCGGCGCCGGCTCTCACGGCCTGGGCGCTGAGGCCGTCGACGTCTGGCACGTAGACGTGCAGGGCAACGGACACTCCGACCGCTTCCGGGGGCGAGAACGGGGACACGGCGTCGCCGAGCATGAGCGTGGAACCATGGACGCCGATCTAGGCATGCACGATTCGCCCGTCATCTCCTTCGAGCCGGAAGTGCTCGGACGCTCCGAACGCGGCCTCGTAGAACTTGATCGCCTCGGCGGTCCCGTCGACCATGACGTGCGGGATGACGGCGTACTTGTACTGCGCGGGGATCTTCATGCACATCAACGTAGGTGTGCGTCGGCCATCAGGGCATCGGGCGAAGGTCTGGTCCTGCCTCTGACGAAAGATGCAGGACCAGACCGACGGGATGTCAGGACGGCTGTCCTGTGGAGGCCCGCGTCTGACGGTAGGCGGCCACGTCGCCTACCGAGATCAGAGTCAGCCCATCGCGCTCTGCCAACTGCTCCAGGTCGATGTGGCGGGCCATGGCCCAGTCGCGCCGGACGACCTCGCACATGGTGGTCACTCCGGACAGTCCCGCGAGCAGCGAGAGGTCCACGGCGGCCTCGGTGTGGCCGTCGCGCTCCAGCACTCCGCCGCGCGCCGCTCGCACCGGGAAGATGTGGCCGGGGCGCGCGAAGTCTCCTGGCCCTGCTGCCGGATCGGCGAGCGCCCGCAGAGTACGGGCGCGCTCTTCGGCGGGGATACCGGTGGTGCCTCCGGCGATCAGGTCCACGGACACGGTGAAGGCCGTGCCGTGCAGTCCGGAGTTGTCGTCCGCCATCTGCGGCAGGTCGAGGTCCGTGCACCGCTGATGGGGCAGTGCCGCGCACACCACCCCCGAGGTGTGGTCCAACAGATATGTCATCGCGGCCTTGTCCGTGTACTCGGCGGCCACCATCAGGTCGCCCTCGTTCTCGCGGGACTCGTCGTCGAAGACGATGACGAAGCCCCCGCGGCGAAAGGCATCGATTGCCTGCTCAACGCGGTGTAGCCGGTCTGTCGTGGTGTGAACTGCGATCGCCATGTGCTCTCCTGCGGTCGGGACCGCCCGGACCGGTGTGCATCCGGGCGATGCACTGATCTGCGAGAGAACGCGGCCATCCGGCAGGGCGCGTGCCTCAGCACGCGACGGCCTGCCGCAATGGACGGCGCACCATGCCGGTGGGAGTCGGCGGATGACGGCTCGCCCCCGTGCACGGACGCCGTTCCGGGGAAAGCGAGCACCAAGTCCCTCGGCAGGCACTCGATGCCGGTGCCGGGGGACAACGTGTCGCCGCGCACTGCCTTCCATCCGGACTTTCACCGTCGGTCCCGGAGTTCCACCAGGTCAACCAGCCGATGGCTTCGGCTGGGTCGCGGACTTTCACCGCCGGCTCGGAATTGCACCGACCCCGGAGCGCGCGAACACTCAGTGACGATCATTGCACAAACGGCTCGTGGTGCGGGCGTGTTCCGCGGCACAGCCATTTCGGTGCCGGTGCCCCGTCGCCTACCGGGACGAGGCTGGTGTGCTGCGCCGCCCAGGCAACCGGCACTCCGCGGAGCCGCACGAACGCTCTGGGATCCGCGCAGGGGATTGTGTCAGGCCCCTGGAGGGGCGTCAGAAGAGGTCGCGGTACTGGTTGAAACCCGTGCCCACCTTGACCCGGGACGTGAACGGCGCGGCCGCCTTGCCCGTCCCCTTGTACAGCCACAGGTTGCCCTTGGGGTCGCGGGCGAGCAGGTCGCTGTGGCCGTCGCCGTCGACGTCCCCCGTGGCCACCAGCTTGTTGAACTGGTTCCAGCCGGGACCCACCTTCAGACGGGACGCGAACGGCTTCCGCGGATCGCCGGTGCCCCTGTACAGCCAGAGGACGCCCTGCCTGTCACGGGCGACGATGTCCGGCTTGCTGTCACCGCTCAGGTCGCCCTGCCCGGTGATCTGAGTGAACTGATCGAAGCCGGACCCGACCTTGACGCGCGGTGCCAGGGAGCCGTCCGCCTTGGTCTGCAAGCGCCACAGGACGCCCTGCCTGTTGCGGGCGAGCAGGTCGGGGTGCTTGGCGCCGCCCAGAGTGCCGGGGGAGAGGACGACGTCGTACCGGCCCCAGCCGGTGGCCACCTTCTTGAGTCGCCCGTTGCGCCAGAGATTCAGCGTGCCGTCGTCCATGACGTGGTACGCGCCGTCCTGGTAGCCGGTCAGATCGGGGTCGATCGACACACCGAACCTGAAGTGCGGCCAGACGTACGCGCCCGACCGGTCGTCGAAGCCGCCCTTCCCGTCGGGCATGTAGACGTACATCTGGCCCGACGGCAGGATCCCGGAAAGGAAGAAGGACGGGGCGGCGGGGGTGGGCTTGTGCTGCCCGGCCGCGGCGGCGCTCCGGGCGACGTTCTTCGCCGGACCGGTCGTCGCAGGGGCATCGGCCAGGGCGGTGCCGGCGGTGGCGCCGACCAGGGCGACGGCGATCGCCGAGGTGACGAGACGCGACAGTGCGCGAACACGCCGGGAATACTGGGTCACGTATGACTCCATGAGGTATGCGGAATCAGGCGGTGCGCTCTGTTCAGGCGTGGGCAGCGCTCGCATCATTGTCCGGATCTTCGCACGTCTGTCCCAGTGGTTTTGTAGTGGGGTTCGGAATACGAAATTCCGCCCGGACGGCACCGTGGAAGTGCCCCCACCGCCTATGCGTTGCGGCCCTTTTCCGCGCTCTCGGAAATCAACCCGAGTGGGTCTCCGGGATTTCCTGGTGCCGTCTTGGTGAGGCTGATCAGGCCGGCCCCACGCCGCCCGAGGTCACCCCGGGCACGAGGGGGGACTCACGTACCCCTTCTACCTCGTCCACCAGAGCATCGGAATTCCCGTCGCCAAAGGCTTGATCCGGGCCTTTCCGAGGCTGGGGCTGCTGCCTTCCATGGCGGTGTCCGTCGGCTGCGTGCTGGGGCTGTCCCTGCTCATCCACACAACGGTGGAGCGTCGGCTCGGACGCCTGCTGAGGCATCGCCTGACGCTCGACCTGCAGTTTCAGGAACCCGCGGCGAGGCCGACTCCCGCCCGCACGCGGTAACTCCGGAACTCCCTCGATAAACGACCGCTACGTCTACCTCGGCACCGCCATCGTCGCGGCCCTCATCATCTGGCTCCGCACCTGATAGCTCCGGGAAAGTTCTAGGCGACCCCCTTCGGCAGCCAGGACCACACCCCCGTCGGTGACCTGCTGGTCATGGACCGGGTCGTCCTCGAGCCCGCATGGCGTGGGGCAGGCCCGGGTCCGGTGCTGGCACGCGCGGCCATCCGCCGCCTGTCGCAGGGCTGCACCGCGGTGGCGTGCGAGCCCGGATCCGCCGACGGCCTGGAGGAGAAGGTGCGCACCGCGCGCCGGCTCGGCAACCTGTGGGTGCTGTACCTGAACGAGAAGCAGGTCGCGTCGGTGGCCTACGCCTTCTACCTGCGCTCGGTGGGGGCTCCAGTGCTGAGGCCAACCGGTCCGCCAGGGAGTACGGCGCCGCCTTCCGCCCGGTCCGGTCCACAGCAGGCCTGCGGCTGACCCGACTGCGTTGAGCCGGGGCTTTGCCGGATTCGTTCCCCCCGTTCGAGCCTGGTCACGCGTACAGGCGTAGGACGTGCCGGGTGGCGTCACGGACTCATCGGGGTGGCACTCGTCTGGCGGCGTTGCGGTGCGGCGATTCGGTGAGGCGCAGCCGCTTGCCCGGGCGTGGGGTTCCTCTTGGTGGTGGTCTGGTCATGGCGGTGCTGTGGCTGGTCCCCGAGCCGGCTGTGGCACCGCCATCCGCGGGGGAGTGCTTGTCGACAGGCCTTGCCCTGCCATTCTCCCGTGTCGTGCCGCGGGCCGGAGGGCTGAGAACCCCCTTCGCGCCCGGTGTACCGGCGAGCGAGGCAGGCCCGGGTAGGGTCGCATCTGCTCGTCACTGGTTCCGGCCGGAGTGTGCTGCAGGCGATCAGGTCCTCGGTTCGGCTGGTGCCGTGAAATAGCCGCTGGCCGGCCATGGTTGCTCCAAGCATGACGACGAATGCGCCGCGGCCCGAGGTACTGCGATACACCGCCTTCTCCAGCGCCCCCGATGGCGGAAACCCGGCCGGCGTGGTCCTGGACGCCACCGGCCTGGACGACAGCGACATGCTCGCGATCGCCGCGGACCTTGGATACTCGGAATCCGCGTTCCTGACAGCGCCTCCAAAGGGCCTCGGCAGCCGGCAGGGGCGGGCGTACAGCATCCGCTACTTCAGCCCCAAGGCCGAGGTGCCGTTCTGCGGACACGCCACCGTTGCGACCGCCGTCGCACTCGCCGAGCGGATAGGCCCCGGGGAACTGGTATTCGCCACGCGCGCAGGCATCGTGCCGGTGGAGGTGGCAGAGGAGGGCGGCACGGTCAGGGCCACCCTCACCAGTGTCGAGCCGCACATAGAGGAGATCGCCGACGCCGACCTCACGGAGGCACTGGCCGCGCTCGGCTGGCCGGCCGCCGATCTCGACCCGGCATTCCCGCCCCGTGTGGCGTTCGCCGGTGCCCGCCATCTCGTTCTCGCGGCGGCGACGCGCGAGCGCCTGGCAGATCTCGCGTACGACTTCGCGCACCTGGAAGCCCTCATGCACCGCTTGGACCTGACCACGCTGCAGCTGGTGTGGCGGGAGTCGGCCACCGTCTTCCATGTCCGTGACCCGTTCCCCGTCGGCGGCGTCGTCGAGGACCCGGCAACCGGCGCTGCGGCCGCAGCTTTCGGTGCCTATGCCCGTGACCTCGGCCTGGTTCCCCAGGACGCCGTCCTCACCCTGCACCAGGGCGAAGACCTGGGCCGCCCTGGCGAACTCACGGTGACGCTGCGCGCGGGTGACCAGCGCGTCCGCGTCAGCGGCACAGGAACGCGCATCAGCTGACAAGCCCGCCGAAGATGGTGGTCGACCGGCATGGCGGAGCGGAAGGTGGACCAGGAGTTCACCAAGGAGTTGAGGCCCTGATCACCGCGGCGCACAGCCAGCTGGGAGGACCGATCGTCCTGATCTGGGACAACCTGAACACCCACCTGGCTGCTGGCATGAAAGAGTTCATCGCCGCTGAGGAGTGGCTCACCGTCTACCAGTTGCCCCCGTACGCGCCCGACCTCAACCCAGTCGAGGGCATCTGGTCGCTGTTGCGACGCGGCTTCCTGGCCAACGTCGCCTTCGCCGACCCGGACCACCTCGTGCGGACGGTCAGACGCGGCTTACGGAGATCCAGTACCGGCCGCAGCTCATCGACGGCTGTCTGGCCGCGACCGGGCTGGCCAGTTTGCCGTGATCTCGTCCGACCTTGGCCGGTGCTGGTCCCATCAGTGAAGGCCGCGTGGTCCGCGGGCGATGATCGGTGGGCCGCCGTCCTCTGGCAGGACAACTAGGAACCGCCAGACGTCGTGCTCAACGTTCGCCAATCCGATTGTCGCCGCGGATGCGAAAGCCTCGGCAGCGGGCCCGGCGCCGTCGGTCAGTTCATCGAGCCTTGCGTAGAACTTCGCCAGATCTGTGGAGCGGCCGTTGATCCACAAGCGGACATTCGCCCCAATACGAAGGGCGGCGAGCAACTCGTCACGCGTCGCGCCCTGAGCCGAGTCCAGGACTCGGCCGTGAAGGCGCTCCTGGACGCATGGCTGCGTCGGGGCGGTCTCAGCCTCCTGGCGGCACCGTCGGCACGACTGCAGGGCGTCGGGAACGAACAGATGCAAGTAGCGGGTGGTATACCGGGCCGAGATGCCGCATAGCGTCCCGCGCACGCCCACCGCGTGCTCGACACCGGGAACGTCGTTCACCTCGCAGGCGCCGAATCGGGCCGGCTCCCGCGCTGTTGCAAACGACCAGTCATCATTCGGGGCATCGATCACGCGGACGAGCATGCCACAGCCTTGGTCACCGACATCGCGAGTCCAACCTGAGTAGCCCAGCGGCGGCCGGTATCCGCTCCGGCTTGTCGGCGGCTACGTACGAGCGACGGCGTGGCCCCCTACACCGAACGCCAGGGGCCACGTCAAGGTGCCTGGGGGGGCGGTCCGCGCCGTGTCTCAGGCGCAGTACGTCATGTTGTTCAGAGGGCGTTGAGGGCGCCGTTCAGGAGGTTGGGGACGGCCTCCGGGGGTACGACGTGGAGAGCCACGTAGGTGAGGACCAGGGTCACGATCGCTGCGAGGGCCATCCGCACGATGCCGGTGACGTCGGCTTCCCGGGCCTTGTCCATACCCGCCACACGACGAGGGCGAGGACCAGCAGGGCCAGGAAGAGGATCAGGATCATGGTGGCTGTGTTCCTTCGACGAGAGGGTGTTCACCTCTCGGTCCCAGGCTCCGGCCCTACCGGCAAAGAAACTTGGGGAGTTTCTGTGATGCAGGTTGCCAGGGGAGCGGGGCGGCGCTGTGCAGCGCGGCGATGCTGCTCGGCGGCGAGCCGTTTGACCTTGCGCCGCACCCGCTCGCCAAAGGCTCCCGGGTCACAGACGCCGGCGACGGCCGCCGCCTCGGCCCAGGTGGTGCCCTCGCCCTCGGCGTACGCGAAGACGACCGCGAGTTCGGCCGGGGCGAGCCCGCGCAGCACGGCGCCGAGCCGCTCGTCCTCGAACACTCCGCCCGCGGTGTGGGTGAGCAGGTCGACGTCGGCGGCGACGAGGTCATACAGCGACAGCTCGCCAAGATCAGCGTCCAGGGAAAGCACCCGTCCGTGCCGGGTCCGGCGTCGCCACAATGGCACCAGCTGCCGGTGCACCGCGCGTGCTTCCGCCTTCAGAGCGCCGAGTGCGGTGGTCGGCAGGTAGCCGGTGCGCAGTAGAGGATCGCACCAGCCGCCGAGGATCGCGGTGGTCACGGCCTCCCGCCATCGCTCGCTGCGTGGTAGTACCCAGGACCCTGGCGCTGAGGGAGCCCACCTCCACCGGGGACTGCTCCAGGGTGAGCGCAGTTGGGCCGCAGAACCACTCGACCAGCCCGAGGGCCCGGCCGCGGAGCTTCAGTGACTGCATCAACTCGGGCTCGGGACAGCCGACGACACGGGTATGGGCGTGCCCCGGATCGAGCAAGCGGACGCCGGCTGTGACGGTGTGGATGAAACGGCGGTCATGGCGAGGAGGCTGTGGGCCCCGGTCCCATGCCATGGGACCGAAGAAGCTGTACCCCTGCGTCGGGTCGGCTGCGGATTGCACAGTGCTGTACTCCAGGAGGAAATGAGGAAAACCAGCCTGGCAGGAGGTTGAGTTAGGTCAGGTCGCCGGGGGAGCGAAGCGCCGCTGTTCGGTGCGGCGGCGCTGTTCGGCGGCGAGCCGTTTGGCCTTGCGGCGAACCCGTTCCCCGAAAGCCTCCGGGTCACGGGCGTTGGCATGCCTGGCTGCCTCGGTCCAGGTGGTGCCCTCGCCCTCGGCGTACGGAACACCACCCGCCTCTCGGCCTCCGTCAGGCCGCGCAGCACGTGGTTGAGGCGCTCGTCCTCGAATACCCCGCCCGCTGTCCGGGCAAGCAGATCCACGTCGGCGGCGACCAGATCGTGCAGCGACAGGCCTCCGAGGTCGGCGTCCAGGGACAGCACGCGTCCGTGGCGGGTCCTCCGGCGCCACAGCGGTACCAACTGTCGATGCAGTGTCCGGGCCTCAGCTCTTAGGACGCCGAGAGCGTCGCAGGGCAGGCGTCCGGTGTACTCAATCGCAGCGGCCCAGTCGCCGACGAGCGCCGTCGAAAGAGCCTCTTCCCACCGGTTGCTGACCGGCAGGAGAAGGTGTTTGCGGGCAAACTGTTCCACGTGCTGCTTCACCACGTCCCCCACCGTCCAGCCGCGCTTCCGTTGAAAGAAGGCTGGGCGGCGGTTGGGGCCGAGTGCCACGTCGGCCCGCGCCCTGAGTGCTGCCATCAAGCTGACGGCAGCTAGCCCCTCGGCGCTGGCTACAGCGCTGAGAGTTTCGGCTGACTCAGGCACGACTTGGACACCGTCGCACACCGCTTTGACTGGAACGCGCTCGTCCACGACGTCCCACACGACACCGTCCGAGGCCACACCCACGTAGAGCCGCGGAGGGTGGTTGAACAGCCGGACGCAGGCCGTGCCTTCGCAGGTAGGTTCAGCTGGTATGACGCGCAATACCGAGTCCCCACTACAGACCGCGCGCCTGGTCCGGTCGACTTCGATGAGCCTGGGGCTGCGCCGGACTTTGCCCTCAAGCGCACGGGGGAGGTCACTGCTGGCGTTCACTTCGGCGGCTCCTTCAGAGGTATCAGCTTCCCTTCTCGGGCTCGGGTGGTGGGTACAGCGGCAAAAAATCTCGGCCGCTCAATGTGGCGTCAGTCACATCAGGGTCCGCGGTGCAGCCGTGCGCGACCGTCAGCGTTTGATGCGTCCGCGTACCGCGAGGACCGCGAGGGCCAGGAGGGCGGGTTCGAGTAGGCGGGAGGTCATCTCGATGTAGGTGCCGGCGGTGGTGAGGTCTTGTCCGCTGGAGCGGAAGATGACCGAGTTGAGTGTGACGTTGAGGCCTTTCTCGAACCGCTGGCCGGTGAACCGGTTGCCAGTGGGGTTTTGCGGGTCGTCCGTGTCGATGGTGAAGGTGACACGGCCGCCGCCGGCCGGAACGATGCCGCTGGCTTCCTGTTTGGGGGAGTGCTGGGGCAGGCCGAAGCCCATGAGTAGCAAGATGGTGGTCAGCATCGCCGTGGCAAGCCACGCGAGGGCGCGGGAGGCGCGCAGACCGTAGCCGGACAGAAGCCAGTAGGCGTTCAGTAGTCCGCGCTCGCCCGGCGAGGTGTCGACTCGGTCGTGACGGCGCATCTCCATCTCGCCGTAGTAGAAGTCGGCGGCGCCGGGTTCGTTCTTGCCGTCTTCGAACGCCTTGCGTAGCTGCCGGTAGAGAGCGACGACGTCCTCGGGGTCGGGGGTCAGTTCGGGGGCGGGGTGGTGTGGGCCGGGACGCCACTGACGCGGCGAAGGGACGACGCCGCGGGGTGGTGCGGAGTGGCCGGCGGTCTGGGCGCGCCAGTGGTGTTCTTCGGCCAGGGTGCGTCGGCGGGTCCAGCGTGCCGGGGCGATGCCGCGGCGGTGCCAGCCGGTGGGCACGGGGGCGAAGGTGATGCGTCCTTCGAGACGGAGCTGGTCGAGGTGGAAGGCGCCGGAGAAGAGGCAGTCGGTCAGATCGATGTCCGTCAGGACGAGGTGCGCGGCGTCTACTCCTTGCATGGAGGACAGCCGTGCCCCAACAGGGAGGTATGTCAGTGAGCTTTCGTCCACGACCTGCACGGTGGGGGTGGCGAAGTGGCTGGGGTGGGTGACGAGCGCTACGGGAGCCGACAGTACGGCCTGGCTGAGGTCTGCGGTGGCGTATCGCAATCTCACGGTTGCTGTCGACTCCCACCGAGTCCTGATGAACTGCACTTCACGCGCAGCGATTTCCAGCGTCACTGGTGTCTCGAACACGGCGCCCCACAAGGTGACCACGTTCTCGCACACCAAGGGCCCAAAGAGAGAAGTCGCCGCAAAACGCGCCAGCTCGAACCTGGCGTTGTCGTGGAACTGGGCTCCTCCGAACCTGGCGTTGTCTGAGAATTGCACCTCATCGAATAGGGCATCGGCGATGAATTGCGCCGTTCTGAACCAGGCCCCGCTGGAGAACTGCGCTCCGCTGAACACGGACGTGCTGGAGAACTTGGCTTCGTCAAAATAAGCTTCACCCGAGAACTCGGCTTCCCGGAAATCGGCTTCGCCGAAAAACTCCGCAGCCGCGAACACCGAACTTCTTGAGAAGCCCGCAGCAACGAAGTCGGCGGTTTCATCAAATTTTGCCCCTCGGAACCAAACGTCGCCGCTAAAACGCGATCCCGTGAAGTTTGCGGTGCCGCGGATCTGCGCACTGCCGAAATCGGCGGTGCCGTTGAAATGCGCCCTCTCGAACTCGGCTCTGCCGTTGAACTCGGCCTTATTGAAATCAGCGGTGCCGTTGAACTGGGCTTCGCCGAATCTGGCTCTACCGAAGCTCGGGGTTCCAAAGGTCGGATCGGTCAGAGCGTCGAGGAGTTGCTGTAGCAGTTCTTGGGTGAAGGGGGTTCCTCGGAGGTCGATGTCGGCGCCGGGGGTGAGGCTGGCCAGGTAGGCCTGGCGCTCGGTGTCCGCGAGGTGGGTGAGGCATTCGGTTTGCCCGGGTATGTGGATGCCGCGGCAGAGGTGGGGGTCGGTCGGGGTGGTGGGGTGGTCACACGGGGACCAGGACGGCGGCGGTGTGCTCATGGCGTGGCGGCTCCAGCTGTCATGTACCGGTTCCGGGGCTCGCTAGGCCAGCCACACGGTTCGGTCAGTTACTCGAGCATGGTGGCCTGTTCGCCGCCGTACCCGCCCAGGGATTACACGTTGTGATGCCGTCGTTACCATCGCCTCTGTCTCCGTGACCAAGACTTTCATCGCTGTCCCCGCCTCGGCGCGGCCGGTGTAGCGGTCACGGCGCCCTATTCCGGCGGCCAGTTGATTGCTCATGCGGTGGACTCGTTTGCCGAAGGCCACCGGATTGGTGTCGCGTCCGGATGGTGGGCCTCGCCCACAGCGAGGCCCACCACGTCTACAGCGAGGTGATCTTGCACCTCCGTCGCTTTGGTCGCTGAGGGCGGGGGTGCGGCGGCCATGAGGCGGGCGTGCCGGCGAGCGGTGAGATCCGGCATGGAGGCAGGGGGCTGGACGAAGCGGCGAATCAGCTCATCCAGCAGCGGATCTGCATCTCGGGGAGCCGGAGTGGGCAACGGTTCCCCGCGGCGGAGGAGGCGTGTGCGGCAACTTCCCTGGGCGAAGCGGTTCTTCAATTGCTGCTGGACGTCCCACGGAGTTGGGGCAAGGAGTCAGTGGACATACGCAGGAAGCGGTTCGTGTAGTCCCGCCACGGGTGTTGAGGGCATGGCGCGTGGCGTGTCGTGGAAACCGAGTACAGCCTTGATCGCCTCGCTACGTGCTACGCCGAAGGCCAGGTGGGGGAAGTACTCCCGCGCTTGGTGCTCAGATGCGGTGAGTAGTTGTCGCAGCTGATCGCGATGCGCTTGCCGGCCGGGTGGAGGGAGCGCAGGTAGCGGCAGAACTCCAGGAACTTTGAGCGGTCCTTGGTCTTCTTGATGTGGCCGTAGAGCTGGTCTTTGTCCAGGTCGTAGGCGGCAAGCAGGTGCCGGACCCCGTGCGGGCGGGTGTAGGTCGCGCGGCGGCGCGGGCGCGGTTCGCGGTCGGGGTCCTTGCCCTTGCCGCCGACTGCAGCCCACTGGTGGCCGGGGTGGGGCTGCAGGTTGAGCCGCCCGAACTCGTCCAGGCAGAATGTGACTTCGGACTCGCCTTCCTCGGGTATGACCTCGCGGTCGGCGATGGCGTAGAGGGTGCTCGACCCGGGCCTTTTTGAACGCATAGTCGGGGTCGCCGGAAGCCTTCCAGGTCTTCAGGCGTTGAAATGTGACGCCCTCCTCGCGGAGCAGGATGCGCAGGCCCTCGTGGCTGATGTCGTCGACCACCCCTCGGCGACCAGGAAGTCAGCCAGTTTGGCCAGGCTCTAGGTCGAGAGAACGGCAGGCCATGCTCGATCGGCCTGGACTTGGCGATCTTCTTGATCTCACGCCGCTCCGGCAGGATGAACGTCTTGGGTCGGCCGCCCTTGTACTTCGGGTAGAGCGAGGTGAAGCCGTCGGTGTTGAAGTTGTGGATCACATCCCGGACCCGGTCGGGGCTGGTGAACGTTACCTCGGCGATCTTGGCCACGCCCATGCCTTGGGCCGATAAGAGCACCCTCTGTGCTCGGCGCCAGGTCACCACCGATCCGGTACCTCGGCGGACGATCCGCAGCAGCCGCTGCCCCTCGTCGTCATCGATCTCGCGGACCCGCACACACTTAGCCACCTGCCCAGCATGACGCACAACGCGCCGGCCGGATCACCATCCGGACAGCGCGTCACAACAGGGCGAACGTTGCTTGATGCGGCACTAGGATGCCGGCGGTACCAGGCTTTTCTCGGCGGCCCCCGGCGGCAACGCCTCGCGTCGCTTCGGTCACGAAACGAGCAACAAGCCTCCGATGTCAGGACAGTTGGCGATCGGTCCCTCCACACTGGCCGGCATCGAGAAGCTGACCGGCAGCGGGAAGGGAGGGGCCGTATCGGTGGAGTACGTGCGGCTCGCGGACGGCAGTCAGACGGTGGCCACGGCCGTCGTCAGCGTGATTCTGGGGGGCATCATCCTCTTTGCGATCGTCGCGAAGGTCGCCGAGAATCTGTCGGCCCTCGCCCGGGCCAAACCCAGCGATCTCGGCTTCCCCCTGATGATCGCGTCGGTGATGTTCCTCGTCCTCTGGCTCGTCCTGGCGGTGTTCATGACGTCGGGGACGCAGGCGGCAGCCGTCGCGGGCGGCATCGTGGGCGTGCTGTTCCTCGGCATGCTGCTCTTCGGGTAGCCGGCCCCTTCGAGGCCGCACGACCGCGGATGGAACGCGTCAGTGGATGGAAGAGGGGCAACTCTGCCGTGACATCCCCGGATTCGACGGAGCCGGTGCAGCCGCGGCGCTCGGTGATGGCCCGCGACGCCTGCCTGGTGGCTCTCGTCGGCACACCGACCCTCGTCTGGTACGGCGCCTGGCGCTTCGCGTCGGTGTCCCTGGCCGTGGCGGCGTGCGTCGCCCTGGCAGTCGGTTGTGCCGCCACGCTGATCGCCTCTCGCCTGGGGCATGCGCGGAAGATGCTGGTGGCCCTGGGATTGCTGGCTCTTTCTGTGGCTCTCGCGGCGCTCACGGGCCGGGCGCAGGACTACTTCCTGCCGGGCATTCTGATCGACGCGCTCTACGCGGTGGTGCTGTCGGCGAGCGTGGCGCTGCGGCGGCCCCTGATCGGTGTGGTGCTGCGGGCCGTCGCCGGGCGATGGCGGTTCCGGGTTTCGGGTTCGAAGCGGGTGCACGCACTGCTCACCTTGCTGTGGGCGGCACGGTTCGCCGCGGAAGCCGTAGTGATGACCGTCCTGTACCTGCGCGGCGACACCGATGTCTTGCTCGTGGCGCGCTTCGTGCTGCGCGCGCCGTTGCAGATCGCCTGCGCCGCGGTGACGCTCGCCGTCCTGGCTCACGGCGCCCGGCAGGGTAAGGCGGAGACCGACTCGCCGAAGGCTGCCGGGAATTAGGGAGACGAGTCTCGGTTGCCGGGCAGGGTGAGCCGTGTCGTACCCCTTGCGCGGACCAGGGCCCGCATGCCCCAGTGCGCCGGTACGGCGATGACGGCAGGGGGGACGAGTGCGCGGCTCCGGGCGATCGTCTCCGCGATCCGGCCGAGTTCCCCCGGCGACCCGTGCGGTGGCCGGCGCAGGACCAAGGAAGGCAGCGTCCTCCACCGCGTCCGTCGCGGGGGCGGGCGCAGATCGCCGTACCAGGATGCCCGGATGTCGGCAGACAGCAACAAGCGGGCATGCCCGTCCAGTTCGCTCACCGCGCGGCGCCCGGCGGACGGCCGCCAGACCGGGTGCAGCGCGAGCAAGCCCTCCGGCCGTACCACCCGGAACAACTCGGTCAGCAGTTCGTCGACGTCCGGTACATGCTGGGCGACGAAGCTCCCCAGGACGACGGAGAACGTGCCGTCACCGAAAGGCAGGGCTTGCCCGAGCGCGGCGACCGCCCTCGAACCCGCCGGGGGCTCGTCCGCGTACGCGGGGTCGACTCGGACGACATTCAGCCGCTCACGCCCGAAGGGTGAGTCGCCGGCGCCGATGTCGAGAATCGGGCCCGCGCGGTCCACCACTTCCGAACCGAACACGCATGCGTAGAATTCCCCGGTTCCCCGCCCAGTTCTGATCGTTTGCCGTGAGCGATCGAGATTTTTCCGGTGAGTTTCTCGCATCATTGTGCACTTCCGATCTCGGCTAATCGAACTACTCAGCACATATGGACAGTTCATGGTGTGCTCGGTCACACTGTTGGAACTTTGCATGACTGATCAAGGGGGCGGGTGTGCAGCAAGGTATTTCGGCAACCATCGCAGATCGCGAAATATTCGAAGAACTCGTGGGTTCGATCAAGCAGGACTGGCGTAGGGCGGAGACGGCGGACAGCACACGAGAACGCCGGCGGCTTCTCGAACCGCGCGCCGATGAAGGCGTCACTTGGTGAGAAAGGATTCCGGTCTCCGGCGGTACAGCCGGCTGACCAGGGTTCATGCCGCGAGCGCCGCGGCCTTCGTCTACCCCCTCGGCCCCTTGGTGGCCGCGGGGGGAGACGTGTCCCCAAGACCGCTGATCGCGGTCTCGGCCCTCGGGGTGCTCGGTCACACCTATGGATGCACGGTCAACGACCTCGCCGATCTGGAGTCCGACCGACGGAACCCGGCGCGACGCAGAAGTGTTCTGGTCAGTGGTGCTGTCAGTATTACCGGGGCGCGTATCGCGCTCGCAGCTCAGCTGGCTCTGGCCGTCGTGCTGACGATCTTCGCCGCGGTCGCCGGAGAATCGGGGTGGTTGTTCGCCGTAGGCATGACCGTCCTTTTCGCGACCGTCACTTTTTCCAACACCAGTCAGAAGCGCAGGATCGCCCATCCCTTGGTGATGGACCTCCTGTTCGGCGTGAACATGGGCGCACCGGCTGTCCTGTGCTGTGCCGTGACGGCCCCGCGTGATCTCACGCCCGCATGGCTGGTGGCCGTGGCCTTCGGTATCCACATGGTCCTGCTCAATGTCGTCGCCGGAAATCTCAAGGACCTCGAACACGACCGGGCGGTGGGAGACGACACGACGGCGCTCCGGGCGGGGGTGCGGCTGACCGATTCAGGCCGGCTGATACCGACGCGCTCCTATCTGCTGCTGCTCTGCGTTCTGCTGCTCGGTTCGGTGGCCTCCCTTCTCGCACTGGTCCTGGCAGCGCCGTCTCCGGCCGGACACCGCGCGGTGGCGACGGCCGTACTGCTCGTCCTCCAGGGCATGGCCGGCCATTCGCTGTGGACGCTGGTGCGGCAGGCGCGGGCCGTGAACCCGAACGGCCGGGAGCGTTATCTCGGCTTGAATTTCTTCTCGTTGATGGTGGCGTGCTTGCTCTGGGCACCCCTCGCGACGGTCGTCGTCGCCGTCCTCACCGCCGTGTGGCTCGTGCTGACCCGCGGCCTGGTGGCCCTCCCTACCCGTGAGCAGGAGAAGATCGCCTGATGCCGTCCCTGAACGAGGCGCGCTCCGCCGTGCCCTGGGAAACCGTCGTCGCTCGCATTCACCACGAGATCACCCGCGCCGTACCCGCGCTCGACACGACGGTCCGGGAACTCCCTCACAAGGTGTTCGGCCTCGATTCCGGCTTCTTCTACATGCCACTCGCCCAGGCCATGCACTGGGGGGAGGAGGACGGAGGCTGGCTGGAGGAGGTCGCCACCGTCTTCGGCCTCGGGCACCTGTATTACGTCCTGCACGACCAGCTCGTCGACCACGGACGGCTTTCCCCCAGGCAAGCTGTGCTCATGGACGCCGCGCTCACCCTGTACCTGACGCGCGGGGTACGGCTCGGGGCCGGAACCGAGCGCTTCCTGGCCTCCCATGCCGCCAGTGCGGCCGCCTATGCCGAGGCGCTCTTGCGGGACATCGCGCACAACGAGCGGCCGGGAGACGACTACAGCCCCGACGACGTGTTCCGTCTGGGAGAGAAGGCCGCCCCCGGGATTCTGGCCCTGGTCGTCGTGGCGGCGCGCTGCGGACGGTCGCGGCACCTCGCGGAGCTGCCACAGGCCGTCACGGACCTGTGTTCCGGACTTCAGTTGCTCGACGACCTGCAAGATCTGAGGGAGGACTGGGAACACCGCAACGTCACCTTCCCCGTCTCCTTGGGTATCAGCGCGCTGGGCATCAGCGCCCCGGACAGTGCCGATCCCTCGCACACGCCCTTCGCCGCCCACACCGCGGACGACCTCCTCGACGCGCTGTATCTGAGCGGCGGAGCAGCCGTTGTGCTGCGACTCGCACTGCGCTGCCTGGAGCGGGCGCGCGCCGCGCTGTCGCGGACCGACGCCGGAGTCGTCCTCGGACTGACCGACACATGGGCCGAGCGCGCCGCAGGGCAGCTCGACCGAGCGGAGAAGGGATCAGGCGCCCATGCTCGTCTGGGGTGACCGCGTGAAGCCCCCGGTCCGCACCCGGCTGACCGGGCACACCTACGGTGTCTACTACACCCTCTGCATCGGTCTCTTCCGCCCCACCGTGCGGGTGCCGCGCACGGTGATGCCCCCGGACCCGGTGCTCTACTACATGCCGCACGGGGACCTCGTCCCCGGGGTCTTCGCCGCTCGCGGATTCCGTCATTTCGCCTGGGTCAACGACAACACGGTCGGCGGCTACGCGGCAGCACTGCCCGCTCTGGCCGCAGGAGTGGACGTCTTCCGCATCGGCCGTGGAGGACACCGCAGCCCGTACCAGCAGGTCCGGGATTTCCTCCGCGAGCGCACGGGGCCCGTCGGGATCTTCACGGACGGAGGCCGCCGGGACGGCAGGGTGAGGACTTCCCTTGCAGCGCTGGCGAAGGACACCGGCAGGGCGGTCGCCCCCTTGCGCGTCCGCGCGGACCGGGCCTGGGAGTTCCAGGGCCAGTCGGTGCCCCGTCCGTTCAGTACGATCCGGGTCGCCCGGGGCGAGCCGATCCCCGCCGCCGCGCTGTCCGCGGCCGGAACCGAGCGGAGCCGGGAGATACTCCAGCACGCCCTGGACGCACTGAGCGAGGCGGCACCAGGCGGGCGAGAGACACCATGAGGGACGCTAGGACCGCGCACGGCACTGCCGTACCGGCCGTAGCCGTCTCCGGCCGTGACGGCACAGGGATCGCCGGACGCCTCTGGGACTACACGGGTCTGGTGCGGCTGGAGTGCCTGCCCCTGCTGTCGGCGCCTTTCCTGCTGGGCTTTGCCGTGTTACCCACCGGCTCACCGGCGACGGCATACGCCTGGTTCGCAGCCGGTCTGGCCCTGCACGGCCTCAGCTGTGCCAGCAACGACATCGCCGACAGGGAACTGGACGCCCTGGACCCACGGCGAGCCAACCGGCCCCTGACCTCGGGACGCGTACCGGTCCGGCACGCTGTCGTCCTGTCGCTGCTCCTGGGCGCGCTGTTCACGCTCGCGGTGCTCACCCTGCCGAGCGAGCACCCTTCCCTCCTGTGGGTCTCCCTGGCCCTCACTGTCTGGGGCAACACGCGGCAGAAGCGCTCCCGTGTCCCCACACCGGTGTCCGACCTGCTCTGGGGCGTCAGCGTGGCCGCGCCGCTGCTCGCGTTCACCCCGGCGCCCACGGTCGGACATCTGGCGGCGGCGGCCGCTCTCGCCCTGGTGGTCACCGCGTTCGACGTGGCGGGAGGAGACGTCAAGGACCTGGAGACGGACCTGTCCGCCGGGCTCCGCACCACGGCGATCGTGCTGGGCCTGCGGCCCGGACCGCACGGTGTCGGCACATCCACCGCGTTCCGGCTGACGATGACAGCCGGCTACGCGGTGACAGGGGCGCTGTGCCTGACGGCACTCCTTACCGCGTCGGCTCAGCTTCCGCTCCTCCTGACCACCCTCACGGCCCTCCTCGCGGGCACTGCGCCCCTGGCACGCCACACCGCCGGACGGCGCGTCTCGGCCGGCGGCCGCAGCGTGCTGTTCCTGGCCGGCCCGTTCGTCGCGGTGCTGGGCGCGACGGCGGCCCTGGCACCCCGCCCCGCCCAAGTCGCCCTGAGCATGGGAGCCGTGACGGGAGCCACGCTCGCGGCCGCCCTCGGCCGACGGCTCCTGGCCCGCACCGCACGGCGCCTGCCGTCTGCGCACAAGGAGCTGCCGGAGGCGTGAAGGGCCGCCCGACCTGGGGAACGGGTCAGAAGACCCGGGTCGCGGGCTGGGTTTGTGAGCGCACCGCGGTCCGATGGCCTGCCGGCGGGGACCCCTACAACTTCAGGCGGAACCAGATCGTCTCATGCCGATAACATCGAGGCCAATGGGCTGAGTGGTGAGGCGGCTCGGGAGAATTCCGCTGGCGGATCCGTGGGGCAGCCGGGAGACCTCTTTACTTACCAGGTAAGCCCTGGCGACTCGGATACCCTCAGTGCCGCGGCAACGTTTGGTGGGAGCCGCACAGCTTCTGGCGATCGCCCGGCCATCCTTATCTTCCGCATGTGTAAATGCACCTACGAACGACTCCGTGCGGAGGGGCATATGACCACCCGTGTCACTGACGAGGTGAGTGGAAGGGTCGAGCACATCTTTGGCCCGGGAGCGATGCCGTACTTGCAGCAGATCTATCGCAGGGATTTTTGATCGCTGTAGAGTGCTGAGAGAGTGATAGGTGGTGATGCCCGGATGGTTGATCCCGCTGAATACGATAGGGACATGCCGCGCGTTCAAGAGCATCTGGAGAAGTTTGAACGAGCCGTCGCGAATGTGCGTCGAAGCCACAGTGGTCACACGCTGGATGAAGTTCGGCAGGCCCTCTTGGAGGAGTTCGAATCGGAGGGTTTGGTCGTATGGAGCGAGGTGGCGGATGATGCCGCTCGCCACATCGCCGGGGGATAGGCGAGGCGTAAGGCTTCCATTTACGCAACCGACGGATGCATTCGATCGCTACAGCAAATCTGAAGGCCCGCCAGGTGTGTCCTGGCGGGCTTCAGCGGTGGGTGACGGCAGTAGATGACGGCAACGTCAGTGGACGGTGGCTCCGCACAGCGGCGGGTCGTCGCCGTCGTCGCGGGTCGACTCGTCGTTGGCAGGGCCGCCAAGGGCGGTACTGACGGTGTCGATGGCTACGCTCAATGTACGACTATCGGGCACGGCGTGCAGGTCTGCGACCCGGTCAGCGCGGTGGCTGTCACCATCACTGTTGGGATCGACGCGCTCAAGAAGGGGCTGACACGAAGGGTGGCAGAGGGCGGCTGATGAACCAGGTCAGGGCGAGAGCCAAAGAGATCGTCGAGCAGTATGGCCGGGACGGGGGTCTCTCCGTTCAGAGTCTCGACTCGGCGGAGTTCGGGGTCTGGGACCGGCTGACTCCGGGTGCGCTTCTCGTAGCGGCCCTCTGCCTCGCCGCGACCGAGGACCCAGCACTGGCCGATCGGATGGCGGAGTCCGGCGACTCACTGTTGTCCCGGCTGGTCTCGGGGGACTTCCGGGCGATCGAACTGGACGCCGAGGACGCGTCCATGGTCTGGGAGCAGGCAATGGCCCGGCTATCGGCGTATGCCTCGTCGGACGCGCTCGATGTCTTGTTGACGCAGGCGGAAGACCTCTGGTCCGAAGTGCTCGAATCCGGCGAGATGGCCCGCCCCCGGGTCCGAGATGGCGAGTCCGGGCCTTGGGACGCGGAGGAAACGCCGGTGCCTTCCGGGGTGGAACGCCTCGACTACGGCGTTCTGAAAGTGCCGCGACTGGAGGGCGCGCGGATACACCCGCTGCACGCCGGTGAGCGCATCGTCGGGGTGATCGTTTCCCTCAACGATCAAGCGCTGAGTCTCCAGGTGTTCAAGGCTCCGACGGGCCCGGTCTGGGATAGGGTCCGTCCGAAAGTCATTCAGGGTATCCAGAACCAGGGCGGTAGCGCGGAGGAAGCCGTCAGCGGCCTCGGCGCCGAGGTTCGTGCTCGGATCCCTGTTGTACGGGACGGGAAGCAGGTGCTCCAGCCCACCCGGATCATCGGTTGCGACGGGCCAGGATGGCTCCTGCGTGGGGGCTACGGAGGGCCAGCAGCATTGGCGGATCTGGTGGACCCGCGGGCCTACCACCTCTTCACCCAGATGGTGGTCGACCTTTCGGCCGCGGAGGCCCAGACAGATGCGACCCAGGAGATTACAGACGTAGAGGTGCGTTGGCCGGCCAGGGAATGAGCCACTCGGCGCGGCGCCCGGCCTCGTCGGCCACGGCCTGCTGGGCGGCCACGGGATCGGTCAAGTGCAGGTAGGCGGCCTTCTGCTCCCGCAGCCAGCCCCGCAGCGCCCTGTCGCCCTCGCCGAGGTGGTTCACCGCCTTCTGCCCCCGTTCGGCCGCTGCCGGGGCGCGCCCGGTGGCCGCGAGATCAAACGCATCACGCAGCGCGACGTCCTCCGGCCGCACCGTCCCTCCACCAGCGCCCGCCAGCTGCGCTCCCTGGGGCACCCGCCCCGCTCGCGGGTGCAGTAGGCGGCTGCCTCCGCCCCACACCGGCGCCGCTGGACGAGCGACAGCCGGCGCCGGAGGCGACCGAGTTGTCGCCGAGGCCGACAGGCCACCAGTTCGCCGAACGCACCTGCCGGTCTGCGGGAGATCACCCTCCGCATCTCGGGGTAACCTCAACCACCCATCCAGAAGGGCCGCAGTCCGAAGTGATGCTGCGGCGCTCCGCGCCGCAGGACCAAGGATTCGCTTCCTCTCAGGGCTGAAGTTCTGGGGTTTCGCGAAAGTCGAGTGCAGTTACCTCGGATACGGGGAGGACGGCGCTGTAGAGCTGGATGTCTCTGATGTCGGCGTTGGCGTATGAGCTCCTCGGAAACGCTAAGGCCGGTTCGTTGACGTCGTGGCCGCTCGGAACACCCCCGCCGATGCGGGGGTGTTCCGGTCTGAGCCGACGGGCTCACCGGACCTCTCCACGACCGTGGAGAGGCGGTTCTCCCTGCCGACGCGGGGGTGTTCTCGAGGTGCAGGCCATCACGCCACAGCTTGGTGGGCTTCCTCGGTGATCTTGCCACGCCAGTACCTTGCCCAGCTGTCCAGGCACCACAACTGCCGTCCCGGGAGAGCTGCGGCTTGGGAGATCTGCTCGGTCGGGGTGATTGACCTGATGGCCGCTACGGTCTCACCAGAGCTGACGAGGTGTCGGCGTACTTCTCCTTGAGTTGCTCGTGCTCGCTCAGCTTGCGGCTGAACGCCTCGAGTGTGCTGTCCTGGGCTTTCACCCAGGCCTGGAAGAGTTCTTTGAGATCGAGGAGTTGGTCCTTGCGGAATCCGGTGCGGAGCGCGAGTTCGAACAGCGCGTGAAGCGCTTCGTCGTGAGGGGTGTGCCGGTGCGGACACCGACGCCGGACCGGGTCATTCCGCTTCAGCGGTGAGAGGATTCCGGAGCCGACCTCGATGTCGGCCGTCCTCCTGACAGAGCCCCGCACCGCACCGGATAATCGGCGCGCGAGGCACGGAAGGGGGGACGCGGTGAGCGAGGCTCGCTCCGACCGGCAGGGCGTCCTGATCACGGACCTTGGGGGACACGCCCGGGGGTCCGGCTTTCTGGTCGCCACAAACCATGTGCTGACCTGCGCGCATGTTGTGGCCGACGCCCTCGACGCCCCCGCGTCCGGCGACCGGCCGCAAGGGCACGTCCTGGTGCGGCTCCCCGGGTCGCCGGCGGAGCGCAGGGCCGAGGTCGTGCCCGGCGGGTGGCTGCCGTGGCGCCCGGGCAGCGGAGATCTCGCCGTACTCCATCTCGTCGACCCCGCCGAGCACAGGCCTCGTCCGCCAAGCCGGGAGCCGGCCGAGGCCGGAGCCGTCGTCGAGATCTGGCATCACGATCCCGAGGGGTTTGGTTCCTGGTGGAGGGCGGTCGTGCTGGACAGCCCCGAGCCCGGGTCGACCGCGTGGTCCCGGCTGGAGTTCCCGGGACCGGCGCCCGGGCCGGGGGCCAGCGGCGCGCCGGTCTGGGACCGGGACAGCGGCCGGGTGGTAGGCATTCTCATGGCGGGCGCGGGCCACGAGGACCGGACTGTGGGCTGGATGCTCCCGGTGAGCGAGGCGCTGGGCCTCGTCCCCCTCACCGCCGTACGCCCGCCGGGCGGCGGAGAACCGGGCCCGAGCCGGCTCACCGTGCGGGAGCTGGGCGAACTGGTCGACGCGCTGCTGGCCGTGCCTCTCGTGCCGATGGAACTCGATCTGATCCTGAGCCACTTGAGTCCGGCGTTGGCCGCGAGCGTGCCACGGTTTTCCGCGCCACGCGTGCAGGCCATCGCGCTCCTCCGGACCTGCGCACGATGGCCGGACGGGCTGCGCACGCTGGTCACCACTCTCCACATGGTCCAGGCCGCGGGCCCGGAGCTGGAGACGTTCGCGGCCCTGGTGGACAAAATGACCTCGGAGCCGCTCCTGCTGCCGGCCGAACGTATCCAGTTGCACCGGCTGCTGGCCGCCGTAACCTTCCGGGCGCAGGGCGAGGACCTCCTTGAACGCGCTGCCGAGCTGGAGGACAGCGCTGCCCCGCCCGGCGGCCCCGTCGCCCTGCTGGAGTTCGTCTCCGAAGTCGCCGCGCGCGCCGATCCGCCGGTGCAGGAGGCGCTGCTCGACTGGCGCCGCGGCACGGCCGAGCGCCTGGGGCCGCACGCCGTGCCCGCACAGCCGCCGGTCGGGTCCCCCGAAGCGCCGTGGGTGCTGAAGTTCGTACTGCAGAAGGCTGCCTGGGACAACGCACGGTTCGAACTGTCGTCGTGGCTGCTGCGCGGACCGGACGACGAGGCCGTGCCCCTTCGGGGCAGCAGCGAGCCGATGTCGCTGGACACCGTGCGGGCAGCGGTCGGCGAGACGCTCGGGGAGGTCGTAGGGCACGCCTCCCACGCCGACCGCCTGCGTGTCGAGTTCGAGCTGCCCCCTGATCTCCTCGAACTCCGCGTTGACGAGTGGCCGGTGGACGGCGTGTCCGAGGGCCCGGCCCTCGGCACGCTCCATCAGGTGGTCGTCCGCGTCCCGCGCCTCCATCGCGACTCCGCCTGGCGCGCGCGCTGGCAGGAACTGTCCCGGGCCCGCCCGCTGGGCCGGAAGTGGTACGAGGGCGGCGGCCGTCGGGTCCTGTGCCTGGGCGGTCTTGAGGACGAGCCGTCGCCGCAGGCATCCCGAACAAGGCTCTGGAGCGCGATCATGGCGGCCGGCGTACCGGTGGCCCTCTGGTCACGCGACGGGGCGGCCGAGACCGACGCCCGGATCGAGGAGCTCGCCGCGGACGCGACCCTGACCACCCTTCCCGAGACGATCCTGGAGTTACGCCGGGGTGAAAGCCCGTGGGCGCAGTCGATCGCTCTGCTCTACGACGATCCGAACTCCGACCTTTCCGAATCCCCCCAACTCCCCCTGACATCGCCATGAGTGCCGCGAGGACCCAGGCCGACTCGGCCCTTCTCGGGGCCCTGCGGCCGTTCGCGGGCGGGGCCTTCGACCTCCATCTCGTGGTGGACGACGCGCCCTCCATGGAGATGTGGCACGACAACCTGGCGCTGTTCGCCTCCGTGACCCGGCGCGCGTCGTTCCGCGGCGTCCGGGTGCATCGTCTCGACACGTCCGCGTCCGGGAACCTCCTGTGTGTCGACGACAACGGCAGGGCGGCCCCGGCGAGCGACGTCCTCGGGGAACGTGCGCACGGCCGTGTGCTGGTGCTGGCGACCGACGGACTGGGGGCGGGCTGGCGGGACGGCCGGATGACGCAGCTGCTGGGCGCGTGCGCCGCCCACACGCCCCTGGGCGTGATGCAAGTGCTGCCGCAGCGTCTGTGGTTCCGCACCGGCAACCCCATCGTCGACGTGGAATGGCGCGCGGACGGCCCTGGCATACCCGCCGCGGCCCTGCGCCGCAGACCGCCGAGTCCGACCCCCGGGTCGAAGCCACCGGTCGGCGACGCCGTGCCGCTGATCGCCCTAGACCTCGCCGCCCTGCGGACCTGGGCATGGCTGACCGCAGTCGGTGGCGGTGTCTGGCACCAGGGGCTGGGGTTGCGCCTGATACCGCCGCTGTCGCCGGTGCACCCGATGCCTCCGGCCGACGGGCAGGACCTCGTCCGTCTCTTCCAGCGCACCGCCGAGCGCGACTCGGTCCGGCTTGCCGCCCTGCTCGCGGTCGCGCCGCTGGTCACGGTGCCGCTGCTGCGCGGCATGCACCGCCGGCTGCTGCCCGACCGGGGCGAATACCCGGTCGCCGAGGCGTTCCTGAGTGGCCTGCTCAGCCCCGCGCCCGCCTCCGCCGGGGTGACCGAGCGGGCCTACGTCTTCCAGCCGGAGGTCGCAGAAGCCCTCAGGGCGACGCTCCCCCCGTCGGACGTACAGCGCGCGCTGAGCGTCGCGGAGGAGTTCCTGCCGCCGGGCGCCTGGGACGGCGCCCGGCTCTGGGCCCCGGCCTCACACGGTCAGCGGGCCGTGCCCGGACCGCGGGAGTCGGGCCCGGAGTTGAAGGCGGCCTACGATCATCTCCCCTCCCGCAACGGTTACTTCACTGGCCGGGAGGCACTGCTGCGGGAGTTGGGCGGCAAGCTGACGGCCGGGACCGGCCCGTGCGTGCTGTACGGCACCGGGGGCGTGGGCAAGAGCCGGACCGCGCTGGAGTACGCGCACCGCCACCAGGACGACTACGACTTCGTCTGGTGGCTGGAGGCAACCGATTCCGCCAAGCTCACCCAGTCGTTGGAGGCACTGGGCACGGCCCTGGGCATCGAGCCCGGCCCGTCGGGCGCACCCCCGGTGCAAGCCGTCCTCGACCGGCTGCGCCGCGGGCGGGTCCGCAAGGGTTGGCTGTTGGTGCTAGACAACGCCGAGTCCGTCGACAAGCTGGGCCCGCTGCTGCCGCACGGCAACGGACATGTCATCGTCACGAGCCGCACGTTCAGCTGGACGCACCAGGTCCCCGACGTCGTGCCCGTCACTCCCTTCGAGCGCGGGGAGAGCCTCTCCGTGCTCCGGCGCCTGGTGCCGACGCTGCCCGAGGCGGACGCCGATGCCCTGGCCGAGCGGGCTGGCGATCTGCCGCTCGCCATCCTGCAGATCGGGCGGTTCCTGTCGGACGTCGGCACGAACGTGGCTGCGTACCTGACGGAGTTCGACGAGCTCTGCGCGATGCTCCTCCAGGAGGGCGGCCTGCTGGGCTATCCCGTGCCGCTCGTGGCGAGCTGGCGGGCCACCCTGGAGGTGCTGGTCAAGGACATGCCCGCGGCCGTCCACCTCTTCCACCTGCTCTGTCATCTGGGCGTGGGGCCGGTTCCGCAGGACCTGCTGTTCGCCGCCGTGGGGCGTGTGATGCCGCCCGGGCCCGGCGCGGTGCTGTGCCGACGGGTCGGCCTGCAGCAGGCGTTGCGCCGACTCGGTGATGCCGGCCTGGCCACCGTGGACAAGGCCATCCACGCGGTCGAGGTCCACCGGGTCCTCCAACTCGTCGCGCGTCAACGCTTCATGGAACCGAAGGAGCGCCGAGAGGCCGACGAAGCGGTCCTGTGTCTGCTCGCGGCAGCCATGCCGGACTCGTCCTCCGCGCCCGGTGCCCGACAGCGCGTCACCGAGATCGTCCGACGCCTGAACCTCGCTCCCGCCCTGGCGAGCGAACGCCCGGAGGTGAACGACCTCGTGCTTGCCGCCGTGCGCCACCACAAGGACCGCGGAGACTTCGACGCCGCCCGAGTGGCGGCCGAGCTCGCGGAGAGGGCCTGGCGGACCGGCCCCCGGGCCCGACCGGACCGGCTGGAGGCGGTCCGCCGCTGCATGGACGGCTCCTCGCACCCTGCCTGACCACCTTCTCGACCGACAGCAGTTGAGCGACAGGAGACCCCCCTTTGCGTCCGCTGACCGACAATCCCATCAGCCGCCCCGAGGACGACGCCTTCCACTTCGAGCCGTACGTCACCGTCCTGCACGAGGCCGTCACCGAGGCCAGGCCGCTGCCGCTCACCGTGGGCGTGTTCGGCTCCTGGGGAGCGGGCAAGTCGAGCTTCTTGAAGCTGTGGGAACAGCGCTTCGAGAAGAACGGCGTACGCACCATCTGGTTCAACCCATGGAAGTACGACCGGAAGGTCGAGGTCTGGGCCGCGCTGCTGCACACGATCCTCGCCGAGCTGGAGAAGGAGGAGAAACTGAAGGACAAGGCGCGCCGGCTTGCCAAGGCGGCGACCTGGCTGTCCGTCAGGGCGGGCCTGGGAGCGGCGACCGCGCTCGGCACCGGGGGCGTCATCAAGGGCGAGGCCGTGGACCAGATGCTCCAGGACATCTCCGTACGGGATTCCGAGCAGTACCGGCAGATCAACCGCTTCGAGTCCGATTTCGCCCTGGCGGTGGAGGAGTTCGTCGGCACCGACGGCAGGCTCGTGGTCTTCGTGGACGACCTCGACCGATGCACGCCGGAATCCGCCATGACGGTACTGGAGTCACTGAAGCTGTTCCTGGCGGAGACGCAGTGCGTGTTCGTGCTTGCGCTGGACCTGGACGTGCTGGCGGCGGTGGCCACGAACAAGTTCGGAGATGCGCTTAAGGGCGCTCCGTCCGAGGTCGTGTCGGGCATGGCCTACCTCGACAAGATCGTCCAACTGCCCTTCTTCCTGCCGGATGTGGGCTTCGACACCCTGCGGGCGGCCTACGCCACGGCCATTCCCGAGCTCGCAGGCTCCGACTTCTTCTGGGGCCTGTTGCAGACCAGCCTGGGCGGCAACCCCCGGCGGCTGAAGCGCTACCTCAACGTGCTCAGTATGGCGCTGGCCGTCGCCCGGGCCCAGAACGGCCATGCCCTGACGGACGACTTCCGGCTGCGGCTCGCGATCCTGCTGATCATCCGCACCCGGCATCGCACCTTCTTCCATCTCCTCGCCGCCGAACCGGAGACCTGGCGCATCCTGACCGGCTACTTCGAACGCGCGCAGGCGGAACCGCGGAACGCGGAGGCCCACCGGGTCGGCTTCTCCACTCGCCTGCGGGAGTTCACCGAAAACGCCGCCCTGGAGAGCCTCCTCACCTACGGCGGTCCGCACCGCGTCACACCGCCGGACGGTCCCGAGGTGCTGGCGATGATCAGCACGCTGCGCAGTACGGCGGGCCCGGACACCGCCGACTGACTCGCCGGGAAAGCTGTGCGTCAGTCCGGAACCGTCTGACAGGCGAGTTCACCAACCTGGTGCGAGAGTTCCGTCGGACCGCTTGTCCGCAGCGGTCGATCTGGACAACACACGGCGCTCGGGTGCCGGAAAGCGTCTTGGCAGCGCCTGGGATTCCGCGCTGGGAATCGGGACGTCTCGCCGTCAGTGAGCGTTTTCAGCGTTGCCTTTCCAGGGTGAGGACGGCAGCGGCGATGACGGTCAGGCGGTTGGGGCTGCAGCGGGCTCTGCGGAAGATCCGCCAGGATTTCAGTCTCGCGACGCTTCGTTCGACCGGTGCTCGTGCCGCTGACAGGGGGCGAATGCTGCCCGGTCGGGAACAGGCAGCCGACCAGGGTAGCGGCGGCGCCGTGCGGGAGCGGGCGGCAGCAGCGGGGCCAGCCGCTCCCACAGGTCGTCAGGAACAAGATCAGCACACACTCCGCAAACCCTGCCGACCAAGATCGCCGAGCATAAGGCCCGCGACTCAACTCACTGAAGCGATCAGTAAGGAGGCACGGCCCGTGGCGCCACCGCTGTTCGCGCCGCCGCCACGAATGCTGCGATTGCCGGGTGGGTGCCGCCCCCCGCGCGGAAGGCGACCTTCGAACGGCGGAAGAGGGGCAGCCGGGTCAGGACCACGTTCTCGGGGGCGTGTGCGGTGGCCATCTCCGGTACGAATCCGGCGCCTTGCCCGATGGCAGCCAGTGCCAGGACCGTACGGAAGTCGTTGACCTGGTGGCGGATGCGCGGCTGGAAACCGGCCGCCTGGCAAGCGCGTACGGCCATCGCGTGACCGGTCGTGCCGTCCCGGGCCGTGATCCATGGGGCCGTGGCCCACGGTCCGAGCAGCTTTGCCAGCGTGTCACCGCGGGCGGCGGGACCTCTTGCGGGATCGGCGTCGGTGGCGGCGCCCGTGGCCAGGTACATCGGCTCCTCCAACAGGGGCACTTGGTCGACCGTGGTGTCCGGGGACGCGGGCACGAAGTCGTAGTCGTGGACGAGGGCCACGTCGAGTTCGCCGGCGCGCAGGCCGTCGGAGACCCGCGCCGAGTCGATCTCCTGCACCATCGGTTCCAGCGCGGGATGCCGCCGGGCCAGTTCGGCCAGGGTGGCGGGCACGATCGCGGGGCCACCAGAGGGAAACGTCCCGATCCGCAGCGGCCCGCCGATGCCCTCGCGTGCCCCGGCCAGCTCGGAGACCGCCAGTTCCAGGCGTTCGAGGACCGCGTCGGCGTGAGTGACGAGGGTGCGGCCGGCGGGGGTGAGCACCACCCGTCTGCCACTTCGTTCCAGCAGGGGCACGCCCGCCTCGCGCTCAAGCACGCTCAGCTGCTGGGAGACGGCCGAGGCGGTGAAGGTCAGCGCCTCGGCGACGGCCGCGATGGTGCCGCGTCGGTCCAGTTCGCGCAGCAGGTGGAGACGTCGGACATCGAGCATAAGGTGATCTTACGTATAAGCGAAGAAACATGAACTGGATCTACTGGGTTTGTGTCGGTCAGGCTGGGCGCATGAAGCCCGAAGCGAACCTCACCGGCCTGTTTGTCCCCTTGGTGACCCCGTTCACCGACGACCTGCGCCTCGACCCGGACGCGCTCGCCTGGCTTGCCAATGAGGCACTGTCAGTCGGCGGCGCTCGCGGACTCGTTGCCCTGGGCACCACCGCGGAGGCGGCCACGTTGACCACGGAGGAGAAGCAGGCCGTGGTCCGTATCTGCTCGGCCGCCTGTCGGGCACACGGAGCTCCGCTGATCGTCGGCGTCGGCACGAACGACACCGCCGCCGCCATCACGACACTGCGGGAGCTCGCTCAGAGCGGTGACGTCGCCGCGGCGCTGGTTCCCGCGCCGCCCTACACCCGGCCCGGCGAGGCGGGAACGCTGGCGCACTTCACGGCACTCGCCGAACACGGGGGTCTGCCGCTGGTCGTCTACGACATCCCGTACCGCACCGCTCAGCCCCTCAGCACCAGAACCCTGAACGCGCTCGGGCACCTACCGCAGGTCGTCGGGGCGAAGTACGCGACCGGCGCGATCGACGCAGCCGCGATGGAACTGCTCGGCTCGCCGCCACCGGGCTTCGCGGTGCTCGGCGGCGACGACGCCGTCATCTCGCCGTTGCTCGCGGCGGGCGCCAGCGGCGGCATCCTGGCGTCGGCCAACGTCCGCACCGCTGACTACGCCGAGCTCATCTCGCTGTGGCAGCGCGGCGCCGCCGGACCGGCCCGCAGGCTGGGGGCCGAGCTGGCCCGGCTGTCCGCCGCGCTCTTCGCCGAGCCGAACCCGACCGTGATCAAGGGGGTGTTGCATGCCCAGGGCCGTATCCCGAGCCCGGCCGTCCGGCTGCCGCTGCTGGCCGCCTCCGCCGATTCGGTCCGGCGAGCGGCAGACCTGGCCGCCGCCAGGACCCCCCAAGAGACCGCGGCCTGACACCGGCGGGACATCGGGCCCGTGGCCCCCGGGGGAACCCGGTGGACTTCGACTGCAAGCCGATGGGGCCCGCCCGCTCCCGCGCCACCACACTCCGCACGGGGGCGAGCTTCCCAGGCGGCCGAGGCGGCGATCGATCCACAACATGGACCTGTCAGCGGCTGTTGATGAGGTCGGAACGGTGGCCGAATGACGGATGAGATCCGGAAGACATACCTGCAGGCGGTCGAGAAGGCGGCGCACCTGCTGGCCACAGAGCAGGTAGCCCGATTCTGGGAGACCGAGTCCGTGCTCTCCGGGATGTCAGTGGGTGGGTTGGCCGGCCACCTTGTGGCTAGCGTCCTCCAAGGCCAGGAAACCGGCGTTCTGCCGCCGCTGCCAACGGGGTTGGTGCGAGGCTGATGCGCTCTCGGGTTGCGAGATGGGCATATCGTCCGAGAGTGATCCGAAGTGGGCGGCAGCAAGCAGCAGGGTGCCAGGCCCTGGGCCCCTTACTGATCGCTTCAGTGAGTTGAGTCGCGGTCCTGTGCTCGGCGATCGAGCCCACCGGGTGGGACGTCCCACGGGAGACCCACCCGCACCTGTGCGACGACTGCAAACAGCGCGCCATCACCGCCGAACGCCAAGCGCAGAAGGCCAGCGGCACCTGGCTCTCACGCTTCCGCAGCTGACCCGGACAGGCCCGCGCTGTCAGTGGTGACTGCAAAGCTGAACGGATGGACCGTGATGACGAGCAGCTGCTGCGCCGCCGGGTTTACGGCGCCGACTACGACCATCCAGGCCCGCGGCCAGACCGGCACTACGCCGAACTGGTCGGCGGGCCGCTGGACGGCCTGCTCCTCGACATCACCGGCTGGACGCAGAACGAAGTCGACACCGGCGTCTCCCTCCAGACCGAGCTGGGACAGTTCGGCCCCGACGGGCGGGCGCTCTACGACCCGCGCCCCGGCGGCCCGACCCGCTGGGACTGGTGCGGCGACACTCCCTGACCGCCCCTGGCCGACTCGCTCCGCGATCCCGTCAAGGGCACGCTGGGAGGCGTGACCAGCGCACCGATCATCGTGCACCGGCCCGCCGGAACGGGCGGCCGGACAGTCAAGGCCGGGACGAGGTCCTCGGCACCGCCCACAGCGACCACGACCTGGTCGTGTTCCTCGAGGGCGCCGGCATCGCCGACCCCGAGACCATCCTGGACGACCCGCAGTGGGTGGAATGGCGCGGCGGCCCTGCCCACGAGCGGCAGGCCGCGCGCGTCTCCCACCAGTGGGCCTTCTTCTTCGCCGAGCAGGGCGCCCCCGGGGGGGCAGCGTCGAGCACGGCCCCACGGCCACCGTCTTCGGCAGCCCGGCCGCCCCCCCGCACCGCCGACTACGTCGCCGGCCGTTTCGGCTGACGCCCCGCGCCACCGTTCCCGGATCCCGTGGGTCGCGGACGGCGTACGGCCCGCTGACCTCGCTCGCCTCGGCGGCCCTGGCGGTCCTGGTCGTCCGACGGATCACTGCCGGTCGGACCATGCGGGCCCGCCTGAGCCCCACCGGCGACACCGACCTAACCGCCGGCACCGCCGGGGACCCGCCAAGAGCGTGATTCTCCGGTCGGGTGGCCGGGCATGCCGGTACGCTGCCGCCGAGTGACATCGGTCACCAGGGAAGCCGGGGGGCGTTGAGCGGCAGTGGCCAAAAACCAGACAAGTGGCGAGCAGCAGGACGCGCAGACGCGGGCGCGGGCTGGGGACGGCAGGCGTCAGGGCCGCGGCCGCTGGCCCGTGGAACACAAGGCGGCCTGGATCACCGCCGGGATCACAGCGGCCGGAGCCGTGGCGGTCGCGGTGGTCGGCGTCGTAGGGCAGGTGCTGGGCAACCAGGGCGCCGATGCCGGCCCGGCCGCTGGCTCCCGGCCGGCGACGAGCACGCGGCCCGCGTCGGAGCCATCCGCGTCGGAGTCGCCCGCCGCGGCGACGTCCGACGCCCCGGGAGCGGATACCGCGTCTCCCGGGACCGCGGGCACCAGACCGACCGGCGTGGTGCAGAGCGCCGCGGTGCAGTGGCAGGGTGTGCTGCTGCTGGACGACCAGCCCGAGGGAAGCAAGGACCTGGACCCGGTCCGGCCGGTGTCGTCGGGCAACCCGCTGGACGACAAGACCGACTTCTCCGGTTACTTCGGCGAGATCAGAGCCCACAACAACGCGAAGGCGTCCCTGTGGACCGGCAGTGGCATTCCGGACTACGCGGACTGCGCCGGCACAGTGGACGCCGCCGGCGCCGGGGCCCAGCCGGTGAAGGCTGGCACGGTCCTGTGCATCAGGACGAGCGAGGGACGGGTCGGGCGACTGACGGTGACCATGGCGAACAAGGACACCACCTCCATGCAGTTCGACGGCGTCGTGTGGGGCCTGACCGGGCAGTGACCACCGCCCCGACGGTCACGGGTCCGCCCGCCCTCGTCGAGTGACGCCCCGGCCGCCGCGCCCCGTGGGGCTGTCGCCCGGCGCTCCGGGCTGCCGCTCCGCCCTCCCGTGTCGCCCCGCCCCCGGGCTGCCGTCTCGTGCTGGCGCCCTGTCCTGTGCTTCCGGGCCGGCCAGCACCCGCGGGGCGGCCCGTTCGCGTTCGCCTGTTCGAGCTCGGAACGATTGTGGCACGTGGCGTGCTCAGGGGCGCAGAATTGTCCGTTCGGCAAACGAGGTCCGCTGTGATCGCCTCGGTGCGGGTCCCCGTGTGACGCGGGCATGTGATCAGGCGGTCGAGCCCTGCTCGGCATGACCCGCGAGGTCGCATCCAGCGTCAACCACATCTGAGCTGCACGGAACCAGCCCCGTCTCGGCCCGCCAAAGCCGGCTGACAACCGCAGGTTCCTACTCGACGGCCCGCCGCCCGGAGGGCGGCGGGCCGTCCCCATGGCGTGCTGCTATTTCTCGTGAACATCCACGGGCCCGACATCGTCAACCGCTGCCCAAACCGGCAGACAGACGCTGCTGCTTGAAGTGAACGAAGCCATACACGACTACGGCGGCATCGACCTGCGCGACGTCACGTGGCGGCTGGAGACGATCCCCTCCGCGGACTTCCGCGGCATGCCGACCGGAGCGTCCGACGCCGGCTGTATCGAAAGCTACGCCGAGAACCCGGTGTACTGGGTCAAGATTCGCCGCCCCGAGGTGGGTCGGCACTGGGAAGAGCACGGGACGTGGCTGCGCCCGCCGATCCTCATCGAGGGGCGTCTCCTGGACCCGTCGGAGAGCGGGCTCCGGGTCCTGGAGGGCCGAACGCGCGTCGGTTTTCTGCGCGGGCGCCTACGCAAGCAACTGCACGTCGCCCCCGACCATCAAGCCTGGGTCGCGCCCGTGAAAGCGTGCCGCGCCTCAGTGCGTACGCTGCGAGCGTCCGGCCGTTTTCCAGGAAGAGCTGCGGATGACTGAGAACCCGTCTGTACCCGAGCCGCGTCGGGACATGGCGATGCACAACGACTGGTGGGCTTCGGGCTGGGACCACGTCCTGCCCCGCCAGGGCTTCCCGCTGACGATGCTGATCGCGACCGCGAGCCAGCCCGGTTTCACCGGTTCCCTGGACGACCTCCTGCAGGAGCTCTTCGAAGGCCACTGGGACATGATCGGCGGTGATCTCGACGGCGTGCTCACGTTCTCGTGGCCCGATGAGGGATGGGACTACGAGGAGGCGCCGGAGGGACGTGAAGCGAACGAGGCACATCGCTGGGAGAAGTTCGGCGCCATGCTCACGGCCGCCGGCTACCCGGTGCCCGAGACCGTGCGGGGCCTCTCCGAGCTCTACCTGACGTGGGGCCTGGCGCGCCGCGAGGAGACACCGGACGGCACCCGGTGGTCGATGCCCGCAGCGCTGCCGTTGCCTGGTGACCTGCTGCCCCTGGACGCCAACCTCGCCAAGCGGCTCGACCGGATCCGCTGGACAGTGCGCACCGGCCCGCTCGTCGACGGGCTCATCAACCACTTGGTTGACGATCTGGGCGAACCGCAGGAGATCCTCACGTCCCTGGACCGACTGGCGGCCGCCACCAGCCAGGATGCCGACGACGTCCGTATCGCCCTCGCGGAGCTCGTGAAGTCCGGGGACGCCCGCGTGCAGTGTGGCCGGGAGCCGGCCGACGCGGAACGCCTGGAGGCTCACCAGCGCTTCCGCCTGGTCATGAACTGGGACCACTTCCACGAGAACCGGCTGCAGTTGACTATCGAGGGCGACGACGCGTGATGGAGAGCGTGCCGGGCACGGTGGGAACGGAAGACACGCGCCTGATCATGATCCGGGGCAACAGTGCCTCGGGGAAGTCGTCCGTCGCGGCCGGCCTGCGCGAGAAGTTCGGCCGCAACCTCGCGATCGTCGGCCAGGACAACCTGCGCCGCATCGTGCTGCGCGAACGCGACCGGCCCGGCGGCGCCAACATCGGCCTGATCGACTTGACCGCCCGCTACGCCCTGAACAATGGCTTCCATGTCGTCGTGGAGGGCATCCTGTACGCCGACCGCTACGGCACGATGCTCCAGGACCTGGTGCGCGCCCACCGAGGCGTCTCACGCTGCTACTACCTCGACGTGCCCTACACGGAGACGGTGCTCCGGCACGCGACGAAACCCGATGCCGAGTACCTCAAGCACGTCACCGAAGACCACCTGCGCGACTGGTACCGAGAGAAGGACCTACTGCCCGACGGCCTGGAGACCGTTATCGACGCGGCAAGCACCCTGGACGACACCGTCCAGCAGATCCTGCGCGAGAGCGGCCTGGACCAGGTGCTCCCGATCGACCGTTGACGCCCCTCCCGGGCACCACGCATGTCACAGGGCGAGCGGCCCGGGATACCAGCGCCTACATGCACATCCTCAAGGCCAAGGAAGCGCCGCACTTCAGAGAAGCCGGGAGACTGTGCTCCGGATGCCGAGACAGAAGACCGCGGAAATCCGCGAATCGCTCCGACGTGAAGTACGGGGGCCGGAGCAGATTCAGCTTCGTCTGCATGCCCTCCATGATTCCGGCCGCGCGGTGCAGGTGGAAACTGACCTGATCGAGGGGGCCAGCTGCTTCTGCGCCATCCCGTCGAGGAACACCTCCACGTCTGCACGTCCATGGTCTTTGCGCTGCACCCGATTCGCCCACCGCCACCCTCCCGCCAGATCCGCGGCCTGTATCCCGTAGGCGGACGCCACCCGATGCACAAGCGACCACGTCGTCTCACCGACTACGGGCACCACCCACAGAACTCCCTCCACCCGACTGCCTCTCGTGCGCGACCCGATCAGGACGGCGTCCCCGCGCACGCTGCGCCATCCCAGTGCGTCTGTTTGCCGATACACGGCGAACGAGTGACGGTCTTGCTCGGTACCGGGTCCTGATGCGCAGCGAAGGCATCGCGGTCCGCGTCTATTGCGAACCGCCGGTTGCCTGCCCTATGCCGCTGCCCATTCGAGTCCGAGGTGGGCGAGCTGCTGGAGTTTGTCGGGGTGAGCTTCCCGCGTCTGGTCTTGGTGTTGCTCAGGAACACCCCAAGTCGGACCTCGGTCCCGTCTTCCAGCCGCTCTACGTGGCCTCTGGGGACTGTCACGGAGACCGTGCGTGCCTTGTACTGGGCCAGGGCCGCGACGCCCCGCTCGAAGGCTCCTGCGGGCGTCGTGGACGGCTTTGCGGGCTCCGCAGGCTCCGGGCCAGCGGCGTGATGCCGAGCTGTTCCAGGCGTTCGCCGACGTCTGGCAGGCCCTGACGGACGGGCAGGGCAGGCCGATCGGGCAGTGGCTGTCCCACCTCCGCCGCCCCAGCGCCCTCCACGACCACCCCGAATGGAAGACCGCGCTGGAGGCCGTGGACCAGGACTGGAACCCCTCGTGGCCGGCGGACTGGCAACGCCACTACGCCGCACTACGCGAACTCGTACGCGAGGAAAGCGACCCCACGATCGTCACACCCGGCATCACCGTCCACGGCATGGACATCGAAAAGTGGCTGGCCCGGCAGCGGATTTTCTTGTAGGTCAGGACCGTGTGGCGTGGTCTGCATGACGATGGATATCGAGCTGATCATTTCCGGGCAGATGTACCGCTACTCCCTGCGCCACGTCGTCGTCGGTGACGGCCGCCGCGCGGCCCGCATGCGAATCCCCGGTCAGAGACGAGGTGCCGGACAGTCGGGGTGCCATCCGTCGTCGTGATGAGCATGTGGTGGTGGGCCGTCCTGTCCTTGACCGCATAAACAGTGCCGGTAGTGAGAGCACCAGGCTGCTGGCGCGTGCTGCGGTGTCGAACGACCTAGGGTCGATGGGGGATTGACGACGGCCGCTGAAGAAGGGGAGATCATGTCCGAGAACAGTGCCGACCTGACGGTCGCCGAACGCTTCCTCGCCGAGTTCCAGGCCCGGGACTGGGAGAGGCTGAGCGGCCTGCTGGCCGACGACGTCACCTGGACCATGCCGGGAACCGGCACCATCTCAGGCACGATCCGTGGCAAGGATGCGGTCGTGGGCAGAGCCCGGCACATCGCTGGGCAGGGACTGCACACCGAGTTGTTGCACGTGCTCGTCGGCGCACATGGCGCCGCCCTCTCGCTCCGCAACACGGCAACTGCCCCCGACGGACGCAGGCTCGACGAACACCTCGCGACCGTGCTGACCACCCAATGCGGCCGCATCACCGCCATCGACAGCTACCTGTCGGACGTCGAAGGCATGAGCGCCTTCTTCAGCGAGCCCTGAGCCCGTCAACGCCGTCGGCCGCAGTGTGACCGACGGCGACATTCCTCAGCTGGGGCGCCAGAGAAGCCCCCTTGGAGATTGGTGCCTGTTTTCTATCCCCCGGTTTTGAGTAGCTTTGGGCCCTAGATGATCAATTCCAAGGGGTCAGTGATCGTAAGCGGTCAGTGAGCGCAGGACGGGCTGGCCGGTACGGTCGTTGTGCCAGATCGCGGCGGTCAGCGCGAGGATGCGCTGCATGACGCGGGCGATCACGCCACGCGGTGTGCGGCCTCGGTGCTGTTCGAGGTTGAGCTGGCCCTTGAAGGTCTCGTTGACCGACTCGATGACCTGCCGCAACGGTTTGAACAGTGGGGCACCAGGCCGTTCCGGCTCGCCCTTGCGGGCCGGCCGCAGCAGCTGGATGTCCTGTTCGGCCAACTCGCGCTCGAAGGCGCGGCCGAAGTAGTTCTTGTCGCCGATCAGTGTCTGTCCAGGCCGTGCGACGGCCAGGCCCGGTTCGGCGGTGAGCAGGTCCAGCAGGGTCTCACGTTCGTTGGCCTTGGCGCCGGTCAGGGCGAAGGCGATCGGCAGACCCTGCAAGGTGCACACCAGGTGCAGGCGAAGGCCCCAAAAGAAACGGCTGTGACTGGCGTAGTACCCGTACTCGGCCCATCCTGCCAGGTCGGAGCGCTTGACGGTCTCGCGAGAACGTCCGCACTCCACCGGAGTGGAATCCACGATCCACACGTCGTCGCTCCATACGGAGGTGTCGATGGCCAGCAGTCGGGTCACCTGCCGCAGCAGCTCGGTGGTCTTGCGCAGCCGTTTGTTGTAGCCGGGCTGCTTCGGCAGGTACGGGAAGAGATGCCGCAGGTGACAGTGCGCGTAGCGAAGCCACTTGGCCTCGGATGTGAAGCCCAGCATGGCCTGCATCATCGCCAGCGTGACCAGCTCGGCATCGGTCAGCTGCGGAGCGATCCCCACCATCGGACGCCAGGGCGCCAGATGCGGTGACGCCTTCAACAGGTCGTCGGTCTTCACATAGAGTGCGGTTGCGAGGGACTCCAACTCCGGCTTCACCCATCGATGCTGGACTCCCTCGCCTCTGCGTGGGGAGCCGCGGGCGGTTTTCGGTTCACGGTCGCTTTCCGTGATCGACGGCAGGTTGGCTTCGTCCATGAGAACGGACAGCGCTTCGACATCGTTTCGGGAGGGGTTCGGCCGTCTCCGCCTGGTGAGATGTTCACGAGTTTCAACAGCGCTGGGCTCCGTCCTAGCAGTGCTGTCGAGTTGCGATCCGCCCTGTCGAGCACGAGCTCAATCGGACGGCGTGGCCGGGGACCACATGCCGAGCCACTGCTCGGCGCCCCATGCCTCGAACCGCTCTACCTCGGTGAACCCCAGCTTCGCCGCGAGACGCATCGAGCCGACGTTGGCGGTCTGGGTGGTGAGCACCACCGGCTCACCGGGGAGCACGCCGGCGAGCCAGCCGAGTGCCGCCGCGCATGCCTCGGCTGCGTACCCGAATCCCCAAGCCCGCGGCAGGAACAGGTAGCCGAGATCGGCCTTCCCCATGGCGGCCGGGCGACGGTGCCCCGTTGCTCTCCTGAGCAAAATCTGGCCGATCATCGACCCGTCGAGATCAACGACGAAACTCCCGGGCCACCGCTCGGGAACCCCGGGCAGTTCGCGCTCAAGCTCGTCACGCGGCCGGGGGCCGCCGAGGTAGGTGTGCACCTCTGGCGAGGCGAGCAGCTCGATGAACGCCGCACGGTCCCGGGCCTCGGGCTCACGGAGCACGAGCCTTTCGGTCCTGATCGGGGCAGGTGGCCAGGCGATGGGTCCAAGATCAGTCATACCGGCCAGCTAATCAGCAGGCTCGGCAGCGATCAAGAATCGCGGACCGATCAACCCACGGCCCGAGCCCCATCCTCGCCAACGGGGCCGGGCCCTACGAGCCACGCTGCCAGGGACGAGATGCCTCCCGTTCTCGTGAACATCGACTTCGGCGGCGGGCCGCCTCCTGAAGTGCCGTACATCTGCTGTCGGGATTCTCGGGATTCGTGAATAGAACCAGCAGGTCCTTTGCCTGTAGGCCCGGCGGCTGGAACTTGTCGGCCCGACGGGCGGAAGCTGGTGGTGCCGGCAGCAGGTGAGGCGGGATACTTCGCGGGCCCGCAACGTTTAGGCTCAAGATCCATGATCTTGCTGAGTGATCCCAAGGTGATCAATATCCCGGTGCAGGACTGCGGCGAACCTCTCGCAGAGATCGCCTCGGTCCCGGTGATTGTGCTGGACCCCCGGGAGCGAGACGAGGCAGGGGCATACGGCCGGGTCCGGATCGGCGTGCTTGAGCGTTTGTGCTCGGCCTCGGAGATGCTTCCCGACGGCGTCAGGTTCCTCGTCATAGAAGGGCATCGCAGTAGCACCGAGCAGGCGCGGCGGTTTGCCCTCTACGAGGACCGCCTACGCCGCTCCGGCATCACCGACCCGGTCGAACTGCGGCGCCAGGCCAGCGCCTTCGTCTCCCCGGTCGAGGTGGCGCCACACTGTGCCGGCGCGGCCCTCGATCTGACGCTCGTTGATGCCGATGGCGTCGAGCTGGACATGGGCGGTGCTGTGAACGGCCACCGCACCGGAGACGAGAAGTACTGTCCGCTGGACGCCTCGGGAATATCAGACCAAGCACGTCGCAACCGCGACATCCTGGCCCGAGCCATGAGCGGCGCTGGCTTCGTCAACTACCCCACTGAGTGGTGGCACTGGTCTTACGGCGACCGCTACTGGGCACTGATCAGCAAGGCTGGCAGTGCCATCTACGGACCAGCCTGACCAACTCGAGCGGCAGGAACGCCAGCAGACAGTCACCGACACCCCTTGGAATCAATCATCTAGGCTGGCTTGGTGTCCGAGGACGCCGGGGAGGCCGGGGACCGGGTGTGCGGGGGTTGCGGTGAACGGCTGCGGCCAGACGCATGGCCCGGTGCCGTGTACTGCTGGGTGTCATGTCGTGCCAGGCAGTGGCGCCGGGACCGCCGGTTGCGCAAGCGGGTGGCCGCGGAGTTGAGCGGTGCGGGCCGGGCCGAGTGCCCCGAGTGCGGGGCGACTTGGGTGGCTGGGGTGGACCGCCGTTCGAACGCGGTCTACTGCTCGCGGCGGTGCGTCACGAGGGCCTGGAGGGCCCGGAAGGAAACGTTCGGCGAAGGGTCGCAGTGACCGCATCGCGAACGCATACGAATCCCAACTCCGGGCAGAACCTGGTCAAGGGCCGGGCGCCTGGAGCGGTCGCCACCGTCATCGACTCCCAGTCGGTCAAAGCTGCGGAGACCGTCGGCCGCGACTCGCGCGGCTACGACAGCGCGAAGAAAATCAACGGCCGCAAAGCACCTGGTTGTGGACACCAAGGGCCTGCCACTGTTCGTCATGGTCACCCCGGCCGACATGACCGACCGCGACGCGGCGAAGGAAGTCCTGTTCCGCCTGCGGCTGATGCACCCCGAAATCACCATCGCCTGGGCAGACTCCGGCTATGCCGGAAAGTTCGTGACCTGGGCGAAGAAGCACCTCGGACTGACCCTGAAGACAGTCAGCCGGCCGCCGAACACCCCCGGCTTCGTCATTGGCACGGTGTTTGCTGCTGCGGCGCTCAGGGGACCGGCGGGGCCCGGCTCCCGGGGAGCCGGTGAAGACCGCTCTCGGCGATTTGATCTGACATGCCCCTGCACTCACTTCCGCGCTGGTGCGAGCGTTGTTGCCCGTGTAAGCGCGACACCCAGCAGGTCGCGCTCTTGCGGTACCAGGATGTCGGTGGCGTTTCGTGAGGTTGGAACTGTGCCATCGTGGCAGGTGAGGGCACCGGTGACCGTGGTGTTACCGACATCCTGGCGGATGCTGGTGACGGCGAGAGTGCAGGCGCTCGGGTGCCAGGTGGCCCGGGGGATTTTCAACGGCGGCGGGCCGTCGTTGAAACTGATGACCGGCAGTGGACCGCTGGGCATACGTACTGTGCCGCGCATGGTGGCCGCACCACAGCGCGCCAGCCCGTCCTGCGCCGACGACAGCGGGTTTTTGAGGTGGGCTGCATAATCACCGGTGAACGTCATGACGCTCGTTGCTTTGGCCGGTCCCTTCTCGTACGTCATGAGGTCCCACAGGGTCAGGTGGCGTGCGTGGGTGAGCCATCGGAGGGCGCCACGCAGGGGATACCGGCAGTCGGTGAGAGTGTCTTTGACGTCGGCGAGGCCGTACGGTCCGGGGCTCAGACGGATTTTGGCCACACCGGTCAGCTTCGCGAGGGTTGCCGGGTCGATGAGCGGACCCTGTCCTGGGTGGAACGGCTGCCGGTGTTGATCGGGTGGTGCGGCAAGGGGCTTGGCCGTGCAGCCGGCGGACGCCACGGATATAAGGAGCGTGAAGGCGGACAGAGCGCGTATACGGGTGGTGCCGCATTTTTTCATGATGTCTCCCGACGGCCCGGGTGGGGGCGCGGTGTCGCGCCCCCACCCCGGGTATCAGTTACAGAAGCGGTTCCACTGGGGGTCGGACGTCCCTCCGGACCACGACCACTCCCACGGGTCGACACGCGGTTTGCCCGAGTTGTACCAGATCGAACTGCCGACGCCGGACGCGCGGCCTTGGCAGATGAACTCTCCCTGGCTCTCGTTGTAGACGTACCACCGCGACCCCGTGGTGTGGGTTCCGGTGGCGGAGGCGGCCCGACAGGGTGCGGAGCGCTCGGCGAGGCTGCTCCAGCCTCCGCCCAGGCTGGTGTAGAACCCGCCGCCGTAGGAGGCATGGGCGCAGGTGGCGCTGGCCGCGGACGCTCCGCCCGAAGCCAGTCCGGCCTGGTGCGTGCCCAGTGCATCGGTGACGTAGTGACGGGCTGAGGGCGCAGGCCCCGGCGAGGCGGTGGCGACGGGGCCGGATCCGAGTCCCACCCCGGCCGCGATGGCGACCGCGGCGGTGGCGAGCGCCGCCCTTCGGTGCACAGTGCTCATCGACACGTGATCTGTTCCTTTCATCGAGCCGTCGCCTGACGCGGCGGCGAAGGTGATGTGCGCGGCAAGCCGGTGGTGTCCCGCCGGCCCGGCCTGCACAACCAGATTTCGCGCCCCACGATTGAATGGGCAGCCGCTTCTGTCACCCTGATCAATGGCCGCACCGCAGGTCATAGGGCTCGACACGCGGTCCTGACCAAAGAAGGTGCCTCTCGTTTGCCCTTCTGCCGCGGGGGCTCCTAGTTTTTGCGGCCACAGCGCCGCATCCACGGGGGAAGCGGGACATGAGAGGGAGCCGTTGATGGCGGGGCGTCCAGAAAGCCCACTGGATCCCAGCGAGGGGCCGGTTGCGCGGTTCGCTGCCGAGTTACGCAAGCTGCGGGCGGAGGCCGGTGGTCCGACGTACCGGGTGATGGCGCAGCGCGCCGGTCAGGGGGCGAGCACGCTGTCGCAGGCGGCTGCCGGGGAGCGGTTGCCGACGCTGCCGGTCGTGCTGGCATATGTGAAGGCGTGCGACGGCGATGCGGCCGAGTGGGAGGCACGCTGGCGTCAGACGGCCGCGGAAGAGGCCGCCGAGCCCCGGGCCGAGGATGACATGGCCAAGCCCCCGTACCGAGGCCTGGCCCGTTTCGAACCCGCCGATGCGGATCTCTTCTTCGGCCGTGAAGAACTCACCGAGCGTCTGTTCCGGCAGGCCTGCTCCGGCCGGTTCACCGCAGTGTTCGGCCCGTCGGGGAGCGGGAAGTCCTCCCTGTTGCGCGCCGGCCTCATCCCCCGCCTGAGCAGCCCCGACACTGCGGGACAGAAGCTGGCCGCCGTGCGGGTGCTCACGCCGGGCGAGCACCCGCTCAGCCATGCCCAGCGCCTGCTGGCTGCTGACGGGGACGGCGACACCTGGCTGATCGTGGACCAGTTCGAAGAGCTGTACACGCTCTGCACCAACTCCGATGAACGCGCTTCCTTCATCGATCACCTCCTGGCCGCCACCGACCCAGCAAGTCGGCTGCGCGTGGTGATCGCGGTACGCGCGGACTTCCTCGACCGCTGCGCCGCACATCCCCGTCTCACCGCCGCTCTGCAGGACGCAACGGTGCTGGTCGGCCCGATGAGCCGGGACGAACTGCGCGAGGCCATCGTCAAACCCGCCCAGACGGCCGGGCTGATCGTCGAGCGCACCCTGACGGCACGCATCCTCGAGGAGGTGCAAGACGAACCTGGCGCGCTGCCGCTGATGTCACATGCTTTGCTGGAAACCTGGAGGCGCCGCAAGGGACGCGCCCTCACCCTCAACGCCTACGAGGCCGCCGGTGGCCTGCGCGGTGGGATCGCCCTCACCGCCGAGGTCGCCTATTCCCGTCTCACTCCTGTCCAGGCCACCCTCACCCACCGGATCCTGCTGCGCCTCATCACACCAGGCGAGGGAACCCCCGACACTCGGCGACCCGCGCCTCGCGCCGAACTCGACTTCGGTGACCCCATCGACACAGGCACGGTCCTCGAATGCCTCGCCGGTGCCCGCCTGCTCACCCTTGACCATGACACTGTCGACCTCGCCCACGAGGCCTTGATCACTGCGTGGCCCCGGCTGCGGCAGTGGATCGACGACGCCCGCGAGCGGCTACGCCTTCACCGCCAGCTCACCGAAGCCGCCCGCGCCTGGAATGACCTCGGCCGTGACTCGGGCGCGCTGTACCGCGGCAGACGGCTCACGACAGCTGAAGACACCTTCTCGCTTCAAGACGCTGAGAGCGATCTCACTCCCCTGGAACGGGATTTCCTCACCAGCAGCACCACTGCACGCCGTCGTGAAGAAGAAGCGGCCGGCCGTACTGCTCGGCGGTTGCGCCGGTTCACCGTGACCTTGTCGGTCCTGCTTGTGCTCGCCCTCACAGCAGGCCTGATCGCGTGGCAGCAATATCGGACCAGCGAGCAGCAGCGACACCAAGCCCTCACTGCGCAGCGGATGGCCCTGTCCCGCCAGCTTGCCGCACAGTCGTCCGGCCTGTTGGAGGCCAACCCCGACCTGGCCTCACTCCTGGCGATCCAGGCGTACAAGGCCAGCCCAACCAAGGAAGCTACCGCCAGCCTGTTCGCCGCCGCAGCTCTCCCGCTGCAGCACCGCTTGAACGGGCACACCGGCAGCGTGAAGTCGGTGGCGTTCAGTCCAGACGGCCGCACCCTGGCCAGCAGCGGTGACGACAAGAAGGTTCGGCTGTGGGACGCGGCAACCGGCAAGCTGCGCGCGACATTGACCGGGCACACCGAAAGTGTCGAGTCGGTGGTGTTCAGTCCGGACGGCCGTACCCTCGCCAGCGGTGGTGATGACGGGAAGATCCGGCTGTGGGACGCGGCAACCGGCAGACTGAACGACATAATTACTGGTCGAACCAATGCCGTGGCTTCAGTGGCCTTCAGTCCGGACGGCCGCACCCTGGCCGGCGATGGGAGCGACGGGAAGGACGGGAAGCTCCTGCTGTGGGACACAGCGACCGGCAGGCTGCGGGCCACCTTGACCGGGTTCCTCGGCGGCGTGAGGTCGGCAGCCTTCAGTTCGGACGGTCACACCCTCGCCAGCGGAGGAGAGGATGAGAAAGTCCGCCTGTGGGACACAGCGACCGGCAGACTGCGTACGACTCTGACCGGGTTCCCCTATGGCGTGGAATCGGTTGCGTTCAGCCCCGACGCTCACACCCTCGCCAGCGGCAGCAGGGACGGGACGATCCGGCTGTGGGACCCGGCAACCGGCAAACGGCGTGCCACTTTGCCCGGGAACGCCAACGGCGTGGAGTCGGTTGCGTTCAGTCCGGACGGCCGTACTCTCGCCAGCGGCGGGCATGACGGGAAGGTCCGGCTGTGGGATACGGCAACGCGCAGGGCGCGCACCACCTTGGCCGGGCACACCGACAATGTGGAGTCGGTCGCGTTCAGTCCGGACGGCCGCACCGTCGCCAGCGGCAGCGACGACAGCACTGTCCGGCTGTGGAACACAACCACCGACGGCTTGCGCACCACCTTGACGGGGCACACCGAAGGCGTGGCTTCGGTCGCGTTCAGTCCGGACGGTCGAACCCTCGCCAGCGGCGGGTACGACGGAAAGATTCGGTTGTGGGATCCGGCAACGGGTAGGTTCCGCACCACCCTGGCAGGGAACGCCGGAGGCGTGGCTTCGGTGGCGTTCGGTTGGGGCGGCCACATCGTCGCCAGTGGCGGGTATGACGGAAAGATCCGGTTCTGGGATACGGCAACGGGCAGGCTGCACTCTGCTCTGGCTGCGGGGACAAGCATCGTCGATGCGGTGGCGTTCAGTCCGGACGGTCATACCCTCGCCGGCGGAAGCGATGGGGGGGGGTCCGGTTGTGGGACACAGCGACCGGCAGGCTGCACTCTGCTCTGGCTGCGGGGACAAGCACCGTCGATGCGGTGGCGTTCAGTCCGGACGGTCGTACCCTCGCCAGCGGCGGTAACGACGGGAAGATCCGGCTGTGGGATACGGCAACCGGCAGGCCGCGCACCGTCCTGGCCGGAGACACAGCCGTCGTGATTGCGGTGGCGTTCAGTCCGGACGGCCGTACTCTCGCCGGCGGCGGGCATGACGGGAAGGTCCGGCTGTGGGATACGGCAACGGGCAGACTGCGTACCACCTTGACCGGGCACACCGACAATGTGGAGTCGGTGGCGTTCAGTCCGGACGGCCGCACCGTCGCCAGCGGCAGCGACGACAGGACCGTCCGGCTGTGGGACACAGCCACCGACGGCTTGCGCGCCACCTTGACGGGGCACACCGGCAATGTGGAGTCGGTGGCGTTCAGTCCGGACGGCCGCACCGTCGTCAGCGGCAGCGAGGACACAACAGTGCGGCTGTGGGACGTATCTCTCCCTGATCCCCTGTCCGCCATGAGGAAGATCTACCGAGCCGTCAACAGGGCCTTCACTCCGAGCGAGCGCTCAATGTACCTGAAGCAGGTGGAGCAAGGCTCGGTATGAGTCCGCAATAGACGCACCCGATGGATTGTGGAGAGACGACCAGACTGCGGATAAGGTCCGCAGCGGGCCTTGCCCCCTGGTCTTGGACACACGAGACACTGGATCCTGAGGATCTGAACGCCTGGGTGATGGCGCTGCGGTTCTGTTTCCGGCTGGGCGGCGGCGGGGGGGAGGAGTGCGGGGACGGCGCGGGTGTGGGCGCCGGGCTGGAGGCGGGGGAGTGGTTCATCGGTGGGGCGGACGCATGGGGGTGCTGCGGTGCGGCGGGCAGGGGCTGGGTGGCGGCGTTCGCGGCGGGTTGGGGTTCCTTCGGGCCGGGGTGGCTCGCGGCGTGGTGGGCGAGGAAGTCGCCTTTCGTGATCGTGGGGGGGCCGGTGAGCGGTGGGTGGAGCGCTGGCGTCATCAAGGGGCGGATGATCTACGAGCTGCGGAAGATCGGCCGTATCGGCCCCAAGGGGACCGAGGACATCTCGGGAGACAAGTGGAGGCGTCCGCCTCTCAACGCGGAAGGGTGCCAATGAAGTTCGTCACGGCTGTCTGGAAGCCCGAGCAGCACGGGTTCTGGTTGGATCCGCGGCCCTACCTCGCCGAACTTCCCAAGATCAGCGAACAACTGCCGCCCGGCGCACGGGAATTCGCGTGCGACCCGGCGCATTACGACATGGGTCACGGCAACACCCACTGCGTCAAGGACCTGGAGTTCTCCGGTGTCCAGGTGGCCACCGACAAAAGCGGAGGGCTGACCCTGGAGTTCGCCCCCAATCAGTGGAAGCACGACACCGGGCTGCGTATCAGCTACTCCGGCGTGACGCACTTCTCCATCGACTACAGGCATTCCATCGACTGGATGCTGGTCGACACCGTCCTCCTCGACGAGATCCTGCCCGACGAGGACGGCGGGTGCCTGCACGAAATCGCGCTCACCGACGCGTCGATCACCGTCCGGTGCGAGGATCTGCAAGCCGTGTGGGGGGACGCGAGTTGAGCCCGTGATCACTTTCCAGTTCGCCGTGCGGCTCGGCCAAGGCCACCCCTACGGGTTCGATATGGGTGACATGGTCGTCACCGGGGGTTTCGGCAGGGTTGACTCGGTCGGTCACGTCCCCGATCAGGGAATGATGATCTACCTTCGGTCGTTCAAGCTGCTGGACAACCTGCGCGGCTTTCTTATGGGCAACGCTCGCGTGCTCACCTACAACGGTGCCGACACCTCGTTCGGGCTAGGGACTGTCTTCAGTTGTGATCAAGCTCGGCGGTACGGGCAGATCCGGTAGGACTGCGGCGTGATTAACGGCACCCCAAGACCTCACGGCCGGTGCCAGATGACGCTGGCCGCCCGGCCCGAATCAGGAAACGTGCAGGTCGTCTCCCTGAAACTGAGGGAGGGGGTCTGTGTAGCGAACGGTGGAACTCAGTCGGATTTGTTCAGCGGCGTCCGGCGGTGAGCTGGCCGTCGAAGGTGATGTCGAAGGCTTGGAGTGCGGCCTTCCAGCGTATGGTCCAGCGTTTGCGTCCGGTGCCGGTCGGGTCCAGGCTCATGACGGCCAGGTAGACGCATTTGAGGGCGGCCTGGTCGGTGGGGAAGTGTCCCCGGGCCCGGACGGCCTTGCTCTCGATCGCGTTGGTGGTGCAGACGATCTTGCGGATCTCCACGTTGAACCGGAAGAAGGGCACGAACTCCGCCCAGGCCGCCTCCCAGAGCCGGACGATCGCCGGATACTTCCCGCCCCAGGCGTCGGTGAACTCCACGAACCGCTCGAGCGCGGCGTCCTCGGTCGGCGCGGTGTAGACGGGCCTGAGCGCCTTCGCGATCTTCTCCCAGTCCTGGCGGGCCGCGTAACGGAAGCTGTTCCGCAGCAGGTGAACGACGCAGACTCCCCCTGTCAACCTCTGCAGTTTTCGATGTCGTTGGGTGGCTGATCGAACTGGGTCAGTCTGAGGGCATGCCAAGGGGCCGAAGAACCAGAGCGTGATCGTCCCTCGGATGCTGAAGGCTGCTGTGGAGTTCCTCAGCCAGTCAGGTCGGCCTCCGGGCGGGCGCTGTGGTGCAGGGTGGAGTCGTAGCAGGTGTGGTCCTGCCAGCAGCGCCAGAGGATGCGGACCCAGCGGGCGCCGAGCCCGCGGATGGCGCGATGGTGCGGCTGTTTGTGGGCCCTGGCCTGCTCATATGCGTCGTGGACCCAGGGAATTTCGCGGGTCATGTTGAAGACCCACCAGTCCACGGCGTGGCGCATGCGCTTGTTAGCCGCGTAGCGGAAGCGGACCTGGCGGCTGCGGCCGGAGGCCCGGGTGACCGGGGCGACGCCGGTCTCGGCCAGGAGAGCGGCCGGGGTGGGGAAGCGGTCGCGGTCCTCGCCCATCTCGGCCAGCAGCATGGCCGCGCAGGACCGGCCCATGCAGGGGAAGCTGAGGAAGATCGGCGCGTCAGGATGGATGACCAGCAGCTTGTCCACTCGCTTGTTCAGGATGCGGACGTGGTCGTTGAGCAGGGCGAGCTGCTCGGCGAAGAGCACAGCGGTCAGCTCCTTGCCCGCGACCGTGCCCGGGGCCGCGGCCAGCAGATGGGCGCGCAGCCGTTCCACCAGCACCTCCGGACGGGTGCGGCCGGAGTACCCGTGCCGGCCGGTGAACGCTTTCATCCTCTCGGGACCGACGCGACGGGCCTGCTCAGGGGTGGGGTAGTCCCGCAGGAACGCCAGGCTGATGTCCCGGTCGAGCGAGGAGAACAAGTGCAGCACGGCGGGATGGTAGGCCTGCAGGATGGCCCGCAGCTGGTTCTCCAGGTCGCGCTGGTTCCAGATGACGCGTTCCCGGTCGCGGATGACCGCGCGCAGCTCTGCCAGCTGCGGTGACGCTGCCGGTAGCGGCCTCCAGTGTCGGTGCTCGTGGCGGAGGCTTTCGGCCAGGACGAAGGCGTCGAACGCATCGTCCTTCTTCGGCGCCATCCGGTAACGTTCGCGCGCTCGGGCGGAGATCTTCGGGGAGACGCAGTAGAGGGTGTGCCCCGCTGCCTGCAGGCGTTCGACCAGCAGGCCTTCACCGCGCTCGATGGCGATGCCGGCCAGGGCGACGTGGCGGCTCAGCTGCCGCTCCAGGTGCTCGAGGCCGTCAGCAGTGTGCGCGTACCGACGCTGATGCACGACCTGGCCGGCTCCATCGAGGAGACAGAGCTGGTGATGCTGCTCGCCCCAGTCGAGGCCGCCGAACACGCCATCTGTGGCCGGGGAGTTGGTGGGTAAGGAGTTGTGCATGAGTTCCGTCCTGTCGGTCCTGGTCACCGACCGGGCGGCCCCGCTGGTACCTCATCTCGGCGCTCGCAGCGCAACTCCCGCTGGCCAGTTCGCGGCCCGCCTCCAGCGGGAGGGACTGGTCTGCATGGGGGCCTCGAAGGCAACGCGTCTGCATAGGTCCTCTCCCGCTGGCGCGGTGACCGGCGGGCATCTCCCGCCACCAAGGAGTGTGCACAGATGAGGTCTGGACGATCGTCGCAGGCCAGTCGGTGTTCACGGCGTCCGGGAGGCCGGTCAGGCCGTCGCAGACCAGCATCAGGACATCGGCCGCGCCGCGGTTCTTGATCTCGGTCAGGACCTGGAGCCAGTACTTCGCGCCCTCACCGCCGTCGCCGATCCACAGGCCTAGGATGTCCCGGTGTCCCTCGGTGGTGACCGCTGCGCGGAGATCTCCCCGTGCGTGAGCCCTTTCGCCGACAGCGACAGAGCCATCTCGTCCACCCCGCCCAGACGCCGCTGCCGCTTCTTGACCAGCTGCGGCTCAAACGACCCGGCCCGGTCCCGCGGCACCGCGATCTCGACCGGCCCCGACTCGGTGATCACCGTCTTGGAGCGGCGTCCGTTGCGGTAGTTCTCCCGGCCGCCCTCAGCCCGCTCACCGGGCTCGTGGCCCAGGTGATCGGTGAGTTCGCCTTCTAGAAGGCTCATGAAGATCTTGGGTTCTGGCCCCGCCGCGTGTGCGGCGGCGCCAGACTCGTTTTGTGGTGATGGGGGAATGGGCCGGGGAGACGGTCGGGCCGGATGTGTGGGAGACCTGCCGGGAGTTGATCCCGGCGGGGAGTGTGTTCGCGTTTCTGGCCGAGCATCGTGGTGCGCTGTTCCCGGCTGAGATGTTCGCGGACATGTACCCGTCGGCGAATGGACGGCCGAGTATGCCGCCGCAGATCCTGGCCGCGGCGATCACGCTGCAGGCCCTGCACGGGCTGTCGGACTTCGAGACGGTTCAGGAACTGCGGTGTGACCTGCGGTGGAAGGCCGCGTGCGGGCTGGGCCTGAACGACATGGCGTTCGATGCGTCGCTGCTGGCCTACTTCCGCCGCCGCCTTTCCCGCTCGGTTCGGCCCAACCGCGTGTTCGAAGCCGTGCGCGAGGTCGTGAAGGCCACCGGTGTCCTCAAGGGCAAGCACCGGCGGGCGCTGGACTCCACAGTGCTGGACGACGCGGTCGCCACCCAGGACACCGTCACTCAGCTCATCGCCGCCGTCCGTGCGGTGATCCGCGAGGTCCCCGGCGCAGCCAAGGTGGCCGCGGTCCAGTGCACCGCGCGTGACTACACCGATCCCGGCAAGCCCCGTATCGCCTGGAACGACGAACAGGCCCGCGCCGCCCTCGTCGACGCTCTGGTCACCGACGCACTCAGGCTGTTGGGCCACCTGCCCGACCAGGAACTGGGCGGGAAAGCGGCCAACGCGGTCGGGCTGCTGGCGCTGGTCGCCGGGCAGGACGTGGAACCGGCCGAGGACTCCGACGGCCGCGACGGACGCTGGCGCATCAGCCAGGGGACCGCTCCAGGCCGCGTCGTGTCCACCGTCGACCCCGAAGCCCGCCACATCCACAAGACCCGCACCCACCAGCAGGACGGATACAAAGCCCACCTGGCCATCGAGCCCGAGACCGGCTTATACACCGCCGTGGCTCTGCGGCCCGGCGCCGGAGCCGAGCACCACGAGCCCACCGTCGGCCTGGACCTGCTGGCCGACGAGGAGACTCCGGTGGACGCCTTCGGCGACACCGCCTACTCCGCCGGCGACATGCGCCAAGTACTGCACCAGGCGGGGCACCGGCTGTTCTTCAAGCCCGCCCCGCTGCGGCCCGCGGTCCCCGGCGGCTTCACCCTGGACGACTTCGCCATCGACACCGACGCTGCCACGGTCACCTGCCCCGCCGGACACACCGTTGTGCTGTCCGACCCCAGCGGACAGCACAACCAGCGCAAGGCGGCCTTCGGGAACCTGTGCACCGGATGCCTGCTCCGCGAGCGGTGCACCAAGGCCAAAGCCGGCCGCATCCTGACCATCCGCCCCCACCACGACCTGCAAGCGGCCGCCCGCCGCCAGGCCGCCACCGACCCGGACTGGCAAGCCGACTACCGGCGCTGGCGACCCCCGGTCGAACGCGCCGTCGCCTGGCTCGTCCAGCACGGCAACCGCAGACTCCGCTACCGCGGAACCATCAACAACAACACCTGGCTCCACACCCGAGCAGCCGCCCTCAACCTCCGCCGACTGATCAACCTCGGACTCACCCACACTGGCGGCCGCTGGCGACTTGCCCTGGCCACCACATAGCGAACAGGGGCTGCCCGGCCTCCGGCCGGGCAGCCCCTCACCAAGATCTTCATGAGCCTTCTAGCAGTGCATCCCCGACGCGGTCGAAGGACGAGCGCTGGGAATCAAGGCGAACCGCCGACGGCGGGGGCCGCCGCTCCTTGTCTCCACCCGCTCCGGCGGCCCCGCCGCTCAGCGCGGCAGCACCGCAAAGGCGGTCGACCAGACCCGGCGGAAAGCCCGATCACTGCGAGCACCAGGACCCGGCCGAGATACACCCAGATGCCGCACTGGAGCGCCACACCACGGCGCTGGGCCCTAGGGTCGTAGTGCTGAGCACTGACAGGCCGGCAGGGCTGGGCGGCCCCGTCTTCACATGGCCTTGCGAGGGGCCGCCCTCTCACGATGCACACCGCTTGGGGTTGGGGGACAGTAACTGATCGTACCCGGGAAAGGATCTTGGCTGCTGACACCTTGTGCCCCGCCCGTAAAGAAGTAGCAGGTCACGGGCCTGGTGTGTGTCGGCTCCGGGGTACTCATGCTGGTGACGGGCGGGTGACTTCGGTGGAGATCGTCGGTCAGCAGGCGACTTCCCCGTTTGTGAGGACGAGCAGGCGTGGGCGCCCTCCCTCATCGTCGCCCACTGCCGCGGCGCCGCCTAAATCCGTTGGTGGCCAACGCCTCGTCCTGCGACAGTGCGGGAATGGGGTGGAGAGCCGTTTCCGTGGCCGACGTCGACGCCCTCGCCGAACTGCTCGGCCGGGACGAGGAGGCGACGGTCGGTCGCCGCGAGTCCGGCCCCGCCGAGGCGCGCAGAATGCTGGCCGCCCCGGGCCTGGACCTGCCCTCCCGCACGTGGACCGCGTCGGGCCCCGACGGCGGCCTGCTCGGCTTCGCCGCCCTCCATCCCGCGCCTCAGCCGGGCGAGCTGCGTGCCCAGTTGGTCGTCGCCCCGTCCCAGATGCACCTGCCGTCACCGCGACGCTCCTGGACCGCCTCGACCTCTGGGCCGCCCACGACCTGCCGGCCCCTGACACGCCGGTGACGCTGTATCAGCTTCCTGGCTGCTTCCCCCACGACCAACTCCTCAGCCGCGGCTGGACCGTCGTGGACAGCAGCAGCCGCCTCACCGTCGACCTGGATGCCATCCGCCTCCCCGAGCACCCCGCGCCCGCGGTGCGCGCGGCCCGGAACGAGACCGACCTCCGCACCGTCCACTCGGTGCTGAACGAGGCCTTCACCGACGACCCGAAGCACCCGCACCCGGACTTCGACGCCTTCCACAACGCCCAGCGCCGACGCGAGGGCTACAACCCCGACTTGTGGCTCCTCGCCGAACTCGACAGCGTCTCCGCCGGCGCCCTCATCGCCCGCGATCCCGTCGACCGCGCCTGGATCGCCTGGTTCGGCGTCCACCCCGCCCACCGCCGCCACGGCCTTGGCGCCCAACTCCTCACCACCGCATTCAGCCTCCTCCGCGCCCGCGGCCACCGCACGGTCGGCGTCGACGTGGACACCCACAACACCGGCGCCATGCAGGCCTACACCTCCGCCGGCATGACCCTTCTCGGCGCGGCCGACCAGTGGCGCAGGACCTACGTCTGAACCCGGCGCCCGCCCGGCGTCAGGCGAGGGCGACGCCGCCGGTGGTAGGCCCAGGCGAGAGCCAGAACGATCCTGGACCTGTACGAGGAAACCCGCCCAGACGCCCACCTCCTCCGGGTCCAGACGGCATTCCTGCAGTTCCCCGACTGAGCTTCCGAGGACCTCTAGCTCTGATGTCCGCGCGGACTGCACAATTGGTGATCCAGCGGGGCGCCGTCCGCGTCCGCATGGCCCCGGGGGGTTGTGTGTTACTGAGCTCTAGACGACTGCGCAGAACGGCGGAGCAGGAGAGCATGGCCGCCATCCAGCACATGCGGGGCCGGCGGCCCCGGCAGGCGCTGGAGAGCAGCCGCGCGGCGGAGGCCGCGGTCCGGCGATTGCGGCAGATGGAGCCCGACGACACGCAGCATGTGCGGGTGCTCGCCTCGATCCTCTACAACCAGGCGATGATCCAGGCCATGAACGGCGCCGTCGCCGACGGCATCCTGGCCGCCCGCGGCGCCGTCGAGGCCTATGACTCCTTGATCCCCGGTGTCGGCCCCAACGAGGCCGCCGCGTCCGTCGCGCTCCGGTCCGCCGGGGGCTTCCTGCACGGGCCGCCGGACGCCGGCGTGCCCGTCCACGAGACGGCCCTGGAGGCGGCCGATGCCAAGGCCCGCCTGTGCGGCCTGCTGGCCGAGGCTCACGGCGAGCAGGCCCTGACGGAGGTGCGCCGCCTGGGCGAGGAAGCCGTCGCCGTGTACGAGGCGGTCGCCCGTGTGCTGCCGGGGCACGAAGCCGGACTGCACCGGGTGCGGTCTCTGTGTGCGGCGGCTCTGGACGCTGCGGAACCCGAGGAGGATCTGCAGGAGGTCTCGCACCTGCGGGGCCTGGCGCGCTTCCGGGTGCCGGCGCACTGGCCGGTGCTGGCCGCCGACGGCGCTACGACCGCGGACGCCCCGGGCATCGGACGGTTGTCCGTGCGGGCCAGGATCGCCGATGCGGACCCGGCCCCGCCCGGCACCCCCGGCGCGGCCTTGGACAACGGCTGCACTCTGCGCAGCACGGACACCGAGGCACCTCTGCCGAACCGCCCCGCCCGGCGGATACGGCAGTGGGAGTTGGTCCAGCCGCTGGGCGGCCAGGTCCGGGTGGTGACCTTCACCTTCGACTACGACGCCGCGGGGGGCCACGCCAAGGCGCTCGCCGTGTTGGAGCGCGAGGTCCCGGCGGTCGTGCTCGGCCCCTGAATTCCCGGCCGACAGGGGCTAAAGAGGCGATTCCCAGTGTCCCGGCCGGGATGAAATTGGGGACGGTGCGGGAGATGAGTGTGGCGACAGGGCGATAGATGATCGACGGATCCGGCCATGCCAACGGCAGCCTTGGGGTGCGCTCGGGCGGGTCGGTAGATCAGTGAGAGGCTGACTCAGCGTGAGGCCGCCGACGCCTGCGGCGTGAGCCGTACGACCATCCGGCGCCGCCGGGAAGCCGGAGAGTTGCCCGGGTCGGTGGTGGACCCGGAGCGGGGGTGGCTGATCCCCTCTGAGGATCTGGCCGGCGCTGGGTTCCGGCTGAACTCGCCGTCGCCGTTGAGCGGGAAGGCCAAGCCTGGCCGGGACGTGCCGCTCGATGGCGATGCTGGAGCAGGAGCGCGGTGCGAGGGGAAGCTGCTCGCTGAGGAACGCGCGGCCCGGGTAGCAGCCGAGAAGGAGGCCGGCGGCGTGCGCGCGCTCCTCGCCGCACGCTCGGAGCACATCCAGGACCTTCAGCGGGCCCTGGCGGCGATGATCCGAGTGCTTGAGCCCGCCAGTTCGACACGCGTCTGCGGCCCGACCGCCCGGCAGTAGCGGCCTGCGCCGTCAATCCTATGACGTTGCACGGTAGTTGGGCAGCACGCGGGGAAGAGCATGAGGTCAGCGCCTGATGTTGCGTCGGGGGTGGCCATGATGTTGGAGCGATTGCTGGCCACCCGGGATCGTGGAGCCCGTCCAGGGGCTCAGGATCCATCCATGACCTCTCGAAGCGGTGGAGCGCCCGGGCGATGGCATGGCCTGCTGGCGTCTAGGCCTTCGGAGACGGGGTGATGGCCGTCCATCGGCCCGCTTGGCCGGGGCGATCACCATGAACAGCGGCTGTCGGCAGCCCCTTGGGTACTACGAGGTCCGCGAGGGCCACGCGCTGCACTGCTGCTTCTGCCGCAATGACTATGCGCCTGCGAGGTCCCGTTGTCAGACCCGAGCCCTACTCTCTGTCGCCAATGCGTCACAGAGTGTGGCCGAATGCTCGGAGGGAGTGTCCCGTGGCCGGTTCAGCGCACCGCCGGTGCTGATCTGCAGAAACTGGTCGATCAGATCCCCGCATGGGCGGAGGCGAAGGCGCTCAAGCCGCTGTCTGCCGTCCCGGAGGGACCGGGCCGACACGTGCTGCTGACAGGGGATGAGGTCGACGCGGCAGGGTTCATCGACCTCGCCCAAACGTGTGGCGCGCGGGTGCTGTACTTCGACAGCGATGTGTTTGCTGCGGAGGAGTTCGCCGTCCTTGACGACGACGGGCTCGAGGCCGGAGCCGGTGTCGAAGACCAGCTGAACGCCGAGGCTCGAAACGAGCTGAAGCGGCTGCGCCGAACCGCGTGCGCTCACGCCGGGAAGATCACCGCAGTGGTGATGTGCTTCGTAGCCGACGGCCTGCCCCACTACTGGAGTGAGGAGGCCTCCTGGCACACCGATCTCCAGGACGCCTGGACGGAGTTCACCCAGCAGCACCGCCTCTCCGCGGACGAACGCGCCCAGGACGCCCGCGCGCGGGCCGACGGATTCGTCAGCGTCCGCTTCTCCGGACCCAGCCTCGTAGCCGCCATCACCAGCCTCGGCCAGGTGGCGGAGACGACCGGTAACCCCGTGACCCGGGCCATCGCCGACCACATCCGGCAGAAGATCACCGCAGCAGTACAGGAGATCATCAGCAAGCCCAGCCGCGGCGGCGACGGAACGCCCGTCCGCATCGTCATCGACGACCGAGCCGCACCACCGGAGACGGAGGAACCTCCAGCCGCATGACCAAGGGCCCGACCGCGAGTGCGGTCGGGCCCTTCCGGCATGTCCTGCTACAGCTCGGTCACCCGGTACGGCTCCGGAGGAGGCGGCAACTGGCTCCGAGGACAGACCCCAGAATTGAGCGCGCCACGATCTCCCACTCGGCCTCCGGACGCCCTGCTGGCCGCACGAACAGTCGCCTGCCGTCCGAGTCGCGGCGCTCGTGGAGGACCTGGCCCCGGGCTCCCCGACGGCGTCGACGGCGAGATTGACGTCACCTGGCACGACGCACTCACCGTCGTCGACTGTGGTCAGAATCTGCAGAAGATCGGTTGTCCCCAATGCGGCGCGTTGATCGGCACCGAGTGGTGGGCTGACCTACTCGAAGCTCACTGCGACGACGGCTTCGCGACCCTCGCCGTGGTCGTCCCCTGCTGCGGCGCTGCGACCTCGCTGGACGAGCTGGAGTACGACTGGCCCTGTGGCTTTGCCCGATTCGAGATCGCCATCTGGAACCCAGAGCGCATCTGGTTCAGCGACGAGGAACTGACTGCCATCGGGGCCGCGCTCGGACATCCGGTGCAGCAAGTCAGGGCCTACATCTGACGCAGGTCAGCCCGCAAAGAATGGAAGCTGCGGGTGGCCGTCATACGGGCACTCACATGTGGCCAAGTCGCGCTGCAGGCCCGGAAGTTAGCCCCTGTGTGGGGTTGATCACTCTTGAATGCGCAGACGCCTCCAAGATCGCGAGCCGTTTCTATGTTGGTCGCGACCACATCTTCAGGGGGTATCTGTGAGATCTGCCAGATGGGCTTTGCCTGTCGTCGTGAGCACCCTTGCTGTGCTGCTGTCGCCCGCGACAGCGTTCAGCGCCAGCGACCCGAATCCTGACGACATCACCTACACGGCGACCTACATGCCGTTGGACGAGCCGGGCTCACTCCCGGCCGGCGTATCGAGTGAAGCCCCGTCTGCCCGGGCCGGTGGGGGAAGGCCGCCGGGCACGGACTTCAACTACGACGACGTCACCTACAACGAGTGCATCAAGCACGGCAACAGTGCCGGCAAACCCAACTGGATCAAGAACCACTTCGCCCTCTGCCGGCGAGGTACCGTCCAGGTCGTCGGCACGGACGTCCGCACCGGTGAACCAGTCGGGACACTCACCTACGTCGAGACCATCATCGGGTACGCCTTCCAGGGCGAGCGGACTGTCGCCTTCGACCAGTATTTCGATGACATCCAGGCCACGGGCACCGTCAAGGAGTCGACCACGTTCCTGGTCAACCGCTGGAACGAATCGAGTGGGAACGGCCCCATCCTGCACAAGGGGGAAAAGCACGACGGCGTCACACAGGTCTCTGGCGGCTTCCGGGGCGAAGTCGGCTCAGCGAAGGAAGACCCCAGCATCAAGAGCTGGAAGAAGGACAACATGGAGATACTGATCTTCGACGAAGACGAAGCCTCCGGTACTGGTAAAGACAAGATCCACAAGTTCGACTTCGTACCCGCCACCTTCTTCATCTCAGACGGAAGCAAAAACGTTCAGCTCCCCGAACCCAAGATCACCGTCCGGTTCGACAGCGCCCCGTACCTGAAGTACAAGAAGGGCAGCATCTTCACGGACATCCGCGCGACCATGAACTACGACCGCGGCAATGCCGATGTCAAGGAGACTGCGCAGCACATCTGGGACGCCCAGAACCGTCCCGAGATCACCATCCCGAAGAAGGCGGGCAAGAAGATACCGGGGGCTCTCTCATCGACCCCTTTGCACCGGATCTTCTACGACACCCGGCTGCGGGAACGGAACCGCGACACTGCGCGCGCGGCTTGCCAGGCGGAGTGGCCGAACTACTCCAGTCGGGGCAAGGACTGTGACGAGTACCCCTTCAGCACCACGAAGGAAGGGGCCTACAACGCCAACGGCAACTTCTCCGCTCGTGCGCTGACAAGCAAGGACAACCAGAAGGCGGGCTCCCAGCTCTCCACCTGGTACAACGACGACCGGATCCTGGACGGTGACGCCTTCTACGTGAACGTGAAGTAGTCAGCGGTGGGGGGGGGGGGGGGGGGGGGGGGCCCCCCCCCCCCCCCCCCCCCCCCCCCCCCGAGGCCCTCCCCCGCCCCCACACCCGCCCCCAAACCTTTTTTTGGTTGGTC
>NZ_JBVIEB010000025.1:71796-88822 GCF_055572075.1 Streptomyces sp. NPDC030820
CCCCAGGCTCCCAACGGGGGAAAAAGAAGAAAGAATCGGGAGGGGGGAAACTTTCGAGGGAAGGGGAAGGGGTTCGGGGGGGGGGGGGTGGTGAACCCTTTCCCCCCCCGCCACCCACACTACGCCCACAGTTGGATCACGAAGCTCTCGAAGTACCGGTACGCTTCCAGCTCTTCATCGGGGTTCTCCTGCTGCGGCCCCACCCACACGTGCACCTGATAGGGGCCGGCATGGGCGAGTTCATACTCGTCTGACTGCGGTTCTTGCATCAGGCTGACAAGCTGGAATCGCTCGGACTCGAAGAAGACGGTGCTCGCTTCCCCCAAGCTTTTGAATTCTTGTCCGGCTGGTACATCAGGCGGTGAGTCCCACAGCTCCACCCTCACCTCGGCCCTCTGGTCTTCCAGGTCGGACGCAACCACCACGGAGCCTTCATGGGCCAGGAACGCCGAGTTGTCCGGAATCTCTGCGAACGTCTCTTCTCTCTCCGGGTCGGTGTCAACCAAGGCGAACAGGTGACGTTCCACTCGCACAACCGCCGAAAAGGAACCCAGTAGCCCCACTTTGCCCTCCCGCAGCTGAGTGCCACACCAGTATGCCAAGAAGCATGCTCGCAGCCGCCAGTAGGCCGGTGGCCAACCAGCCGCGATTGGACTTCAACGGCCCTCGGCCACCGCACCCTCCCCCCACCACATGCGGCAGCGCACCTGGCAACGCGACTGCCAACGAGGGTGCCGTATTCGCGTAGTGGCTTCGCGACTCCCACCTGCCCGTACCGGCCGTCGTGTTGTTCAACGCCAGCGTCGCCTGGCACAGGCGACTCATCCGAGACGAGCAGGCGATGCCGGTTAGTCCAGTGGGGAGGGGGCAGCGATGCCCAAGACCTTCCAGGCCTGCGTTACGGTGTCGCGTTCTACCCGCAAACCTCCCCGGCGGAGTGCGTCGGCCAGCCAGTGCTCCAGGGCGTGGGCGGCGCCGCAGAGGTGATCCGCGCGACTGTCGCTGCCCTTTGCTTCTGCGGCGTCGAACAGTTTGTCGCTGACGTTCCAGCAGAAGGTCACGTGGTCGGCCGGCTCTCCCGGCTTCCACACCTCTTCACGCGCGAGCGCCACCCCCGGCATGCCGTGGCGTTCAGCCACCGGCAGGTGCAGCAGGGCACAGACCAGCCTGATCCGCTCCACAAGTTCGGTCGGCAGGTACATCTCTTCGGGCGTGTAGCCCGGCCAGTCGTCGGCATCGGTGTCATCAGCCACGGCCTACACCCTCCCCGACCAGACCGCCGTCGCGCTACGGCATCACTGCGGTTCTCATGGCGGCCGGTAACGGATGAGTCGGATCCACACGCGAGGAGGGAGTGCCGCGGCGCGTCGCAGCATCCCGCCTCACCAATGGTTTGGGCATTCTCAGCGAGGGGCGACTCACTACGACAAGCGGGGTTACGTCTTCCTCGGGACCGTCACCGCTGCAGCCCTCGTCATCTGGCTCCGCAGCCCGTAGCCGATCCGTGCCTCAGGGGAAGACCAGAGGGCCGATCTCCTGCTGCGCGAGGTCGATCAGGAGGCTCAGCCCCTGGCTTTGCAGATGATGGGCGAGAAGGCATACCTCCTGGACTCATGAAGTCCCTGCGATCTCTCGGCTTGGGGTCAGTAATGGTGAGAGTCGGTGGTGCTGGTCTGGTGGTGTGCTGTGTCGGCGCTGGTCAGTGGGGTGTTGGGGCGGGGTCGACACTGTCATGAGGTGAGAGGTTGGGGGTGGGTGTTGCTGTCGTGGGGCTTTATCTCATGGCAGCTGATGCTGTCTCAGTTTCGTGAGTTCTGATGCGATGAGGTGGGTGGGGCCGGTGTGATCGTGGGGTGGATCAGGGTGGAGGAGCCGGCCGGGGGGCTGGGCTGCCGAGGGCGTTGGTGGTGCGTCGTTTGCTGGAGCGGCAGCAGGCGGGGGAGTTGTCGACGCGGCATGTGCGTGCGGTCGCTGAGGTGGTGGGTGCTTCGGAGCGTACGGTGTGGCGCTGGCTGGAGCAGGCGAAGGCGACGGGGCGTGTGGAGGCGCCGGTCCGGCAGGGGTACGCGGTGTCGGACGAGGTGTGGGAGCTGTTGGGTGAGGCGGGGGGCAATGTCTCGGAGTTGAGGCGTCGGCTGGTGGCTGCCGGCGGTGAGGTGCCCATTCCGTCGATGTCGACGTTGAGCCGGGTGATCCGCAGGGACCGTCGGGCGGGGCGGGCTTTGCTGACCGGGCGGGAGCCTGAGGTTGCCGAGTCGCGCCGGTCGGATCCCCTCAGCGAGCTGGGCCTGGACGTGGTGGCCGAGAAGGGTGGCGGTGGGCAGGTGTTTCTGCGGGAGCAGAAGCATCTGGCGCAGGTCCCGGTCCTGGTGCCGGGTGCTCAGGTGGTGCACACGCCTGCTGTGCGGTCGGTGCTGCGGACGGTCGCGCACGCGGCCGGGGTGGGGGCGGTGGTGTGTTTGTACGGCGACGCCGGTCAGGGCAAGACCGTCGCGTTGCAGTACGCCCTGTCCCAGCTGCCGCACCCGGCCAGGATCCGCCGGGTCCACGTCGGTGTGCACCCGACGGTTCCCGAACTGCGCCGGGTACTCGCGGATGCCCTCGAACTGGGCAGGCGTCTGCCGCGCGGGGCGGGGGAGGCCGACTTGATGCTGGTGAACGCGCTCCGACAGCCCCGCGTGCTGGTACTGGACGAGGCGCAGCGCCTTCCGGGACCGGCGCTGGAGTTTCTGCGGGGGCTGTGGGACCACCCGGACACGGACACGGCACTCGTGCTCGCGGGGGCGGGCAGCGAACGGGCGCTGCGCCGGGTGCCTGCGCTGGCCTCTCGGGTGTTGACCTGGGAGTTGGTGCCGCGTCTTCGTCCGGGTGAGGTGGCAGCGGCGATGGCGGCCTTCCACCCGCTGTGGGAGGAGGTGGCCGAGGATGATGTCGTGTGGGTGGACGAGCATGTGGGCCACGGCAATTTCCGGACCTGGGCGAAGCTCACCTCGCACCTGACCGCCGAGATCTACGGCAAGAGCCGTGCGGTAGTGGACCGCCGGATGCTGGAGCGGGCCTGCGCACGGCTCATGGGGCCGCTGTGACCGGCGCTTCCGGGCCGGGAGAGGGCGCTTCCCGCTCCGGTGTGCACGAGGACGGTCCCAACGGGCGGGGAGGTCTGCCCCCTTCCTCCCTGTCGGCGCTGCGAGGTCCTGCCGTGCGCCGGCTGCTCGCCCTGCGGCAGGAACAGAAATTGACGTCCCGTCATGTACGGCTGGTGGCGGAGTCGTTGGAGGTGACGGAGCGCACGGTGTGGCGGTGGCTTGCCGCTGCCGAGCGTGACGTGTCCGCGGCCGCGGAGCCTGGGGCACGGGCCCAGAGCAGGGACCGCTTCACCGTCTCCTCGGAGGTGCGCCGCCTGCTGGCCTTGTGGAAGGGCAACGTCGCGGCGGTCCATCGTGAGCTGACCGCTCGCGCGGTCAAGGGTGAGGGAGAGGCGCCTCCGTCGATTCCGACGCTGCACCGTGCGATCCAGCGGGACCTGACGCCGGGGGAGCGGGCCGGACTTGCGAAAGGCGAGCGGGCGGCACGCAAACACGATGTGTTCCTGGCCAGGTCGCGGGGTTGGCGCAACCAGGCATGGGAGAGCGACCACATGCAGGCCCCGGTGCTGGTCGACGTCGATGGCAAGGCCCGCAGACCGTGGATCACCTGGTTCACCGACTGCGCGACGAACGCGATCACCGGCGTCGCCGTCACGCCGGTGCATCCGTCGCGGGAGTCGGTGCTGTCGGCACTGCGCTCCGCGGTCCTGCGCGAGGATCCCTACGGCCCCTTCGGCGGTCTGCCCGAGAAGGTGCGTGTCGACCGCGGCAAGGACTTCCTGTCCAGGACGGTGACCGCCGCGTTCGATCTCCTGGACGTGACGGTGGAGGACCTGCCCGCCTACACCCCTCACCTCAAGGGCACCGTGGAGGGGCTGAACCGGGCGGTGGAGAGCATGTTCCTGGCCGCGCTGCCTGGCTACGCCCGCCAGCCGCGTCCCGGCAAACGGGCTTCCCGCCCGAAGGACGAAGTGCTGCTCGGCTTCGAGGACTTCACCGCCCGGCTGCTGGATTGGACGCTGTGGTGGAACACCGAGCACCACCCCGCGCCCTTGCGGGGCAAGACCCCGCTTCAGGCGTGGCAGGACGATCCCACCCCGCTGCGGGACGTGCCCGCGACGGATCTGTGGACGTTCACCCTGGAGGACGCCGGCACCCGCACGCTCACCACCCGCGGCATCCGTTTCAGGAAACGCGACTACGTGGGCCCGTGGATGGCCGGCCAGGCCGGGATCCAGGTCCGCGTCCGTTTCATGCCCCACCACGACCACCGCATCGAGGTCTACCACGCGGCCACCGGCCGCTACCTGGGTCCTGCGGACCTGGCCGACCAGGCCACCGACGAACAGATCAGCGCCGTACGAAGAGCGCGGGCCGCTCGCTCCCGCCGTCTGAAGAAGGACCTGGAGGCTTCCCAGCGCGAGCGCTACGCCACCGTGAACCAGCCCGAGGCGCCCCGGCGGCTTGGCGCGCTGACCACCGCGCAGGCCGAGGCCGAACTCGCCCAGACCGTCGACACCGACCTCGCGCAGCTCGCGCTGCCGGACCTCATCCCGCCCGCCGCACCCCCGGCCGACTGGCGCACCCCGCCCTCCCTCGCCACCCGGACCACGCCCGGCCGGCCTGCTCCCGTCCCGTCCGAACCTGCCTCCGACGGCCCACTCGAACCCACTGCACAGACCGCTGAAGACGGAGACGCCTCGTGACCGCGGCCACCTACCAGTACGTTGACCTGCCCGATGCGTCCGTGGTCACCACCCGCGCTCTGCTCACTGCCCGCGAGAACATCGCCGACACCGTCGCCGCCCGCGCCATGATGTGCATCCACGGCGGCGCTGGCTTCGGCAAGACGCTCGCCGTCAACATCTGTCTGCGCGGGCTCGAACCGCACGAGGACGTCCGCAAGATCACTTTTCGTGCCCGTCCCACCGCCCGTGCGGTGCGCTACGAGCTGTTCACCGCGCTCGACTTGGCCGGTGAACCGCCGCGCCATCCAAGTGAATTCGACCGCCTGCTGAAGACCGCCCTGGCTGAACGCCCCCGCACTTTCCTCGTGGATGAGGCCCAGTGGCTCAACGGGGAGGCATTCGAGTACTTCCGCTATCTGTGGGACGAACCGGCCACCCAGCTGGCGATCATCTTCGTCGGCGGGGAGGGCTGCCACACCGTGCTGCGCCGCGAGCCGATGCTGTCCTCCCGCATCTTCATCTGGCAGCACTTCACCCGCCTCACCCCCAGCGAGGTCCTGGAGGCCATCCCGCTGTTTCATCCGGTCTGGGCCGACGCCGACCCCGACGACATCACGTTCGCCGACCAGCACGCCGCGCATGGCAACTTCCGTGCCTGGGCGCAGTTGACCGCACACACTCGCACCGCCCTGGCCCGCACCGAGCGCCCCCGTGTGGATCAGGAGCTGCTGCGCTGGGCCTTCAGCCGCCTCGCCTGACCACCACGTCGCCATGCCGCTCGCCGTGCCACCGTCCGTAGCCGTGGTCCTCGACCCGGGCGATGACGCGGTTCACACGCACAGCGCCCTGGCCGCCCACCATCCGCCGTCCGGCCGGATCACCCTGCACCCCGGCCCGGGCACCACCAGCGAAACCGGCCTCGCCCACGACCTTCTGGCCGCCCTGGGTAAACCGCCCCTGCTCCCGGGCCGTTTCCCCGCCGGCCGTCAGCCGGCCTGGGAAGCCGCCACCGCCTGGATCAACGCCCTGCCCGTGAACCGGCTGACCGTCCTGCGCGCCCACCGCCTCACCGCCCGCCGCACGATGCGCCTCCTGGAACTGCGCGCCCTGACCGGCATCCACCTGACCCTGGTCTGCCACCGCCCTCACCTGCCCGCCGCCCTGCAACAGGCCCTGCAGACGGCCGATTACGCCATCACCGCCGACTTCCAGGCCGCCCGCCGCCACTACTACGGCCCACATGCCACCGAACCCCCGCCTGCGGACGAGCCCGCCCAGCCGACAGATCAGTGGCTCACCCTGCCCGCGCTGGACCGCCTCGTCTCCTACGACAGTCCCGCCCCCTGTACCGCCCCGTGTGTACCGCCGCCGATCACCTTCCGGCACCGCCCGCCACCGACACCCCTCACCGAGCAGGCAGTCCAGGAAGTCGCCCAGCGCCTCTCCACCGTGACCGCCCACCCCCGCTTGGCCGCCGCCCTCGCCGCCGCCCTCTTTACCGGCGCCTCCTTCCAGCAGCTCGCCACCGCCCGCCCCGGCGACTACGACGCCGCCGCGGCCACCCTGGCCCTGCATGACCGCGCCCGCTACACCGACGGCTGCGCCTCGCACCGGGTGCCGCTGTGGGCACGCGTCTTCCTGAAGGCCGCCGTGTCCTTCGCCCGGCTCGCGCCCGGCCAGGACCAGCATCTGCTGGCCGGCCCCCACGACCGCACCCACCTGCTGCACATGGCGGAGGCGGCCAGGCTCCGCCCGCCGCAGCCGCCTGTCGATCAGCGCACCGGTTCTGTCGGCCGCATCCAGTGGGACTGGCGCGAACGACAGGAAGCACAGTGCTACGACACGATGCTGACACGGCACCAGATCCCGCCCTCGCTCTGAGCTCGAACCCGCGTGCACGTCAGTCGATGGAGAAATCGGCGAACTCCACGTCGGTGAAGGCGATCCCGAGCCCATGGGCACGCAAGCCTCCGTCCCGGAAGTAGGCATGCCCCAAAGCACGGGCGAGGATCACCATCTGCTGCTGCTCACCCCCGCCGGCGTCCCGGGCGGCGAACAGCTCGCGGGCCACTTCTCCCGACAGGTACTGGGTGATCAGCCGTACCCGCGGATCGTCCGACGAGCCTGCCGGAGCGGCGAAACCGAACCGCGCCCTGGTGTGGAAGACAAACCCGTCGGCCTCGGCCCGGGCCCGTCGGCGGGCGCGCACCAGGGGCTGCCACCGTGCCCTGACGACCTCATCGATCAACCCCGCATGCACAGCACTTGGACGGCGACGCATTCCCGGCCGGGTCGTGACCCACCTCTGTACCGTGCGCTGGGAGATCCCCAGGAGGACAGCCACGTTCTTCGTGGAGCCCTTCTGCGCCCTGAGCAGGAAACGCACAGCGGCGTCACCAGTAGGCACCGGACGGCTCAGCAGCGCTCGCTCAAGCCCTTTGACGATCTCCCCCATGTCCTTCCCCCGAGCCGTTCTGCCGCCGCACAGCGGCCGTCTGCTCCCTCAGGTCTTTCACACTCGCCCGTTGTCTTTGGCCAGTTCCGGCGTACGCGAGACATCCTTGCGGGTCCTCGGCTACTGACCCTGCTGCCCTATCTCGAGCCTGAGTTCGTCTCACTGAACCTGATCGCCGCTCCGTAGGGTTCGCCCGGCACCCAGCCGGTCGAGCAGCGTCCGTCTTTAAGAAAACCTAGCTAACTTCTACTAGGTTTCTATAGTCTTCTCCTCGTGAACTCCTACAGCGATGACCTTGCCAGCGTCGAGCGTGAACTCCGTGAAGCCGAACTCGAGCGTGACCGACTCGGCGCTCATATCGAGGGACTCAAAGCCAAGCGGGACGCCTTCAAGAAGCTGAGTGCAGCGGTGTCCGGGCCGGGGTCGGCGGTCCAGGACCTCACCAAGGCGGATGCCATCGTCAAGATCCTCAGGGCGTCGCCTCAGCCCATGTCTCTCGGTGATATTGCGGATGCTTTGACCGCCGCGGGCAAGCAAGCCAACCGCAACGGCGTCTCCGTCTACATAGACGGTCTGCTTAAGGCTGGCCGCGTCGTCCGTGTTGCCCGGAACCAGTACCGCGACGCCTGACAACTTCACTGGGGTGCGCCCATAGTTCGGTGAGATGGGGCACCTGCGACAGCCCGGGCGACGCAATCGTTTCTTACGCTATCCGTACGCGTTTGGTACGCGAAATGTGCGCTTCACGCTAGGGTTGCGGGAGTGGAGGTGCTGCATGTCCGAGCTGTTCAACGCGGTCGATGCGCTCATTGCGTCCCGCTCCCCGTTGCCGCCCCCGGCGGAGCGCAAGCGGCTGCGCCAGGCGCACGGGCTGACGCTGGACGAGGTGGCTGCCGCATTGCAGGTGCGGCGTGCGACGCTCAGCGGCTGGGAGGCCGGCAAGACCGAGCCGCGGCCGCCGGAGCGCGACGCATACGCGCGCATGCTCAAGCAGCTCGCCCAGCTCTACCCTGCCAACGCTCCGGTGCCCTGTGAGGACACGGCGGTCCCCGAGACTCCTGCCGTTGCGGCCGCTCCTGCGCCATCGGCAGTTGAACCGGCCCAAGCCCGCACCACACCCACAGTCCCGGCTGCGGAGCCCGCGAACACGCGCCCCGCTGCCCCTGTACCGCGCCCGGCGGTCACGACCAGGCCGACGTCGCGGCGCCCGGCCGCGAAGAAGGCCGCCACCGCAGGCACCCCGGGGGGCGGCGCCGATCCGCGTTTCGAGAACGGTCCGCTTGCGGTCGTCGACGTTGCCGACGGCCAGGTGCTGGCGTACTGCGTCGGCGGCCTGGTCCTGGACGTACCGGCGAAGTCGATCCCGGCCCTGGTGGAGTGGACTCTGCGCGAAGGGCGGCTCGGCCAGCCGAAGTTGTCCGGGCCGGGCAAGGACGCCGACCCGCTGATCGTGCTGACCGAGGTGGCGTGCGAGTACTACGGCCTGCCCGTGACGCTCACACAACAGGAGCGCCTGGCCGGGCGGCTGCCGGAGGGCCACAAGGTCATCAAGCAGCTGACGCGCGCCCACTGGCAGCTGACGAAGCGCGGGTTCGGGCCGTGGGCGAGGATCTACCGCCCCGCACAGGGCGCGGAGCGATCCTGCGTGCAGTTGTGCATCCCGTCGTGGGACGCGCTCGACACCCGGCACTGGGCCGACGCGGGGCAACTGCCGGCGGCGGACCTGGCCCGGCTGCTGGGCACGTATGCGGCCCGCGTGATGACGCCGCGCGGATCGACCGCCGTGACCGGTCTGGAACTGATGACTGCGCTGCACCCGCCGACCCGCGCCTCGGAACCGGACGCGACGGGCAGGCGGCACTCCGAGCACAACCCCGGCTCGCTGGGCAAGGATCCGGTGGACTGCGCGCCGTGCGAGGCACCCGACGGGCACCCGGTCCTGGCGGACCTGCCGCGCTTCCACCACCGCACCCCGGCCGAGGTCCTGGTGGAGGAGGCGTACGACTGGGCGCGCCCGCTCACCGACGCCGAATGCCTTCGCCCTCACCTGGTGGGCATCGACGTGAACATGGCCTTCGCCGCCGGCGCGAACGGCCTCACGGTCGGCCTGGGCGCGCCGACGCACGTCAAGAACCCCGTCTTCGACGCGAAACTGCCCGGTTCCTGGCTGGTCGACCTCTCCCATGTCGACCTGTCCCGCGTGAAGGTGGCCAAGGACAAGTGGGCGGAGCTGGATGGCGCGCTGCTGCCGAGCCCGTTCACACCGAAAGGCGAGAGCCCGACGGGCCCGGCCTGGTACGCCACGCCGACCGTGGCGTACGCGGTGGAGCTCGGCTACGACGTCACGCCGATCGAGGCGTACGTCCGTCACGACAACGGCCGCTACCTGGACGCCTGGTACAACCGGCTGCGCGATGCCTACATCGCCACGATGGCCGACCTCGGCGTGCACGCAGACCTGCCGCCGGAAGAGTTCCTGAAGGCGATGGACGGCTACCGGCAGCGTGACCCGCAGCTGGCGATCGTGGTGTCCGCGATCAAGGCGACCGTGAAGGGCGGCATCGGCAAGCTGCGCGAGCGCCCGCGCGGGGAGGGCTGGAAGCCCGGGCAGCCGTGGCGGGCCATCGCCCGGCCCACCTGGCGCCCGGACATCCGCGCCGCCGTCATCTCCCGGACCCGGATCAACATGCACCGCAAGATCGTCAAGCACGCCGCCTTCACCGGGCAGTACCCGGTGGCCGTCCTCTCGGACTGCGCCGTCTACGCCTCCGACGGGCCGTCGCCGCTGGATTTCCTGCCCTACCGGGACGGCAAGCCGCTGCCCGGCGGCTTCAAACTCGGAGTGAACCCGGGCCTGGTGAAGTGGGAGGGCACCCAGAGCGTGCTGTGGGGCGAGGGTGTCCGCGAGCAGTTCAACACCCCGGAACTCAACCTCGCCCGGTACATCAAGGACGGCACCGTCACCGACCAGGACACCGGGGAGTAGGTAGAGCGCGATGAGCATGTTCGGCGACGGCCTGGACGCCGCGGTGCACAAGGCGTTCACCCGCCCGGCGCCCAAGAGCGCGCCCGCGCAGATGCGGTACCTGGTCAAGCAGCTCAAGGGCACCAAAGCGGTCGCCCAGATGCTGCGGATCTCGCAGCGCACGGTCGAGCGGTACGTGAAAGACCAGATCAAGAAGCCCCGCCCGGACCTCGCCGCCCGCCTGGAAGGCGAGGTGAAGAAGCGGTGGCAGCCGCAGATCCGCGCCAGGGCGCGACAGAAGGCGGCGACCACCGGCGGCATCGTCATCGACACCCGAGCCCGGATCGGCTACACCGCGCCGATCGGGACGACGGACGAGGACCGCCTCCGGCACTTGACCGTGGCGCTGCCGCCGCAGTACGCCGCCCGCCTCTTCGACGCCCAGGAGCAGGGCGCCAGCGACCAGCAGCTCCAGCAGATCGCCGCCGAAGCACTCAAGGAGGTGTACTTCCAGGACATGGGTCGGCGCGCCGGCCAGCTGGAGGAGGTCCGCTTCACCGATATCGAGCACCTCGAGTTCGACCTGTAGATCCTGAACCGTCGCGAGCCCCGTCGACTGTTCGTCTGCGCGCCCGTCAACTCCGGCGCCCGGAACTCTTCGGTGGCCTCGCCGATGTAGTTCCAGGCCTGTTCCGTCCATCCGTACGTGAGCCCCTCCCGCCCCACAGGCCTGGCCGAGGTGCGCATAGAACGACTGCTGGCCAAGGAGTCGCTGTACGGCTCGCTGGGCGCCTCCGATCAGGAAACGGCCTCCTCTTTGGAGCAGTGCCTGAAAGGCTCTCAAAAGACCGTCTGCGGCCCCGTGCTGTCGGCGTTGGCGGAACGGGGCCAGGGGTGCGAAGCGGGGTCGGCGGCCGGAAGAGCGAGGTGGTCGGTCGGGTCCGCCGTCGTGCTGGGACGGCGGCGGCCGGGCATGCGGATTGAGGAGCTGAGGCGTACCCCATCCTAAACAGTAGTTATCCCAGTTGACCTTTCACCTGGGTCTCTCACCTGGATCTGTCACATGGCCCTTTCAGCGGCTCTCACATACACCCGCTGGGACGTCCATGATCAGCCGCTGATGCATCAGACATCGGTAGGCTGGATCGTTTGGGATCAGTGGGCCCAGCTGGCTACCTTCTGGTGCATGAAGACGACGACGCCCGCCAAGCGGGACATGCAGGAGACGACCGCGACTGGGCGGGACACTCGTACGGCGGTCCTCACCCGTTCGATCCGGGTCAACGTGCCCCTGCGTAAGACCTTCGTCCAGGCGAACAAGGGGGCCGCCAGCCGCCATGGGCCCCTGAAGGACTTCGTGACCGGCAGGGACCTGCGAGGCCTCAAGGCCTACCTGATCATCGTGGCCGCGTGCAGCAACGGGGATAACGGCTGGTCGACCACGCACGACAGCGCGGTGTGGGCGCGGCTGATGGACATCCACGAGACCGCGACCGACCAGTCCGCCCGTACCGGTGCGTGGCGGGCTCTGCGCCGGCTGCAGGCGCGGAAGCTGATCGAGTGCAGCCGCAGCGGAACCATGATCACGGTCACTCTCCTGCGCGAGGACGGCAGCGGGAAGTCCTACGACCGCCCCGTGGGCGACACGGAGGAGAACCGTTTCCTGCAGATCCCAACCACGTTCTGGACGCTGGGCCGTGACGAGGTCCTGGATCTGCCGGCCCTGGCCCTGTTCTTGGTTGTCGCCCGCGAGAAGAACTGGTCGACCTTCCCTGCGGAGAAAGCCCCCGAGTGGTACGGCTGGTCCCCCGACACTCACGAACGCGGGCTGAAGAAGCTCGTCGCCCTTGGGCTCGTCGAGCGACGCGAGCACCGCACCAAGGCCCCGCTCTCCCCGCTCGGCTTCACCATGGTCCACCAGTACCAACGCACCGCCATCACACGGCCGCGCAAGCCCAGGAAGACGGCCGCAGCTGCTGGGCGGTGATCCCGGCCGACTTGCGGGCCGCAACCCCGCCATCTCGCACTCTGCTGTCCGTCTGGCACCCCGCGACGCACGGGGTGTGGGCGCCTCGTGCTCCGCGTTCCGCCTGCGGACCGTCCGCAGGCATCCCAGGGAGGAAACCCTCATGTCCAGCGGTACCAACCAGTCCCAGCAGCCGTCGGCCACGCAGCCCTCGAGCATGGACCCCGTGCTGCTTCTGGTGCTGGGGATCGTCTTCGTCCTGGTCCTGGCCGCCACGCTCTACCTGTGCCTCGTCCACCCCTCGTTGACCGGGCCGATCGGGGCGGTGGGCGGGGTGGCCTCGGCGCTGATTGCCGCGTTCGCCGTGGCATTCGCCCTGCGCCGGAGCTGACGACCGGCGGGCTGGGCGGCTGCGATTGTCAACAGGAGACCCTTCCGGGCCTCGGCCAGCGGCAACCATGGGCTGATGGCACGAGGCCCACTCCAAGACGCTTGTCCTGGGGCCTGGCCGTGTACTTCGGTGACCATCCGATTCACCGCCCGGCTGGCTAGCGAAGCATCAGGCCCATTGCATGCCGAGTTCTCGTAGTGCGTCCAGCTGTTCAGGGGTGAGCTTGTCGCGACGCATCTTGGTGTTGGAGACCCATACGCCCAGCTTCACGATCACCGCTTCACTCTCGCCGTCGGCCACGATTTCTTCGCTGTGGCCGCGCGGCACCGGCCGGTCCACGCCCTCTCGCTCCACCCACTGTGCGAGGGCCGCAAGGCCGCGCTGGAACGGCTGCTGCGCCTTGTTCGGGCCCTTCGTCGCACGCGTGGCCGCCGCAGCGGGAGACAGAGCCTCAGCGGGCGTGATGCCCAGCCGGGACAGCCGCTCCTGTTGCTCGGTCGACAGCTGCGCCCAGGTGCCCGGCTGCTTCTGCCGCTGGAGCCACCGTCCGATGTCGTCGCCGTCCATGAGCACCCCGGGTGCGATGTCGGGCAGATGGCCGTCGGCGTCGACGAGGTCGGCGAGGACGCGGTAGTGGCGTTGCCAGTCCAGGGGCCACGGGCAGTCCCAGTCCGGGTCGATCGCGGTGAGCTGCGCCGCACGCTGCTCCGCCCGCTTCGGGTCCTTGCCTAGGCCGTTCTTCGCGCCCTTGCGCCGCAGGTTGGCCATGTGCTGCCCGACGGGCACCATTGCCTCGCCTTCGCCCCAGACCGCGTCCTGCCGGGGAGCGAGGTGTCCCGTGGCCCGCCGGTAGGACCGCAGCGCGGCGAGCTTGGTCTCCCAGGCTTCCTCGCCCGGTTCCCAGACCATCCCGGCCCCGGGCGCGTCCAGCAGTTCCATGCGGTGGGGATCGAGTTCACCGGCGCGCAGCGCCTTCCGCTGCTGGTGCACCCACCGCCCCAGCGGAAACGCCTTCGTCACGCCCACCTCGACCTCAACGTCGTAGGGCACGGCGTAGAGGCCGGTGATCTTGTTCTCCTCCCGCCAGCGGAGCAGGGCTTGGTAGCCCTCCAGCCACACCAGGGACTCCGGCCGGTACACCCTCGTGCGCAGGAACGCCGCGATGGTGGCTGCGTCCCGGGGAGAGGAGAAGTGCAGCAGCGCCGACTCGACCGCACCGTCGGTGTCGTCGTGCTCCTGGTCCTCGCCCACCTCGCCGTCGGCCCCGACGATTCGCCCGTCTTCGTCACGCCGGAGGTGCACCTTGCGCTGCCCGTGGGTGAGGGCGCGGGAGGCAAGCTGCTCGACCAGGCGCTCATCGTGGGAGCGCAGGCCCTGGAGCACCGCTACGAGGGGGCGGAAGCTGGCGGAGGCGACCATGTCGGTCGGGTCCTCGCCGGGCTGGAGGAAGACGGGCACGATGATGCGGGCGACCTTGGTGGTGCCGTCGCGGTTGGGCCGGAGCGCCCGGCCGATGTTCTGCACGATCTCGACCTGGGAGCCGCGGGTGTCGGCGAAGCAGATCGCCTCCACGCCCCGCTCGCCGGTGATGTCCACGCCTTCCCCGAGCACGCGCACGGACGCCAGGAACGCGCGGTGGACCCGCCGGCCCGAGGCGTTGATGCCGTTGGCGAACTGGCGCAGCACTTCGCGCCGCTCGGATACGAGGTGGTCGCCGCACAGCCACGCCGACCACACGCGGTCCGGGAGTACGTGGCGGCCGGCCTCCAGCTCGTAGAACTCGGCGTCGATCGACGACTTCGGGAGCCGGCCCGCGGCCGCCAGGTCGTCGTCCGAGGCGTCGTTGACGTACAGCTCGGCTGCCGTCTCCGGCAGCTTTTCCGCAAAGGCGGCGGCTTCCTCGACCTTCTGGTGGAAGGTCATGACCGTACGCAGGTTGTACGCCGCCGCGTGCTCCAGGAGGGCGGTCTGCAGCAGGGCCAGGCGCCGGCCCCGCTGCGCCTCCTCCGACTCCCCGAGCACGGGCGAGGGGTCGCGGATCTCCAGGACGTCGATCTCGAACGGGGCGAGGATCTCCCGCTCGATCGCCTCAGAGAGCCCGAGTTCGGCCAGCCATGACCCGTACGTGCCGTCCGGGTCGTCGGCCATGCTCGCGACCTCCAACTCCTGGCCGTCCTTCCCGCGCTGCGGCCGGGGCGAGGCCAGGATGCGCGGGGTCGCGGTGAGGTACAGCCGGAAGTCGGCCGGGACGCGGGCGTTGTCGTGGATCGCCGCCCACGGACGGCCAAGATCACCGGCGGTGCCGTGCGCTTCGTCCACGATCGCCAGGTCGAAGCCGTCCATCCGCTGTCCGTACAGGCGCTCTCCGCCCGCCAGAGCGGCCTCCAGCGGCCCGCGAGTGCGTCCCTGACCCATCGGGTCATCGAAGTCCTCGCGGTCCACGAGAGAGGCGTACGTGGCGAACACGATGACCGGCCCGCGGGCAGCCCACAGGGCGAGCTGGATCGGGTTGGTGGTGGTGCGCACGCCCAGCTCGTTCAGCACCAGGTCGTTCTCCAGCGAGCACACCGCGACCATGGGGGAGCGGTGACCCACGGCCTGCCAGGCCTGGGCGGTCTGCACGAGCAGGTCCAGGGTGGGCACGGTCACGAGGATCCGGCCCTCGGGGAAGCACTCCAGTGCGCTCGCGGCGGCCATGATCGTTTTTCCAGAGCCGGTCGCTGACACGATCGTGCCACGGGCACCCTGAGGGGGCACAGATGACCTTGCAGGGAATCCGACCCACCTACGAAAGGCCGACTTCTGGTCGATCTGGTGTTTCTTGAGCGGAATCCTGCTCATCGACCATCCTTTTCTCCCGTGTCGTACAGCCAGCTGTCGTGAAGCCTTTCCAGTGCGGTTTCATCCTGGCCGTGCTTCGCCCAGATCCCTTCGAGCCAGAGCGGGGTCGTCTCGATCCTCTCGCACAGTGCAAAGCAGCCGGGCAGGTCGATCAGCACGAGCTCGTCCGCGAGCATGCCGCCGGGCCCGTAGCGATGCCACAGCCGCTCCAGCCGCGCCCGGTGCTCGTGCAGGTACGCGTCCAGTGCCTGCGGGTAGGTCTCCGGCTCCGCCAGGTGCACGGTCCGCAGGGCGATGTCCACGAGCTCCCGGGCCGACTCCTGGTCCCACTGCTTGGAACTGGTGCCGGTCACGGCGGCATAGTGCTGCTCGCACACGGCGAGGACGCGCTCGATGAGCTCCGCCGGCGCCTCACTCTCCTGGCCACGAAGGGAAGGCCGGCCGACACCCCTGTGCAGATCGGGCAGGGCGCGCAGTTCGCCGGTGCGGGCGCTTGCCTCCACCAGGTCCAGGCCGTGGTCGGCGAGGTGAGCCAGGAGCAGGCGGGACAGCACCTCCCCGTCCCTGGCGTACGACTGAGCGTGCTCCTCTCCGCTGTCGGGGGAGACGATGGCGCGCGTGAAGACGGTATCGAAGAAGAACTCGGACAGGGCGCCGACCAGCTCCGTGCGCGCAGACGCTGGCTGGTCGTCCAGCGCGGCAACAGCGGCTTCCATGACTGCAGTGAGGAACCGCCCGCGGGCGCCCTGCAGTTGACGTGCCTCGCTCTGCGGGCTTTCCTCGACGGCCTCCACGACGCGGTACAGGCCCTGGTCCCCGTACAGGCCACCCGGCTTCTCTTTCGCCCGGCGCACCTTTGCCACGGCCTCCTCAACGGACCGCGCGTAGGTGTAGTTCGTCACCACCGAGGCTCCGGGGTGCGCCGGGTCGGTCCGCTGCGCCACGATCCGATAGCGGATCAGCCCGGACTCAGACTCCACCGCCCCACCGCTTGCACCTTCCTGACGGTCCCGCAGCGCCTGGCGCCAGCGGTCCGCCTGCGCGTCGCGCTCGGGGGAGTAGGCGTCCCACGCCGTGCCGCCCATCAAGTCCCAGATGCGCCTCAGCTCGTTCCGCCGAACAGCAGCCAGCCGCTCCTCTGCGTTCAGCGGCCTTGGCTGGTCCTCGCGGCTTTCCAGGCCACCCGCACCCACCAGCCGCTCGTGGATCTGCTCCGCCGTCAATCCGGTAACCTCACGCTGGATTTCCTCCCGCACCTTGAGGCGCATTTCGACGCTCAACAAATTCAAGTCGTCCCCTCCTTCACGACCCCGCCCATGCGGTTGGGAGGTGTCCCGTGTTTTCGCCAACGGTACATGCTGCATAAATCTGATGCAGCATGTACACTGGAACCCGACACGAACGAGCGCCCCCCCACCCCTCGTAGCCAGCCCGGCCCGCGCCAGCGGGCCCCAACGGTTCTGGAGGCGCAGCCGGAAGGACCGTCAGGCGGGGGAGCGCAGCGGACCCGCCCAGGAGTGCGGAGCACTCCCCAACTCCCTTACAGCTGGCGCCACTAGCCGCACCTGACACCCCGCCAGCCGCCCGGCCGCGCACCGCGCGGCCCCGAACGGCACAGCGGCCAGGGACCCTGG
>NZ_JBVIEB010000026.1:0-83675 GCF_055572075.1 Streptomyces sp. NPDC030820
AGACTTCCTGCACACCTACAACCATCACCGCTGCCACACCGCACTCGGCGGCCACCCACCGATCAGCCGCGTGAACAACGCTTCAGGTCAATACACCTAGGGCCGGCGCGAGCGCCGGGCCGCCGCACACCTGGACGCCCAGCTCCAGGAGTCGGCGGACACGGCAGGACGTCCTGGACGTCGACCGGTTCGCGCTCTACGCGTGCCGACATCGCGGGACGGCTGACTCTCCCACGTTGCTGCCCTTCAGGGCCAAGCCGTCAGAAGACGTCGACGGTGGCCCTCCAAAGAACACCGAGGTGGGGGCAGACGTGTCCAGGAGCTGTGACTACGCAGCGGCTGGGCGCGATGATGGTGCTCCTTCCGAGCTCTTCGGCTCGGAAGGTGGCTCGAGCGTCGCCTCTGGGAGCGGTGCCTCCTGAAACCCGTCGCAGTACATGGGGGGCGGAGGTCACGGGTACATCCCACACCCACTTCACCCCGTTACCTGAGTTGGCTTTCAGATTGACCTCGACCTTTTCGCCCAGAGTGACGAAGACGGTCCTGCCGCTGTCGGCGTTGCTCAGCTTCACGATGCGTCGTGCTGCGGCGTGGGCATGAGGAAGCGTTGCCGGAACGGTCAGAGCGCTAGCGGCAAGTGCCGTGGCGGCGAGAAAAGTCCTGCCAAACATGGTGGTCCTCCTGGAAGGCCTGGCGTACGCACCCAGTCAATAGGCACCACCACAGCCAAGATCCAGCAACACGGAGCCGTTCACCCGGATGAAGCACCGCCCCTGCAACGGGGGACCCCGCACCAGCAGAACCGAAATTTCAGCAGGCCAGGCCCAATCCGGGGGTATCCCGACCAACGTCGCCACTCGCGGGCCGCGCCTGGCTGCGGACCCGCCACGAGTTGTGCACCGGCTCCATGGACCTGACTACCGACGCCTACGAGTACGGCGACTGACCGACCGCGAGCCGGCCGCCGTCGTTCCGGTCCCGGTTCGAGCCCTCCTCTCAAAGGCGCGCAGCAGACGGGCATCCGCGTCAGCCGCGGCGACACCGGCCGCGCCACCTACGCGCTGACGCAGGTCGCTCACATGGCCGAAAGTGGACGATTCTCCGTCCAGGTCGGCCAGACCTTCCCCTTGACCGAGGTGGCCCACGCGCACCGCGTCGGCGAAGCCGGGACTGTCCGCGGCAAACTCGTGCTACTCGTGGACTGACCGGTCTTCAAGTGGACTCTTCACGATGGAAGGGGCAGTTGCAGCCTGAATCCGCCGGTCTCGAGCAGTGACCGTGCAATGTAGTTGGGCAGGTCGCGGAGTCCGAGCGCGGATCCACGGAGGAGTTCGAGGCGGCCGTTGATCGCCTCCGTGGGGCCGTTGGACATACCGGGACGGTCGAAGAAGGCCAGCACATCGCGGCTCGATCATATCCGGGGCCGAACACCCTGAGGGCAAGCGCGATTTCAACCAACCACGCTGCAGCGCTGTGCTGCACGATCCTCCCCTGTACCTGTTTCAATTCCGGGTGCCGCCCTCCCGTTAGGGCCTGTCCGGCAGATCATGTGACTTCTCGCGCTCTGGTGCGTTGGCATGTCCATGGGGCGAGGGGATCTCACGAACGAGGAATGGGTCCGGCTCAAGCCGCATCTGCCCAAGTCCTGGGCTGCGCGGTGGGCGTTGGGCCAGTCACCGCAGGATCATCAACGGGATCCTGTACCGGAACCGGACCGGGGTGCCGTGGCGGGATCTGCCGGCGCGGTTCGGTAAGTGGAAGACCGTGTACGAGCGGCACAGACGCTGGTCGGCGGCCGACACGTGGGACAAGGTCTACGCAGCGGTCCTGGCCGACGCGGCCGCCGTGGGCCGTATCGACTGGTCCATGGTGAGCGTGGACTCCACCACCTGCCGAGCCCACCAGCACGCCGCCGGAGCACGCAAGAAACCACCGCGGGTGCCGGGAAGAGACGCATGCCCCGGCAGCACCGCCCCGATGAGGGGCTCGGACGTTCCCGGGGTGGCTCACCTGCAAGATTCACCTCGCCGGGGAAGGCGGACGCCGCCCTCTAGCCCTGCTGATCACTCCGGGCCAGTGGGGCGACGCCCCGCAACTCATCCCCGTCATGGAACGCATACATGTCGGCCGGCTCAGCGGCGGACGCCCCCGCACCCGACCTGACCACCTCGGCGGCGACAAGGCCTATTCCTCCCGCCGTAACCGCCGCTACCTGCGAAGACGGCAGATCAAGCACACCATCCCCGAGCCGAGGAACCAGCGGGCCAACCGCCAACGCCGCGGCAGCAAGGGCGGACGGCCCACCAGCTTCAACAAGACGATCTACAAGCGCAGAACGAAGTCGAGCGGACAATCAACGCCCTCAAGAACTTCCGAACCGTGGCCACGAGGTTCGACAAGCGTGCCTATGTCTTCCAGGGCACCGTGACCGTCGCAGCGATCCGGCTCTGGCTCCGGGGGTAGATCCATTATCCCGGTGCGGCGAGGCGCCTGTCACCGTTCTCCGGAATGATCTTTACATCCGTTTTGCACCTCTAGGCTTGCGGGCGGACACAAAGCACGGTTCTGACCTTGGAGTTGAGAGTGGCGCACGACGTTGCCGCGCTGACGGCGGAACTCACGGACATGGCTGCGGCCGATCACCAGTCCGCATTCCGCGCGAACAGTGATGACCCCGACGAACAGCTGGCGTGGCGCCGGCTGACCGCACGGCACGGTGACCGACTCAGCGAGATCATGGAGGAATACGGCTGGCCAACGGCGGAACTTGTCGGCGAGGAGGCCGCACGCGCGGCATGGCTGATCGCCCAGCACGCCGACCGGCAGCTCGACGTCCAGCGTCGTGCCCTCCAGTTGATGCAGCAGGCAGTGTCAGCAGGCTCGGCCAGCCCACGCGAGCTGGCCTTTCTGCTCGACCGCACGCTGGTCAATGAAGGCCGCAAGCAGGTCTACGGCACTCAGATCGCCGGCGTGAAGGACGGGGCGCCGATTCCGTGGCCCTGTGAAGAGCCCGAGCGCATGGACGAACTCCGTGCGGAAGTCGGCATCGAGCCCTTCGACGAGTACGTCGCCAAGTTCTCCATGGCATGACGCCCGCTTCCCAGTCGCGTCCGGTGGATTACTGCCCGGGCTCACCTGCCGCGGGCAATGATCCGCCGGACAGGCCCGCACCACCGGAGACGGAGGAACCTCCAGCCGCTTGACCAAGGGCCCGACCGCGAGTGCGGTCGGGCCCTGCCGGCATGACCGGCTACAGCTCGGTCACCCGGTACGGCTCCGGAGGAGGCGGCAACTGGACTCCCAGGACGCACCAGAATTGAGCGCGCCACGATCTCCCACTTGGCCTCGCACCTCCGCCCTGTGTACACCGCGTCGTCGTGGACGAAGCAAGATCAGACTGCTCATCAAGATCAGCGCTTATGTCCACCGTGACTGTCGCCGACCTGCGCGTTTGTGCTGATACAGAGAGTCGTCCAACAAGGCCCGGGGGCATGCCGTCGGTCAGTTGTCGATCTCAACCCAGAAGGAGTCTGAGGCCAGGATGTGGTCCCAGTAGTACCAGTTCTTCAGGTCGGCGCCGGCTCCTCGGTTTTCGGAACGAGGGACGTACTTGACCGAGAAGTTCCAGACCCGGTCCGGGTCGGTCGGGCCTCGGTGCAGCTCCTGGAAGTGCGCGCCTTCCTGGGTCGATGCGAACGGATACTCATCGCAGTCGTAGGGCTTGCCGTTGTTGGGCGGCTGCGGGTACCTGCTCTGGGGGCGGACTTTTACGACCCGCTTGGATCTGCAGTTCGCAGACCGGTTCCGGGCCGGTTGGTGTCATCCGTCCGTACCTGACGCCTCACCCGCCCGCTCCTGCCAGTAGGCGACGCTTTGGCGCACTACACAGATGGAGAGGTGGTCGCGGCCCGGTACTCGCACCATGTCGCCGATAGGCCGGTTGAAGGCGTCTGCGGCACCCGCCGCCTCTTGCCTTCTTTTGGTCCAGTGAGCGAGGGCCTGGCGGGTGACGAGCTCGTCAGGATGATCCGTGCGGAGACCGAAGCGCGCTGCTGGCCAACGCACCCGCACCGGCGGGCCAGCGCCGTCTTCCGGGTGCTGTCAGCAGCTCACTCGGCTTGCTCCGACGACTGCGCGTCGTTCGCCGGTGCGGCCGTCTACTCGGCCGAACCGGGGGCGGTGTAGAAGACGGAGCTACCTTGCTTGGTTCGCTGGGCCTGGTTCTTGGCCACGAGTCCTTCGAGGGTGGTACGCACGACGGTGGTCTTGATGCCGCGCTCGGGATGGGCCTGGCCGAGTGCGCTGGCGACTTCGGCCGCGGAGTGCGGTTCGCTCTGCTCGGTGAGGTGGCTGCGGACGAGTTGGACCAGCGTGGGCTGGGCCGTCTTCGCGGCTGCGTCCTTGTTGCTGGGCTTCTTGGCCGCCGACTTCTTGCCAGTGGTGGAGTCCTGTGTGCCGGCTGCCTTCTTCGCGCGCGTCTGCTTTCCCTGGCCGGGCTCAGCAGAGGCCTTCTTGCGCGGAGCAGGCACTGCCGCGCCGTCCGAACCGGCTGTGGGCTGAGCCGGCGCCGGCGAATGCCCAAGGACCTGCTGCACCTGCATCAGCACGGAGTGGTCGTGCTGCAGCGCGGCCAGCTGCTCCTGCAGTGCGGTGATCTCCGCGCTGATACGTTCCTGCTCTTTGGTGTTGCGTTCGAGGTCGCTGGTTACCTGTGCGGCGTACTGCGATGTCAGTTCAGTGCCGATCGTGATGGACATGGTGGACCTTTCCTTCGGTTGCGTGGCCGGGCGTGCAGCACGTGTGGCGCAGGCGCAGAGAGCCACGCCTGTGTTTTCGGGTTGGGATGCGAGCGGCAGGTGGAGATGACTGCTGCGTGTGGCCCGAGGCAGAGATAGTACGGATGGGTGGAGTCTGTTGCTCTTCTTGAGTGATGTCTAGTTCTCGACCTGAGCTTCACTGTTCCAATGAGTGGGGCTGCGTGGGGCGTGCAGCGGGATGACTTGAGGCCTGTTGGTGGGGGAGTTGCCACAGGACTTCGTCGGTGTTCCGGCTGTGCTGCCAGGCGGTGAGGATCCCGGTGGTTGCGCGATCCCCGGCCGTCGTCAGGGCCGTGACGCGGCGTCATGCCAGGGGAGGCGGGCACGGCGGAGCCGGAAGCCCGCGTCGGGTGCGAGCGTCAGCAAGTTCGCTGGAAGGGAGTGTGCTCCTCGACGGCCCGGCTGCTCGCAGGAGCACTCTTGCGCCGGGTTACGGGGGAGGGCCTGGCACCGGCCGGTCCTGCTGCGGCGCCGTCGGGTGGAAGGCTGCGGTCGACGCTGAGCCGAGTGCTTGTCAGCGCTGTCCGCAGGCATGCAGGGGCGACCTGATGCGCCGGGAAGGAAGTGCCGGGCCCGCCGGTCACCGGAAGAGGAGCCACCGGTGCCCGATGAGGCTGCCCGGGGACCGGAAGATGGGCTCCTTGGCGACTTTGGTGGCGGCCCGGTACTGCTCAGATGTGTGCCAGCAGGCGCCGGATCCCGTCGTGGATGAGTGCGGTGCGTTTTTGCGGTGTGAGCCAGGTGGCCGTGGAATCCTGGGCGGTCTTGTCGACGAGCAGGACGTCGTCGACGGCCTCGGCCACCGGGAACAGGTGGCTGATGGCAGTGAAGCTTTCTCATCCTGATCGCCAGGCGGTCTCGATGGCGTGAACGGCGGCGACGGTCCGGCTGATCCGGTTCGGGCTGCAGCGGGCCTTGCGGAAGATCCACCATTGCTTTAGACGGGCGAAGGCTCGCTCGCCGGGTGCCCGCAGCTGAGCGTGGTCCCGGTTGAACTGGGCGTACTTCTCGGGTAGGTCGCGGCCGTAGTAGGGGGTGCGGACCGTTGCGCCGGCCCCGCGGTACGCGCGGTCGGCGAGCACCAGGATCTGCCTGGTCAGGCACGCTTGGATCACTCCGTGAGCGCGAGCGGCCGTGAGGTCGTGGGTCCGCCCGGGCAGAGCGCGTGAGAACCACAGCGCAGTGCCGTTCGGGCGGGCCAGGACCTGCACGTTCATCCCGTGATGACGGTGCTTTTGCGAGTAGTAGGGCTCGTCGACGGCCACGCGGTCAGTCCTGATCAGGGTGCCGTCCAGGATGAGGAGGAGCTCGCTCGGGTCATGGTGGTGCAGCGCGTCCAGCAGGGTGGGAGCGTGATCGGCCAGGACGTCGAGGGCCTCGGTCACATACCGGCCGGCGGTGGCGGTGGAGACGCCGAACCCGACTCCCACCTGCTGCTGTGTCTCGTTCTTGCGCAGGTGCACCAGCACGAGGACGGCTTGCTGGAAGCAGCTCAGCCGCCGCCAGCGCGAGCGCAGTTCCCGCCTTCGGGCGTAGATGAGCCACGAGACGTACTCGACGACCTCATGTGGGACGTCAAGCATGGCTCGATACGGAACCAACACGGCTCCTCTGTCCGGGCGTTGATGAGTGAGTTCATCAGCCGAACGACCAGGAGCCCTGCCATGTCACGAACCCCCACCAGCCGTTCTCCAACAGCCCCGAACCTCAGGACGAGAAGGGTTTCACTGAAGCGGCACGCCGGGGGCCAGGTGGATCTGCCGCTGGTCAGCGTGGCCTCCACGACGGGCGGGGCGCTGCGAGAGTCATCGTGCCCGGGTCCTGCCGGACTCGACTAGTACTACGTACAGCACAGTATCGTATAACGTAATAGTCGGGAGGATGAAGGAGGTGCCTGATGCCGCGTCAACGGGACCGTGTCGGATGGGCGGAACCCGCGTTGCTGATCCTGGCCAGCCTGGCCGACGGCCCCAAGCACGGCTACGCGATCACCAAGGATGTCGAGGAGCAGACGTCCATCAGGCTGGGGCCGGGCACGTTGTATGCCGCCATCGCGCGGCTGGAGGAAAGCGGCCTGGTCGCGCCGCTGGACGAGGACGAGCGCCGGCGGCCCTACCGCATCACCGCGGAAGGCCAGACCGTGCTCAACGACAGGCTCCGGGCGATGGCTCGCTTCGCACGCACCGGGTTGACCCGACTGGGGGTGGCAAACGCGTGATCAACATGGCGGCCCGGGTGGCCTTGCGGTCATATCCTCCCTCGTTCCGGGAGCGCTACGGTTGCGAGCTTGAAGCACTGGTCGAGGACACCGGCGCCGGCCCGAGCATCGTCGCGGACCTTCTTGTCGGCGCGCTGCGGGCGTGGCTTCACCCGGTGATGCCCGAAGAGTCCGCCGAACGGCGCCGGCGCCGCATGCAGGCAAGCGTCGCCACTACCTGGGTCACCTGGTGCGCCGCACTGTATGCCCTGCCGATGCTGGACTTCATCCTCTCCGAGGAACCCGGGCTGACTCCGGACCTGGTGCGCCGACTGCTCGACGTTGCTCAGTACGCCATGTACGGCGCTGGGCTCATCCTGCTGGCTGGCGCCCTCGCCCTCCTCGCGGAAACTTCCAGAACCGGCAACCGGGCCGCGTGGCGCCCGCTGGTGGCTCTTGCCCCGACGCTGCCCACGTGGCTGATCGCGCCGTTCCTCCTGGCGTACGCCTCCATCGACCCGATCTCCTATTGGGTCGGAGCCTTGGCGGTGCTTGGGCCGGCAGCGTTCCTCATCACCATGGCGGTGGCACCGGCCGTCGCCGTCACCCGGTTCCGACCATCTGCCAAGGTCTTGCGGCTGCTTGCCCTGTCCGGGGTTGCGGTGGCGTTCGCCGTGGCCACGACAGGCATCGCCTGCGTCGCGGCGTTGACCATGAATACCGATGACGCGGCCCAGCTGGTCACGATGCCCATACTCACCGTCACCGTTGCCGCTTCCACAGCAGCCCTGGTCAGCTCCAGCCGCGGTGCCAAGGCCGCACTCCATAGGGAGCACCCGGTGGATCTTGGTGGTGACCTGTGAGCGACCCTGCGATGCTCCCGCTCCAGGGCGCGCTACGAGTCCTTTTCGCTTTCTGGCCTGAGACGCCATCCGCCTATCGTTCACGGGATCGACAGGGGCATGGCGCTTTCCGGACAAGCGTCTGACCGATACGGGACCAACAGGGCTCCTGCGTCCGGGCGTTGATGAGTGAGATCACCAACCGAACGACCAGGAGCCCTGCCGCGTCACGCCCCCACCAGCCCATCCTCATCAGCCTTGAACCACAGGATGAGAAGGGTTCAGTGACCACCTTGTTGCGAAGGACGGCGAGGGTGTCGTCCAGGAAGTCGTCGCCGACCGGCCTGGTCGTGCCGGTCCTCATCGCCCGCTGGACCATCCTGGCGGCCAGCAGCTTGCCCGCCCCGGGCTGGCCCAGGACATACACGGTGCGCGGGTCGTCCCGGGGCGTGACATTGGCCAGGGCCGTCGGGGTGATCAGTTCGTCGAAGATCCACCGGTGCTCATCGGCTGACAGCCGGTGATAGGCGACCCCCGGGCGGTACCGGGGTGGGCTGGGCGGTGCGGCGGACCGGCTCGGACCAGGCGGCCGTGCGCTCGCTGTCGCGTTGCACCGCCAGGCGCCGGTCCTCACCCGCCAGTTCGGTGTGCACGCGCGGTCGGTGCGGGCGAGGTCGCGGCGGAAGACGGTGGTCTCGGGGGCGGTCCACGGCCGCGCCCGCTCCGCCCGCTCGGCAGCCGGACGGCGCCGCCAGCCACCGCCGGGGGTGAGCTCGTTGGTGTAGAGGGCGGTGCCGTCGCGCCGTACGACGGTGACGCGGTCGGCGAGCTGCTCGGTCTCGATGACGGCCAGCGTGGCGCGCAGGCCCTTCGCGCAGGTGTCGTGGTTCTCCCACGACACCTACCGGCGCCCGCCGTCGGCGGTCTCGGTGAGGAACCGGTCCACGATGCCGAGCTGGCTCAAGGCCTCCGGGATGCACAGCACCACCACCTCGATCCGGTGGCCGGCCGCCCGGTAGGGGCGGGAGGAGGCGCGGAAGTCGTCCGGGTCGGCGAGTGCCGACTCCGCCACGGCGTCGAAGCCCATCTCGCGGACGTGGGCTTCGACGGCGGCCTGCCACCGCACGGTGTCGGGGCGCACCAAGGCTCCGGCCGTACGGACGTCGGCCGCCAGGACGCCGGCGTAGTGGCGGTGGAGCGGCTTGTACAGGTCCCGGCCGACCCGCACGGCGCCGCCGCACCGGGCCAGGACCGCTGCCATGCGGTCGACGAGCGTGGTCCGGCCCCGGGTTGCCCGGCGACGACGACCGGCCGTTGCTGGGGTAGCCGCGGTTCACGGTCGGCTTGCTGGCGCCCAGTTCGGCGCACATCTCGTTCTGGCTGATCTCGGCGGTGCCGGTGTCCGGGTCGCTGAGGTACAGCAACTGGTCCAGGACGCGGCGGCCGGCGGTGGTGACGTCGACCAGGGCCAGGAGGCGCAGGACGTCACGGGGGATCGAGACGGGGGCCTCGGTCGCAGGGGCCGGGGACGTAAGCGCTGCTCACGGAGCCTCGCCACTTCCGATCAGGTCGACGCTGTATCGAGGATATGCCGCGCGACGTCATGCGCTCGCCTTGCGTACGGGCCGCCGCTGCCGAAGCGTGACGACGTTCTATCTGCGGCGCGCGGCCTCGGCGGCCTTCTTCTCCGCCTCCCGCCCCGGGCGCCACTCGGTGGGGTAGTCGGGGTGCGGGATGACGCAAGCCGGGCCCTTGGTGTCAGTCCAGAGCTTCTGCCACTTCTCCTGCTCGCCGGAGGTACCGGCCACCGTGAGCCACGGGTTGAGCTGGAGGATGCCTCGCTTGGCGGTGCGCATCCAGCCGACGTGCGCGAAGAACTGGCAGGCCTCGTTCACGGAGGCCACCGACAGGTTGCACCGGGCCTGGAGGTCGCGCTGGTTGGCCTTCACGAAGCCGCGGGCGGCTGGCCGGAGCGGCGACGGCGAGTTCACCGAGTTCCTTGCGGGCGACCTCGGCCGGCGGCGGCTGGGAAGATCCCGGCGCAGGCTCGGGGCACCGGCCACGTCGGTGGCGGGTACTGCGGCTGCGGCCGCAGCCGCGGGAGTGGAGCTGACAGGGGCGAGCAGCGCGGCGACCGCCGCGGTCACCAGGGCAAGCTTCGCGTGGAACGGATGCATGCGCTCATCACTCTCGATCGGCAATGAAGCTGATCAAGACAGGTAGCGGCCCTAACGCGCCGGTGCGGGCGCACCGTCAGCGGCATCGCTCGGATGGCGGGTGGGGGTTCACCGGAGAAACTAATCACCAACGGCCCGCCACTGCTTGAGGCGACTGCTCACCCGCGGGGAGTAATGGCGTCACTCACTTCCGAGAACGTGATTGGTTCACAGCGACGCACTGGCCTCATGCGCGTCGCCCACGGTCTTGCCTGTGTGGGCGCCTGTTCAGCTCCTCGTTGCCGGTGGCGCGCTGTTCGGCCTGAGCTCGGCCTTTTCGATGGCGGTCGTGCGACTGAGCTCCCTCGGTTGCCGGTCTCGGGTGTCGGCTGTACGCGCTACCCCGTAACGGTCCCGGCAAATCCAAGCCTCGACATCGCTTTAGCGGGAACCGTCCACGACGTGCGGCGCGCATATACCCCTCATTCCTTGGAAGGAACTCATATTTTGTGTGCTTGTAGGGCTGAAGTAAGGGCATCCGGTGGCCAGGAGGTTGATAACGATGGTTCCCCTGCTTCTCGTTCTTCTGCTGGCTCTGATCCTCTTCGGTGCGGGCTTCGCGCTGAAGGCACTGTGGTGGATCGCGGTGATCGTGCTCATCGTGTGGCTACTCGGCTTCGTCGTCCGGTCTGCGGACAGCGGCGGCCGTAGGGGCCGCTGGTATCGCTGGTAGGCGAAAGACAACCGGCGCGAGGAGCGCGCCACGCGCGAGCAATGACTGGGCCCGGCCGCTACGGCCGGGCCCCCTGGCGTGTAAAAGCAGCTCTCTTTGCGGCGGTTGGGAGGGATCGGGCTTATCGGACGTACCGCAGGGTACGTGAGTCATGCACCGGCCCCGCAGACTCAGCAGTGGAACCCTGCTCCTCCTGTCTGCGGGGTCGGCGCGTATCGCGCTTGCGTCTGGTTCGGTCGGGTGGCCAGGCCGCTCGGCCCCGGCGCAGGTGACCTTCCCGGTATGCCTCCGCGCGGTCCTCATTGCTGCCCAGCCGGGGCACGTCGGCGACCCGGTTGCGGATGGCTCTGCGACGCCGCCACCGCTCGATCGGCCTTGTGCTGTCGCGGCCCGTCCAGCCTTCAGGTGCAGTGGAGGGTGCGTTTCCTGCCGTGTGGGTTGCACAGGCGCGGGAACTCGTTTTTTCGGAGAGCGGACCGTCCATCTTAGCTGTGGGAGTTGTCATGCCGGCAGGATCCAGTTCCAAGCGTGAGCGTCAGTACGAGCACATCAAGGAGGGCGCGCAGAAGCGCGGTGCTTCTGCGGGGCGGGCGAAGGAAATCGCCGCGCGGACGGTCAACAAGGAGCGTGCGAGGTCGGGGGAGTCGAAGACGGCAAGCAAGACCTCCACCGGCGACAAGAAGTCCGCGTCGCAGCGTGGTGGCGAGCGCTCCGGCAGCGGTGCGCAGGGTCCCACCAGGGACCAGCTCTACGAAGAGGCTAAGAAGAAGAACATCGAGGGCCGCTCCTCGATGAACAAGGACCAGCTGCGTAAGGCAGTCGGGCGCTGACTCTCGGCGGCCGCGGGCGTCCCGCGGGGCGGAGCCTTCACCGGAGCTCGTCTTAGCAGTCCGGCCCCGCGAAGGTCAGACGAGCGAGCGGGAGCCTGCACCGCACGCGTCACCGACGAAAGGCATCCATGCGTATTGTTCGCCGTTCCGCGTTCACTCGCTGGCAACGCTGGCGCTCCGGTCCCACCCTGCGCATTCCGCGGGGCGCCGAGGACGTCGAGAACGCCAACCGCAGGTTCCTGCTGTACGGCGTCATGCCCCTGTGGTTCGTGCCGGCTGTCGCCGACTGGGTGATGCACCGCCAGTCCGATATCGAGCACACGAGCGGGGTGCGCGAATCAGCGGTTCACGCCCTGATGATGACCGAGGCAGGTCTGCCGGTGGTCGCGGGCCTGACCGCCAAGGTGAATCCGCTGGTGCTGTCGCTCATGGGCGGCGCCGCTCTCGCGCATGGGGCCACAGCGCTGTGGGACGTGTCGCTGGCCACCGACAAGCGTGAAGTCACGCCCGTCGAGCAGCACATCCACAGCTTTCTCGAAGTGTTGCCGCTGACGGCCGCAGCCTTCACCACCTGCCTGCACTGGGACCAGGTCGGCAAAGTCCTCAAGGGCGGCCGCCGAGCCGACGACTGGAAGCTTCTTCCCAAGGAGCGCCCGCTGTCCGCCGGCTATCTTGGCGCCATCGCCGCCGGAGTCGGCCTCTGCATCGTCCTGCCGTACGCGGAAGAGATGATCCGCTGCGTACGGGCTCGCCGCGACGATAGGACCGATGACCCCCATAACTGAAGCAGCGCCCAACGGTGAAGTCGGCGACTTGGGCCTGTTTTGACAAACTTCCGAGCGTGCCGCCTTGCTCGGACATGGTGATCGAGCCGGAGACGCTGAGGTATCAGAAGTGGCGCACTGGCAGCGGCGAGGTCACCATTTTCGACCGTTTGGAGAAAAGCCAGCTGCCCCTCTACCGAAAATTTGATGCAATCCCGCGCAAGTCCTTGTCGACGCCCTAGAGTTCACGGATCGCGACGGTACGGTCTGGTCGCGCCGGGATGGGCGCCTCGGCCAAGGGAAACTTCACCTTGCCGGGCACGGGGTTGGCTGGCAGGGGGCGGTCTATGGAGACCCAACGGTGCATCCCGTGGAATCCTGCGGTGGAGACGCGGCGGGATAGGAACGTCAAACACCGGATACACAGCGTAACGAATGCGCACCGGCCTTCGGATCTGCGCATTCACTGCGCATCACCAGCCGACACTGCGCATGGACTCGCGGACCCTAGACAGCGGCTGCCTCAATGACGTGAGTGTCCACGGAAGCCAGGATTTGCCCGCTGTACCAGTCTTCAAGGGCTACGAGCGTTGTGGCATCCCCGGCAGACCCCGTGTGTGCTGGCGGCCCGCGCCGCCGGACGCGAGCAGCCCGAGGAGAGCCTGGCCGAGCACATCCGGCACACCGTCGACCTGCTGCTGGAACGCTCCCGTGTGCTGGCCGAGCGAGTGGCCGCCGGCCGACTTGCCGTGGTGGGTCTGTCCTACCGCCTGGCCGACGGCAGTGCAGAACTGATGGCCTCCCACGGCCTGAGCAGGGCTGCCGCCCCCACACGGTGACACCCGCTGCCGGCCGCCCGGCGTTCAGTTCTGCTGGATGCCGGGGACCGAGGAGGGCCGGGGCCCCGCGGCGCGGCGGAGCCGGTTGGCGATCGCCAGCCCCAGCCCCTCCTCCGTCGGCAGGGACGCGACGATGAGGTCGCACCCTTGCTGGTCGAGCTCGCGCAGGAACGCGTACAGCCCGCGCGCGTAGGCGGCCATCGAAGCGGGGACCGTCACCACGGCGTGCGCCTTCACCGGGGCGTGGGTGAAGGCGGGGGGAAGAAGGACGCCCACCTGGTGCCCCCGCTCCTGGGCGAGCTCCGCTTCGGCGACGACCTTCTCGGGCTCGACGAGGACGACCCGTGCACGCGGGGCGTAGTGGGACGGATGCTGGCCTGGCACCCGAACGCGGCTGGTGGAGTGGACTGCAAGCGGGTGCCCCAGCACCGCTTCGAGGTCCTCGCGTGTCACTCCGCCGGGCCGGAGGATGCTTGGGACCTCGCCCGTGACGTCGACGATGGTCGACTCCACCCCGACTCCGCACGGGCCGCCGTCCAGAACGAAGTCGACCGCCTCGCCGAACTCGGCACGGACGTGGTCCGCGGTGGTAGGGCTGACCGAGCCGAAGCGGTTGGCGGACGGGGCCGTGACGCCGCCGCCGAAGGCCGACAGCAGCGCGAGGGCGACGGGGTGGTCGGGCACGCGCACCGCCACCGTCTCCAAGCCACCCGTCGCTTCGAGGGGCACGCGGGAACCGCGCCGCAGGACCAGCGTGAGGGGCCCCGGCCAGAAGTGTTCGGCCAGCAGGCGCGCCGCCTGGGGCACGTCCTGGACCCAGTCGTCCAGCTGCTCCGCGCCGCCGATGTGGACGATCAGCGGGTGGGAGGGCGGACGTCCCTTGACCTGGAAGATGCGCGCGACGGCGGCGGGGTCCTCGGCGTTGGCACCCAGACCGTAGACGGTCTCGGTCGGGAGGGCCACCAGGCCGCCGGCGCGCAGCACACCGGCTGCCTTCTCGATGTCACTGGTTCTTGCCGTCACCCTCGCCATCCTAGGAGCACAAAGAACCGGAGATGGTCGTGATCAATCTCGGCGCCACCCGGCACCAGCCGTCGCACCACCCGGCCCCGCCGCACCTCGCGGGATCCGGGCGCAGGCGACGGCTTGGCCATCCCCCAGGTGCCGGGGCGAGGACGGCTCAGTGCGGAAGCGCAGTGGGGGCGCCGCTGGCCCAGAACACCCATTCGTCGTCCACACGCGTACAACGAGCGGGGCGCTGCCCGCGCTGTCGGCCGAACTCTGTCCTGGTCTGCTGGGGCAGGTTAGAGACCCGGGCCCGTCCGCATCGGGTCGTGTCGAGTTTTGATGCGGACCTCCTGGGGAGTCGGTGCGCGTGGTGTCCTATGGACCAGAGCATCGTGTGTATCTCCCGGCACTGCGCGCTGGCTGGCTCACCCAGACGTTCGTGCACTGGGCCTGCTCTCCCGAGCAGGTACAGCGTCTGCTGCCGGAGGGGCTGACGGTGGACACCCATGATCAGTGGGCGTGGGTGAGTCTCACGCCGTTCGTGACGGCCCGTGTGCGCCCGCCGGGTGTACCTGCTGCTCTGCCCTCCTTCGCGGAGACCAACCTGCGCACGTATGTACGTGAACGGGGCGGCAGGGACGGCCTGTGGTTCCTGACCCTCGAGGTGAGTTCCCGGGTCATGCTGGCCGCCCGTGCGATCGGTACGCCGTACCACCTTGGGCACCTGACGCTGTCGCGGGGCGGTGATGTAGTGACCTACGCCGGGGAGCGGGGGCGTGGCGGGCCGTCGTACCGCGTGGTGGTCCGTCCGCGCGAGCCGGTCCAGCCGAGCCCGCGGGATGTGTGGCTGACGTCGCGGTGGCGGGCCTTCACACGGGGCTTTGGCGTGCTCTGGCAGACGCCCGTCGAGCACGAGCCCTGGCCGCTGCGCGCGGCGCGCCTGGAAGACCTCCAAGAGACCCTCACCCGGGCGGCCGGGCTGCCGCCGCCCGCTCAGGCGCCGCTCGTGCACTTCTCCGACGGCGTTCACAAGGTCCGCTTCGGGGTCTCGCGCCCGGTGCGGCCGACACTGAGGAGACGGGGATGAACCCGGTGTTCGTGGCGCGGGCCCAGGGGCTGTTCAACCTGGTCGGGGGCGGCTGGCCGCTGCTGCACCTGCGCAGCTTCGAGTGCGTCTTCGGACCCAAGTCCGAGGTATGGCTCCAGCGCACGACAGCCGGGCTGCTGGCCACGGCCGCCTGGAGCATGCTGTTCACTCCGGCCGGTGCGGTGCGCCAGGCCCGCCGTACGGGCCTCGGGACGGCCGTGACCCTCCTGGCCGTCGACCTGGTGTACGTGCCCGTCGGCCGGATCCGTCCGACCCATCTGCTGGACGCGGCGATGCAGGCCGAATGGCTCCTGGCATGGCGCCGGTGCGGCCGACTCGGGCCGCCCGCGGGCGGATGAACCCGACCACCACCGAGGCACCCTGATGCGCCGATCCCCGCAGACTACCCGGTGGCGCTTCGACGGCTGGATCGCCGGGATCGGCACGGCGTCCGGCGCCCGCCTGATCCTCGGCCACTGGCCCCGCTCCTCCTTCGGGCCGTTCAGCGACGTCATGCTCGAACGGACCGACGGCCACCGCCTGTTGCTGGCACCCACCCGGCAGACGGCGGACTTCATCGCCGGCACCTACGCCTTCGACGAGGTCCGCATCGAACCCGTACGCGTCCACGTCAGCGGCGCCGGCTGGACAGTCACCGCAGGCCCGCTCCTCGACCTCCGGTTCACAGCCGGCTGGCGCGGCCCCGTGGGGCTGCTCCTGCGGACGGTCCCCGATGTCCTGGCCGCCCGGCCCTTCTGGACGGTGGTGACGGACCCGCTCGCCCGCCTCCTCCTGGGCGTGCGCACCCGTGGCACGGCCGGCGCCGGCCGACGCGAGTGGTACGGCACCCGCGATCTGCATCTGATTACCGCGGCCACCGTGATCCTCGAGGGCCGCCACCTCGGCGCCCTCACCGCGGTGGAACCGCCCGTACGGTTCGGCTTCGGCTCCACGCCCCGCACGCCCTGCCTCGTACGCGTCACGACGACGGTGAGTACACCGCGCGCGCCCGAACCTCTTGCATCCCCGGCTACACGGCAGCCACCCGCACAAGAAGGAGGCTTCTGATGAACGCCCCACCACGGAACTCACCTCGGCGCCACCCGCATGCACGCGGCGCCGACATGAAGCTGCTCGGCATCTATCTGAACGACCACCTCGCCGGCGCCACCGTGGGCACCCAGCGGGCCGGCCACCTGGCACGTGTCGCCCGTGGTTCCGCGCTCGGCCGCGCGCTCGGGCCTGTCGCCACCGACATCGCCCAGGACCGCACGGCGCTTCTCGGCATCATGCGGGACCTGGGTGTCCCCGTACACCGCTACAAGGTCTCCGCGGGCTGGGTCGCGGAAAAACTGGCACGGCTGAAGGGCAACGGCCGCCTGGTGCGACGCTCTCCGCTGAGCACCGTGCTGGAGCTGGAGGCGCTGCGGCTGGGGGTGGAGGGCAAGACGGCCGGATGGCAGACCCTGCGCCAGCTCACCGGGACGGACGAACGCCTCGATCCAGCCCTGCTCGACAGGCTGCTGGAGCGAGCCCGACGACAGCAGGACACCGTGGAGGAATGGCGCATTCGCCAAGCCGAAGCGGCACTCCGCACGACGGCTGACTGAGTGACGGCGCCACGGGCTGGCTCACGACACCTGGCGGCGCTCAGCAGCACAGCCGCAGCGTCGGGAAGCCCGTGTCTTCCGCCGCCCCCCGGCAGCACAGACGATCCGCCTCCGCAGCGCGAACGGCTGTTCCGCAGCCGAATGAGGGCCGGGCGAGGACTTGTGCGGCTCGCCACAGGAACGCCTGGCCGCACGGTGTTGCGGTGAGCGGGCGGGTGCGTGGTGCCTGATTCGTGGGCTGTTGAGGACTCGTTCAGCGGCCGGCAGGCTCGGCATGGAAGGAAGAGCGCAGATGAACCGGAGGTTGTCCGGTCCGTTCGTGGAGACCAGGACCCGGTGAAGGTCGGGTGCCAGTGGTTGGGGAAACGAGGTGAACTGGGCCGGGAGCGGGTGATCGGAGTCCGTCCAGGCGCCCAGCAGATGCAGCAGATAGGCACGCATGTGGCGCTCCCGGCCGGGGCCCGGGTTCCACCCGTGTTCCCGAATCAGATGTTCAGAGGCGCGGCGGTCGATGCGCAGAGCATCGAGGGTGAGGAGACGGCGCCGGCGCGCGTAGTCGATCGATGGAGGCGATCGACACGGGGCTGGGCAGGCTGGCCCACTAGGTGGTCGAACTCAGCGCCTGCGTGCACATGCCCCGCATAGGGTGCGGGCTCGCGGGCGGGAAGTGGTCCCGCGTCGAGCCTCTGATCAGGAGCGGCTGGTCGGGTGGGAGATCGCGGTCACGGTGTACGACCACGGTGAGGACGTGAGCTGAACCCGGACACCGTGGTGTCCATGCCCGCGGCGGCCTGGGTGCCGTCGGTCCGGAAGAAGCGTGCCGTGGTCCCGAGGACCATGGCGAGTGCGGCGGGTATCGCGTAGGCGATGCGGAAGTGGCCCGTCGCCCCCAGGCCTCCGCTCGCACCGGCTCCGACGAGAACGCCGACGTAGTTGAAGACGTTGAGCCGGGCCAGCACCGTCTCGGGGGCGCCGGGCCGCAGTCGGCCGGCCGCGGCGACGCACAGTGGGGTGAGGGCGGCGACTCCCAGGCCCGCACATCCTGCCGCGACGACCGCGTACGGCCAGCTCGGGGCTGCTGCCAGTGCGGCCAGGGCGACGGCCGCGAGCAGGGCGGCGGCGCGGACCACGGCCACCGGCCCGACCCGGCGGACCATGAGGTCGGCGCTCGCCCGGCCGGTCACCGTGCCCGCCTGGTAGGCCGCGTACGCGAGCGGCGCGGCCGCCAGGGACGCGGCGAGGGTCTGATGAAGGTAGACGGTCGACCACGCCGAGACCGTGGAGTCCACGACGTAGGCGACCAGGAGAACGACACCGAAGGGGAGGAGCCGTGCCCACACCCGCCGCCCCAGGACCTCCTCGACCGGCGCCGGTCTGTCGCCGGACGAGGAGAGCGCGGGCAAGAGGACATGGGGCCGGACGGTCAGGGCCAGGAGGGCCACGAGCGCGGCGTGCGCGGTCAGGACGTACTCGACCGGCCAGCCCAGCCGGGAGACGCCTGCCGTCAGCAGCGCGGCCGCCACGCCAGCGGCGCTCCAGGCGGCGTAGAAGGAGGAGAGGATACTGCGCCCGTAGTGGCGTTCGAGGGTTGCCGCGCGGGTGTTGACGGACACATCGATGGCACCCAGTGCCAGCCCGAAGAAGACATAGGCCGCCGAGGCGGAGAGCCGGCCCGGCGCCCAGGCCACGGACAGCAGGGCCACGGCCGCTGTCAGCACCGCCGCGCGCATGACGGTGACGGGACCCGAGCGGCGTACGGCGGCCAGGCCCGCGAAGCTGCCGGCACCCGCGGCCAGCGTCAGGGCGATCGTGAGCGCGGTCATCGTCAGAGACGACAGCCGCAGATGGCTCTCCACGGCGGGCACGGTGGTGGACACGGCGGCCACCGCCGCGCCCTGGGCGGCGAACACGGTGGCCGTGACCCGGCGGGCTCCTGCGAGCGGGCCACTTCTCACCGGCAGAGGCGGAGCGGTCGCTCCGAGGGACGCGGTCATGGGGACCTCTTCCTGTCACGGACCGTGGGCGGGCCGGGGTGCGCGCGAATGGGAGCAACCGTAGGAATGCGGACCGACCCGGCGGAGGACACCGACGGCCACACTGAGGACCCTGGCGGCCAGGAGCGGATGGTCCGGGCGGTGCCTCAGGAGACCGGCACACCACCAGAGCGTCAGGGTCCACCGGCCGGCGCCGCGCCCGGCCGGTCAACGGGGTTGGCCCCTGCGGTCCCCTTTGTGGCCGCACAGGCCAGTCCGCCGGCGCTTGCACGCTGCCTAAGTTCCTCCCACGCCGAACGTGGCGACGAGAGGAGGTGGACTCGTGAAGGAGTCCGAATTCGACACGTGTGTGATTGGGGCCGGTCCCGCGGGGCTGGCAGTGGCACGGGCGCTCGGTGAACGGCAGCTTCCCTATACGCACATCGAGCGTCACACGGGTCCGGGAGGTCTGTGGGACATCGACAATCCGGGCAGCCCGATGTACGAGTCGGCGCATTTCATCTCCAGCAAGACCCTCTCGGGCTTCGGCGGCTGGCCGATGCCCGACCACTTCGCCGACTACCCCTCGCGGCGGCAGATCCTGTCGTACCTGACGTCCTTCGCCGACGCGTACGGGCTGACGGAGCGGATCGAGTTCGGCACCGGGGTCCGTGAGGTGACGAAGAACCCGGACGGCACCTGGACGGTCACCCGGTCCGACGGCCGGGCCAGCCGCCACGGGCAGGTCGTGGTCTGTACCGGCGCGCAGTGGCACCCCAACGTCCCCGAGATCCCGGGTGACTTCAGCGGCGAGATCCGGCATACGGTCGGCTATCGCAGCAGCGACGAACTGCGCGGCAAGCGGGTCCTCGTGGTCGGCGCGGGCAACTCCGGCTGCGACATCGCCTGCGACGCGGCCCGGGCCGCCGACCACGCGGAGATCAGCATGCGCCGCGGCTACTGGTTCATCCCCAAGCATGTGTTCGGCAGGCCCGTGGACACCCTCGAAGGCGTCGGCCCTCGGATGCCGAAGTGGCTGGAGCAGAAGCTGTTCGGCGCGCTCCTGCGGATCATCAACGGCGATCCGTGCCGCCTCGGCCTGCAGAAACCGGACCACAAGCTCTTCGAGACCCATCCGACGGTCAACTCGATGTTGCTCCACCACCTACAGCACGGTGACATCACCGCGCGGCCGGGCATCGTGCGCGCCGAGGGCCGTACCGTCCACTTCACCGACGGCAGCAGCAACGACTTCGACCTCATCCTGCTGGCGACCGGCTACGTCCACAAAGTGCCCGTCGCTCAGCGCTACTTCGGCGACGAGCAGCACCCCGACCTGTACCTGTCCTCGTTCTCCCGCGAGCACGAGGGGCTGTTCGGCGTCGGCTTCATCGAGACCAACTCCGGCGCCTACAAGCTCTTCGACGCCCAGGCACAGCTGATCGCCGGCTTCGTCCAGGACACCCGCCGGGGCATGCCGAACGCCGAGCGGTTCGCCCGCATGATCCGCGGCGACCGCCCGGACCTGACCGGCGGCCTGAGGTTCGTGGACTCCCCGCGCCACACCGGCTACGTCGACAGCGTCGCGTACACCAGGTACCTCACCAAGGTCGCCGCCGCCATGGGCTGGCCCACCGAGGGACGCCCCCCGGCCGTGCTGGCCGTCCGCAGCAAGGAAACGGTGGCATGAGCGGCTACGACTACACCGACAAGGTGATGCTGGTGACCGGCGGCGCGGGCGGCATCGGCAGCGCGCTGTGCCGGCGGTTCGCGGCCAGCGGCGCCGTGTGCGTCGTCGTCGACATCGACGGTGAGCGCGCGCAGCGGGTCGCGGACACCCTTCCCGGCTCCGGTCACCTGGGCCTCGGCTGCGACCTGCTGGACCGGGCAGGGGTGGCGGACCTCTTCGAACACGTCGCCTTCGCCTTCGGCCGCCTCGATGTGCTGGTCAACAACGTCGGGATGACCAGCACCGAGCGATTCGACGTGCGCGCGGTGGAGAGCATCGAGCGGGAGATCGACCTCAACCTGGTGTCCCCGCTCGTCGCGACCCGGCTCGCCATCCCCCTGCTGAGGGCCGCCAGCGACCCCCGCGTCATCACGACGGTTTCCCTGGCCGGCATCTTCCCGCAGGGCGAGACGCCCATCTACGCGGCGTCGAAGTTCGGGCTCCGCGGCGCCATGCTGTCCATCGCCCTCGACCTGGGCGACAAGGGCATCCGCGTCGGATCCGTCCTGCCGTCGGCCACCGACACCGCGATGCTGCGCCAGGAGGCCGTCGACGGCGGTAACTCCCTGCAGTTCCAGGACCCGCCGCAGCAGCCGTCCGACGTCGTCGCCGCGGTGGTGAGCCTGCTCGACAGGCCGCGGCTCGAGGCGTATCCGCGCGCAGGTGAATCCCGCCTGGTCCGCTTCTCCATGCTGGTGCCGAACCTCCTGCCCAGTCTCCTGCCGCTCTTCCGCAGGCGCGGCGAGCGCGGTCTGGCCAGATACCTGGAGGACCTGCGCCGCAGAGGACTGGCTCGTCAGGTCGACGGCCGCTGGGAACTGGTGAAGGAGGCATGACCGTGACCACAGAAACGAACGTCCGTCTACTCAGGGTCCTTAACCCGGCGACGGGGGAAACCCTTGACACCCTGCCCGCCGCCACCGCGGATGAGGTGGACACGGCCGTGGACCAGGCCCACCGAGTCTTCGACAAGGGGGCGTGGTCGGGCCGGCCGCCCCGGCAGCGGGCCGCGGCGCTCCTGCGCCTCGCGGACCTGATGGAACGCGACGCCGAGATCCTGGCCTGCCTGGACTGCGAGGATGCGGGCAAACCCATCACGGACTGCCGCACTGGCGACGTGCCCGCCGCGATCGAGTCGATCCGCTGGTTCGCGGAGGCGGCCGACAAGGTCTTCGGCCGCGTCGCCCCCACCGGCCACGACCACCTCGGCCTGATGACCCGGGAACCCGTCGGAGTGGCCGCGGCCGTCCTCCCGTGGAACTACCCGCTCGCCATGGCCGCCTGGAAGATCGGCCCCGCCCTCGCCGCGGGCAACAGCCTGCTGCTCAAGCCCGCCGAAGCGACCCCCCGCTCGGCCCTCCACATGGCCAGGCTGGCTATGGAAGCGGGTCTGCCGGACGGGACGCTCACCGTCCTGCCCGGCTACGGGGCGGAAACCGGTCAGGCGCTCGCCCGCCACCCCGGGGTGGACGCCCTGTCCTTCACCGGTTCGACGGCCACCGGACGAGGGATCCTGGTGGATGCGGCGGAGACCAACTTCAAACGGGTCTCCCTGGAGATGGGCGGCAAGAGCCCCCAGGTCCTCATGCCGGACGCGCTCGACTTCGGCGCCGAACTCATCGACGACATGGTCGAGGCCGCGTTCCTGACGACGGGCCAGAACTGCACGGCGGGCTCCCGCGTCCTGCTCCACGAGGACATTGCCGCCGAGGTCATCGCACGGTTCACGGCAGCCGCCGGGACGCTGGCCATCGGTGACCCCGCCGACCCGGACACCCGGATGGGGCCGCTGATCAGCGGTGCGGCGCGGGACCGGGTCGCACGCGCCGTACACGAGGCGGTCGCCGCCGGAGCCGTGGCACACACCGCCGGGCTGCCGGAAGGCCTTCACCCGCACGGGGCCTACTTCCCGCCCACCGTGGTGGTCGGCGCCCCCGACGACAGCAGGGTCCTCACCGAGGAGCTGTTCGGACCCGTGGTCACCGTCCAGACCTTCACCTCCGAGCAGGAAGCGGTCCGGATGGCCAACGCCACTGCCTACGGCCTCGCCGCCTCCGTATGGACCCGCGACCTCGACACCGCCTTCCGCCTCGCCCGTGGCATCCAGGCCGGGGTGGTCTCCGTTAACGCCTACAGCGAGGGCGACATCACCTCCCCTTTCGGCGGCTGGAAGCAGTCCGGATTCGGCGGGGCGGAGCGATCCACCAACGCCTTCGACCAGTGGACCAGGGAGAAGACGGTGTGGATCCGTACCCGCTGACAAAGCGGAAACCGGACGCCACTGCCTAGAGTGGTCGCCAGTACGGCCCTGGAGAGAAGCCATGCCCGAGGCACCCCGTCCGGAGAACGGCACCACGCGCAGCACGTCGGCGACGATCTCCCCGAACATCCTGCGCTACCTCAGCCAGATCACCCGGGAGTACGGCGTCGACCTGCAACCGGAGCTCACACAAGTGGGGCTCACCGAGACCCTGATGGCATCGGCGGCCCTGCGCGTCTCCTACCGGCAGGGCAGTGCCGTCATCCGGCGCGCCGTCGAACTAACCGGCGACGACAACCTGGGCCTGCGGGTCGGAGCCGCCCAGCACCTCACCGCCTGGGGTCTCCTGGGCTTCGCCATGCTCGCCAGCGACACCCTCCGGGTGGCCATCGAGACAGGCGTGCGCTTCCAGAACGTGTCCGGAGCCATGACGGTCTGGTCGGCCGGCCGGGAGGGCCCCGACTACGTGGTACGGGCCGACCTCCCGGATCCGGTGGTCGACCCGAACGTCGCCGTCTTCCTCATCGAGGAGGCGTTCTCCAGCGTCGTCACGCTGGGCCGCCTCGCCGCCGGCGTCGGCCTTGCACCCCAGGAGGTCAACTTCGCCTTCCCCCCACCGCACGACGCCCAGCCGTTCCGTGAACTCTTCCGCTGCCCGCTGCACTTCGGCGCCTCCCACAACCGCATGGTGGTGCCGCAGGCATGGATCAACCGTCCGATGCCGGGCCGCGATCCGGTGACCTACGCCTCGACCCTCGAACTGCTCGAAGCACAGATGGCCTCGCGCCGCCGGCAGCAGGACCTCCTGGAGGTGCTGGAGATCTCCGTCGCGCAGAGCCTCCCGCACGTCCCCTCCTTCGCCGAGCAGGCCCGCAGACACGCGTCGAGCGAACGCACGCTGCGCCGCCGCCTGGCCGACTGCGGAACCTCCTACGAGGCGATCGTCGAGGGCGTACGCCGCGAACGCGTCGAACAACTCCTGCACCGCCCTCACCTCACGCTCCGCGAGGTGGCCCGCCAGGCAGGCTTCTCCGACGAACGCGCGCTGCGCAGGGCGGTCCGCAGGTGGCACGGCGTGGCGCCGCTGCAACTCCGCGAAGGGCTCCTCGCAGGCTCCGACAGCGTCTCGTAACAACGGCTAACACAATGAGATGGCTCGGCCATGATGGCCGTGTGCGGGACGGTAGTTGAGCGTTCGGTTCGATGTGGGGACGTCGCCGTGGATCGTGTCGGATGAGCTGGGGGACCGCCTGGAGCCGCTGTTGCCGCAGCGCGAGCGGCGCTTTCGGCACCCGGGCCGCAAACCGCTGCCAGACCGAGAGGTGCTGTGCGGGATCCTGCTACGTGCTGCACACCGGGATCCAGTGGGAGTACCTGCCCAAGGAGCTGGGCTTCGGCTCGGGCATGACCTGCTGGCGACGTTTACGGGGCTGGAACCAGGCCGGCGTCTGGCAACGGCTGCACGAGGTCCTGCTGGCCGAACTGAACGCAGCCTCGCGGCTGGACCGGTCCCGCTGCGTCGTCGACTCCTCCCACGTCAGGGCGCTAAAAGGGGGAGCCAGGCGGGCCCCTCGCCGGTCGACCGGGGACGAGCCGGCTCCAAGCATCACCTGGGCCGCGGCGTCAGCCGACGTCCTGCAGCAGCAAGTGCTTTGCGCTGAGTGCTCCGTGCAACTGCATCAGTCGCCCGCCCTCACGCAGGCCGCCGAGGTCCAGCGCGGCGAATCCGAATTCGCCCAGCAATCCGGCCACAGTTGCCTTCGCATCGGTGTCGTCACCCGCGTAGAAGGCCACCTGCCGGCCTTCGGCATGCCGCGGGTCCGCAGCGATGAAGGGGGCGAACAGGGTGTTGAGAGCCTTCACGACCCGAGCTCCGGGTAGGTGCTCGGCGACCCACTCGCTGCCCGTGAGGTCACCGACGCCGTACCTGCCCCGCCCGGGGGTTGGCCGCAGCGAACTGATTGGTCGTGTCGACGACGATCTTTCCGGACCAGTCGGTGAGGCCGGTCAGTTTCGGCACGGCGAAGAACGGCAGCGAGAGGAACACGAGCTTCGGCTCGGCCGCTTCCTCGACGTTGTCTGGGGTCATGGTGCTGTTCCTTGATCGTGTGCAAAAGACCACTCGGTTGCCCGAGACCGGCTCGGGTGTACTTTCGTTCATCGGCCGCTACGCGCGGTGGGGTTGAAGTCCAAAAGGACTTTGCCGTTCTCGTGCAGGTACGCAAGGGCCTTGGCGAAGTCCCTGGCCTTGTAGACGGGAGCGGAGGGCAATGTCAGCCTGCCATCGGCAACCAGTTGCCCGGACTCTGCGCTCAGGGCCGGATGACGGGGCAGATACTCGTCCTCGTACATCCAGAACTCCGTTGTGGTGATGTTCTTCGCCCGCAATACGTCCTGGTCGGGGGAGAAGGGCTCGCCACTCATGTAGCCGTAGATCACCAACAGGGCGCCCTCGGTCAACACGTCCAGCAGTAGTGAGGTGGCCTCTCCGCTGACGCCGTCGAGTCCCAGCTGCACCGGATCGTCGCCGATGATCGCACGCACCCGTGCGGCCACGGCCGGATGATCGACGAGCACGATGTCAGCGCCCAGTTCCTCGATCTCCGGAAGACCGGAGGATGGACCTTCCTCACCAATCACGCCCGCGTCCTGCTGGTCATCGCACGCGCCTCTAATGGGCTCCGTCGGGCCGTGAGGAAGACTGCGGTCCGTAGCCGCCGGCAGGTGAGCACTCCCAGCCTCCGAGCCACTGCGAGTTCTGAGGTCAGACCGTGCCCCCGCTGGTCGGCCGGGAGGCCTGACTGCCGATGGGATGGCGTGCCCGCCGGGTGGTTGGGCGTGAGCACTTGATCCATTAGAGAGCGAGCCGTGCCTTCCGCGGGCTGCACACCGTGATCGGAAGAGAGCGAAGGGGCGGGTGCTGGCGCTGTTCATCGGCGACGACTGGGCCGAAGACCACCATGATGTCGAGGTGCAGGACGCCACGGGCCGCAAGCTGGGCGCCGCGCGGCTGCCGGAAGGCATCGAGGGCATCGCGAAGCTGCACGCCCTCATCGCCCAGCACGGCTGCGAGGACCTGGAGCCCGGGCAGGTGGCGGTCGGGATCGAGACCGACCGGGATCCGTGGGTGCAGGCGCTGATCGCGGCCGGCTACCGGGTCTACGCGGTCAACCCGAGGCAGGCGGCCCGGTTCAAGGAGCGGTACGGCACGTCGGGAGCCAAGAGCGACAAGGGCGACGCGCACGCGCTGGCCGACATGGTCCGCATCGACGGCCCCCAGCTGCGGCCAGTCGCCGGGGACAGCGACCAGGCCCAGGCAATCAAAGTCGTCGCCCGCGCTCACCAGACCCTGATCTGGGAGCGCACTCGCGCCTTCCAGCGCCTGTGGAACACGCTGCGCGAGTACTTCCCGGGCGCGCTGACCGCTTACGCCGGGCTGGAGCTGACCAGCACCGACGCCCTGGAACTGCTGATCAAGGCGCCCACCCCGGAGCAGGCGGCAAAGCTGACGAAGCCGCAGATCACCGCGGTGCTGGCCCGCCAACGCCGCCGCAACCGGGACCAGAAAGCCGCCGCGATCCAGGCCAGCCTGCGCCAGCCCCAGCTCCGCATCGCCGCCCCGGTTGCCGCCGCCTACGCCGCGGCGGCGGCCGCGCACGCGAGAGTGCTGATCGCGCTGAACGAGCAGATAGACACGCTGGAAGATCAGGTGAGCGCGCATTTTCTCGCGCACCCGGACGCTGAGATCTACCTGTCGATGCCCGGCATCGGCGAGATCACCGGCGCCCGGGTGCTCGCCGAGTTCGGGGACGACCCCACCCGCTACACCTCCGCCAAGGTCCGCAAGAACTACGCCGGTACCAGCCCGATCACCCGCGCTTCCGGCAGAACCCACGCCGTCCACGCCCGCCACGCGCGCAACGACCGGCTCGCCGACGCACTCCACAAGCAGGCGTTCTCCGCCATCAACACCTCGCCCGGCGCCCGCCGCTACTACGACAAACAGCGCGCCCGCGACGCCGACTACAACCGCGCCCTGCGCCAGCTCGGCAACCGACTCGTCGGCATCCTCCACGGATGCCTCAAGACCCGCACCCTCTACGACGAGGCCACCGCATGGTCACACCACGCAACCCTCACCACAGCCGCTTGACATCCCTACGCCATGGGATGTCTGACCTGCGCCTCCGTGATATCGCCGCGGTCTGTCACATCACCGAACGCACCGCCCAGCGCATCGTCACCGACCTCGAACAGGCCGGCTACCTCAGCCGCGAGCGCGACGGGCGGCGCACCCGCTACACCCTCCACATGGGCGGCGCCCTCCGCCATCCAGCAGAGGCCCACCTGCCCGTCCGCGGCCTGCTGGCACTGTCCAACCACCAAGACAGCAAGTCTGAAGCCACAACCTGCCGTGAAGCACTCTTCCAGGTGCAACAGAGGAAATCTGTCATGGCTGAGGTAGACATTGGCCTTCCGCAGGGCTACTGTTTCTCCCGTACCCAGGAAGTCGAAGTGGGCGTGGCAGACAGGAACTGCCGTGCATGCAGGTCAAGCAGGACGCGACCCGAAGGGGGCGCGAGCAGTACCCGCGTTATCCAGCAGTACAACCGAGTAACCGAAGGTAAGGAGCGAGACGCCATCAGGATCGCCCGGGCGAGGAAGCAGTCCGCCCGGGTACCGCAAGGCCCCGGATTGGAAGGTGGTCCCCGGTCACGCATACGCGATCCCCGCAGCCCAGCCCTCCCAGGCGGAACCTGCGGACAAAGAAGGCCGGCGCAGTCGGCCGGTAGATGGTGTTGAAAGCTCGGGGCCCGGGTGCCAGTACGGCATCCGGGCCCCCCGACGCGTCCCCCGAAAGAAGAGGTCTATGCCCCCTCGCAGTACCCGGCCCGCCGACATCCTCGACGACGACGACTACCCCGCCTACACCATGGGCCGGGCCGCCGAGATGCTCGGCACCACCCCCGCCTTCCTCCGCGCCCTCGGCGAACACCGCCTGATCACTCCCTTGCGCTCCGAAGGGGGCCACCGCCGCTACTCCCGCTACCAGCTGCGCGTCGCCGCCCGTGCCCGCGAACTCGTCGACCAGGGCACCGCCATAGAGGCCGCCTGCCGCATCGTCATCCTCGAAGACCAGCTCGAAGAAGCTCAGCGCATCAATGAGCAACTGCGCGCCCAAGGCGGCCAGCCGCAGTCGAAGCCCTCAGCCTGACAAGGACGCAGAATTCCTCCCTATGGTTCGGCGTTTGCGCTGGTCACGAGCGCATGCGGGCCACGCAGCGACCTAATCCCAGGCTTCGACCGCACAGCGGCCGGGCCACCACCTCACTAGCCGTTCGTGGCACCAGCGCACCCCACGGGCCTCGGTCTGCACAGGAGCTCTATGGGCTCGGGTATATCGAGAGGTCGCCATGCGGCGGGCTCGCAGCACCAACGCAAACGAGTGATCAAAGCGCCCGGCTGCACCTGGTCATAGCCAAGGCTTGGGGTGGTGGCGGCCACGCACGTCAGGCGCCGCCACTCTTTGCATAGGCGTCGACGCCGGGCGATCGATAGGCATGCGCCTGACGCACGTCACCACCACCGTGAGCACCAGAACCGCGCACCGATCTACACACAGGCTTCCCGTAGCCCGGGTGATCGAAGGCGTCACAGTCCCGCACTCGAACAGCCCGAAGGAAGAGGCCCCCTCGGCGCTGCCCTTAGCAACGGATTAGGCGATCGAGATCGACGCGTTCGTGCCCCTCGAATCCATCGATCCGATCCGGATCGCGGAGGGCTACTACCTCCAGCCGTCCAGCCTCGTCGCGGCCAAGCCGTACAAGCTCCTCGTTCAGGCCCTCGGCCGCTCCGCCAAGGTGGCCGTCGCCAAGTGCGCCTGGAGCGGCCGCGAGAGACTCGGCCTGCTCCGCGTCCGCGACGACGTCCTGGTCCTCCACGCCATGCGCTGGCCAGACGAGATCCGCGACCCCGCCGAGCTGCTCCCGCCGCCGACCGAGGTGACCGAGGACGAGATCACAGGGGCGCTCGCCCTCATGGACACCATGACCACCGAAAGACTGGAAGGCCCCGAGTTCCAGGACCGCTACACCGAAGCAATGACTCAGCTGATCGAGGCGAAGCGCCAGGAGAAGCCGCTCCCCGAAGCCCCCGAGCCCGAGCAGCCGACCCAGGTGCTCGACCTCATGGCCGCACTGCAAGAGTCCGTATCGAAGGTCAAGGCCGCCCGCGGCGAGGACACCGGGCCCGCCGAGGTACACGGGCTGAAGAAGACGGTCGGGAAGAAGCAGCCGGCCAAGAAGACCGCGGGGCGCCGGCCGCGCAGCGCCTGATCGCGGCATACCGCCATTTCATGGTCATCACCCGTTTGTGAGGGGCGGTGCTGGGCACACGGGATTCGCCACCAAAAGCGGACAAATCGTTAACCACGGCAGGAGGCGTGTCTGTCATGTCGGCTGGTGAGAAGGCCAAGGCCAAGGCTGAGCAGGCCAAGGGAAAACTCAAGAGGGCCACGGGACGGGCCGCCGTCGATGAACCGATGGTCGCCGAAGGCCAGGCGGAAAAGTCCAAGGGCGATGCACGCCAGGCCAAGGAGAAGATCAAGGACATGTTCAAGCGCTGACCTCTGGCGCGGCTCACGCGGGGTTGCGTAAACAGCTCCGGAACTGGTCCCCTGCGCATCCGGCGGGGGACCAGTCGTGTGAGCGATCCTTCAAGCTATGGTCGGATGGCAGTGGGGGCAGGCCAAGACGCCTGTGGCGAGCGCCTGGCGCGCATCGGCCTCGCCGACGCCGCGGGACCGCTTGCCCGCGTTCCATCAACCGGTGCGGTGGACGTATACGGCTTGGTCGCGGTTGAGCCCAAGCTCGAGGGGCCAGTCGGGCGCCGGCGGACGACTCTCCTCGCCCTGCCGCTTCTCGGCCTTGCGGCATTCCTCGTCGGCGATCCACCGGTCGATGGTGGCGAGCTGGCGCGCGGTGTGCTCCTGGAAGTCGCGGCGGGCGAAGCGGAGGGCGTCTAGGCGGGAGATCTCCTCGCCCATGGGTGCTCCTGATTGCCGTGTCTTCGCTTGCCGAGAAATATGTTCCGGAACTACGCGATGGTGAAGTCCGGGATGCTGGCGGTCGACGTCGGCTGCGGCCGGGGCAAGATGTCCGCGCACATGGCCAAGTGGGGTCTGATGGTTCTCGCCTACGACTTCAGCGACGTGGCGATCGAGGACGCACGCGCCAGTCATACGGACTTCGGCGACCAGTTGTCTTTCGTCCGGCACGACTTCGATGCTGATGCGATCCCGCCCGAGCTGGTGCCTGGCACGGTGGACATCATCTCGTGTCGGCACAGCTTCGAGTTCCTGGACCAGGCCCGGTTCATCACGGACGCGCGGCGCTGGCTCACTCGCTCGGGACGGGATGCACCGCTACATGAATAACGTCACTCTCCGGGAGCGACCCATGGCAGCTGACCGGCACGTCTACCGCATCACCGGCGGCGTAACCACTGCGCGGCACGGTGAAGGCGTCCGGCGCGAAGAACGCCGTCACCAAACAGCTCGTCGCGACCCTGCTGACAGACGAGCCTTGTGTGCTGCACGGCGTGCCCCGCATCCTGGAGGTCGATCTCGTCCTGGGCATGCTCGCCGAGCTGGGCACAGAGGTGTCCTGGCTCGGCGAGCACAGCGTGCGCGTACACACGCCGAAGGTGACCTGCACCGAGCTGTCCTCCATGTACTCGGGCGTCAATCGGATCCCGATCCTGATGATGGGGCCCCTGCTGCACCGGCGCGGCGAGACAGTCGTCCCGCTGCCCGGAGGCTGCACCATCGGCAAGCGACCCATCGACTTTCACCTGGACGGCCTGAGCCAGATGGGTGCCGAAATCGAGGACGGCACCCGTTCGGTCAAGGTCAGCGCCACCAGGCTCGCGGGTGCCCACGTCCACCTCCCGTTCCCGTCGGTCGGAGCCACGGAGAACCTGCTGCTGGCGGCTGTCCTCGCCAAGGGCACCACCGTCATCTCCAACGCGGCCGTCGAACCCGAGATCGTGGACTTGGTCCTGATGCTCCAGAAGATGGGCGCGCTGATCACGATCGACACCGATCGCACGATCGTGATCAGCGGTGTCTCCGGGCTGAGGGGCGTCGAGCACCGCACGGTCCCCGACCGCATCGAGATCGCCTCCCTCGCGGCGGCTGCCGTCGCTACCGACGGTCGGATCGAAGTCCGTGGAGCACGCCAGGACCACCTGATCACCTTCCTGAACGTCCTGCGCCACATCGGCGGCGAGTTCACCGAGACCGCGGCAGGCCTGGAGTTCTTCCGAGCCCGGCCGCTGACCGCAACCGACATCGAAACCGGCGTCCACCCCGGCTTCATGACGGACTGGCAGCAGCCCATCACCGTCCTGCTCACCCAGGCCGAGGGAACGTCCGTCGTCCACGAGACCATCTACGAGGACAGGTTCGGCTACGCCGAGCAGCTCAGCCGCGCCATGGGCGCAGGTATTGAACTGACCACCCGGTGTCTGGGAGCTACCGCGTGCGGCTGGCACCGCCGGGACTTCCTGCACACCGCCAAGATCAGTGGCCCGACTCCGCTCAAGGCCGCCGATCTCGTCATTCCCGACCTGCGGGCCGGCTTCGGCTACGTCCTCGCCGCACTGGTCGCCGAAGGCACCAGCACCATCAGCGGCACCCGCTACCTGGAACGCGGATACGAGGAGCCCGTCACCAAGCTCACCGCCGTAGGCGCAAGCATCACCACGCAACCCACCTGGCCTCGCTGCCGCCCGCCTTCCCCCTGGCGGGCGGCACCGGTCCTGCCCGAAGGAGCAGCCCGTGCGCACATTCACGTTGGTCCCACCCACACAGCGGATCTGGGAGCCGGTGATCGACCAGCACGAGACCTGGCTCGGGGTCAAACCGATACAGGGATGCAACAAGGCGTGCGGGTACTGCTACCTGGTCGACCGCGGCCAGACCCGCGTCAAACCGGTGGAGCTGGCAACCCCGGGACGGACGGTCGACCTGCTCAAGGCAAGCCCGTATTACAACCCGCAGGCAGTCCTCGCCCTCTACACCTGCACCGACGCCCTCTCCACGCCCCGCACCCGGTCCCACCTCATCGGCCTCCTCGGCGAACTCGCCGCCCGCGAGGTCCGCAACCCGGTGTGCCTGATCACGAAGTGCGCCGTCACCAAGGACGTCATCGACGCCATCCTCGCCGCGCGGTCGGCTGGCACCCGCGTGATCGTCTACCTCAGCTGCTCCGGCCTGGGCCCGGACATCGAACGCGGCATCGACCACCAAGCCCTCCGCGAGAACTTCCCCCGCCTGCACGAGCACGCCTCCCCGTCATCCACTACTGGCGCCCGCTGATGCCGGCCAACGCTGCCCCCAAGACGATCACTCACGTACTGGACTGGGCCGCACGCTACTCCGCCTGCTCCGTCGCCGTCGGCCTCAAGGTGAAGCGCGGCGCCCGCGACCAGATGACCCAGCTCTGGCCCGAACTCGGCGCTGACGAACTGCCACTCGAATCGGCCGACGCCGTATGGCCGCGCCAGACCTGGGACTGCTGGCCTCACTCCCGAGCCGCTATCCCAATCACCCCATCTTTCAGACCAACGCCTGCGCTTTGGCGCATGTCCTCCAGCGCGCCGACAGCCACCGCGTCCACGGCACGGCAGCCTGCGCTGTCAACCACTGCCCGAGCAGCCAGCGGGACCGGTGCGCCGCCGCCGTCCCCGCGCCCGTCACTGCCGACGATGTCCGCAGCCACCTCGTGTGGCTGGGCGTACCGACCATTCACGCAGTCGACTGGAACGCCGAGCAGCGCACTGCCACCGTCCAGGAAGCCCTCGCCACCCGTGACCGCAACAACGTCTTCCAGCAACTGGGCATCACCGTCCGGGCCTCCCGAGCCGGAAGCGACCAGTACTGGTCGGGACGCCTCGAAGGCGGACAGCCCCTCATCATCGACTCCTAGCCACTCTCCCGAGTCGGCGGAGGAGTACGCCGATCGGCTCAGGTCCGAACTGGCGGACCGGCTCGTGCAGTTACGGCTGAGCCACGGCATCGGGAGTTACACCGAACGATTTACAGTCCCGCAAGCGGACCGAAGGAACACACTGGCCGCGAGTCGCGGAGCTTGCTGATTTCTCAGTCCCGTCAGTCCCGTGACTATGGGAAGGCGTGCTTGACCTGCCCATTTCCAAGCTTCATCGAGCTAACTCCCTCGCCACTCACAGCGCTCTGGGCAGGATCCAAGGGGAGTGACGGGACTGTTGCAGCAACTGACCCGTCCTGGACGATGGCCCGCGTTCACCGGGCAGTTGGTCGGTGAGCGCGGTGCTGCATGGGGCGAAGAGGGCAGGATTCGGGGTCGAAGGTGTGCACCCAAACCGGACACCACCCGTTCCCGCAGGGCAACCCCCGGCGGGCAAGCCCATCCCAGACGACGACACCTGTTGGTGCCGGGCGCAGCGATGCGACCGGGTAGCGCCGGCCTTTCTCTACCGCGCGCAATACTGAGCGCTACATCTGTCCGGTGAGCACGGGACTTGTCAGGGGTGTGCATTCCACTTGGCCAGCAGAGCAGCGCCCAGCTGGTTGACCTGGGCCGTTCCCCCGCCCCCCGGGACTACGGAGACAGAACCGGAAACTACGCTGGCACCCCCTCCGCTCAGTCCAAGGAGCAGCATGCCGCCAGACTTCGTCCACCGGATTACCAAGTACGATCCCGCCGACCGCGACGAGCGCGGCAACTACACCGGTGCCGAGGACACGGTCAGTGACCACGGGCCGATCGAGGCGGCATACCTGGCGGCGATCGCTGCCTTCGCGGAGGCCTCCGGCATCGACCGGCTGGAGATCCGGGAGCCCGCGGTCACCGGCTTCGTCCACTTCGGTGGGGAGCCGCCGGTTGCAGGACATGGTCTCGGCGGGCTCTTCCCGCCCGACCTGACCGGCTACCACGACGGGGCGGAGGTCTCCCTTCCGGTGGCTCTGGAGCTGGTGCGGGCCATGCTCCGCGACCAGGGCGCCTGGTGCCGACTGGAAGCGGGGGACAGCTTTGCCGTGCACGTCGGGTGGGACCAGTACGTGTACGTAGGCAGCGATCGGCCGTGCCTGGACGCCGTGGCCCGTACACGGGAACTCGGCCTTTTCCCGGAATCGGTGACGACCTCGCCCTACGCCGTGGAGCTTGAGGAACCGGACGTAACAGAGGTCGCCGACGCGGCCTTCTGGGCGCGCGTTCGTACGATGCTGGCCGCATGCCAGACGGCACTTCTGGAGGAGACCTACGTTCGTAACGCCGCACGCTGGCACCGCCTCACGGAGGAAAACCTCGATGCGGTGCGCGCCGGTCTCAGCCCGCGCGCTCTGCTGACCGTCTGGCCAGAGTTGACTCCCGACCTCGGCGCGGTCCTCGCCTTGCTGCCCGAGGAGGGATCTGTGGAGTTCGTTTGGGAGACACAGGACGGGACGATCGCCCACGCGATCGTCGACGACACCGAGTACCAGGAGCTTGGGGCCCTCGTGGCCGGCGCGAAGGCGGCCTCCGCCCTACCTCTGTACCTCGACGAACGCCACCCACTGTTCTGCGCCGTCCTACCGGACAGCGATGGTGTACTGCGCGCCCGGTGGTGACCCGCCTCGTGCAGGACGGGCAGTCAGTGCTGTGCATCGAAGTTGTCCATTCAGGCCAGGTGTCGTGCTCAGTCACAGGAGCGCGTCCTGCGCTGAATCCGGCAGGCGATCGCCGACCGCGGCGAGGCGCCGACGGTGCGGGAGATCGGGGACGCAGTCGGTATGCGTAGCCGGGCCAGCCGAGAGGGATCCGGCTCGCATGACCAGCCCGGGCCGCTAAACCTGCTGCTCGCTGCTGCGGAGCGGCCGGTGCAGCACGGCTGGTGGGGGCGCGAGGACGCCGCCCGTGACAAGTTCCGCGACTGGGTCGACCAGTACGGGGGTGCCATGCCCGCAGCCCGCGTCACCTTGTTGGACGACGACAGCGGTGTCGTCCTGGACGCATGGCCCGACCAGCGGTAGCGCGACCCTCGCGCGGCGGGAATGACCGAGTCGAGCCCATGGGGGTGACCTCCGCTTGTGAGGACGGTGCCTCCTGTCGGGGATCGTCCGTGCCTCAGCCGACGAAAGTCAGCCACGACGGCGGCTATGCCGACCGATGAGGCGCGTGTGTGCCTCGCTGCACCCCCATCGGCCTCAACCACGCTTCCTTGCTCTGTGTCGCCCAGAGCAAGGTGACGGGCCGCGTCGGGGTTAGGCAGTCAGAGCCGGAGCTCCCCAAGTACTGGGTTGGCCGTGAGTCTTGGGTACTCAACACTGAGCTGCGTCAGCACGGCTTCTCGGAGGGTCAGCCAGGCGTCCTTGAGGTCGACGCGTTCACAGACGGCCTCTGTCGTTGTGTATGTGCATGAGATCCGTACCTTCTCACCTTCCGGGAGGAAGTTGATCAGCTCGGCGTTCTCCGTGAAGCCGATCGTCGTCCGCTCGCCCCGCTCCAAGTGTTCGAGTGCACCCTTCATCGACCACAGGAAGTCGAAAACGGGCGTCCACGACCACGGCGGGCTCAGCTCGGCCTCGCCGATCGTGAACGTAAGGTCCGACAGGAAGTAGTACCAGCGCAGGTCAGCACGGCTGACGACGGCAAGGTCCACTCCTTCGCGGTGCTCCTGGCCTTGGTCCACGTAGGGGCCGGTCTGCCGGTATTCGATCTTGATCATTTATCCCCTGTTAGCGGTAGCGCGATGCGACTCCCATCATCCGTGACGGGTTCGGCGGAGTTTCAGATACGGGGACAAGCCGCCTGCGCGGTGGGCGGGACAGGGGTGAAGGCCCGGTTGTCGCGTAGCAGAGCCCAGAGGACGCTGGTCCGTCGCCGCGCGAGGGCGATGATGGCATGGACGTGTTTGCAGCCCTCTCCGCGCTTTTTGACGTAGTACTCGCGGTTGCACGTCGTACCGCCACGATCAAGGACCGTCACGGCCACCGGACCACCGGACTCCGCGAGTTCAACCTGATTAGGTTCGCCGGGTCGGTTGGAGCGGTTGGACGGGCGGTGACGTCCGGTGCGACGCCTGGGCCGTTTTCTGGCACGCCTTGGAGAAAAAGTTGCGGACAGGTGGCCATGTCGATCAGCACCGTGCCGTAGTGGCGGCCCTTGCGGAAGGCAAAGTCGTCGACACCAAGCATCTCAACCTCGCCGATCTCCGGCTCGGGCAGGGCCCGGACCATCCGCAGCAGCGTGTCCCTGCCCACGGTGATACCGACCGCGGCCGCCAGGCGGGCCCCGGCCCGGCCGGCCAGCGCCAATCCGATCTGCGTCAACAACCCGCGCAGCAAAGGGGTATAGCGGCCGTGCGGAGTCGTCAGCCCTGCGATCTGCTCGGCGAACGTCACTGCCGTGCAGGCGGGATTCTCACAGCGGAAGCGACGTATGTGTAACTCGATCACGACACCAAGACCGCCCACAGCGGCATCACGCAGCTTGCGCACATACCCCCCGTGCACCCGCGACGAGCTATGACCGCAGTGGCAGGTCCCCGTCGTCGACCGCACTCGCGCCCGCAGCACTACCTGGTCCGGCCGTCGCTCGACCTCCTCGATCAGCAGCGCGGACAGGTACGGAAACAACTCCAGGAGCGCATCACGAGAGCACCCGATGCATGATCGCGAACAGTCGGCACAGCCCGCTCAACCGTCCGGATCACAAGATCGTCGACAAAACCCGGATCTTCACGTGGATCGCGTCGATGAAGACCACCGGGTAGACGGCGTCGAGGGGGCGGCTTTGCCATTCGCCATGCCCTCGAGGACCTTGTCCGTGATGGTGGAGATGGTCTGCCGGGAGACCTCGGCGCCGTAGACCTCCGCCAAGTGGGCCTGGACCTCTCCGGTGGTCAGGCCCTTCGCGGCCAGCGAGATCACCATTTCGTCGACGCCGGTCAGGCGCTTCTGCCGCTTCTTGACGATCTTCGGCTCGAAGGAGCCGTCCCGGTCGCGGGGCACGGCTGTCTCCACCGGTCCCACGTCGGTCAGCACGGTCTTGGAGCGTTTGCCGTTGCGGGAGTTGCCGCCGTCTTTGCCCGCTGGATCGTGCTTGTCATAGCCGAGGTGATCGGTTATCTCGCCCTCAAGCGCGGACTCCAGCAGCCGCTTGGTCAGCTGCTGGAGAAGCCCGCCCTTGCCGGTCAGCTGCAGGCCCTCGGCCTGGCTCGGCTCACCAACTCGTCGATCAGCCGGTCATCCACGGCCTTCGCCGACGCATCCGCTGCCGACTCGGCAGCCTCGTGCTCGGCCACGTTCTCACTGGTCATCGATGCATCTTCCGTGATCGGGAGTTACACCGAACGATTCACAGTCCCCGACCGAAGACTCGCACCTCCCCCCTCCGCCGAGTGAGCACTTTCAGGTGAGCGCAGGGGGCGACGGGTTCACCGGCGTTCAACGGCAGGGGCTCTGGTAGGGCAGGGCTCCCACATGACGTCGCCATTGGTCGCGGGTGAGGGCATGCCCGGTGACCGCACAGATGCGGCGGATGTTCTGCTCGGCGTCCAGCGCCCACAGCCGGGTGCCGTCCTGGGCGCCGCTTGCGAGGGACTGGCCGCCGGGTGCGAAGACGAGGTTGTCGATCTCGGCCGTGTGTCCCACGAGCGGGTCCCCGACGGCCTTGGCATGTGCCGGGTCGGTCGTGTCGTACAGCTTGATCAGGCCGTCTACAGTGCCCACCGCCAGCCTGTGCCCGTCGCGGTCGAACGTGAGGCCGGTGACGGAGGCGCCAGCGTCGAGCGGCGTACCCAGCTTGGTGGGCCGGGCGGGGTCAGCGGTGTTCCAGAGGCTCACGGTGCCATCTGCGCTGCCGATGGCCAAAGTGTCGCCGTGGGGCGCGAAGGCCAGCACGTCACCGACGAAGTACCGGCCGCGCCGACGCGGATGCCTGGGGTCGCTCGTGTCCCACAGCAGGATGCGCCGGTCGTCATCGACGACCGCGAGTTCGTGGCCGTCCGAGGCGCGGGCGAGTGGACCGGCGCCAGCGTTCTTCTCCAGTACGACGGCCCGTCCCGTCTCCCGGGGATACCGGGGGTCGCCGAGGTCCCAGGTACGGATGCGGACACCGTTGTCCGGGAGCCGGACCTCGCTGGGTATACGTCCGTCCCCGTCCCCGATGCCCGGTCCCGCAGGTTGCGAGCGGTCACTCATCTCCTCATAGGTGACCAGTTCGCGCCCGTCCGGGGAGAAGGCTGACAAGACCACTGCGTCGTCACGGCCGACGGTGAGATGCCCGAGAGGGTGGGGCCGTGCCGGGTCGATCACGTCGTAGAGCCGGACCCCGCCGTCAGATGCAGTGACGGCGAGCAGGTGTCGGTGCGGGGCGAATTGCGCGGCGGTGCCCGGGGCAAGCGTGCCCGGCAGCAGACGGGGGACTCCGGGGTCGGCAACGTCCCACAGCCGCACGGGCTCGCCATCGGTGCAGGCCGTCGCCATGATCCGCCCGTCCGGGGAGAATCCGGTCGTGCTCGAGGTTGCGCAACCGAGCAGCACGCCCGGCGGCAGGCTCCAGATCCGCAGTGCCCCGCCGGCGGCGATCAGACGGCGTCCGTCGGGAGCGAACACCGTGGTGATCCCCGTCGGCGAGCGCTGCCCAAGCGCTCTCCCCAGCGGCGCACTCAAGCCGGCGTCGGTGTTCCAGAGCTGGGTGCCATTCCCTCCGCTGACCGCGACGACCCGGCCGTCGGGACTGTAGGACGCCGCCCCTGCTTCCGTTCCGTCGGACGTGCCGAGCACGATGTCGGAAGAGGTGGGCCGGTCCGGTCTGCCGACGTCCCACAGCGGCACTTGGTCGGCCTCGCTGCCGTTCGTGGCGAGATAGTGCCCGTCGGGGCTGAACACCAGAATGGTCTCGTGGTCCGAGCGGGTGCGCAGCAGCCCGAGGGCAGCCGGGCGCGCCCGGTGCGAGGTGTCCCAGAGGCGTACTGTGCCGTTGCCGGAGTCGGCCGTGGCCATGATCTTCCGGCTGGGGCTGAACGCCACCACGTTTCCGGGCAGGGATGCAGCCAGGCGTTCCGGTTTCCGGGGGTCGGTGACATCCCACAGCGCGGTACTGTCGGTACCGACCGCGAGCAGGTGACCATCGTTCCCGAAGGCCAGCTCCATCCAGTTGGTGTCACCGGACGTGGGAATACTGCCAAGCGGCGCGGGGTCCGCCGGGTCGGCGATGTTCCACAGATGGACGCCGAGGTGGATCCCGATGGCCAGCACGTGCCCATCGGGGGTCATGGCCACGTCGCTGCCCGGCAGCGTCCGACCGACGCGTCTGGGGTGCGTGAAGTGGGTGGTGTCCCACAGCCGCACGTTCCCGTCATCCCCGACCACGGCCAGGGTGTGCCGGTGTGCGTCGTGTGCCAGCCGCGGGCTGCCCTCGGACACGACGCCTGGGCCAGCTGGTGCCCGGTCCTGCTCAGGCACGTCCTTGAACAGTGCGGAGTTCGCCGCCTGTACCAGGCTCGTGTAGGTGCGCGCGCTGTCGCGCATCCGGTACGACGTCACATCCAGCAGCGCCGCCAGCGCCACGTCCTCTGTCTGGGCGGGCACGTCGGTCCCCCGTAACTGGTCCGCTTCCGCCGCGATCTGCCGGGCCACCGCCGTGGTCCGCTCGGCGTTCGCCGCCGCCCGCTGTTTCAGGGCCACGCCTGCGGTCGCGAGGGCGACGAGGAGCAGTGCGCTCAGAGCGGCCACGAGCGTGCGCAGGCGCCGTGTGGTGCGGGCAGTGGCCCGGCGTTCTCCAGCCCGGGCATCGAGGCTGGCGGTGAGGAACTTGGTCTCGGCGGTGTTCAGGGCGCGGCGCCGACCGGGATCAGCGAACGCTTCCTCTGCGGCGGCCAGCATGGTTCCCCGGTACAGCGCGCCTGGGTCTTGGTTGAGGCCGTCCCAGGTTCGTGCGGCTTCGGTGAGCTGGCGGTGCAGGCGCAGGCGGTCGCGCGCTTCGTTGATCCAGGCTTGCAGTCGGGGCCATGCCACGATGAGGGCCTCGTGGGCGAGGTTGACGGTGTCGTGCTCGAGGGTGAGCAGGCGGGCGCGGGCCAGGTGTTCGAGGACGGTGGCTGTGTCGCTGGGGTCGCCGAAGTCGAGTTCCGTGCGAGGGGCGGGCCGACGCGTGTCGGGGGTTCCCTCGCCGGGGGTGATGAGCCGGAGCAGGATACGGCGGGCGAGGTCGGCCTGGGACGGGGTCAGATGCGTGTAGACGTTCTCGGCGGTGCGGGCGATGGCGCCGCTGAGACCTCCGGCCGCGTCGTAGGCCTCAGCGGTCAGGGCTCGGCCTTTGCGGCGCCGCCAGGTCTCCAGCAGGGCGTGGGACATCAGCGGCAGGGCGCCAGGTTCGCCCTCCACCTCCTCGACGATGCGCGTGGTCAGGGTGCGTTCGACGATCAGCCCGGCGGTCTGGGCGGGTTTGACGATGGCCTCGCGCAACTCGTCACGGCTCATCGGACCGGCCAACACGGTGGCCTCCTGCAGCGCGGCCGTCAGCCGCGGGTGCTGGGCACACCGACCGAGGAAGTCGGCGCGCACGGCGATGACCACGCGCAGCCGGCTGGCTGGGTTGGTGGCTGTCAGGAGCTGGTCGATGAATTGGTCGCGCTCCTCCGGGTCGTGGCACAGGGTGTAGAGCTCTTCGAACTGGTCCACGATCAGCCAAGTGTCCCCGTCGCCGTCCTTCGGGGTCAGCCGCTGCTCGTGGGTGCGCAGGGGATGCTCGCCGGGGGTGAGGACTCGTAGCGCGGCTGGCTGTGGGGTGGCCTGGTCCGGGGTGCGGAGGCGGGGGATGAGGCCGGCGCGCAGCAGAGAGGACTTGCCGCTGCCCGACGGGCCGAACACCGCGGTGAACCGACGGACACGGGTCAGCTCGACCAGGCGGTCGGTGAGCTCGTCGCGGCCGAAGAACAGATCGGCGTCGCCCGGCTCGAACCGGGCGAGACCCCGGTACGGAGGCTCGACGTCCTCATCCTCGGCGCGGGGCTCCGCCGCTACTTCGGCGGCCGCCAGCCGCCAACGCTCCTCCCACTCCTCCGGATCACCGCCGCACGCCCTCACGTAGGCCAGCACGACAGGCAAGGTCGGCAGCCGCTCACCACCAGCAGCCTGCGACAGGGTGCTTGTCCCCTGCCCCCCGCGCTGCGCCATCACCCGGTAGGTCGGACTCCCGGCCTCCGCCCGGAGTTTGCGTAACTCGGCCGCGAACCGCGCCACCGGCCCGGTGCTGGGATCGAGTGGGCTTTCAGGACGTCCCGCCATCGACAGCTCACCCCTCTAGCCGCCCGCTTCCCCCGTGGATGCGGCGCGAGGTCGGACAAGGTACGCAACCTCGTGGCAGGAGCGCAATCCGAAGCCGTCTGCTTTGGCCACTGCCCCAACGCCGTGTCTGTGACCTGCAACGAATCCATTGTTCAGGGCGGCGGAACCCGCTGCCCATTCAATCCCCGACCCGCTGAACTCGATGACGAAAACCCTCGCAGCGAGCAGCTCGGCGCCAGCCCTCTTCGTCGCCGCGCAGGCTCGATGCAATCGGAATCACGACAAAGGAGCAGCACTGTGACTTCACGTACGACACAGGCCAAGCTGATCGCATGCTCGATCGGCGCATTGACCGCCGCAACCTTGGCGCTGAGCGCCTCCCCGGCCTCCGCAAGCGGTACCTACAGCGGTCAACCCTACGTCTACGGCGCCGGTGCCTTCTCGAACGACTGGGACGACGAGGGCATCCTGTCGACGGACACCAACACCACCTCCAACGCCACCTGCCTGTGGCAGAAGATCCTGTGGGCGGACGGCAACCTCACCTCCGCCTCGGACATCGACGGCGTCTTCGGCTCCAAGACCAAGGCCGCCACCAAGGCGTGGCAGAGCGACTGGGAGGCCAGCCCCGACGGGGTGGTCGGAAAGGAGACCTTCGGAAAGGCGGGCGACTGGCTGCGGGACACAGACGGCGACGGAGCCGTCGACACGTACATCGGCACCAACCACGTGATCAGCGTCAGCCGAGACGACCAAGGCCGGTATCACTTCTACGACGGGGACGGCAACGGACGGATCGCCGGCTACGACTACCGGACCTGCAGCTGAACCCTGCGCACCTCCCTCGTGCGGCCTCGCGGTCGCACGAGGGGTGACAGGCCGGCATGTGCCGCTCTGAGCCTCGCTTGCCGATGCAAAGGACATCGCGAGCCGGGCGACGAGTTCCTCTCCGCCAGACCGCACGACGCGGGGCCGATGTCTTAGGGGGTATGCATCGGCCGCGCCGCGGTTCTCCTGCCGTTCATGACCATCCACGAAAGGCATCCAACCGTGCATGCGCGTACCCACCCTGACCCGGCACTGAACTTCGAGGAGTACGTCCGTACTCGGCAGGACACACTGCTGCGCAAGACCCGCCGCCTGGTGCCCGACCCGCTCGCCGCTCAGGATCTACTGCAGACCGCGTTATTGCGAGCGTATGGTCGCTGGGATGGCATAGCGGACAAGCAGCTCGCGGACGCCTATGTTCGCCGCGTCATGATCAACACCCGGACGGAGTGGTGGCGGGCACGGAAACTGCAGGAGCTTCCCATCGAGCAGTTTCCGGACGCGCCCATCGGGGACTTCACCGAGCAGTACGCCGATCGCATGCTGCTGATGGACATCATCAAGACGCTGACGCCGCAACAGCGCAGCGTCGTGGTGCTACGGCATTGGGAGCAGATGTCTACCGACGAGACGGCCACCGCCCTCGGCATAGCGCCCGGAACCGTCAAGAGCACACTGCACCGGGCGCTCGCCCAGCTCCGCCAGGAGTTGCAGCACGGCGACCCCGACTTGGCTTCAACACCTGCAAACTGCAGTGTGAACCCGCCCGTCGGCCGCCGGGCGCGATGACGCGCCGGACACGCCGCGTCCCCGCTGGGTACGGATACGGGGCACTGGTTGACGCACTTCGTCAACCAGTGCTCTCAGCCCCACCACGGAGGGATGAAGCTGCTCAACTCTTTCTGAGACGGATCACTCGGTAGTCCAGTCGGCGCTAACGCCCCGACGCCATCCTCTCAACTGAGACGGCACCAGCTCTGAGACAGTCCAACTGTTCCTAACGTCCGGGGTCTGCCCAAGGGCGTGTGTCGTCGCTGCTTGAGTACGCGGTCCGGCTCCCAATCGGGCCCGCGGTGAAGGGCTTCGCGCAGGCCCTGGCCGACCGGCACGGAACGATGGTTTGGGCCTGGAACTCTCCCGGCTGGAGCCGGACGACGGTCGTCCTCGACGTCGTTATCCGGGCAGATGGCTGTATTACCAGCGAAGTTGGCTCCGGAGGGTCAACCAGGGAGTGCACTCGATCGAGCGACCTGGATGAGTGCCCGTCCTGACGTTCTCTCGGGTGGCTGCGCGATGTCGGTTGGCGGGTGTGTCAGCGGCCAGTTGGGACTCCCCGCGTACGGCCAGCTAGACCATCACTCTCTGCGATGATTTCTTGATCAAATGCCTTGCCTGAGTCTCGACCCGGCACGTAGCGTGGCGCGGTCCCGCTGCCGCTCGGCAGCCTGATTGTCGGGAGCTTTGCTGTGAGTCCCCAAGTGCCTGATGACGGCCGTTCCGACTTCGACTTCATCTTCGGACGGTGGCGCGTGCGCAACCGCAAGCTGGTGGATGTGACCGACCCGACCTGCGAGGAGTGGATCGAGTTCGACGCCACGGCCGCCGCTGAGCCGATCCTGGGCGGCCTGGGCAACGTGGACCGGATCTGGACCGACGCTTTCGAAGGCTTCACCCTGCGCCAGTTCGACCCCGAGGCCAGGGTCTGGCGGATCTGGTGGGCCGCCAGCGGCCGCCCGGGACACCTGGACCCCTACGTCGAGGGAGCCTTCACGAACGGGATCGGCGAGTTCCATTGCGACGACGTCTTGGCCGGCCGCGCGGTCAAGGTCCGCTTCCGCTGGACCGCACACCGACAGACCCCTCACTGGGAGCAGGCGTTCTCCTATGACCAGGGTGCCACCTGGCGCACCAACTGGACCATGGACCTCGACCGCATGGAGCTCTGAACTACACCACACTCTCGGTAACCATCTGCGGCCAGATGACTCCCCGTCAACTGGCCGCAGATGGGGAATCTCAGCTGGCCGCCGACACGGGTGCAGACCGTCGGCGACGAGCAGGCGGGGCAGGGAGGAACCGGTCGTGCCGGACGGCGAGTTCTGGATCTTGGACGGGGCGTTCGGACCGGTGAAGCAAGTGATGAGCGAGCATGCGACCGCTGTGCTCCTCCACCACGCTGGCCTCGACGTGGAGTGGAAGGGCGGCAAGACCCCGATGTTCGACGTCATCGGGGAATCCGGCCGCTATGACGCCAAGAACCTGGTTCCGTCGCTCCCCAAGGCCGGCGAAGACAACGCCGGCGGGACCTGGCTGCTGCCGCATTGCGGAGAGAAGCGGTTCGCCACGAGCACGATCACGAGACGAGGGGCGGAGATCATCCGCACTCATCTCGCTCTTACGCGTATCGAGTTGCGGCAACGGTCCCACGTCAACTCCGACTACCTGTTCCAGGCCGACTTCGGCCCGGACGGCTATCAGGTCACTGCCCCTTTCGAACGGATCCGGGTGTCGGCCGTCACGATGGAGGAGGCCAACCGGCATATCAAGATCGCGCCGGTGCGGGGCATGTATGTGGTGTTCGCGGACGACTGGTTGGACGAGCATCTGCTGGGCACGATCTCATCGGAAGGCGAGATCGCGCTCGGACCAGCAGTGGCGTCGCAGCCGGAAGTCCTGACTGGCTCTCAGTGATCAACCCCCGCCTTCGGGGCACCTCGGAGCGGCAGTGCGGTGACCGTGCCGCCGCGGTTCTGTGCCTCACGGAAGGCGATGTTCTCCAACGTCAGCGCTTGGACCTGTTGTGCGAGGACGTCCACCGATCGTCGCAGATCTCGGATCTCTTCGTGTCGGGCCCTGCGGGCCTCGCGCAGTTCGCCCTTCAGTTCCCGGATCTGCTCGCGCAACGTCGCCGGGATGTCCGGGCCGGCGTTCCGTTCCTCGATCTGCTGACGGAAGCGTTCGAGGACGTCGCCGGCGCGGTAGGCCGTCGCCCGGCTCACCCCCGCCTCCCGGGCCAGCGAGGCGACGGTCAGCGCGCCGTCGCTGCGGTCCGGCTCGCCGGCCAGGAGCCGCTCCATCGCGGCCTCTAGCGCCGCGGTGGCCTGCTCGGTGACGCTCATCCGGACTCCGTCCCGGCCTGCTCGTGAGTCCGGCGCATCTGGTCGACCTGCTGCTGCAACGCCGTCTTCTGCAGGGCGGTGATCGGGCGGATCGTCAGCAGCTGCCGGGCGTCGGCGATCACGGACTCGATCGCGCCGCGGTGCCGTGGCAGCACGAGTTGAGGCACTTGGCGGGCTGGCAGTGGTTCATCACCGGCTCGGTGTCCCTCTCGGCGCCGGGCCGGCGGGTCAGGCAGAGCGCGGTGGACGCCTCGAAGTAGCAGTCGTTGAGCACGCCGGGGTAGTAGGTCCGCGCCGGGCTGACCAGCATCGACCGCAGCCGTGCGGTGTCGACCACCTTGCCGGGGAAGTCCCCGAGCTCCTCGCGGATGCGCCCGAACTCCGCCGTCAGGCGGGCGGGCAGCCTCACCCCGGCCTTGAAGTCCTCGTACTGGTCCAGGAAGCGCTCCAGTTGGGCGAGCTGGCGTTCCGTCTCCACCTCCACGCGGAACCCGAGCTGCCCGCGTAGCCCTCGAACATCGCGACCTTGAGGTGCTTGTACTGGATCTTCCCGGCGACCGCCCCGAAGGGCTGGCGGGCGATGTGCCAGGACACCGTCCGCCGGAACTGGCGGGTGCTGAAGTGCCAGGGCTCGCCGTCGACCAGTGGGATCGGGTTATGGGCTCTGACCTGGCCGAGCCGGTCCCGCAGCATGTTCAGCTGACTGTTGATCGTGTTGCCGATGCCCTCGTTGCGCGAGCCGAAGCCGTGGCGGTAGAAGATCCGGTCGCAGACGGTCAGGGCCTCCATCACCTTGACGGCCTCGGCGACCGGCTCGATCACCACCCAGGTGTCCTCCTCCCCGGCCGCCTCCCGGCCCTTGAACACCCGGCTGCGGAGCTTGTGCCGCTCGACCACCCCGCATCGCGCACAAGGGCGAGAAGGCGCCGATCCAGGCGAGCCGGCGGTGGCACGTCGAGCGCACCCACGCATGGCAGAACGCTTTCCAGCGGCTCGCCCGCTGCTACGAGCGGCGCACCACCGTCATCCACGCCTTCTTCGACCCCGCCGACACGATCATCACCGTGCGTAGCCTGATCCGGCATGCATGGACCACTCACCGCTGGGACGAACGCCCGAATCGCCGACCATGACCGCATGCCTATCCGTGCGACCTCTTAGTCCGGAAAAGCGCCGCCACCTTCGCCCTCGCGCTCGAAGCCGTCCTCACCGGCGACATCGCCGGCGCCGCCGAACTGGGCGTCGAGGACCTGGCCCAGCCGTACCCCGGCCGCGGCCTGACGGTAACCCTCGTCCACCGCGACCTCGACAAGGACGTCGTCGACCGCTGAACCCTCACCTGCGAAGGCAAGAGCTGTGGACCACAGCCACTACTGTGGCGACTCGTCTGAGCCCCGCCAGATTTGGAGCAGCCCACGGATGAACAGCGCTCCTTTCCGGCTCGCCGTCACGGGCGGCGGGAGCGGCGGAGGTCGGGGCCGCGGTCGCGCTCGAAGGTGATGTGACGGCGGACCAGGTGCGCAACGCGTTGGGCCCGCTGCTTGCCGATGCCCACCTGCGGTGGGGCATGGCGGAGCGGGCCCGCGCGTACGGACGTCCGGATGCGGCCGACAGGCTCGTGGACGAGATCCTGTCCGTCGCGTCCGGGCAGCCGGTCACTGGTGGCCGACGTGGAGAGCCGTCCCCGCCTCGATGAGGACGGCGCAGGCATTGAACGCCTCCTGGTCCCCGCCCATGGGGTCGGGGACGTCGCGGTCGCCGAGGTAGAGCCCGAGCTTGTGCGCGTTGGCTTCGCCGCAGATCGCGCGGAGCGATTCGAGGACAGCGGTGTCCATCCCGAGGACGTCGTCGACCGCTGAATCCCGAGGGACAGAATCTAGAAGTGGTCGGGCAACCACGGTTCGTGCTCTGTGGTGAGGATCAGTCTGCTGAGCACCTCCTCGGACCTTGCGTCCACTCCGTCCAGGCGTGCTGCGGTCGCTGTCCGGTAGCCGCCGGCGTACCAGTCGGCCCGTTGCCGTCGGGTGAGCCGGACTTCACCAGCGGTGTGCGTCTTGGTGATCTGTCCGGTGCCGCCTTTCACTTCGAGCAGGTACTGGCCCCAGGTCTCGCCGTCTTCGTCTTCGATGTCCACGGGAACGGTGATGTCGAGGTCGTCCGGCCAGCCCCGCAGCCGCACCGCTTCCTCCAGGTCCAGGATGCGGAGCATCCACGGGTGCCAGGCTTTCGCCGTCAGCCGGTAGCGGTGGAGGTCGTGCAGTAACGCCGGGTATGGGGGGAGGGCGGAGCGCCGGAAGTGGATGGCTGGGGCGCGGGTGTGGTGGTTGGCGAGGAACGCCATCATCTCACCGACGGTGTCCGCGTCGGTGGCCCAGAAGTCGTTCACGGTCAGCTGCATCCCGTGGCGCTCGCTGCACTTCATGGCGAAGGACAGCGGCCCCGTGGGGGACTGGGCCGGGCCGAACTGGTACGTGGTCAGCTGCTGCTTGTCATCGATCCAGGCGGGCCATCAGTCCGGGCGCTGCACGGGCCCGTTCCACTGCCGGGCCAGGCGGCGTTGCAGATCGTCGGTTTCCTTCGTACGGCCGTGTTCGATGGGCAGCCCAGAGCGGGTGAAGGCTCGTTTGAGGTCGTCGGTGGCGATGGACCACGCGAAGACCGCAATGGGGGCCTCCCAGCCGAGACGGCGGACGTATCCGCCAGATGTCGTCCACAGCGTGGAGATCACCGCGCCCTGGTCGCGCAGGTGGCGGAGCCGTTCGGCGAGCATGTCGACGGAGAGGCGGGCGCCGCGTTCCTCGGGGGCGACGCACCCGGCGCTGAGCAGGGCGGAGGGTACGGGGCCCCGCCGAAGAACTGCGGGACGAGGCGGCCGAGGCCGCCGGCGATGACCCGCCCGTTCCGGATGGCGACGCGGATGTCGGCGTGCGGGCGCAGGCGGGTGATGTCGCCCACGGGATGGCCGTAGCTGCGGGTGGCGAGGGCGTCGTACTGCTGCCACAGCTCGTCGTCGGCCTGCACGATCCGGATCGCATCAGGCATGTCGCCTCCCCCTTTCTAGTGCCGTATCAAGCAACGTTCGCCCCGTTCACGATCTCGCGGAGCCGTTCGTTGGCGGCGTGCTTGTTCCGCCAGATGATGTAGCGGCGGATCATGCTGCCCTGCTCTTTGTGGCTGGCGTGGTCGGTGCCATCGAGCGCGAAGTAGCGCAAGGCGGTGAACTGGGCCTCGATACGGTTCAACCAGGAGCTGTTGGTCGGCGTGTAGGCGAGCTCGACGCTGTTTGTCGCGGCCCAGTCGCCGGCCTGGGTGTCCTTTTTCGTGGTCAGGTGCGGGGAGAAGTTGTCGAGCACGATCGCAATCCTGAAGTCCGGCGGGTAGTGGCTGCACAGGTAGCGGCAGAACTCCAGGAACCTCGTGCGGTTCTTCTTCGGCTTGATGTGGCCGTAGAGCTTGTCCTGGGCCAGGTCGTAGGCGGCGAACAGGTGTCGGACCCCGTGTGGGCGGGTGTAGGTCGACCGGCGGCGGGGTCTCGCTCCCGGTCGGGGTCCTTGTACCGTCCGCCGCGCTCGGCCCACTGCCGGCCCGGGTGGGACTGGAGGTTGAGCGGGCCGAACTCATCCAGGCAGAAGACGACTTCGGGTTCGCCGTCCTCGGGTAGGACCTCGCCGTCGGCGATCGCGTAGAGGTGCTCGACGCGAGCCTTCTTGGCGGCGTAGTCGGGGTCGCGTGAGGTCTTCCAGGTCTTGATGCGTTGAAACGAGACGCCCTCCTCGCGGAGCAGGATGCGCAGGCCCTCGTGGCTGATGTCGTCGACCACCCCCTCGGCGACCAGGAGGTCGGCCAGTTTGGCCAGACTCCAGGTCGAAAACGGCAGGCCGTGCTCGGCGGGCTTGGACTTGGCGATCTTCTTGATCTCCCGGCGTTCCGGGAGGGTGAAGGTCTTGGGCCGGCCGCCTTTGTATTTCGGGTAGAGCGATTCGAAGCCGTCGGCGTTGAAGTTATGGATCACGTCCCGGACCCGGTCCGCGCTGGTGAACGTCACCTCGGCGATCTTCGTCACGGCCATGCCCGGTGCGGACAGCAGCACCATCTGAGCCCGCCTCCAGGTCACCACCGACCCCGTGCCGCGGCGGAGGATTCGCAGCAGGCGCCGGCCCTCATCGTCATCGATCTCACGGACGCGTACTCGTTCAGCCACCGGGCAAGCCTCCCCGGCCGTCCTGCTTGGATCCGTCCGCCAAGTCGGCAACGGGGCGGACGGTGATGCCGGCCCGGCGGCCGTGTCACCCGAGGGGACCGAGCCGTGTAGGTTCGCCCTGCGCGGGGGCCGGGGGCAGTGCTCGTTGCCGGTTTCGTGCAGTCTCGCCTATGGGCAGCTGCCGGGACCGGCACTTCTCACACCACGACCGGATGGGAAGGATGGGCCGTGTCAGTGAGGCAGGGGAGGACGGGGTGCTGACAAGTCTGACGGTTCCCGTGGGGATGGCCGTGTCCCCGGCTTTCGGCGTCGCGGCCACGGTGTGCCCGCCCGCCGGGGCCCTGATCGCATCGACGATCATCCAGGCCACCACGGTGGCTGGCAGCGGCCTGGGTGCCGTCGGCGCGGCGATCCACCTGCCCGCTCATCGGCGCGGGACACCCTGCCCCGCTTCGCCGGGCTGGGTGTGATCAACCGTGCCAATCGGCTTCCTCACCTCCATCGCGCTGCTGGCACTGTGCACGTTCGCCGCCCTTCGGCCCCCCATGCCACGGCATTCGAGCCCGTCGAACCTATGGTTCTGGCTCGGGCATCTCCTCAACGAGCAGCCGTTCCTCGGCCTGGTCCTGCTGGCCGTCAGTGCCTTTCCGACTCTGACGACTCGGGTCGGTACGCCGGTGTGGTGGCTCGCGGTCGCACTCACCAGCGTCCCAGTCTGCGGCATGGTCGCGCTCGCGGTCCTGACCCGCTCGGCGCGAGGCGTCCTGGAGGCGGCCCTAGCGGCCGACCCAGGCATCCGGACGCCCCACAGCCGACTGCCCCTCCTCCGGGTTCTGTTGCTGCCGTTGGCTTCATGGCGGCCCGGCGTTTGCCGGCTCCGCAACCGCCGGTACGGCGACGCCCGGGCCCAACGCCTCGACGTCTACGTCTCCCGTAGCCGACCGCACGGCGCCCCGATCCTGCTGTATCTACACGGTGGGGGGTTCGTGATGGGCAGCAAGCTCCTCGGTGCGCGACCGCTCCTCTACCGCCTGGCCGACCACGGCTGGGTCTGCGCCAGCGCGAACTACCGGCTGCGGACGGCCTACACCGACTCGCTCGCGGACGCGAAACAGGCGATCGCCTGGCTGCGCGACCACGCCGACGAGCTCGGCGCCGATCCGTCACGTCTGGTCGTCGCCGGAGGATCGGCCGGCGCCCACCTGGCTGCGACCATCGCGCTGACCGACGACTCGATCTCGGGCGCGATCGGACTGTACGGCTACTACGGACCGACCGCCGCAGGCACGTCGGGCACCCCGGCCACCCCGCACGCCCATCTCCATGCCGATGCACCGCCGTTCCTGATCGTGCACGGCACCCTGGACACCCTGGTGCTGGTCGAGGACGCCCGCCACTTCGCGGACGAACTCGCCCACGCCTCCAGCGCACCAGTCGCCTTCGCCGAGCTACCCGGCACTCAGCACAACTTCGACTTCTTCCACTCGCTCCGGTTCCATACCGTCGCCGACGCAGTCGAGGGCTTCGCAGTCTGGGCCACTCGCCGGTGACCCGATAGGCCGAGGCATCGCCGAACCAGGGTCTCGCTCTCGGCGAGAGTTTGTTCTGTGAGGCGAGCCTGGCCAGACTCCTCATTCAGATACGCCACAGGGCGAACGTTGCTTGATGCGGCACTAGTAGGACTCCGTTAGGTCTTCCGGTTCGGGCTGTTCCTGGGCACCGTTGGATGTGTGGATGCACACGAAGTGAAGCGTGTACGGGCCAGGTTGGCGTTATACGTGGCTGATGTGTTCGCCTCGGTGCCGCGCAAGGACCAGCGGGCCAAGGGCGACTGCTACCTGCGGGGACTGATGCTGGACGGCCGCCACAAGTCGATCCAGGCCATGGCCGCTCGGCTGCCGGACGGCAACGAGCAGAACCTCCAGCAGTTCGTGAACCAGTCCACCTGGGATCCCGTGCCGGTGCAGCGTCGGATCTGCGAACGCATGTTGCCGCTCATCGCCCCGACGGCCTGGGTGATCGACGACGTGTCGGTGCCCAAGGACGGAAGAATGTCGGTCGCTGTGGCCCCGCAGTACTGCGGGGCCCTGGGCAAACGCGCCAACTGCCAGGTCGTGGTCAGCGTCCACGCCGCGACCGACACCGCCTCATACCCGCTGCAGTGGCGGCTGTTGCTGACTCAGGAATGGGAAACGGACAAAGAAGTGGCGGCTGGTACTGGACATGCTCGACACGCTGGCCGGCTGGGGCATGAGGCCGCCGGTCGTGGTGGGCGACGCCGCCTACGGCACCAACGCGCACCTGCGGGCCGCCCTGACGGACCGCGGAATCGACTACGTGCTGGCCGGCCGCGCGGATGTGACCGCCCACCCCTTCGACGCGGAGCCCGAGACGCCGGACCGCAGCGGACCCATCGGCTGCCGGCCCCCGGCCTCGCTATCGACAGCCCGCACCGTCGGTGGCGGCCCTGACCGCCGGTCTCGAGCCGCAGGCGTTCACCACCGTCGCCTGGCGGCAGGGCACGCGCGGGGAGTTACGGTCCCGCTTCGCCGCCGTGCGCGTCCGCCCCGCCGTCAAGGCCGTCGAGCGTCCGATCAAAGCCGCTGCATCCTCCAAGCAGGCCTGGTGGGACGGAATCCTGCCCGACTACCGAGAACTCAAGCACGGCCTCGGCCTGGACCACTTCGAAGGCCGTTCCTGGCAAGGCTGGCACCACCACGTCACCCTCGTGACCGCAGCCCATGCCTTCCTCACCGAACAACGGCTGGCCCCAAAAGTCCCCGGGCCGGGCTCACGCTCTACCAGACCCTCGACGCCCTCCAACACGTCTTGAGGTGCTGGACCGGCATCTGCACCACCTGACCCCTGCCCAGCAGGACACACACAATACCAAGATCAAGACAGACCTAACGGAGTCCTATTAGAAGCCGTTGTCCTATCGATCACGAGGACGGTTCTGATCGAACGGGGTCCCTGGGTGGGGGATCTTGGCTGGGTGGGCGTATGAAAGCAGGATCTCCGGTGCAGGACGAGGGTTGCGAAGCCAACTCGAGGGCGTCGGGGTGGGGTACGTCCGGCTCGCCAGGACGGGCGTCAAGCCGATTGGCCCATCCGCGGGTGGCTGGGCTGTGTCGTGCCCCGCGTGGATCGCACCGGCCGAGGCGTGAACCTCCTGCCTAACAACTGGGTCCTGCTCGTCCTGCTTCAACGACGTGCGGGCCCTGCCAGTCCGCTTTCGTAGGCGGCGATGACGAGTTGGGCCCGGTCCCTGGCCCCCAGCTTCGTCAGCAGGTGGCTGACGTGGGTCTTGACCGTGCCGACGGTCAGATACAGCTCGGCTGCGATTTCGTGGTTGGACAGGCCACGTGCGATCAAGCCCAGCACGTCACGCTCGCGGCCGGTCACATCGTCCAGGGTGCGGGTGACCGGGCCTGTGTAGCCGGGGCGGCGGACGTAGGTCTCGATGAGCTTGCGGGTGACGCCGGGTGACAGCAGCGACTCCCCGGTGGCGATCACCCGCACGGCGTCGATCAGGCGTGCGGGTGGAGTGTCCTTGAGGAGGAAGCCCGCGGCGCCTGCGCGGAGCGCCTCGAAGACGTACTCGTCCAGGTCGAAGGTGGTGAGCACCAGGACGTGGACGGGTACCGGAGACGGGCCCCCGAGCAGCGCGCGGATGGCCTCGATGCCATTGAGCCCGGGCATCCGGATGTCCATCAGGGCGACGTCGGGGCGTTGTTCGCGGATCACCCTGACCGCCTGGGTCCCGTCGGCCGCCTCGCCGACGACCTGGAGATCGTTTTCCGACTCGAGCAGCACACGGAACCCGGCACGCACCAGCGTTTCGTCGTCCACCACGACGACCCGCACCGTCATGCGCCCTCCAGGTCGGCGCCCACGGGGAATTGGGCTGTTCGCTCGTCCGTGGCGTACGGCAGGCGGGCGGTGACGCGAAAGCCGTGCGGGGAGAGCGGGCCGGCGTGGACCTCGCCGCCGTAGAGGGCGGCGCGTTCCTTTATGCCGGTCAGGCCGTGGCCCTCGGTGATCGGGGTGGTCGTGCGGCCGGCTCCGGCATCGACGACCGTGAGAGCGACCTCGCCCGGCGCGTAGGCGACCGTCGCCCGGGCGTGGCTGGTGCGGGCATGCTTGACGACGTTGGTCAGTGCTTCCTGCACGATGCGGTAGGCGGCGCGGTCCAGACCTCGGGGCAGGGCGTGTGGGTGACCGCTGGTCGTCAAGTCGACCTGGACGCCGGCCCGTCGGGTCTGTTCGATGAGTGTGTTTAGGTCGTCGAGGCCGCCGGGCAGCCATTCGGCACCGTCGTCATCGCGCAGGACACCTAGCAGTGAACGCAGCTCTCGCAGGGCGTCCCTGCTGGTGGTCTCGATCGCGGAGAGGGATTTCGCGGCCTCGTCAGGTCGGCTGCCGATGACGTGGTGGCCGACGCCCGCCTGGACCGCGACGATGCTCAGGCTGTGCGCGACGACGTCGTGCAACTCCCGGGCGATGCACATGCGTTCCTCGACGAGGAGGAGCTGTGCCCGCTCTTCGGCCTGCTCGACCAGGCCTCGGGTGTAGGCGCGGCCCTGTCTGGTGGACCATCCGATCGCCCAGGCAGCGGCCTCGACGATGAGGCTTTGGCTCATCCCTGGCCACCCCCAGTAGTCGTGCCCTGTTATGCCCTGCATAGGGATCACCAAGGCGAGTTGTGCGGCGCCTGCCACCGCGCTCGCGTACGCCGCGACACGCGTAGGTCGGGCGACCGCCACCCCGTACACCAGCAAGGCAGTCGCCAGCACCCCCGTCAGGCTGAGCCCGCCGTCGGTGGCCATCACCACCGAAGCCACCGCCAGTGCAGGCAGTGGCAGCAGCCGCCGGACGGCGACGGCCACGCCCAACGAGCACGTCAGCACGGTCTGCCATGCCGGCCAGCCCGTGCGGTGCGTGCCAAGCGTCCACCACAAGACGTTCGACGCCATCAGGACCATGGCCAAAAGCACATCCAGCCCGATCAGCTGAGTCGGCGTCAGCCTCCTGGCACAGGACCCCGCGTCATGCCTCACCATCATGCCTCGCACGCATCCGACCCTAGCCGGGAGGGCGATCATCCGCCTCTGTCCAGAGACAGAGATCAGTCGGTCATTCCGTGGCCAGATCCGCGGGGCGGGCACCCTCTGCGAGGGTCGGCCACATGGATCTCTCCCGGACGCCCGCCCGCCGATGGCTTCCCCCTGTGCCCTGGGGCTTCGCCCTGCTCGCCGCCGTGTCGTCCCTGACGTACGGCGGTGATCACGCGGTGAACGCCTGGGCATCGACCAACCTGGCCAATATGGGTGATCATCCTGTGGAGGCGCTCATCGCCTCCGCCTTCCTGTTCGGCGCCGATCCCTGGGCCTGTCTGCGCAGCATCGCCCTGGCCGGGGCCATGCTGGCGTTTCTCGTCATCCGGTTCGGCAACATACGGGCGGTCGCGCTGATCGCGGCCGGCCAGGTCCTCGGCACACTAGTGAGCGAAGGGCTGCTGGCAGCGCGGATCGCGGCCGGCCAAGCAGACCCTGCGCTGCGTGCGACGCTGGACGTCGGCCCGTCCTACGTGATCGTCTCGGCCCTGGCCGCCGTGGTGGCATCGGGGGCTCGGCGGTGGCACCGATGGACCGCGCTCGCCGCGCTCGCGGTGCGCGCACCGCACATCACGAGCGGCCTGACCACGCTGGGGGTCACTCCCGTCGGCCACGTGACAGCACTGTCCACCGGCATGCTGCTGGCATGGGGTCTACGGTCGTCCGACGCCCGCCACCGCTACCTGCACCGACTGACGTTACGCGCAGCGCCGCTTCAGACCGAACTTGGCGCCCTCGCCCCCGTCGCCGGCCCAGATGCCGAGGATGTCGCGGGTGTCGTCCACGGTCACCGCCATCACCACGTAGATGGGACGGTTTGCGACCTGCCCGCCCCTGATCTCGACGTTGATGGCCTCCACGAACAGGACGCGGGTGGACGCGGTCGAGGGGTCGGTTCTGCCATTCGGCCATGCCGTCCATGACTTTGAGCTGTTGTCTTTTCGATCTTGAGTGGTGTCTGTCGAACGGGAGTCACGATCGGGTGATTGCGGCCGGTGCCAGGCCTGGGACCGGATTCAGGTCGTCGCCGTCGAACCCCGGCTGGGCGATGGCAGCCCTGCGGGTGCAGGACTCTGCCGCGCGACTCGGACAAGGCATCGGGAAGGACAGCGCGGGACCGCCGGGCCGTCGGTCTTTGTCGGCCTTGGTACGCCTGGGACGGCTCAGTGATGCCTCCAATGTGATGCGCGGGCATGCTCTCCCCACGGCTACTGAGTAGCGTCCCCCGGGTGAATCTTCACCTCATCAACGATGTGCCCGACGGCCTGACCCGACGGGCGCGGTCCTTTGTCAGCGCGCATGGCGTCAAGGTCGACGTTCGCCCTGTTGAGGGTCACAGACAGTGGTGGCTTCAGCGGGACATCCCAGCAGCGGTGATCGATCGAATGGCGGCCTACCAAGAGCGATGGGGCGGTCTGCTCTTGCCACCCGCACCGCACTACGACGGAGGCCCCAAGTACCTCGATCCGGACTCGCCCGAAGCAGACTCCGCAGGGTGGTGGTTCGAAGCCGGGATGCAGCGGACCGCAGTCCCCTACTCATTCATGATCAGTCCGTCTGGTGAGTTCGGTATCCAGGCAGACAAGTGGGCACCCCTCCATGCAACCATCGAGGGCTGGGTGGAATCGCTCGCCTTGGCTCACCACGCATCTATGTGGGCAAAACAGGTCACCAAGCTCGTCGGCGATGACGTCGATGGCCTCGAGCTGAACGGCTACGAGCCGGTGCGCGAGGTGGTGGGCCTGGCAGATACCTGGTGGAGAGGGCCCGACTCGCTGGTAGCCCTCTATAGCGGGGAAGCTACGTCACTCGACTTCCCGAGGGGCCGCATCGCAGTGATCTACTCCGGCCTAGATGACTGGGGACTGCGAGGAGGCGTGGACGACGATGGCTGACCTTGTCGTTTAACCTCGTCTGGGTTGGGGGTGGGTATGGATCAGGCGGTCTTTGAATCCGTCAGGTACTCCGCGCTGTGCCAGGACTGCGATGCGGAGCTGGAGTGCTGGGGAGTTCAGGCCCTGGTGAATGGCCGGTTGCGCTGGGACGTTGAGTCGACCTGTTCCACTTGTGGCTTTGCTGTAGCCGTGTGCGGTGGTGCCGTGCCGACAGAACGGCGGGACCAGATGCTCTCCGAGCATGGACCCGCGTGGCTGCAGGTGAGCCCTCCGCCGGCGACGAGCGTCGCCATCATGCGCGTGCTGCGGGCCGAGCTCGGCATTGACCTGATGAACGCCAGGGCTGTGCTGCGCCGTGTGTTGGATGGTGACTACTCAGGAACGCTTCCCGAGATGGAGTATCTGGCCCGCGCGCTTCGGAAGTCCGGCATCCCCGCTGCAGCTACTCGTCCTTAAGCGTCTGACCTGGCGAGTTCTGCTGCGTAGGCGGTTCTGGCGGCCCCAGCCGCCCAGCGCTCGGCAGCCGAAGTGCTGATCCTGAGCAGGCGTTGGAGAACCCCTGGGGGATCTGTGTGCAGAGGTCGAGCAAGGCCGCGCATCGCCCGGCTCCGGAGGGAAGCCCGATACTGCGGAGTCGGCGTCCGAGATTCCGGCCGGTCATCGGCCTTCTGGGTATCTGCAGCGATGGGAAGAGCCAGGGTACGTGGCGCTCGTTCGATATCACCGTGCGTTGGTGATCGCGTGCGATGTCGACGAGTTGGAGGGACCAGGCCGTCCATGGGCGGCTGGATCCTCAGACGGATCTTGTTGAGGCGGAGGGCGACGCCGTTCTCGTCATGGATGACGTGGTCGACGGTCAGGCGGCAGGTTCTCGCGGGGAACTGGCCATAGAGCAGAACCATCAGCCCGGCTACGCGGTCCCTGGTCTCGATGGAATCGTCGTTCAGGAGGCGCCTGGCGGTCGCCCAACGTTCGTCGGCGTCGAGCGGGTGGTGGGAGATCCGCTGGGGCTTGGCAGGGATGCTGATACGGGTGGCGAACTTGCTGCGGACCGCCCAGCGGACGAACCGCTGCGATTCGTAGGGGCCTTGGTGGTCTGCCGAAGTGAGCCATAGGTCGATGAGGGGCTGTCGGCAGCTTGCCAGCGTTTCCCCGTGGTCCTTGATCCAAGTCAGGAAGGTGATGGCCTTGGCGATCTGGGTCTGGGCGATGTCGCTGGTGTAGGCGGAGATCGGCTTGCCGCGGGTCCGTCGCCGAATACGAGCGATGCGGTCCCAGCGAGCGAACGCGGTGATCAGGCGGCGATCCTCCAGATCCTTGATGGCTGCGGTCTTCTGTTCGATCCACCGCTCCAGCCGGGCCAGGTACTCGTCCCGCACCGGAAGGATGCCGACGGAAACCAGGACGACTCGGAAGTAGTCGACCGCCAGATCCCGCTGGTGGCTCATGCGGGCGTCAAGGGCTTCGTGGCTGAGCTCACAGGTGCCGGCGGCGAGGTCAGTGACCAGCCGGGTCTTCGTGGCTGACTCACGCAGATAGAGCAAGGTCCGGCGGGGGTTGAGGTCCAGAAGGGCGTTCGCGATCTTGTCGAGCTGGGGACGGCGTTGGCCGTCGGGCGGCGTCAGCAGCGTCCGTAGCTGTCGTTCGCCTGCGCATCGGCGGCAGAGCCCGAAGGGGAACAGCCGCTCGACCGTTCCGCACTGCTGGCAGGGCTTTTGAGCCTCGGGGGCCTTCTCCCAGCAGTTCTCGCAGATGGTGATTCCCCGTACGGTCCTGGCGGTGACGCGGGAGGGGTGTCCACAGTCGATGCAGGGCTCCTGCTTGATCGAGCATGCCCGGCAGCGAGGAAGTCTGTCTTGTCGAACATGCAGCCGCGGAGCTTGCCGCAGGAGCCGCACTGGGCGACCGGCGGTTTGAGGCAGACTGCACAGAGCGGCCCGTCGGCGGTGCGGGCGGCAACGGCATCGAGCCGACCGCAGACACGACATTCTTCCTGGCAGGCGGGCTCCTCTCGGCGGCAGGTGATGCTGATCGCGGCTCCGTCCTCGTCGCGACCGCCGACCGGGCGATGACGTCCGCACCACTTGCAGGGCTCGGCGGGCTACCGACGGAATTCCCTGACCTGCGGTAACGCGACTCGCGTTGTGTGGAGCTCCCGTGCTGAGGTGTGAGGATCCCCGGTGAACTGCCGTCCGTCGCCGTCGTTGGTCCGGGTGATTCGTTCCGGTTCCCAGCTTGGGAACCGACTGGGGGGCGAAGACTTCGAGGGTGGTGAGGAAGCCCGCGAAGTTGGCCAGGAAGCCCCGTCCCAAGCGGACCCCGATCCGGCTTGGCGAGATCAACACCGGGCAGATCGTGAAGCGCCTACGGGAACTGCACGAGTTGGGCGGCGACCCGGCGTTCGAGTCGCACATCCCTTCCTGCTTGACCGCGGGACTCCTATTGGCGCCGGTCTGCCGTGGGGCGATCGTGTGCTGAGCGGCGACGGTTGTGCCAGGCAATCTGGTCTGTCGGGCGTGTCGTGTCGGCTGCTCTCGCGGAACGCCCGCTACAGGTCAATCACTAGCCGGCGACAGGGGATGTTCCTCAAGCCAGCGCCGCACTGCTGCCGCATCCTCTGAGCGCCCGAGCTTGTCGAGTACCCGTGCTTGCAAATCCAGCACGACATGGAGGGCTGGCAGCAGGCCGGGCGTCGTGGCGATGTGACGTCGGTAAAGCTGTACTGTCTCCCCCGTCGCATAGAGCGCGCTGGACAGATCGCCCCCCGCTGCCCTGAGCATGGCCAAAACAGTCAGCGAGCGGGCGAGGCTGGGTTCGTGGGCGGCCGGGTTGTCCTGCGCCAGCCTGCGCTTGATCTTCACCGCCTGCTCGGTAGCGGCCAGGGCCTCGGCCCGCCGCCCCACCTCCCTCAACCGAATGCCGAGGTTGGACAGCGAGCCGGCGAGGCCGGGTTCGTGGGCGGCCGGGTTGTCCTGCGCCAGCCTGCGGTAGATCTCCACCGCCTGCTCGGTAGCGGCCAGGGCCTCGGCCCGCCGCCCCACCTCCCCCAACCGAATGCCGAGGTTGGACAGCGAGCCGGCGAGGTCGAGCTCGTGGGCGGCCGGGTTGTCCTGCGCCAGCCTGCGGTAGATCTCCATCGCCTCCAGCTCGGCGGCAAGGGCCTCGGCCCGCTGCCCCGCCTCCGACAGCCGGTTGCCCAGGTTGGACAGCGAGGCGGCAAGGCGGGGCTGGTGGGCGGCTGGGTGGTCCTGCGCCAGCCTGCGGTAGATCTCCACCGCCTGCTCGGTAGCGGCCAGGGCCTCGGCCCATCGCCCTGCCGAGGACAGGGCCACCCCGAGGTTGGACAGCGACGTGGCAAGGTCGGGTTCGTAGGCGGCCGGGTTGTCCCGCGCCAGCCCGCGCCGGATCTCCACCGCCTCTTCGTTGGCGGCAAGGGCCTCGGCCCGCTGCCCCACCTCCCACAGCCGGTTGCCGAGATTGGACAGCGAGGTAGCGAGGTCGGGCTGGTAGGCGGCCGGGTTGTCTCGCGCCAGCTTGCGCTGGATCTCCACCGCCTGCTCGGTAGCGGTTAGGCCCTCGGCCGGCCGCCCCGCCTCCGACAGCCGGGCGCCGAGGATGGACAGCGAAGCGGCAAGCTCGGGTTCATAGGCGGCCGGGTTGTCCCGCGCCAGCCTGCGGTAGATCTCCACCGCGTGCTCGGCGGCGCTTAGGGCCTCGGCCGGCCGCCCCGCCTCCGGCAGCCGGACGCCGAGGTCGGACAGCGAAGCGGCCAGGCCGGGTTCGTGGGCGGCCGGGTTGTCCCGCGCCAGCCTGCGCTTGATCTCCACCGCCTCTTCGGTGATGGCCAGGCCCTCGGCCCGCCGCCCTACCTCCCACAGCCGGATGCCGAGCAGGGACAGCGAAGCGGCGAGGGCAGGGTCGCTGATTGCGCGTCGTCGGTCGGTGAGGGCGAGGGCGGCGGTGAGGCGCAGGGCGAGGGGGGCGGTGATGGCGGAGGGAAAGGGAAGCGCGGCAGTGGCGGTTTGCAGGGCCGGATAGGTGAGGGGGGTGGTGTCGAGGGCGGCGTCGAGGGTGTCGAGGACGCGGTCGGTGTCGGTGGTGCGTCCGGTGTTGTAGTGGGCGATGGCGGCGCGCGCCAGGACGATGATGAGCTGGGCTTGCTGGCCCGGCGCGGCTGTGGCGAGGAGGGCGGGCAGGGGAAGAGCAGCGTCGATCAGGGCGCGGGAGGCGAGGTACTCGGCGATGCGGTCGGGTTGCAGGGAGCCCCAGTAGCGGTCACCGTCGGCTGGGTACAGCATGGCCAGCCAGGCCGCGGTGCGGGGGGCCTTGTCGGCGGGCAGGTCGGGCACCTGCCGGGTGACCTGTTCGGCTTCGTCGCGGGTGGCTGCTCCGCACAGGGCGGCGGCGGCGACCGCCCAGCGCAGGACGTTTGTGGACAGGCCAAGTTTAAAGGCCGGGGCGTCGGCGCTGCCCTCCCAGAAGCGTTCCTCGTGGCGCAGGAGAATCTGCTCCAGGGGGGTGCCGGGGGGTGTGTCGACGGGGTTGGGTCCCTGCTGCAGCAAGGCGACCAGGGCGGCCAGTTGCAGTGTGAGCACGTTGTCGTAGCGGGGATGGCTCAGGTCTTCGGACGGCTGCAGCGAGACGGCGAGGATGTGCCAGTCGTGCGCGGGCAGGGTGGGGATGCGGCGCAGCAGCCGGGCTAGGTCACGCGCCGCGCGGCCGAATGCCTGATGGCGTTCCTGGGCGGGTCGGCTGGTGGGGATGAGCGGTGCGAGCGGGGTGACGGGGGCTGCTTCGAGCAGGTCGCGCACGGCGGGGGTGGCGGTGAGGGTGTCGGTGCGCCAGGCGCCGTCGGATCGGGCGAGCAGCAGCAGCCGGACACGGTGGCGGGAGCGGTGCAGCTGGGTGATGAGGCTGCGCAGCAGGCGGGGTCGGGTTTCGGCGTAGTCGATGACGAGCAGCAGCGGCAGTGCGGTGTGCAGGGTGGTGAAGTCGGGTGGGGCCGCCCCCGGGGTGAAGGTGTCGGTCAGGTCGGGGCGCAGATGTCCGGTGGCCCAGCCGTTGTGGCTGAGGAGGTCGGTCAGGCGGCGGGCCAGACGGGTCTTGCCCTGCCCGCCCGGGCCGGTGACGACCCGCAGTGCGATGCCGTTTGGGCCGGTGGTGCACCAGGTGTGCAGGTCCGCGAGTTCGCTTTCCCTACCGTGGAAGGTGACGGTTTCGGCGTCGCCGCGCAGGAGCGCTGCGGGGGAGTTGAGGTTTCGGTCGAATGCCGCAGGTTTGAGCAGTGGGGCGGGTTCAACCGGTTCCAGGGCCGGCTCCCATCCGGTGTGGTCGGTGATCAGGGCGCGGAACTCGGCGTCGGTCAAAAGCGTGGCGACGGGGGTGGAGGTCAGGCGGGTGCCGCCGTCAGCCTGCCGGTCGCGCCGCACGATGCCGCATAACAGATCCCCGCCGAGGCCGTCGTCGGCCAAGACGGCGGCGCCGGAAACGCCCGACCAGCCACTCCCGGAACCGGCAGGCTCATCGGTCGATGGAGTGGGGGTGGTGCTGGAAACCTCGTACCGGCCGGCCAGGGCACCGGTGCCCGGAGCGATGTGACCGTGCAGCTGCTCGTCCAGGCGTCGGCCATCGGCGGGGTCTTTTTGCATGCGGGGAAAGCCGGTGAGCGTGACCGGGTGCGCTCTCGTACCGATGATCAGGCCGTAGCGCTGCGGTGGCCGGGTGAGCAGCTCCGTCAGGGACTCCGGGGCCTGCCAGCCGTTGCTCTCCTCAATCTCGATCAGCGCGGCGTCCACCGTGGCGTCGCGGCGCTGCCAGCGCACCGTCGCCGGGAACTGTTTGGGGCTGGTGTCGGGCTGGCAGACCGTCACCGCTTTCGTCGCGGCGGTGTCCAGGCCGTCCAGGACGTGCGCCGCGGTCAGCACCAGGCGCGGCGCGACCAAGTACCCCGTCCCGAACCCGTTCTTGTCCGTGCCCAACCTGGCCACGCGGATCTGCACCCTGCGGTCGATCTCCACCAGCCTTCTCCCCCTTCTCCTGGTCCCGTGCGTGCGTGGTGTGTCTACTCGTCGTCGCTGACGTCGATGTCGCCGCCGCCGGGCCGGTGCGGCGTGAGTTTCACGGTCAGGGTGTGGGTGGCCTTGCGGCTGCTCTCCTTCTTGCCACCCAGGCTGAGCACGCTCCACTTCAACCCGCCGTTGACGCCCTTGGCGCCGGTCAGCTCCAGGCCGAGTTCCAAGGTGGTCTCGCCCAGAGTGAACGCCACCCCCTTGTGGCCGGGCCCCGACGGCCTGGCGACCCGGGCATGGGCTTCGGCGATCTGGTCCCGCAGCAGGGCGATCGCGTCCGCCAGATCCATCCACTCCTCCCCCGAACCACTTGCGCCGCTCATCACCATCCCCCTCCTGTCTCCCCTCCCCGACGGCAGGGGCACGTATTCGGCCTGTTCCCCGCAGTAGCCATGGAGAACACGCCCCAGCCGGGCGCCACGCCCACCGGGCGGCATGCCCCACGCGTTGGCGACCCGACTAACGTACCGTCAGCCGTCAGCCCAGGTGTCGTCCTCGGCATCGTCGGTCACGGACGGATCGCGCAGCGGCTGCAGGGCCCCGTCCGCGGAGACCGCAGCAGTCCGCCCGCGGCCGCCAGGGCGGCCAACTCCTGCCCCAGCATCCCCAGCCCCCTCTTTCCGGGTACGCGCCGACCACCCAGCCTGCCAGCGAACGGCGTGTGAACGCGGTCAAGCTGACCGTAATGCAGGGAACTCGGCCCTGTCCGCCGTCTCGCCCGTTCCGCCACACCCGGTCATGCTCTCCGTCATCACCGTCCGGGTCACGCCCGACCAAGATCAATCCCGACGTTAGGAGTTGTACCGACGTTCCCCAAGACCGACCTCGCCCAGGACGCCGAAAGCCGGGCCTCGCGAGCACGTGCCGTGGCCGAGACGTTGGCCGCCGAGTGCGGCGGGGCTGTGCGAGTGCTTGTCACAGAGAACCTTCCTGAGGTTGGCATATGCGTGCACGGCAGGACATAGCCAATATGTGAACACGTGAACCATCTATCCCCCTATCGGGTGGCCAGGGCTCCACCATCAAGCCTGGCCTCGGCCCCCCCCTGGACTCACGCGTCGTGATGACCGTCAGACTGCTCAAGGCTTCAAAAACTCCTCCATGTTCGCTGTTCAGCGAGACGGCCATCCTTCGGGAAGACGGGAGACGAATGTCCGTTGCCAGGGAAGTTAGTCCGATGGAAGGCGCTGACCTGTGCGGACCAACTTCATTGACGAAGCGTCCGCGTGGTAGCTCTCGCGCTCCGAACTCCATGACCTGCAGACGACTGGATTGGATGGCAGGGTCAGCCACGGACTGGGTTGGCTGTCGACGGACAACGAACCTGCGGCGGCTCGCCCGCACTGATCCGCTACGCGCATTCCGTCACCCCGCGAACCGCATTTCGTCGGTTCCTCTCGGCCTTCGCGCGGTTGTAGCAGGTCCCGCAGACCCTCATCCGCTTGATCGAGTGCGTCAGCCGGACCGCGCGGTCACAATCAGGCACTTCGGCGCTGGAACGCCCTCGGCTCCGACCCGGTGCAACCGGTCTACCAGCAGCATGGTCCGCGGCGAGGGGGCAGCCTGCCCCATCAGGAGGCCCGGCTCATTTTGGACATCCCAGAGCAGACGACGAGCGACCGGGGCCAGTTCCCCGGTGACCTCAGTGATCACCGTCTGGAGCACGGTCTTGTCGAGCCCGACGCCGGACAGGTGGCTCAGCAGGTCGGCGACCGGGTCCTCAGTGCAGTCGGACTTGAAGCACAAGCGGCAGACCTCGACCGAAGCGGTCCAGACCGTAGCACAGGGTCTCGCCGTTGCCGCAGGCCCTGCAGGCCCAGCCCTTTTCCCGCGTGCGGTAGTTGCTGCCTAATGCTGAGCTTGTCGTTTAACCACAGGCGTTCGGCGGGGTCGCGGCAACGGTGACCTGGGCGGTCCAGGACCCGGCTTCCCGAGGCGGATCCCAGGTCACGTCGACGCGTACTTCGTGGAAGTCGTTTGCGAGTCCCACCACCATTGCCGCCGCGGCGGCCCGTGCCTCGGCTGGTCCGGCGTTGACCGGAACGTCGGCGAGGCGTCCGCAGAGCATCCCGCCTTCAGCGGTGAGGACACTGTGGCGCCAGCCTTCCGGCGTCGCGAGCAGGACGATGCCCTTCGGCATGCCGAAGGGAGGTCGCCTCTTCTTCTCCTGCTTTCGTCTCACCATGGAGCCATCCAACCTCGTCGGCTTCCTGACGGTTCAGGCGGGCGGAGCTTCAGGTGCCGCGGCGGGGCTTGGTGCCGACTTTGTGGTGGGCGGGACGGCTGAACGCCTCGCCGGTGGCGAGGACCCGCCCGACGTCGTGACGGGTGGCCGGTAGCTGGTTCTTCGAGCCTGGCGGCCTGCCGGGGCCTGGGCGGGATGGTTTCGGTGCACCAGCCGGGGAGCCGGTCTTCGCGTGCAGGTTCCTGAACACTCTGCGGACGCGGGCGGGCGTGAGCTTGTTCGGCTCGGTCGGCTTCTCCCAGGGCCTGCGGAGGTCGGTGGTCAGCGGTTGGGCGAGCCGGGGCAGCGATCACGAGCCAGGTCCACCGGTCGGCCGCTTCCGAGCTGCGAAGCCGGGGCTTGGTCCAGCCTAGGGTCTGCTTGAACAGGCGGAATGTGTGCTCGATGTCGAAGCGGCGAAGGAAGCACTGCCAGCAGCGGTCGACGTCCGCTTCGGTGGCGCCGGTGCGCGACCACCACAGCCAGACCGGCTTGTTGACCCCGCCGCTGGGCAGCTTCTGAACGACCAGGCGGATGACGGTGCCCTCGATGATGGGCAACGGCCCGTCGTGCTCGAGCCATGCGGCCCGGCGGGTCAGCCGCGGGTGCAGCCGGTCCCACGCCTGTGCGGTCGCCTTCCCGTAGAGCGGGTGTCCGTGACCGTCACGGCCTGCTCGGTGCCCAGGTTGCGGGGTGGCCGCATACGAACTCGCCGCCGTGCTTGGGCGGCCGGCCGCCCCTGGGGTTGGCCAGGTGGAACTCTTCGCGGGAGGGTGTCGGACGCCGCATTACCCGATCTGAACGGAGCCGGCCGAGGATCTCGACGGGTACCCACCGATCAGCCGTGTGAACAACGCTTCAGGTCAATACACCTAGGCGCTCCGCGGCCGTCAGCCTAAGAACGCCGCGGGCGTCCCGCGCCTTGAGCAGGGCGCGGTGGGGGCTGAGATGGCAGCGGAAACGCTGAGTGAGCTCGGCTATACGGTCGAGCCGCCTGCGGGTCTACGTCGACGGCGTAAACCGGCTTGCCCGGGCCGGAGCGCTCGTAGTGGCGGATGATCTGCCCGGTGGGGCGGTCCGGGCCGGACAGGCGGTTGAGACCGTGGCAGGTGAGGACGCCGCGAGACGGCGATCACCCGCTCGGTTGGGTGTGCGCCACGTGGTCGATCCACGGCACCAGTGGTGCCACGCTGACGTACACCCCGATGTCGTCGACGCGGCAGCTGGGGCCCCAGCTGATGATGCCGGTGATGGTCGTCGCCGCAGGTGTCGCCAGGACGGGGCCGCCCGACTCGCCGGTGCAGGTGTTCCGTGTGGCCCCGGGAGCCGGCTGGGCGCACAGCTGCCACTGCGGGCGCGGCGCGATGCCGAGATCGCGTTGGGCGCGTACACAGCGCTGCGGATCGGTGAACCGGAGGGCCACTTCAGAGCGCCGGCAGGGGGCTACGCCACCGTAGCCGTCTCGTCCCCAGCCGAATGCCGTGCCCGTGGCCGGCACGGATGATGTCCGGGTGGGAAGCCGTGCGGGCGGCACGCGGACAGAGCCGGTCAGGACGAGCAGCGCTGCGTCCACGGAGCGATCCGGGTATGCCAGCGTGCGGGTGACGTGCGCGCGTTGGCCGGTGACGGGCGCTGTGTGGCACAGGTTGTCAGCCCCGACGACCGCGTCGATGGACCCGTCGCGGCGGCCGCTCAGGCAGTGTCGCGCGGTGAGTACGAGGTCGGGTGCGACGAGGGTGCCGCCGCAGAACTGGCCGTTGAAGATGTCGTTGCGTGGCGCGGAGGCGTTGACCAGCGCGACGACGTTAGGGACGGAGGGCCGGGCGGCCGGCGGGCCGCCGGCGCGGAGGGTCACCCCTCCGGCCAGCAGCCCGCCGACGAGCACCACCCACAGGGCGTCCCGATCTCAGGAGCATTGCTTCTTCTTCGTCTCCACTTGGAGGCTGATCAGGTTGTGCCACCGGTACTTCTTCGAGCCGACGTGGTAGTCGACCAGTACGGCACGCATGCCGACGTGTGTAGTGCCGGTCACCTTGACCACCGTCACCAGGTTGTACGCCGAGACGATCCTTTCCTTGACGCCTTCGGGTGGCAGGGTCGCCCCGACCGCCGGCTGCCGCGCCGCCCAGCCCGCCGAGAGGAAGTCGGCGGGCGGTGGATAGGAGGAGTAACCGTAGTCGGTGGACCGTTTGCCCAAGAGGAAGGCTGTGACGAGGTGCAGGCCATGGGGATCGAGAAGGGTGATCTTGTCGATCACCGCCTTCTGATCACCGTAGTTGTCGAGGTCGTCGCCGCCGAAGGCGACCGACCCGCCGGTCGGGACGGGCACACACACCTGACCGGAGTTGATCGGCTGCTGGTCCTTGCCGTCGAAGGGGCCGCCGTAGGCGACGGAGGCAGCGGAGGTCGTACCGGAACAGCCGGTGAGGAGGCCGAGAAGCAGACTGGACGTGATGGCGGCGAGCCCTGCGCGAACGGCGGAAAGGCGCTTCACGGGTTGTATCCGCTGCTCGTTCCGGTCGCGACGAACCGGTGGGGATGGGAGCCGCCGACCGAGCCGGCCGTCCCGCACAGGTAGCGGGTGGCGTGGAAGCTGTAGTCGACGGTCGCGGTGTTGGAGTAGCCGGTCTCCGTGGAGAAGTTCACCCCCACGTCGCCTGCCGGCTCTGCCCCGTTGGCCCAGGTGACCGCGCTGGTGGTGGTCCGCTGGAAGTGGCTGCCGTTGATGTACTTCGCGCACGTGCCCGACATCGTCTTGGGGATGGACGCGGAACTCGTCGTCGCACCGCCGAAGTAGGAGGTGGGCCGTACCTCGTAGTGCGTCCTGCACTGGACATCCTGCGGGGTGACGCCGTACGTCACGCAGTCGACGCGGTACTTGGCGTAGTTGAACTGGGTCTTGTAGTAGACGCCGTGGTGATCGCCATAGGACGGGTAGGAGTTGGTGATGGTACTGGACTTCGAGGTGGTGCCGCCCGACTTCCAGGAGCCGAACGTCCCACTGCCGGACACCCCGACACCGAGAGAGCTTGTCGCGCCCTTGGCGTAGGTGAAGGTGTGGGACACCTTGGAGGTGGCGCTGTAGGTCTGGCCGATGATGACGTTTTCCCCGCCGTACTTCTTGAGCACCGTCGAGCTGCACGACTTGGGGACGCCCGCGTCGTAGTCGGGTCCGGGATCGTCGGTGCCGGTGTCGCCCGTCGGGGCCCAGAAGGCCGAGGTGTCGGTGATGGCCACCGGGGTGTCGCTGTCCTCCACGACAGGCGCCGATTCATCGGTGGCGCCCATGGAGGCGGCGTACGGCGTGACGGTGGAGCCGGTGTCGAGTACCAGGTCGACCGCTACAGGGGCGGTGTCGGAGGAGTCGTTGGCATCCGGGTTCGTGGCGGTCAAAGACGACGCGTCCGCCCCGGGGGCGTCTGCCGCCGCGTCCCCGCCGGTGTCCACGGGGGCGGCGAGGAACGAGGGGCGGGGACCACGCCCCGAGGCGTGAAACGATCTCAACGGCCCGAAGCCGTGACGATTAGGCACATCCCCCCTAGGGAAAATGATTGGGTCGGTCTTCGTGGCGAAGCCCGGGCCTGATCATGAAGTTGACGTGAAGAAGACGTCAATCAAAGGTTTCGTCAACTAAAGATCTAGTGAAGGTCATCTCGCTCGCGGCCCGGCCCGGCGTGGACTAGACCCCCCGCCGGCCCTCTCTGACAGTGCGACAAGGGCACGCCATCGCGGAGCGAGGTTGTCAGTGCCGCCCCGGGCAACGCGGGGACTCGCCGCTGTTCGAACCCGTACTGGAGAAAGTCCGCGCGCCCCGCATAGGGTCGGGCCGGCCACGTGTCCGTCCCCATCGGGTCCGCGCCGACAAGGCGTACGCCTCCCGCAGAAACCGCGCGTACCTGCGGCGCCGCGGAATCCGCTGCACCATCCCCGACAAGGCCGACCAGGCACGCAGCCGGAAGAAGCTCGGCTCCCGCGGCGGCTGACCACCACGTTTCGACCCGGCCGACTACCGCAAGCGCCACGCGGTCGAGTGCGGGATCAACCGCTTCAAGAGGCACCGCGCTGTCGGCACGCGATACGACTGTGAGGATGTAGGGGTGCCGCCTTGGGCGGTGGTCTGGCCCGCGATACGACTGGCCTTGGTGCCTTGCGTTTGATCTGCCGACTGCTGTCAAACGCGGCTTCGTCTTCCTCGGGAGCGCGACTGCCGCAGCCCTCGTCATCTGGCTCCGCTCGTGAAGGCCAGAATCAGTCCTCATCCTCAGGCAGGTGGAAGTAGACGGTCCCCGACCGCCAGGGGCCGTGCTCGGTCATCTCCGACTCGATCACCACGTCCTGGATCTCGGCGGGGCCCAAAGCCTCGATGGCATCGGCCAGCCGCCGCAAGAGGGCCGGAACGCTATCGCAACCGGGGCCTGCGGGGTTGGCCTGCGAGAAATGGCGCACGGTCCAGTGCGTGGGGGTATCCATACGCACCGATCGTAAGACATGCCTACGCGGCCTGGACCAGGACGAACCGCTCCGGCCGGGAGCGCACCAGATCAGCCAGCACGGCGGCCGCCGCCATACCCGCCTCGCCGAGAACAGCGACCGCCTGCGACAGGGCACCGGGCCCCTGCGCACAGATTGCCTCCAGATTCTCCTTGACCCAGGCGCACACCCGCTGCGGATCCTCGGCCAGCAGCCTCCGCAGGTACGGCCCGGCCGGCCAGCGCGTCTGCTCGGGCAGCAGCCGGGCCATCGGCAGCAGGTCGAGCCAGCGCCCGCTCACAGCGGCCTGGAAGAAGTACACCCCTGCCCGCGGGTCGGTCATCCTCTCGACCTCGTCCGTGTCCTGCTGCACCGGGGCATCCAGCCGGGCCAGCTCCCGCAGCCGGTCCGCCCGCTCGGGCAGGGTGAGGAAGAGCTGCTCCATGGCGGCCGTGGTGTCGTCGAACTGGCGGCGTGTCTCGTCGGCCCCGCTGTGGGATCCGTGCAGCACACCGGAGGCGGAGCTGTAGAAGGCGCTCCAGCTGCGGGCCGCTTCCGTCTCGGCCAGCCCCTCCTGCCGGGTCTGCTCGGCCACCAGGTGCCCGATCTGCCGGGTGCGGAACCCGCCGCGGTCCGCCTGCTCGGCACGCAGCTCCTCGACCGCATCGGCGAGGACATCCAGATCCGCAGCCCCCACCTCGTGCTGCCGGCGCCAGGCATCCGTCACGGCCCCGGCGGCCTCGGTGACCGCCTTGGTGGCACGGCGCAGCCCGGGGAATCCTCGCCCGCGATACTCAGGACACTGTCCAGTGCGCCCCGCAGACACGACTGCGCCACCTCATAAGGCGCATGGAACGCGTCGGTGTTGTTCAGGACGTGGGCGGCGTCCCGCATCAGGCTCAGCGTCCGCCGGCCCTTGTCGCCTTGACCCTGCAGGGCTGAGACGAGTGCCGGGCGTATCACGCACGGGGCCGGCGACGGCCCGGCCTGCTGTGCAGGGGCAAGAGGATCAGACACCGGCTCACCGTAGCCGCCCGGCCCGGGCATGGTGCCTCCCTGGGCCAGCACCGTGGCCCGGACGATCCCGGAGGCCCGGGAACGGACCCGGGTGCCCGAGCTTGTCCTTCACCCTCGGGCACCCGTCTTGCTTGCATGAGGATCGTCAGTCGACTTGCGGTTTTGCCCGCGTCGCGGCGGGTTGCTATGGGTGCCGGGAGTCGTTGTGCGTCGGTGCGAGCTCGATGCCGCGAATTCTGCGGAGCCAGCTGACAAACAGCCGGAGCGCGATTCCGCACCCGGCACACCAGCCCCAGCCCTGTGTGACACACGTCAAAGGAGTTGGAGCACCTCGGCCAGTGCGCCGGGACGCCGGTCAACGGGCAAGGGATCGACCAGGTGGACCTGGCACCCCAGCGTGGCAGCGCCGACGTCCGCAACGGGCTCGTCTCCCACCATGAGTGCATCTCCGGGCGCCACTCCGAGCTTGTCGCACGCCATCTGGAAGATCCGGGGATCGGGCTTCTTCACCCCGCACTCGAAGGAGAGGAAGTAGGCGTCCACGAGGTCATCGACACCGTGGTCGCGGAAGACGGGGCGCATGTCCCAGCCGATGTTGCTGACGACAGCGACCGGGATGCCTCGCCCGTGCAGGGCGCGGAGGGTTTCCTCGGTGTCGGGATACGGCTGCCATGCCCCGGGCACTTGGGAGCGTTCGTACAGGGCCTCGGCCAGGTCAGCCGACGGCAGCGTCGCCTCCCGGGTGAGGGCTGTGAAGGCAGCCCGGTGTCGTTCGGCGGTCAGATCGCGCTCGCGCCACAGTGCCTCCAGATGGGGCGGCACTCGGCGCGGAGGCACCCCTCCGGGCTGGGCCCCGAACTCTTCCAGCCGGCTGGCGCACGCGTCGAGTTCACCCTCGGGCACGTCCAGACCGGCCTTCGTTGCCACCGCGCGCAGCCACTGCGCGGCCGATTCGATCCGGAAGAGGGTCCCGGAGAAGTCGAACATCACACCCTTGATCATGCAGCCGATCCTGGCAACGCCGACGAACCGGCCGCAAGCCCGAGACGATCAAGATCTGCAACCCGAGCAATCCACCAACGTCCTCAGACCCTTGATGCCCGAATCACTGAGGAACAAGATCCACGCTGGTCGATTCAGGAATCGCCATCACGATGAGCGAACTCGAGTGAATGCTGGGCCGCCGGAGCAGGTACGGGGCGAAGGGTACGGCCTGCATCCCGCGCATGTACGGGGGTTGCGCGGTTTCTGGGGAGGGTTTGTAAAGTGTTCAACTGCCCCGTGGCGTGTGTCCGGGTGTTCGTTGTAAGGGGATCGTCGCGTGAGCCAGTACCAGCCCGGGCCGTGGGCCGTCCGTCCGCCTGAGCCTGTCCGCATGCCTGATATCCGCCCGCTGCACAAGCGCAAGCGCGTGTGGGTCGGTGGTTTCGTGCTGCTCGCGGTCGGTGCCGCGTTCGGTGGTGGTAATTCCAGTGCGGCCATTCCCGCGCCGCGCCCTACGGTCACCGTCACCGCGACCGCCACGAAAACTGCAGCGCCGGCCCCGGCGGTCACCGTGACGAAGTCGGCAGCGCCGGCCCCGACCGTCACCGTGACCAAGACGGCCAAGCCGGCGTCAGCGGCCACCCATGAGTCAAGTTCCGGCTCCTCGGGAAGCAGCAGCGGCGGTTCGTCATCGGGCAGCTCGTCAAACTCCGGCGGCACGACTGACCAGGCCGGGGCTACCGCCTTGTGCAATGACGGCACCTACAGCTATGCCGCTCATCACCAGGGAGCCTGCTCCCATCACGGCGGTGTCGCCGTCTTCTACAGGTAGCAGGCGCGGCTCGGCTGCCAAGTTGCAGCGCGGCGGCTGCGATCGGGCGATATGGGGCAGTCCCAGGGCAGACGTGGTCGGCTGGCCAGTCCTCACGGTGGTGCCGACGGGAGCGCGGCCAGGTCGTGTTGGGCTGCCGGGGTGCGATGTTGGCAGCGGTCGGTCGTCAAGAACAGGCGCCTTGCGCGAGGAAGGCAAGAACGGAGAGGAACCATGGCTTTCGGCTTTCGTGTGGGTGTGCCGGGGATGAGCGTGCGGGTTTCGACTCGGGGTGTACGCACCTCCGTGGGCCCCCGCGCGGCGCGCATCAGCATGGGCAGCGGCGGCACGCGGATCTCTTCCGGGGTGGGCCCGTTCTACGCCTCCAGTTCCCTGGGCGGAGGGCGCCGCCGCACCAGCACGAGCCGTACGACCCGATCGCGAGTTGTCGCCCCATCAGCAGCGCAGCTGGAGCGTGCTCGCCGGCAGGCCGAGCGGGCCCAGCAGGAAGCGGAACGCGATGCAGCGATCGCCGAGTTGAAAGAGATGCGGCGGCAGACAACCAGTGTTCACCTGCAGTCTTTCACCCCGGCCCGGCCGCCGGTGGTACCGGGGCCTCAGCAGCTGAGCCTGGCCTGGGCCCTGGCACAGGCCCAAGCCCACCACTTGGCGGGGCTGGGCCTGTTCGCCCGCACCGAACGGGCAGCGGCCAAGCGGAGGGCCGAGGACGACGCTCCGGCCTACCTGGCCGCCGAGCAGGCCCGCCTGCACGCCGTCCACAGCCAGTTGGCCGCCGAAGCTGATCAGTGGTGGCAGGCCCTGATCGCCAACGACGAGGAGACCGTGTGCGAGGCGGTCAATTACGCCTTCTCCGACAACCCCGCCGCAGGCTGCGCAGTCGGAGTCGACGGGGCAGTGCTGTCCGTGGTGATGCGGCAGCAGGACATCGACTCGCTGCCCGACCAGACGCCCGGAGTCACCCCCAGCGGGCGCCCCACTCTCAAGACCCTCAGCAAGCGGGACCGCACCCTGTGGTGGCTCACCTCCCTGGGGTCGAACATCGTTGCCACGCTCAAAGAGGCATTCGCCGTCGCACCCGGGATCACCGCCATCGACCTGGCCGCGCTCACTCGCCTGCCCGACACCCAGCGTCTGGGGTTCGTGGCCTACGGCCGCTGGACACGCCAGGCCATCGAAGCCGGCCCGTGGCGGGAGACGACCGACGCGCTGCGGTTCCTCGACACCGGCCAGGACGTCGCCTGCTCGGTCACCGCTACCGCTTCCGGAAACCTCTCCAGCGCCATCAAGCCCCTGGACACCAGCCGACTGCCCGGCCTGCAAAGCCTCCTCGACCACGCCCAGGACGACACCGGAGCCGGCGATGCGACCCTGGCCGACCTCGACGGAGACCTGCGCGCCAACATCCCTGCCGCATCGTCCACTCTCCTGCCGGATCCCTACCGGATCCGCCCCTTCGCCGAGTGGAAGAGCCAGACCGCTCCCCTGACGCCGCCGCACGCTCCCGCGGCGCCGGCCCCCACACCTGCGCGGCCGAGCCACGCCCCTGCGACCGCCCTCGCGCCGGGACAGAACCTGGTGCTGCCCGAGGATGCCTGGCAAGAGCTGCACATCGCCTTCAGCTTCGCCGGCGCCGACGCCGACCTCACCCTCTTCCTGACCGACACCGGTGGGCAGGTCACCTGCGACGAGGACTTCGTCTTCTACAACCAGCCCTCCGCCGCCCACGGCGCGGCCCGCCTGCTGGGCAAGCAGACCGACGGCCCGCACACCATCGAACGCGCAGTCCTCCACCTCGCAGCCCTGCCCGCCGACATCCAGCGCGTCACGATCGCCATCAACATGGACGTCGACACCGGCCTGACCTGCGGCGCCCTCACCCACGCAGCCCTTCATATGGACTGCGCCGCCGGAGCCGCGTGGACATTCCAGCCGCCCACGGACCCCGACATCCGCGCCATGGCCATCGCCGAGCTGTACCGGCACACCACCAACGGCCAGCCCGTCTGGAAACTCCGCGCCATCGGCCAAGGCTGGGCCGACGGCCTCGACGCACTGGCCCGCGTCCACGGCGTCAACGTCACATAGCCAGACGACACCCTGGGCCGGCAGCCGCCGGTCGCTCCGCATCCGGTCGACGATCTCCTCGGGCATCGCCGCATCCATGAAGTCCACCGGCTCCAGGAGCGCGCGCACCATCTCGGGGTCGTCGTTCTGGGTGGCCGGGCGGATGAGGTACCGCTCCAGCTGCACGCCGCCGGGGCGGAGCCGAGTCCCGGCGCTGCCGCGGCGCGTCGTGGTGTTCTGCACGTGGTCGGGAGGCTCGTCCCACGGCCTTCATCCTGACCAGGACAGATGGCTGTGGCATGCTCGCCCACGTGACTCATGGTCCAGCTGGCGGATGGTCCTTCGCGACCGTGCGGGAGGCAGCCACCTTCGGGTTCGGCAAGCTCACGGGCGAGCCCGGCGTCAACCACGCCAGGGGCGAGAGCGGGACGCTTTATCAGGCCATGCCCGAAGCCCCTGACATCGTCACGGCCTGGCGCCCCCTGCTGGAGTGCACTCCAGGGACCCGCCAAGGCGACCCGTTGGTCATCGAAGCCGCGCACGCACAGCCGCAGCTGCGAGCCCTCTTCCCGACTCATGGCACGTTGCACTTCTTGCGGAGCGCCCCGCCCTGTCGCGAGTCGGACGACTTGCCCTTCATCGCCTGCAGTGGGCCGCCCTACAAGGCCTATGCGTCCGGCTACGCCGGAAGGAACGACGCCTGAAGAAGCTGCCGCTCTCGTGGTCGCTCATCTGCCGACCGGCCCCCCGGGCACGGGAGGTTGAGGCGACGCAGCCGTGGGGAATTACGTGAACTCAGACCTAGGGAATTCCCTGATCGTCCACAGGCGAAGAAGCACCCCGGATACAACGGGTCCTCCTCCCTGCCGACGCGGGGGTGTTCCGCCACGAGCACGACCCGAAGCGGTCCCCGGCCGACCTCGAGGCCGTTCTACGACGGGCGAGTGACCCGCATCCACGTCATCTGCGACGGACCTGCCACCATCGGCAGCCGTCACGGCGGTCGGGGATCTGATCTCACCTCGGACATACCGCGGGCCCCGGGGGAGAGGACCTCCCCGGGGTCCGCTGTATGGAGTCGTGCTCAAGGACGGCGGGACGCCGTCGTCACGCCTCGGGCTGTGAAGGCACCTCCTGACGCAGGCAGTACACGCACCTGGACTCCGAGTCGACGCGGCCCATGCACCGCCGACAGTCCTCGCGTTCACGCACAGGCCCCCGGCCGTCCGCGCAGCCGGGGCAGGTCATCACCGGCTGACGGAAGCCGAAGCTGACCACCCACCCGTCGCCTTGGGCAGCGTCACGCGCCAGCTGCGAGACCTCGGAGGCCGAGCGCGCGTCTTCGTCGTCGCCCTGTCCTGATGCAGCCATGACATGGTGACGTCCGTGACGCGTTGGCGAACGGCTTGTTGTTGACGCGTGCGGCGTTCCTTGGGAAGGACATGATGAAGCTTCTCCTCACCGACTCCGGCGTCAAGAACGCGAGCATCCAGGATGCGTTGGTCGATCTCCTGGGTAAGCCGATTGCCGAGTCCAGCGCCCTGTGCATCCCCACCGCGGGGTACGGGGGCCCGTACGCCGATCCGGGCGGGCCATGGCGATTCATCAGCGGACTATCTACCAGCCCCATGACCGAGCTGGGGTGGAAGTCGGTGGGCGTGCTGGAGCTCACCGCGCTGCCCAGTATCGAGGCGGCGCTCTGGGTCTCCTGGGTCCGGGAGGCCGACGTCCTGCTGGTCAACGGCGGTGACACGCTGTACCTGTGCCACTGGATGCGGGAGTCCGGGCTGGCTGAACTCCTGCCGTCGCTGCCCGACACGGTCTACGTGGGTCTCAGCGCCGGGAGCTGTGTGATGACCCCCCGCATCGGGGAGGAGTTCGTGGGCTGGAAGCCGCCCACCGGCGGCGACAGCGCGCTGGGCGTGGTTGATTTTTCGATCTTCCCGCACCTGGATCATCCGGATTGTCCGGACAACACCATGGCCGCGGCAGAACGATGGGCGGCCCAGATCGCGGGGCCGGCGTATGCGATTGACGAGCAGACCGCCATCAAGGTGACCGGCGGCGCCGTCGAAGTGGTCTCCAAGAGCCACTGGAAGTTGTTTATACCGAGGTCGTGCTCGGCGGTGTCCGCACTCATCGCGATGAAGGGGTCCCAGTAGTTCTCGCCGAAAAAACAACGCTAAGCCGAGCGGTAGCCCCTGATCTGGGTGATCTCAGGGAATCGGTGGCGGATAACGACCGGGAGTCGTGGGACCGGATCTGCGACGGGCTGTCGCGGGAAGCAATAAGCCTGATGATGGTGCTGTCCCGGGCCCGCGCACCCGTACATGGCCCGGGACTGCGGGCGGGCGGTACGGGAGGCCGCGGGCATCACGCCGCGCGAGGGCGGGATGCGCGAGGCACTTCAGCAGCAGGTCGCCAAGGGGCTGCCGATGTCCGTGCTCACCGTCGGACAGCACCACCTGGTGGGGCCCGAGGAGTGGCCGGACGAGCTGCCAGCCGCAGTGCTCGGCGCGGTGCGGAGCACGCAACAGATCAACTCCGACCCGACCATGGCGAACCTGCGAGATCCGGGCTACCCCGTGTAGGTGGGCGCCGGAGAGTAGCGCAACACCGCTCGATTCAAGGGATTTTCGGGGATTCCCGCTTGCCCACAGAGTGCGGCCGGGTACCGCTGGTGGCCGTCTGCGCTGATCACGATGGGGCCGGAGGGGCCGATGGCCACGCGGGTGTTCTCGGATGAGGAGCTGGAGGGTTGTCCTTCCCGGCGATCGGCAAGGACGAGCTGATCCGCTACTTCACCCTCACCCCGGCCGATCAGACGTTCCTGCGGAAGTTCCGCGGGGCCCAGAACGTGCTGGGCGCCGCAGTACAGCTGTCCACGCTGCCCTGGCTGGGCTTCGTGCCTGATGACGTGCCGTCCATCCCGCTGGCGGCGGTCGGCCGTCTGGCCCGCCAGCTCGGGCTTGCCGTTGGCGATCTGGCGGGCTACGGCGAGCGGGAGCAGACCCGCACCGACCATCTGCGGGAGATCGCCGACTATCTGGGGTGGAAGCCGGCGAAGGCACTGGAGCTGAAGGAGCTGGACGAGTTCCTGCTGGCCCGCGCCATGGAGCACGACTCGCCGAGTCTGCTGTTCCGGCTGGGGTGTGAGTACCTGCGGTCGGCGAAGGTGATCCGGTCGGGCGTGGTCTCGCTGCTGGAGAAGGTCGCCACCGCCCGTCAGGCCGCCGAGCGGGAGACCCACGCCCGGGTGACTCACCTGCTGGATGCCGGGCGCGCGCAGGGGCTGGACGGGCTGTTGGTCGTCGAGCCGAAGCTGAAGTCCTCGCGGCTGCACTGGCTGGTGACCGGGCCGGTGCAGGCGTCGCCCAACAGCGTGGACGGCGAGGTCGAGAAGCTGAAGTTCCTGCGCGGCCTGGGCGCCGACACGCTCGACCTGTCCGCGCTGCCCGCCGAACGGCGCCGCCACCTGGCCCAGATCGAGCGCCGTCTGACCGCACAGGCCCTGGTGCGGCGCGAGCCCAACCGGCGCCACCCGATCCTGCTCACCCTGCTTGCGCAGTCCGCCGTCGACATCCTCGACTCAACGACGACGGCGAGCTGGTCATCTCCCCGCTCACGACGGAGGACATCCCCAGCGAGGCCGAGGACCTGCACACCGAGCTGGAGCGGATGCTGCCTAACGTGCCCATCGCCTCGCTGCTGGTGGAGATGGACCGGCACACCGGCTTCCTGGACTGCTTCACGCACGCCGGCGGCACGCAGGCCCGTTCCCCGCAGCTGAAGAGAAACCTGATCGCCTGCCTGATCGGGCTCTCCGCGAATCTAGGGTTGCACGGGATGGCGGCGTCCTGCGGCATCCCGTACGACGTGCTGGCGTGGACGGCGGAGTGGTACATCCGTGAGGAGACGCTGCGCGAGGCGAACATCTGCCTGGTCAACTACCACCACCAGCTGCCCATGACGGCCATGTTCGGCTCCGGCACCCTGTCGTCCTCGGACGGGCAGCGGTTCCCCACCCGGGGCAAGTCGATCACCGCCCGGCACCTGAACAAGTACTTCGTCTCCAAGGGCATCTCCACCTACACCCACGTCTCGGACCAGCACTCGACGTTCGGCACCAAGGTGATCGTGGCCACGCACCGCGAAGCGCACTACGTGCTGGACGAGATCCTGGGCAACGCCACCGACCTGCCGATCACCGAGCATGCCACGGACACGCACGTCGTCACCCTGGTCAACTTCGGCCTGTTCGACCTGGTCGGCAAGCAGCTCTCCCCGCGTATCCGCGATCTGGGCAAGATCACGCTGTACCGGATGGGCACCAGGGCCGACTACGAGGAGAAGTTCGCCACCGCGGGGCCGCTGCTGACGAAGAAGGCCAACCTCGACCTGGTCGCCGCGCACTGGGACGAACTCCTCCGCCTGGCCGGGTCGCTGAAGTACGGGTACGCCACCGCCTCCCTGATCGTCGGCAAGCTGTCGGCGTCCTCCCGGCAGAACGCGCTCGCCGCGGCGCTCAAGGAGTACGGGGCCATTCGGCGCACGATCTACGCCGCGAAGTACCTGTCGGACGAGGGCTATAGGCGTAAGATCGCCCGGCAGCTGAACAAGGGCGAGTCCATCCACTCCCTGCGCCGCCAGCTCCACTACGCCCGCGAAGGCAAGGTCACCCGGCGCCAGCCCGAGCAGCAGAACGAGCAGGCCTGGTGCCTGACCGTCGTCACGAACGCGGTGGTCTGCTGGCACACCGAGTACATGGGCCTGGCCGTCGGTGAACTGCACCGCGCCGGCCGCGAGGTGGACGCCGAGGTGCTGGCGGACATCTCCCCGGCCCGCAGCTCGGCGGTCAACTACTACGGCTCGATCACTGTCGACTACGAACGCGAACTCGCCCAGCTCGACGAGAAGGGCCACCGCCCGTTGCGGACGGTGGCCACCGACGAGCCCGGAGCCGGGCTGTAGCAGCGACCGGCCCCGCGCCGTCCCATCGGCTGCTTGCTCAACGCTCTGGCCGCGCCGTGCTAACCCATCGGCATGATCTTGCTACCGGAAGGCGTTTCCTCGATGCTGTCGGTTCACCAGGCTTTCAAAATGCCCGCTATGGGATCTTCGAAACTCGCTGCAAACGCGAGAACACTCGTGGCTGCGGCAATGCTGGGCGTGGTGAGCGCGCCCGGGTCCGTGCACGCTGCCACCTCAGGACCGGCGCAACTACCATCCGGCACCTCGCGCACTATCGGCGATCTTCCCACCGATCAAGCGCACGCCGTCGCTCCAGGCCCAAAGCCGCCACTGCTCAGCACCCCGCTCAACGATCCACGCGGTAAAAGGATCTACCGCGGGTGGAGCCCCACCTACCCCCGGTACAGCAATCGCGCACATAGGGACCAGGACGGTGTATTCATCGTCGACGGGACGGCGTCCGCCAACAGTGGGGGCGGCAACGAGCCGAGCATCGCCGTCAACCCCAACAACCCTAAAGAGATCGCCATGGCCAGGTTCGGGAACGCCTGGCCCGGCAACGCTGACCTGCTCCTCTCAAAGGATGGCGGGCGAACCTGGAAAGACGAGAAGGCAATTCCGCCGCCGCCCGGTGTGCCGGGAACGGATCTGTGTCCGTGTGACCAGACCATCGACTTCGGCCGCGATGGCAGGCTCTACGGGACATTCATGACGCTCGACCTCAATGACGATACAACGCGCGTGGTGACGGGTTCGACAACCGACCCCACCCGCGCTGATAAGTGGCATTGGAACGGAAATCCCGCCCAACTCACCAGCAATGGACGCACCCAGGCCGATCAACCGCAGCTGTTGGTGAACCACGACCCTGACAACCGCCACCAGGACGACGCGTATGTCGCCTACGAGGACTACACCACTGGTGAAGTCCGTGTCGCTGTCTCCTACGGCGCCGACCCGGTCAACATCACCGTCGACAACAAGGCGGGCACCGGGGGAGCGGGTACGCCTACCGGTCAGCGCCTCGCGGCCGATCACCGGAACGGCGCGGTCTATGTGCTGTACGAGCAGTGGGGACCCCAGATGATCTACAGGCTCAATCGGTCGACAGACGGGGGGCGCACCTGGGGACTGAACGGAGACCCGGACGGTCTCATCGTGGATACCGTCCCCAGTGACCAAACCTTCATCTTCGGCGGGGTGAATGCCGTGCTCGGCGGGCTCGACTCCATTGCGGTCGACCCCCGCAATCGAGATGTGTATGTCGTCTACGGCCAGGACGCCGCAGGGGGCACCAACCAGTTTAAGATCCGCCGCCTTAGGGACAACGGCTCGGGCGGGCTCACCGTCGGTCCAGCGCACGACGTGTCTACTTCCACCAACACCGCCCTTCCCGCAGCCGCGGTGCTGTCTGACGGGACCGTCGGCGTTCTGTACGACACCTTTGACGGAAAGACGCCATCCGTCCCCACCCCGTACGGCGATGCTGGCCAATATCCGATCTTCTCGGCGCATCTCGCACGCAGCGCGGACCACGGCAAAACATTCAAGGATGTCGCGCTCCAGAAGTTCCAGTCACCGGTGAATTACTGGACCTTCCTTCCAGCACCGCAGCGCGTGCTCGGCGACTACCAGCAACTCAAGGCGGTGGGTGACAAGTTCTTCGGCGTCATTGCTGGCAATCTGAGCGGAGTCCCCTTCGTCAATCCGGCCCTGGAGGCGGTTGACCACACGCCCGTCACCCCCGTTGATGCCATTTTCTTCAGCGCTAAGGGTGAGCGCGGACACAGCCACCATGACGGCCGGGGCCGGGCTCGATGACCCAGCAAAACGGGTGGAGTTCATCCACTGACAGGTCCTGCGGCGCTCCGTACTGCGGCCGATGAAACGAGCCCCGGCGAAATGGGCTTCCCGGCCGGGGCTATGGTGTGTCATGGCCTGAAGCCCGGACCGGGCCGCGTAAACCCTCAAGATGCGGCCGTAGGAGTGAGGGAGCATCCTGAACGAGTGGCAGTTCTTCACGCCCCCGATCTGAACCGCCTATGGCGCGGGCCGCTCAAGCTCAACCAGTGACCTTCGCCCAGGGCGCCCGGACATCCGGCGAGTTCGCTCGCCAGAGTTCAACAGATTGTGGAGTATACGATGCGCGCTCCGATACGGAAGATCGTCTGCCCCTTCTGATCGACCAGTACGGTGTCAACGCCTGCACATAGTTCAAGTCAAAACTCCAGACATGGCTAGAGAACCATTACCAGCCGCAGCATGCCCCTGCCCACTGACGGCGATTCGGTCGGCTGCGATGAGCCGGGGCCTCCGACAGGTCCCGGTTAGCAGTTTTGGAGGGTGCCGTGATGCGCGGTTGGCGCGACGGTCGAAGTTATGTCCTTGGCGTCCTGCGGTGGGGCCGTGGCGGAGACCTCGCGCAGCCCAGCTTTGTCGCCGCTTAGATGCTTCTCCCATGCGATGTTTTGGGAGTCTGTGAATTTGATGAAGGCCCCGCCGGTAATTTTGTACTGCGATAGCTGTTGGATCTGCTGCCAACCGCAGGGGTCGATCACGTCGAAGTGTGCATATTCGTGCCTGTCTTCGAAGACCAAGACCACGTTGCCGATCTGTTCTTTGCTGTGGTTTTCGATGGTGACTGATTGGTCGTCCTGGAACTCGTAAGTGACGAGGGAAGCCTGCGCTTTCTTGGCCTCTTCATCGGCCCTCTGTTGCACATTTTTGGCTCTATTTTCGGCAGTTTGAGCGATTTGGGTCGAGTAGATGGAGTTCCCCAGCGCGAGGACTGCCACACCCAAGCTTCCCCAAGCCGCCCACGCCGAGACGTTCCGCCGCTTTCTGGGGGGCGGGTCCATTGGGACGGGGGATTCCGGTATGTCGGGAGCCATGGCCTCAGATCTACACCGGTCCACCGCTCCTGGCTCGGCTGGATGCTCCACGCGGGTGAGAATCGAATCCCCTGGGCGGCTGGAGGGCCACCCTAAGGGATGTCCCGTAAATGATCGTTCTCGCGGTCGGGGTCGTCCTGCCGTCGCGACGACCGGGCGCCTACCCGGCGAGCATGAGGTTGTGCATGCGGGCAATGCCGGATATCGCGTGGTGGACGCCGTCACCACGTAGGCGGCAATTGCGCAGGATCTTCCAGGTCTTCATGCGGGCAAAGGCGTGCTTGACGCGGGCTCTCACCTGCTTGTGGCTCTTGTTGTGGGCCTGCTTCCGTGCTGGGAGTTCCTCGCCCTTGCGGCGGCGGTGCGGGATGACCAGGCCGGTGCCCGGATAGCCGCCGTCGGCGATCGTGGTGGTGTTCCCGACAGCAGCCTTGGCGCCGGACTCGACCCAGGCCCGGCAGTCGTTTCGGTTCCCCGGCAGCGGCCGGCCGACCACGACCACCGGCCGGGTGTCAGCGTCAATGACCACCTGATGGTTGGTGGAGTAGCGGTAATTCTTCGACTGCTCGGCCACCTTGTGGTCCCGGGTCGGGACCAGGGTGCCGTCCACGATCAGCACCGCGTCCTTCGCGAACCGCTTGCGCGGCTGGAGTGCGAGCTTCGGGCCGAGGTGGTCGATGACCGGGTCGGCCGCAGACTTCGACACCCCGAAGAGCAGGGCCAGTTGCCGCAGCGTCAGGTTCGTCCGCCAGTACGCTGCCACCAGCAGCACACGGTCCTCCAACGACAGCTTCCACGGCCGTCCCCGGCCGGTCGCGTCGGCGCCCTCGCGCCGCAGCTGGGCCACCAGCTTGCCGAAGGCGCGCGGGCTCAGCCCGGTGAACGGCGCTATCCAGGGCGGCTCCGACGCCGTAATCACACCAACCACGGCCAAGATCATCGCAGACGTTGCTGCGAACCGATTAAGGAGTCAGTGCGACAGAAACGCTGGCCAGGCGGTCGGGCGATAGAGCGAGGTTTGCGGGGTTGCGAACCGAGTACTCGCCGTCGTTGATACGGACACCGCGTTCGGTGGTCGTCCAGCGCGCCGGACCCCACAGGCCCTGGGCTTCGAGGAGGGCGGCGGCCAGCGTGTCGGCGGCCTCGGCTTTGGCGCGGGCCCGCAAGGCAGCCGCTAGGCGATCCTTCGCATCGTCCGGTGGGGCATCGTCGCCGAGGGCGGGCAGCAGGAGCAGCAAGCGGGCGTGGGGGTCTGTGGTGGTGCCGCCGGGCAAGGCGTTGCCCGCCGCCGCGACCAGCTCCGGCCAGGACAGTCCGGGGCCCATGAAGTGGCCTTCCTCCGTGGCGAGGAGCTCGGCCCGATCCCAGTCGGGGTGGTGTAGGAGATAGTCGACGCCCTCGTCTTCCTCGAACGTGCGGTAGACGATATGGAAGCGGTGGCCGGCCCGTAGCGGGATGGAGGAGGGCCAGTCGGCCTGTGCGAGCAACCGGCGCTGGAAAGCTCCGGCCGCCTCGTAGTCGGCTCCGTACAGCAGTTCCTCCACGTCTGTGCTGTCCGCCCAGTTGTGGAGGTGTGCCAGCCAGAACAATCGCTCGTTCAGCAGCTCAGGCCGGTGAGTGAACGGCTCGTCGCCGTAACCCGGCAACCGGGCAGGGTGCAGATCCGCGCTGTTCGTCACAGAGGTCATCATGCCGCCCGCCTTTGCTGAGACGATAGTTCGATACTTACGGGACAGCCCTTAGACGTCGTTTCCTTTGGCGTGATCGTTCGTTGAGCCGTGCATGACGGATCTGGTTGAGCGGTTGGTGCCGGATGAGTTATGGACGCTGTTC
>NZ_JBVIEB010000027.1:0-81009 GCF_055572075.1 Streptomyces sp. NPDC030820
GCAAGTCCGGCGAACACAACCGCCGAAAGATCGTCTAGGGCAGACGTCAAGCATCACCCGACGCCAACCCGTCAACCATCAACTGAGACTCGACAGCTGGGATCCGACAGCTGGGATCCGACAGCGGGGTTCAGCTGCTTGTGCCACTGACGATCACCGATTACGCCTGGGCCGTGGTCTTCTGCTTGAGGCGTTCGTAGGGTGTCTGGCCGCCGAGGCCGCCGTGGGGGCGATGGTAGTTGTAGTAGTCCTCCCACTCGCGCAGCTTGTCGTTGAAGACCTCGGCGTCGTCGATGATGACGCCGTCCAGGAGCCGGTAGAACTCCTCGGCGTCGATGCGGTGGGAGCGTTCGACTTTCCCGTTCAGCCGCGGTGTGCGGGGCTTGATGTAGGTGTGGGCGATGCCCTTGTCGAGCGCGTGCCAGTGGAAGGCGGACTGGAACTCGGCGCCGTTGTCGGTCTGGATGACCTCGACCTGGAACGGTAGGCGCTGCAGTACGTAGTCGAGGAACTGGATGGCGGTGTTCTGGTTCAGCGTCGGGTGGATCCGCAGGACGCGCAGGCTGGTGCAGTCGTCGATCGCGGTGAACTGGAAGTACTTGTTGCGGCCGCCGCGGCGGCCTTGGGGCATCGAGGCGAGCGGCTCGATGAACTTGACGTCGATCTGGATGCGGTGGCCGGGCAGTTGCTTCTCGTAGCGCTTCCATCGGCGGTCGTGGCGCTTGTAGCGCTGGGAGGCCGGCAGGCGGCCCATGTCCAGGCGGTTGAGGATCCGATCTTCTCGGGGTCGAAGTGGTAGTTCTGCCGCAGATGGATCTTCCCGGCCACCTCGACGTGCGTCGCGTTCGGGGACGTCTTCGGGGCCTTGGAGCGGGTCCGCAGGCCCTCGACGCCCTCGGCCTGGTAGCGGCGGTACCAGGTGTAGTACGCCTGCCGGCTGATCCCGAAGTACCGGCAGGACATCGCGACGTTCCCGGTGACCTCTTCGACGTGACGGATGACGGCCAGGCGCCGCTTGGCCTCACGGTCAAGCGACCAGGTGGTGGGGGTGGACTTCGGCATGTGGATCTCCGTAGTGATCGGAGGCCCAGGTGTCAACGATGATCGTCAGTTTTAGACGGGCTCGATCGAGGTGCTGGTGGACGGAAAAGTCGTCGCCCGGGGCAGCGCCTCCCGGGCAGGTAAAACCGTCCTCTACGCCGAGATCCGTCGGGGATCCGCCGCGCCCCCTGAGCGTCACATTCGCGGACATGGGTAACGTGTCTCATGCGTCGCCGATCTTGCTCACCATTGTCAGGTCCGGGGCAGCGATGGCAGGGGCCGAGTGGCGATCTCCTGTGCTTCGGCGCGCGTCATGCCGAACATGCGCAGCAGGCGGAGGGCCAGCTGGTCGGAAACATGCGCGGCATCGAGGTCCGGGCGGGTCTCCAGTAGGTGGAGCACTCCGAGCAGGGCGCCACCGACCATGGCCACAGAAGTGCGCGGGTCGTCGATGTCCAGCCGTCCGGTGTCGGCGGCGGCCCGCAGATCCCGCATCGCCTGCGGAGCCAATCCGCTGTCGGAGGTCAGATAGGACATGCCCGTACGGACGAGGATCCTGGCGATCTGTGTGTGGGTGCGCTGCAGCCGGCCGGTCAGGCGGACGCTGGCGGCGAAGATCTCCGCGGGGTCCTTCAGGTCTCCCACGACGGATTCCAGGAGTGCGCCGTGTTCCTCCAGGGTGAGGGCGACGGCCGCGTCGAACAGTTCGTCCTTGCTGGTGAAGTGGTTGTAGAACGAGCCGAAGCCGACGTCTGCCGCCTCGGTGATCTCCTGGATGCTCACGTCGGTCCGCCCCTGATCGGCGAGGAACCGCTGCGCGGCGGCGATCAGCGCGGCACGGGTGCGCGCCTTGCGTCGGTCCACGCGGTTGGGCGTGTGGCTGGGTGTGTTGGCCCTGCCCTGTCGATCGATACCCATCTCTCCACCATGATCAGACGCATCAGCTCTGATTGTTTCATCACGACTGACTGCTGTTGACGGGGTCGTCATCTGGACTGATTCTCTCATCACTGCTGACTGGAGCTGCTCGCGGGAGCGTTCCGGTCGGTGCCTGTCCAGGACTCAGGAGAGCCGATGAGTATCCAGGTCGTCCGCACCACAGATGGCTGGTGGGTGGAGAGCGGCACAGGACGGCTGCACCGCGTCGACACCGATGCGGACACCACCGCCGGCCTGCTCGCCGACCGTTCCGCCGTGCAGCAGGCGGCTTCCCACGCCGCGGTTGACCCCGCCGCCGGGGTTTCGGTTGGAGAAACCGAGCTGCTGTCGCCTGTCACCACGCCCTGCCGGGTGGTGGCGCAGATGGTCAACTACCGATCCCACGCGGTGGACTCCGGGTTCGACCCGGACACCGTTCCGCCCGCGTTCTTCCGCAAGGCGTCCGGGTCCGTCAGCGGGCCCTACCAGGACATCGGGCGTCCACAGCACGTGCGTTTCCTGGACTACGAGGTGGAGCTCGGGCTGGTGATGGGCGCCGATTTGCCGGTCGGCACCGAGGTTACCGATGCCACGCTGGCCGAGTATGTCGCCGCGCTGGTCGTTGCGGACGACGTCAGCGCGCGTGACTTGCAGCTGCCCAAGACGCAGTTCTACGAGTCCAAGTCGTACCCCTCCTTCACTCCGCTGGGCCCCCGGCTGCTCCTCGTGGACGCCGACGACCTGGCCCGCCTGCCGGACCTGCGGCTCACGCTGAAGGTCAACGGGGCCACCCGCCAGGACCGCACCACCACGGACATGATCGTCCGGCCCGCCCACGCCCTCAGTCTGCTCGCCCGCTTCCAGAACCTGCAGCCCGGTGACGTCCTGCTCACCGGAACCCCAGGCGGCACCGCCCTGAAGTCTCCGGGCAAGCTCCTGACCACGCTTGCCGCCCTGCTGCCCCCGCACAAGCGCTGGCAAAAGTTCTTCGCCCGCCAGCAGGCGAACCCCGACTACCTCAAGGACGGCGACGTCGTCACGGCCCGTATCGCGACCGACGACGGCGCACTCGATCTCGGCGAGCAGCGCACGGTGGTGCGCGCCCGCTGACGGCTCCCGGGACCCCCGCCCGGGACCGGCCGGCCCGGCATCCCCGTACCGGGCCGGCCACTTGACCCTCATCCCTCACCCTGCAAAGGCGCACCGGTGACACTGACACCCACCGACCTGCTGTGGCCCGCCCCCGACAGCATCGCGGAGCTGCCTGCCATCGAGGCCGTACCGCTGCACGAGCGCGGCCTGCCCGCCACCACCTACGACACCGTGCTGCGCGCCGCCCGCCTGTGGCCGGACCGCCCGGCCCTGACGGTGCTGCCCGACGCCGCGCGCTTCCCGCGCCCCGCCACCGTGACCTTCGCGCAGCTGCGCGACCAGGTGCACCGCACCGCCAACCTGCTGCGCGCGCTCGGCGTCACCCGCCGCGCCGCGGTGGGCCTGCTCGCGCCGAACACCGCGGAGCTTCCCGGCGCGCTGCTGGCCGCGCAGGCAGCGGGCGTCGCCGCCCCGGTGAACCCGGGCCTGGCGTCCGAGCACGTCGAGCAGTTGCTGCGGCGCGGCGGTGCGCGGGTGCTCATCGCCGCCGGTCCGCAGCTGGATGCACAGGTGTGGGCCACGGCCCGGCAGGTCGCCGCGGCCTTGCGGCTGGACGCGCTGCTGGCGCTGGCCCCCACCCTGGCTGACGGCCCCGCGCCCGCTCTGGACCCCATCGAGGGCGTACGCGTCGGCTACCTCACGGAGCTTGCCGCGGCCCATCCCGCCGACCGGCTGGTGGACATCGAGCCCCCGACCGCCGACGACCTGGCCGCCTACTTCCACACCGGCGGCACCACCGGCGCTCCCAAGCTTGCCGCGCACACGCACGCCAACGAGGTCGTCGACGCCTGGATGGTGGCCGCGAGCATTCCTCTCGATGAGGACTCGGTGATGTTCGCGGCGCTGCCGTTGTTCCACGTCAACGCCCTGATCGTCACCCTGCTCGGCCCGCTGCTGCGCGGCCGGGGAGTGGTGTGGGCCGGGCCGCTGGGCTACCGCGATCCCGAGCTGTATCCGGTGTTCTGGAAGCTGGTGGGGCACTACCGCATCGCCGCCATGTCCGGCGTGCCCACCGTGTACTCCGTCCTCGCCCATGTCCCCGTCGACGCGGACATCTCCAGCATGCGGTTCGCCGCCGTCGGCGCCTCCCCGCTGCCGCCCGCCGTACGGGAGTCCTTCGAGGAGCACACCGGCATCCCGCTGTGCGAGGGCTACGGGCTCACCGAGGCGACCTGCGCCTCAGCCCTCGGCCTGCCCAGTCACACCCGCCCCGGCAGTGTCGGCAGGCGCCTGCCCTACCAGCAGGTCAAGACGGTGCGGATCGACCCGGACACCGGCGAGTGGCACGACCTGCCGCCGGGGGCCACCGGAACGCTCGCCGTCAGCGGCCCGGTCCTCTTCGCCGGGTACGTCGCCGAGCACACCGCCCACGGGCTTCGCCTGGAGAGCGCCGGGAAGATCCGCGACGGCTGGCTGGACACGGGCGACCTGGCCCGCATCGACGCCGACGGCTTCATCCATCTCGCCGGCCGCGCCAAGGACCTGATCATCCGCGGGGGCCACAACATCGATCCCGCCGGCATCGAGGACGTACTCCTCGCCCACCCCGAGGTCACCGCCGCCGCGGCGGTCGGCCGTCCCGACCCGCACGCCGGCGAGGTGCCCGTCGCCTACGTCACCCTCGCCCCCGGCGCCCAGACCGATCCCGCCGAACTGCTCACCTGGGTCACCGAACGGGTCCCCGAGCGCGCCGCCGCCCCGCGCGAGGTGCGCGTGATCGACGCCATCCCGCTGACCGCCATCGGCAAGCCCTACAAGCTCGGCCTTCGCCTGGACGCCACCCGCCGCGCAGTCCACACGGAACTGGTCGCCCAGGGCGCGGACTGCGCCCCGGAGCGCATCCTGTGCCGGCCGCACGACGGCGGTGTCCGCGTCACGGTGCCCGCCCTTGCCGACGAGGCGGTACGGAGCAAGGTCACCGCGGCCCTCGACCGGTACGTCCTGCACTGGCAGTACGCCCCCAGCAAGCCACTTGAGAGAGAAACCCCATGAGCACCACCGCCATCATTCTCGCCGTCCTCCTCGCCGGGATCTTCCTTCTGCTCGGGTCGGCCAAGCTCGCGGCAGTACCCGCGATGCGCAAGGCCGCGGCCCACGTCGGCATGACCACCACCCACTACCGCCTGCTGGGCGCTCTGGAGGTGGCGGCAGCGGCCGGTCTGCTGCTCGGCCTGCGGATCACTGCGCTCGGTGCTGCCGCATCTATCGGCCTGCCCTTGCTCATGGCCGGCGCCGTCGTCGTCCACCTGCGCAGCGGCGATCCGGCGGCCCGCTGCCTGCCGGCCGTCATCGCGGGTGCCTTGGCCGGAGCCCATCTCGTCGCGCTGGTCGGCAGCTAGCATCACCGCCGCCTGGGCTCCGAGGAGCATCACGATGAGCCGCATCGACGTCCGCCAGCATCTGCCGCCCTGCGCCTCCACGCGGTGGCTGGCCTAGCACAGCGTTCATACCCAGCCCGCCTCCGCAGGCCGCCCTTCGCACGGCTCGGACGGCACCCACCGCATCTCACCGCCTTGGCCGCCGAGGCCGGGTGCGGCCTCTGAATCGACACCACTGTTTCCGGCGTCCCTTCCGTGCCGTCCGGGCTGCCGAGGTCCGCCCGCAGCGAGCGGGCGCCTCTCGGAACGACCAGCCTTTCGCATCCGTGCGCCGCCGCCCGCTCAATCCGCGGACACCCCGCCTCGATCAATCGACCGGGCGCTCTTCCCCCGCCGCTCCTGAGCCGTCCCCACCCCATGGCCCCGAGCCGTGACACCCCATGGAGTACCCATGAACGACATAGACGTCCCCGTCCTCATCGTCGGCGGAGGCGGTGCGGGGCTCACCGCCTCCATGCTGCTCAGCCGCATGGGCATCGAGTCCCTGCTGGTCACCGCCTGGCCCAGCACCTCCGTCCTGCCCAAGGCCCACGTCCTCAACCAGCGCGCCATGGAGATCATGCGCGACGCCGGCGTGGCCGACACCATCTACGCCGCCTCCACCCCGGCCGAGCAGATGTCCCACACCGCCTGGTACGTCGGCCTGGCAGGCGACCACGAAGACTACGGCCGCAGGGTCGCCAGGATGGAGGCTTGGGGAGCCGGCGGGCACTCTCCGGAGTGGCTCGCGGCCAGCCCCGAGCGACAGGCCAACCTGCCCCAGATCCGACTGGAGCCGGTCCTGCGCACCCGCGCCGAGGCACTCGCCACAGGCCGGGTCCGCTTCCACCACGAGCTGACCGCACTCGCCCAGGACGACGAGGGCGTCACCGCCGCCGTCACCGACCGCGAGACGGGCGAGACCTACCGGGTGCGGGCCCGCTACCTGCTGGGCTGCGACGGCGGCCGCACCGTCGGCCCCGCCGTGGGCATCGTCCAGGAGGGCGTGCGCAACCTCGCCCGCGTAGTCTCCTTCCACATCTCCGCCGACCTGTCCCAGGTGGCGACCGACCCTGACGTGCTGATCCGCTGGCTGTGGCTGCCCGACCTCGGCATCCCCGGTGTTCTCGTGCCCATGGGCCCCAAGCACTGGGGTCCCGAGTCCGAGGAGTGGGTCTTCCACCTCAACTACGGGCCCGATGACGGCCGCGCGCTGGACGACGAGTCCGTACTGGCCGACCTGCGCACGGGGCTGGGCCTGAGCGAGGAGGACGTGACGGTCCACATGATCTCCCGCTGGACCCTGGAGGGCGTGGTCGCCGACCGCTACCGCGCCGGCCGCGTCCTGATCGCCGGCGACGCCGCCCACCGGCATCCGCCAACCGGCGGCCTCGGCCTCACCTCCGCCATGCACGACGTCCAGAACCTCACCTGGAAGCTCGCCGCCGTGCTGAAGGGCCATGCCGGCGACGCCCTGCTGGACACCTACGAGGCCGAGCGGCGACCGGCGGACGCCACCAACGTCCAGCGCTCGCTGGAGAACGCCATGAACCACATCGCCATCAACGCCCTCTTCGGCGGCGGACCCGAGGCCGGCGAGGAGGAGAACTGGCGGCAGGCCCGCCGCCTGTGGAGCGAGGACCCCGCCGACACCGACTTCCGCCGCACGTTCCTGGCGGCCGTGACCGCCCAGTCCATGGAGTTCAACGAACTGGGCGTCGAGTTCGGCTACACGTACGAGTCCGCGGCCGTCGTCCCCGACGGCACTCCCGCACCCGAGAACCCGGACCCGGTCCGCATCTACCAGCCCGCCGCCCGACCCGGACACCCGCTGCCCCACGCCTGGCTTGAGGACCTGGACGGCCATCGCGTGGCCCTGGCCCGCCTGGTGCGCCCCGGCCGCTTGCTGCTGATCGCCGGGGAGGACGGCCAGGCTTGGTGCGAGGCCGCCGAGAAGATCGCCACCACCAGCGGGCTGCCGCTCGACGCCATCCGTGTCGGCCACCTCGACGGCGACTACCGCGACCTGCGCTCCACCTGGACCACCGCCCGCGGGCACACCCCGCAAGGCGCCGTCCTGGTACGCCCGGACCGCTTCATCGGCTGGCGCACCCACGGTGCGGCCACCGACGCGGTCGCCGAACTGACCACCGCGCTGGACACCCTGCTGGCCCGGTAGGCGAATCCGCCACCACTGGTGCCACCCGCTCCGCCGACCAAGCTGACACGGTCGGCGGGGCCACCCCGCCCCCCCTTCCACCCCTTACTTGTGTCTCGCGACAGTGCCGCACACCGCCGTCGTGGGAGAGCCGCCCGAAGGGACCCGCCATGAACGACCCGACACCCACACCCGCCCCCACGGCCGACGCCCACCAGGGCCTGCACAGCGAACAGGGCGCCCTGCGCGGGGAGCACCCCGGCCGCGCGGTCCAGCCCGTCATCAAGGTGGTCGACCTGGCCTGGCTCGAGTTCACCAAGCCCGACCTGGACCGCGCCGAGACCTTCGCCCACGACTTCGGCCTGACCACCGCCGCCCGCACCGACGACGCCCTCTATCTCCGCGGCGCCCTGGCCGGCACCCACTGCCTGATCATCCGCCGCGGCCCCTCCTCCCGGTTCATCGGCCCCGCCTTCCAGGCCGCCGACGCCGCCGACCTCGACCGGCTGGCGAGCGCCACCGGCCACAAGGTCCGCCCCCTCACCGAGCACGGCGGTGGCAGCGCGGTCGACCTGCTCGATCCCTCTGGCATCCCGGTCCGCGTCGTCCACGGCGTCACCGAGCAGCCCGCACAGCCGCTGCAACAGCCCCTGGTCCTCAACACGGGCACCACCACCGCGGCCGGCCGCATCAACGCCACCCAGCGCCCGCCTCGCAAACCCTCCCAGGTGCAGCGCCTGGGCCACGTCGTCCTCTCCACCCGGGTTTTCCGGCGCGCCCTGGACTGGTACCTGCAGCACCTCGGCCTGATCGTCAGCGACTTCCTCTACCTGGACGGGCAGCGCGACCGCGGCCCCACCATGGCCTTCATCCGCTGCGACCGCGGCAGCGAACCCGCCGACCACCACACCCTGGCCATGCACCTCGGCCCCGACACGGGCTACGTCCACTCCGCCTACCAGGTCGCCGACCTCGACACGCTGGCCGCCGGAGGCGAGTACCTGCGCGAACGCGGCTACCACCACTCCTGGGGCATCGGCCGGCACATCCAGGGCAGCCAGATCTTCGACTACTGGCGAGACCCCGACCGCTTCATGCTGGAGCACTACGCCGACGGCGATGTCTTCGACAACACACTGGAACCCGGCTGGGCCGCCATGTCCGCTTCCGGCCTGGCCCAGTGGGGCCCGCCCGCCACCCGGGACTTCCTCGGCACCACCCCCTCGCCGGGGGCGTTCCTGCAGGCGATCTCCGCATTGCGCGAGGACAACGAGATCGACCGCGCCCGGCTGCTGGGCCTGATGAAAGCCCTGAGCAAGTGACCGCCACCACCACCCCTGAGATGTACCCGTCGTGTTCATCGGTGCCGCGCCCACCGGGCTGACCGCCGCGACCCTCCTCACCCGTGCCACCTGGTCCGTGCATCCATCGGCTCCCGGATGCAGGACCTCGCCACTTCCCAGCAGTGGCTGGCGAATGCTCTGCAGCACCCAAAGCAGGGACGCTGTCGCCGAACTGAGCGGAGGCATTCAATCTGCTGCGCCAACCGTCCCAGCTGTCGCAGGGCTGCCGGGCGTTGTTCCGGGCGCTCCTCCCGCGGGCCGACCTGTCGGCGTGACCGCAGGAACCGTGATCTCCTGATCGCAGCAGGAGCGGTGCTCGGCCGGCAGGTGCTGCGTCAGCGGCTCGTGTCGGCGTCGCCGTCGTCTTGGGAAGAACGCCGCGGTCTCCTGCCGCCCGGCGCGGAGTCGTCCCCTTGCTCTTGCAACAACTCAAGGAGTGCGGCATCCGCTCTTCTCTGATCTTCCTTCGTCAGCTCGACCGGTGCGTTGTTGTAGACGGTGTAGCGACCTGGATCGATGATGTTGGCGGCCCTCAAAATGAACGTCAGCAGGGGGCGCCAACCCTTGCGGTGGCCGACCCGAACTTGTAGCTGGGCCTTGTAGTCACGGGCCTCCGGGAGGAATCCGGAAAACGGTGCCTCGAACTCGAGGAAGAGTTGTTGCGCTTCTCTGCCGGGCACGACGAATCCGGCGGGCAGCTTCGCCTCCTCGTCCGGCCCCGGTTGGAGCCGGGACGGGGAGGACACCCACAGGAGTGGCAGATGAGAGGCGGGCTCATCGGGGAAGGTCAGGATGAGGTCCTGCACGACGATCGGTTTGGGACCGGTGTTGTGCAGGACGAGCGGCAGTCGTAGGCGTGCCGTGGAACCGTGGACGATCGCCGCGAAGGCATGAGGTTCCCACGCCTTCAGGCGTCCCTGTCGGGCGTTGAGCCACCAGAACGACGCGACGGTGAAGAGCAGTGCGCAGACTGATACCACACTGGCGCCGGTAAGCGATGAGGACGCGATCTGATCCGCCGCGACCATCAGCGGAACCACAGATTCAGTCTGCCAGCCCCGCCGTGGGCTCGCTAACAGGACGAGTGGAGGCCGACAGTCCCCCGGAACGGGTCAGAGGCCGGCGAGGAGTACGAGATACCAGGCGACCAAAGCAGCGCATGTCACCGCGGGGAGGAGTTTGGTCAGCCCGTCGCCCCTGCGTACGTGCGTGGTCACGGCACCGGCGAGCAGCATCAGCAGCCCGATACCGGCCAGGCCGCCGCACAGCGGTACGACCGGGCCGAGGGCCACGCCGATGGCGCCCGCCAGCTCCAGCGTGCCGATGACCCGGTAGGCCGCGGTGGTGAAGCCGGCGTGGGCGGCCAGCTCGGGCATCGGACCCAGGGCCAGGATCTTGGCCGCGCCCAGCAGGGCGAAGATCAACGCGATGAGACAGGTCAGCGAGGCGGAGAGGATCACGAGGCGCCTTCAGGGGTGTGCGGGCGGCGGGCCTGGCGGCGTTCGGCGCCCAGGCCGGCGAAGTAGCCGATCAGGTCGGGGTTGTCGACCGCGGAGGGGTTGAGGACCTGCTCGGCGGGGGCGCCCTGGAGGAGGCGCTTGACCGGGACCTCGAGCTTCTTGCCGGTCTTCGTGTGCGGGATGGCCGGCACGGCGAGGATCTCGTCGGGGACGTGGCGGGGTGAGGCGCCGGTGCGGATCGCGTCGCGGATCTTCTCGCACAGGGACTCGTCCAGACCGACCCCGTCGGCGAGGACCACGAAGAGCGGCATCCAGTAGCCGCCGTCGGGTTCCTCCGCACCGATGACGAGGGCCTCGGCGATCTCGGGGAGGTGTTCGACGATGTCGTGGATGTCGGCGCTGCCCAGCCGTACGCCGTTGCGGTTGAGGGTGGCGTCGGAGCGGCCGTGGACGATCACCGAGCCGTGACCGGTGAGCGTGATCCAGTCGCCGTGCCGCCACACGCCCGGGTAGGCGGTGAAGTAGGCGTCGCGGTAGCGGCTGCCGTCGGGGTCGTTCCAGAAGTACAGCGGCATGGACGGCATGGGCCGGGTGACGACCAGTTCGCCGACCTGGTCGACGACCGGCCGTCCCGCGCCGTCGTACGCCGCGAGCGCCACGCCGAGGTTGGGAGCCGACAGTTCACCCGCCCACACCGGGGTGGTGGGGGCGCTGCCGGCGAAGCCGGAGACGACGTCCGTGCCGCCGCTGGTGGAGGCCAACTGGACGCCTGCGCCGACGCGGTCGCGGACCCAGGGGTAGGCGGAGGCCGGCAGGGCGGAGCCGGTGCAGCCGATGACGCGGATCGCCGAAAGGTCGTGCACGGCGGGGTCGACGCCGAGCTTGGCCATAGCCAGCAGGTACTGGGGACTGGTGCCGAAGACGGTGACCTTGTGGCGGGCCGCCAGCTCCCACAGGACGTCCGGGCGCGCCACCGGCGCGGGGCTGCCGTCGTAGGTGCAGGTGGCGGCGCCGGTCAGCAGGGTGGAGACGACCAGGTTCCACATCATCCAGTGGGTGGTGGTGTACCACAGCAAGCGGTCTCCGACGCCCAGGTCGCAGTGCAGGCCGAGGATCTTGAGGTGTTCCAGCAGGACGCCTCCGTGGCCGTGGACGATGCCTTTGGGTAGCCCGGTGGTGCCGGAGGAGAAGACGATCCACAGCGGGTGGTCGAACGGAACCGGGGTGATGGCGAGGTACTCGGTGCGGCCGGCCGCGTCCTCCCAGGGAACCGTCAGCCTCGCGACCCGGGTCGCGGGCCACGCAAGGCTCAGGTGGTCCACGAGAATCGTGGCCTTGAGCGTGGGCAGGGCGGCGGCCAGGTCGAGGGAGGCTGCGCGGCGGTCGTGCGCGGTGCCGTTGAAGAGGTAGCCGTCCGCCGTGATGAGCACCGTGGGTTCGAGCTGGGCGAAGCGGTCGGCGGCGGCCTTGGGTGCGTAGTCCTGGCCGCACACCGACCACACCGCGCCCAGGCTGGCTGTGGCGAGGAAGGCGATGACGGCGTGGGGGCTGTTGGGCAGGTAGCCGACAACCCTGTCGCCGTGTCCGACGCCGAGGTCGCGCAGGGTGGCCGCGACGGAGGCGACCTGGGCGCGCAGCTGCCGGCCCGTGATCTCGTAGGCGGCTCCGGTCTCGTCCAGTGCGGTGATCGCGGGGGCGTCCGGGTGCAGGTTGCGCAGTGCGTGGTGGGCGTAGTTGAGGGTGGCGCCGGGGAACCAGCGTGCGCCGGGCATGGCTTCCTCGGCCAGCACCCGCTCGTACGGAGTGGTGGCGTCGATGTCGAAGTACTCCCACACCGCGGCCCAGAATCCTTCCAGGTCCGTGACGGACCAGTGGTGCAGGGCCTGGTAGTCGGTCGGGTCCGGAATCCCTTCGGCGCCCTGGTGTCGGGCGGCCCAGCGGGCAAAGTCCGCGATGCGGCTGCCAGCGGCCGCTTGGGGGTCGGGCGGCAGGAAGGGCTCCGGACAGGGCGTGGAGTGCGGGGTGGCCATGGTGTGGTGTTCCTCGTCAGGGTGCGGGCCGGGCTTCGGCGGGGCGGCGGGCCGTGTGCAGCAGGGGAGCCCAGGCGGCGGCGTCGGTGAAGTCGCCGGTGCCGGCGGGGACGGTGTCCATCACGACGCGGTCGGGGCGCAGCAGGACGGCGTCCGCCCGGCCGCGCGCCAGCCAGGCGCTCAGCGTGCCGTCGTCGTCCAGGTCGCCGACATGGATCACGGATGCGCCCAGGGCCGTGGCCACGCCCGTCATCCGTGCCGTGGGCGGCAGGGCGGTCAGCACGGTGAAGGAGTCCCCGAGGATGTCGTCGAGGCGCTCTCGCCTGCCGTCGACGATCACCCAGGGTTGCGGGCAGAAGGTGCCGGCCAGTGAGCGGCCGGTCAGCCGGGGGCGGCGTCGTACCAGCGGATTGGCGGCCAGGGCGGGGCTGAGGTCGCGGCTCACCGCCGCGGTCACGCCGGGGATGCGGCAGGCCGCGCCCACCACAGCTCGGCGGATGGCCGCACCGCGGTCCTGTCCGCCAGTCATGGCCCAGCCGACGGCGACCGCGACACGGATCACGTGGCGGGCGTGCGGCTTGCGCTCCTGCTGGTAGGTGTCCAGCAGTCGGTTGTCTGCGCCCTGCTGAAGGACGCGGGCGAGTTTCCAGGTGAGGTTGCGGGCGTCGCGCAGGCCCGCGCACAGGCCCTGCCCGATGAAGGGCGGGGTGAGGTGGGCCGCGTCGCCCAGCAGGAACACGCGTCCCTGGCGCCACCGGTCGGCGAGGCGGGCCCGGAAGGTGTACTGCGCCTGCCGGATCACCTCGAAGTCGTCGCCCACGTCCCCGTGGGCAGCGGACGGCAGGTCGACCCAGGGGGCGACCAGCTCGCGCAACTGCTCCAGCCCTTCCGGGCCGTCCAAGGACTCGCCCTCGGCCAGCCGGAACTCCCAGCGGTAGCGGTCCTCGCCGACTCGCATGAAGGTGGCCGGGCGGGTGGGACAGCAGATCTGCTCGGCGCCTTCCCAGGTGCGCACCGGGAGGCTGGTGCGCACGTCGATGACCCGCCAGCTCTCCTCGAAATGCAGGTCCTCCCACACGGCGCCGATGGCGTCGCGGGTGATGCTGCCCGCGCCGTCGCAGCCGAGGACGGCGTCGGCCCACACGTGCTCGTCCTCGTCGCTGCCGTCGCGGCGGAAGGTGACCCGGACCGGAGCCGTTCCGTCGGTGTCCTGGCTGACGGACATGACCTCCACCCCGCCCCACAGCTCGCACTCGGGGCGACGAGCCAGGGCGTCGCGCAGCAGCCGTTCCAGCTCCGGCTGGTCGAACATGCTGGTCTGCGGGAAGCCGTGGTGCCCGTGCAGGGACCGCGGGAACTCGGCGATCACGCGGCGCCGAGCGTCCAGCAGCCGCAACCCGGGCGCCGGCCTGGCGAGGGTGGCGAACTCCTCGTGGACGCCGACACTCTGCAGGATCCGGCGAACCTCGTCGTCCACGACGACGGCGCGCGGCAGGGGGTAGATGTCCCGGTGGCGTTCGAGGAGCAGGCTGGGCACTCCGTGCCGGGCGAGCAGGAGCGCGGCCGTGACTCCTACGGGTCCCGCGCCGATGATGACTACCGGTCTCCGGGATGCGGCGCTCACGTCGCGTCCGCCACAGCGGTCCGCTGCTCGCCCAGGTCGATCCGCCCGTCGGGGGTGGCGATCGAGGCGGTGACGAGGTCACCGTCGCGCAGATACCGGGGGTTCTTGGCCTGGCCGTTGAAGAACGCCTTCCACTTCAGCGCAGGCGGCAGCAGCGCGGCGATCTTCTCGACCGGCTTGGGCGGAGCCTTCAGGGCCGTGCCGCCGGGCGTACCGGTCAGCAGCAGGTCGCCCGGGTCGAGGGTCTGGAAACGGGCGAGCAGGGTGAGCGCCTGCGCGGGCCGCACGATCATGTCGGCCAGGGTGCGGTCCTGACGCGTTACGCCGTTCACCGACAGCCGCAGTCGCAGGTCGATCAGACGGTCGAAGTCCTCCGGCTCCAGCAGGGCCAGGTACGGCCCCGTCGGGGTGAAGGTCGGGTAGGACTTGCTCTCGTAGAACTGGGTCTTGGTCAGCTGGACGTCGCGGGCGCTGACGTCGTTGGTGAGGACGAGCCCGGCGACGCACGAAGGAAGGTCCTGCTCCTCCACAACCGTGCCCACCGGGAGCGTCGCGCCCATGACGAGGCCGAGTTCGACTTCGTAGTCGAGGAAGTTCACGTGTGCCGGGCGGACGATCGTGTCGTGCGGGCCGCTGACCGAGCCGGACGCCTTGCGGAAGAAGGTGGGCGGGATGTCGCCGGTGAACCCGGAATCCTTGGCGTGGCTGCGGTAGTTGACCATCTGGGCGACCACCCTGCAGGGGGTGGTGACCGGGGGCAGTGCCACCAGGTCGGCGACGGGTGTGCCGCGCTCGCCGGAGGCGGCGGCCTCCCGGACGGCGGCCCGGTCGGCGAGCAGTTCGGCGGTGGTGACCGCCTTGGTCTCGATGCGGACGGCGCGCTCGTTTCGGACGGCCCACCAGCCGTCGGGGGTGCGCAGCACGTTGGTGCTCATGAGCTCATCGCTTTCATCAGGCCCAGCAGGCGTGCGGGGTCGAGTTCGTTGTCGTCGCGCAGGGCCGTCATGACCTCGCGGAGCTTGGCGGGGGAGGGGTTGGTGCCCAGGAAGTCGCGGGTGACGGGCGGGCCCCACTGGGCCAGGCCGCTCGCCGACATCGGTGCCCATCCGGGTTCGAGGTCGCAGGAGAACAGGTCGCCGTCGGCGAAGTGCTCCAGCATGAAGTGGTCGGGGTCGCGCCAGTAGTCGAAGAGCTGGCTGCCCTGGATGTGTCGGCCGATTCCCCAGCTGCGCTTGTATCCGCGCTCGGCGAGGTACTCGCCGCCGGCGGCGATCGCGTCGAGGTCGGTGACCTGGTAGGCGGAGTGGACGTAGCCGGTGCCCGGCCCGAGGTGCAGGGCGAGGGTGTGGTGGTCAACGGGCAGGCTGCCCTGGTCGCAGCGGATGAACGCCATGGTCGGCCCGCGCTGGCGCTGTCCGTCCAGGAACAGGAAGTCGGACACGATCATGCCAAGGGTGTCCAGGTACCAGTCCAGGGTGCGGGTGAACGTCCGCGTCTCCAGCACCACATGCCCGAGGCGCTGGATGCGGGACGGCTCACGGGGCGGGCGCTGGGTGGTGTTCGTACGACGGCCTTCGATGCCGGTGTTGAGGATCAGCGGCTGCTGCCCGGGCAGCGCGGGCAGCGGTTCGGCGCAGTGCACCACCCGCACCGGGAGTCCCGAGGGATCGAACAGGGCGACCGACCGGCCGCCGCCGGGGACGTCGATGTCCCGGACGGTGTGTCCGACGGCGGCGGCCAGCCGGTCGACATCGGCCCGCTCGGCCGCGCGGAACGCCGGCCCGAGGAAGCGGGACGCCCGCCCACGCCGGATGACCATGCAGGGCGAGCCCGCGAACGTGCCGCGCAGCCACAGCTCGTGATCGGTGCGCGCGGCGATCGCGAAGCCGAAGTCGCGGGCGAACACCTCGGCCCGGTCCAGGTCGGGCTTCTCGAACTCCAGCCAGGCCAGGTCCGCCACCTTGATCACGGGATTCCGGGCTCGTCCGGGGTGCTCTCCGCGCAGGGCGCCCTGCTCACTGTGGAGGTCTTGGTGGGGCGTCAGAGGACCGCCCTTGTTAACGGGGATGTGGGACATGGTGTCCTCCAAGCAACACTGCCGTAATGAGGAAATCATCAACTCTGGCGTTTCTCGTCGTCAATAGGTGCAGCCCAAATAATTGAGGATCTCATCAGTAATGGCAGCGTCATCGTTGCGACGGTTACACTGGCCGCATGCCGACGTCAGCCCCGCCCAAGAACCGCTTCGAGCGACGCCGTGCCGAGACCCGCCAGGCGCTCGTCCGCGCGGCCCGGCAGATCCTCGCGGAAACCGGGGACACGAGCGCGAGCATCCAGGCCATCGCCGAGCGCGCCGATGTCGGCTTCGGGTCCTTCTACAACCACTTCGAGTCGAAGACGGAGCTGTTCGACGCGGCGGTGACGGACGCCCTGGAGGAGTTCGGGCAGGTCATCGACGCGCGCGTGGAAGGCATCGACGACCCCGCCGAGCTGGTCGCGGCCGGTTTCCGGCTCACCGCCCAGATGGCCGACTCCCACCCCGAACTCCTGCGGATCCTGCGCGACCGCGGCCTGTCCCACATCCACTCCGACACCGGCCTCTCCCCGCGCGCCTTGCGCGACCTGGAGATCGGCATCGCCTCGGGCCGCTTCACCTGCGGCAACGCGACCACCGCCCTGTCCGCACTGGGCGGCACCCTGCTGTCCCTCGTGGCTCTCCGGCTGGACCGCCCGGACCTCGACGGCGACGAGGCCGCCTCCGACCTGGCCGAGATGGTCCTGCGCATGCTCGGTATCCCCGCGGACGAGGCCCATGCGGTCACCCGGCGCCCCCTGCCCGGCCTCGTCTGACAGCCGTCTGAACCCGGAGCGCAGCCACCTGCGGTGCCACGCCGGCGGCGACGAGGAACGCGGTCGCCGCGGCCTCACCCGTGGGGTCCGCCCATGTGCACGCGGCGTTCTCCTCGGCGAGGGCCAGCATCAGTGCTTCCAGGGCTCGGGCGAGGACGGGCGCCGGCAGGTGGTCCGCGAACACGCCTTCGCGCTGACCACGTCCTAGGGTCGCTACGGCCTCCTCGCGGGCCGGTGCCAGGGTGGCGCGCATCGCCTCGTCGCCCAGATGGCGGCGCCCCAAGGCGATGAGCATGCGGTACTGGTCGCCGACCGCCCATCCCGCCAGGACCATCCGCGCCATCGCCTCGAGCGGATCGGCATCCTGGGTACGGTCCCCGGTGAACGCCCGCTGCAGCGCTCGGCCCGCTTCGCGCGCCAGGTCGGCGATCAGCGCCTGCCGGCTGGGGAAGTGTCCGTAGACGGTGCGCCGGGCGACGCCGGCGGCCTGGGCGATGCTGTCGAGACTCGCGTCAGGGTGCTCCCGCAGTTTCTGCCGGGCGGCCGCGAGGATGCGTACACGATTGGAGTGAGCATCCCTGCGCTGCGGAGTACGGCCCGAGGTGTCGGTCGTCTGCATGGTTCTTCCTCTCCACGGTGGCCGGAAAGCCGCGGGCGCCGGTGCTCCCTCACGCACCGGCGCCCACTCACCCCTGCCCAGGGTGGCTTGTCGTCCTGCTGACGGGCGTCAGGGGACGAGGATGAGGCGGATCGGGTCGCCGATCTTGTTCTCCAGTCGGTGGACCGCGTCGGCGGCCTCGACGAGCGGGATGTGGTCGGTGATGGAGGGGGCCAGGTCGAGGCGGCCGGCCGCGGTCAGCTGCACCAGCTCGGAGACGGACTCGGGGAAGCCGCCGTAGTGGCCGCGCACCTGCTTCTGCAGGTAGTTGAAGGTCAGGCCCTCGGTGATGGTCAGCGGCCGGGGTGTGATGCCCACCAGGATCAGGGAGCCGCCCAGGCCGAGCACGGAGGCGGCCTGGTCGCGGACGGCGGGGACGCCGGCGCAGTCGAAGGCGAAGTCGAGGCCGCGTCCGCCGGTGGCTGCGCGGACCTGGTCGGCGAAGTCGGGGGCTGCCGGGTCGAGCGCGAGGTCCGCGCCGAAGGCCAGGGCACGCTCGCGAGCGCTGGGCAGCGGGTCGACGGCGATGATCGGGGCGGCGCCGACCAGGCGGGCGAGGCGTACGTTGTGCGCGCCGACTCCGCCCACACCCCAGACGCCGACGGACTGGGCGGCACGGACGCCCGCGGTGGCGACGACGGCGGCGTAGGGGGTGGAGACCGCGTCGGGGATGATCGCGGCCTGGTCGAAGGGGAGGCTGTCGGGGATGGGGATGAGGGTGTCCTCGCGGGCGATCACGTACTCGGCCCAGCCGCCGTCGTAGTCGATGCCGGCGGTGAGCATCTGGGTGCAGGGGCGGTGGCGCACGCATCCGGCGCACTTGCCGCAGGTCTTGCCGGCCTCCAGGGTGACGCGGGCGCCGACGGGCAGGCCGCGCTTGAGGTCGGGGCCGAGCGTGTGGATGACACCGGAGACCTCGTGGCCGACGGTGATGGTGTCGGAGGTGGCGAACAGCGGGACGAGGGAGCCGTCGAGCAGGTGGACGTCGGAGAGGCAGACGCCGGCGGCCTTGACCTCGATGAGGACCTCGCCCGGGCCCGGCACGGGGATCGGGACCTCTTCCACGGCGAACTTCTTGCTGTCCAGGTGGAAGCGTCCGGCGAGCATGGTGTCCATGGTGATCTGCTTTCTGTGAGCGGCACGGCCCGGTGGTTCGGGCCATGGGTGCCATGGGGTGTCTGATGGCTGGTGGGGCCGGGAGGCGTGCGGGGGAGGCAGGACGTCCGCACGCCTCCCGGCGGCTGGGGGTCAGCGCGCCTTGACGGCGTGCGACGGTCAGGCGAAGACGTCCTGCTGGTAGCGCTCGTCCGCTTCGAGCTGGGCGAGCCACTGCTGGGCCCTCTCGTCGTCGCTGCCGGTCTTCTGGCGGTGGATGGCGGCGAGGGCCTCGCGGACGGCGGGGGCCATGCGACGGCCGTCACCGCAGACGTAGATGTACGCGCCGTCCTCGATGGCCTGCCACACCGTGTCGGTGGCATGGGCGATGGCGTTCTGCACGAACCGGGCTGGGTGGCCGGTCACCGCGGAGAAGGCGGTGTGGATCTGCGCGATCCCGGCCTGCTCCCAGTCCTGCATCTCCTGCTTGTAGAAGTAGTCGTGCTCCGGGTGGCGGCAGCCGACGAATACCTGGGACAGGCCCACCTGGGTGCCGTTCGCGTGCTGTGTCGCCCGCTCCTCCAGGAAGCCGCGCAGCGGCGCGATGCCGGTGCCGGGGCCGATCAGGATCAGCGGCGTGGCGGGGTCGGCGGGCGGGGCGAACGTCGGGGAGGGCACGCGGACGTAGCCGTAGACGACGTCTGCGGGCTCGAGGCCGGCGATGTAGGAGGAGCAGGTGCCGCGGTACTGGCCGTCGCCGGACAGGGCCGGGCCCTCCAGCAGGCCGACGGTCAGGCGCACATGGCGCGGGTTGGCGGACGGGGCGGAGGAGATGGAGTAGAAGCGCGGGCGGATGGGGCCCATCATCTCCAGGAAAACCGCCAGCGGCAGCTCGACGGCCGGGAAGCGCTCCAGCAGGCCCAGGACGGAGATGCGCTTGCCGAGGATCTCCTTCTGGTAGCGCTCCTCGGCCTCCTCCGTTTCTGCGGTGTACGCCTGGAGCTGCGGCCGGGTCCACGGGCACTCGGTGTACTCGGCGAGCGTCTGGATCTGGGAGCGGGTGGCCACGTCCTGCAGCTCCAGGAACTCGGTGAGCAGGATGCCGGCGGTGACCGGGGTGCCGACCGGCAGGTGGGTGCGGCCACCGGCCGGCTGGTCGAGCCGGAGCACCTGGTCGTAGTCGACGCCGAGCCGCCTCAGTGCCCGCTCCACCAGGGCGAGTTCGTTCTTGGCGAAGACGGCCAGGTGGTTGCCGGTGTCGTAGGTGACGCCCTCGGGCAGCTCGAAGGTGATGGACTTCGCGGACGGGCGCGGCGGCTCGATGCTGAAGTCCCACAGTCCGGTTGCGTCGGCCACGAGCTCCTCGTTGGCGACCACGGTGAGCGGGTACGCCTGCTCGGAGACGATGGCGGGGCGCACGTCGGACTCGGTGAGCAGCTGGACCTGGTAGCGGGGGCCGCTCGCCTGGGAGATGTCGGCGGCGTACTCCTCGGCCAGAGTGGCCCACAGGGTGTTCATCCACCGCGTGGCCATGCCGTCGAAGTCACCGGCGGCGTCCGCGATGCCGCGCTCGACGATGGGGGTGGCGCCGGCGGCCAGCAGACCTTCCTCGATCCGCTTGGGGAATGCCTGGTAGGTGGCCACCCATTGGGTGTTGCCGGCGCCCAGCAGCGCGTACCGCACGTTGGACAGTGAGCCCTCGGGCAGTCCGGCGGCGAGCAGGTCGTCGAAGCGCTGGGCGTTGTCGGGGGCCTTGCCGTTGTAGCTGGCGGCGACGACGGCGAGCAGTCCCTCGGTGGGCAGGTTGTCGCCCAGCTCGTCCAGGCTGACGAGGGTGGTGCCGAAGCCGGAGCGCTCGCTGCGGTCGGCGATGGTGCGGGCCAGGTCCTCGCAGGAGCCCAGGCTGGAGCCGTAGGCGACGGTCAGGTTCACACCGACACCGCTGACCGCTGCCTGCGCCTGCGTGTCGCCGGTCTGCAGGTCCGCGGCGCCGAAGACGGTCCGCTCGTGCTCCTGACGACGGCGGACGACCAACTGGAAGTCGCCGGGCTTGCGCGTCAGCGCCTCGCGGACGTCCATCTTGTAGTCGGTGGTGTCGGAGAACCTGAACTTCTGCAGCACCAGCGCCAGGGCCAGGCGGGCCTCGGTGAGCGCGAACTGCCGGCCGATGCAGGCACGCACACCGTTGCCGAACGGCTTGTAGGCGTGCGGGTGCTGCTGGGCCCGGTTCTCCGGCAGCCACCGGTCGATGTCGAACTCTTCCGGCCGGTCCCACGCCTTGGGGTGGGAGTGCAGCGCGCCCATGAGGATGTTGGCCCTGGTTCCCTTCTTCAGCTCGTACCGGTCGCCGATGACGGTGTCGTCGATGGGCGCCTTGGCGATCAGCGGGATGGGAGCCCACAGGCGCAGGGTCTCCTCCAGGATCCGCGGGATCACGTCGAGCTGCATGATCGTGTCGTAGTCCGGGACCGTGTCACCGGGCAGCAGGCGGTCCACCTCGGCGTACGCCTGCGCCAGCACGTGCGGGTTGCGCATCAGCGAGTAGGTGGCGAACGACAGCAGACCACTGGTGGTCTCGTGACCGGCGATCAGGAAGGTCACCACCTGGTCGCGGACGTTGTCGTCCGCCAGCAGCTTGCCGGTCTCAGGGTCGGTGGCCTCCAGCATCAGGCCGAGCAGGTCCTCCTCACCGGTGCCCTTCCCCTCGCGGCGCTCCTTGATCACGCTCTCGACCAGGTCGCGCATCAGCTGGATGTTCTGGCGGTACTTCCTGTCGTCCGCCTTGCGGAGCTTGGTCATCATCGGCAGCTCCTGGGAGCGCCGCATCGACTCGATCAGCGCCTCCAGCAGCGAGTTGAGGAAGGGGTGCAGTTCCTCCTTGTCGAAGGACTTGAACCGGTAGCCGAAGCCGGACAGGACGATGGTGTCCAGGGTGAGCCGGGTGTAGTCGTCGGTGATGGCGACCGGCTGACCCTCCCGGCTCTCCCACTTGCCGACGAGGTTCTGGGCGATCTCCAGCATCTGACCGAAGTAGGTCTTCATGGCCCGCTGGCTGAAGGCCGGCAGCAGGATCCGGTGGGCCATGGCCCATTCCTCTTCGTGCTGGTGGGCCGTGAACAGGCCCGCCCCCGTGTAGTCCCGCACATGGCTCAGCGGCGTCTTGTCGATCTGCTTGAAGAACCGCGTCTCGTCGCAGACCTCGGCCACCAGGTCAGGGTCGTAGACGAAGACCTGCTCGATGCCTGCGATGTCCATGCCGTAGATGCCCTCGGGGAACCGCTTGGACAGCTCACCGAAGTACTCCACCGGGTTGGTGTCAGGGATCTGCGGCGTGTGGCCGAGCAAGGGGATCCCGCGCGGGGACCGGATGGGGCGAAGGTCGTTCGCGGAGTGCGTGGTCATGTCTTGCTCCTCTGCGGAGGGGGTGGAGGGGATGGGCAAGGGCGCGCTGCGCAGGTCGATGCCGTGCCGTACGGAAACATACACCGTATGGAATTGGAACCATACGCGGTACGGAAAGTGGAGTGCAACCCCGGGAGCCCAGGTGGGGCTGTGGTGAAGCTCATTTCCATACCGTGTACGGAACTGGTACCGTACGAGGTATGGAAAAGAAGGTGAGACGTCCCCCGCGGGGAACGAGGAAGAGAGACGTGCCTCTGACGGAGGCCGGGATCTACGCCGCCGCCCTGCGGCTCATCGACGAGGACGGCGTCGAGGCGCTCACCATGCGCAAACTCGCCACCGAGCTCGACGCGAACCCGATGTCGCTGTACCACCACGTGCCGAACAAGGAAGCCGTGCTGCGCGGCGTGACGAGAATGGTCGGCGCCCAGTTCCGCACCGTGACGCTTGAGGACGCTCCCTGGCAGGAGCGGATCCGTCTGCTCGCAACGGACTTCCGGACGCTGGCACACCGTCACCCCAAGCTGATGGCCTACTCGTTCAGCCACCAGCCGGACTTCATCCAGCCCGACGACCCGTTCTGGACCGCGCTCACCGCGATCGTGGCGGCCGCCGGGGTACCGCGGTCGAAGGCCCCGGAGATCGCCGCGCTGATCGCCGCCGTCGTCGTCGGTGTCCTCGCCGCCGAACTCAACGGCGCACTCCACCAGTGGTCGACCCTCAAGCCCTACGGCCCTGAAGCCGACGAAGACGGGGCCGCGGACGCACACCCTGGCTCTACGAGTGCGGCCCCTGAAGGCCCTGACCAGGACCACATGTTCCGCCTCGTGATGGACACGCTGATCACGGGCCTGGAAAGCCGGCTCGCCGGCGATCCGGACGGTCGGGCGCGCCGGCCATTGAGCCAGTCAGCCTGAGACGCTGTGCCCCAGGCACTGGCGCCTGAGGCGCGCCCGCGGTCGGGCGATCCCAGGCTGCGACACACGGGAGCCCCCCGTCACGTCGGGTGAGACCGCCCGGCGGAGTGGTTCCACACCCAGCCTCTACACGGCAGCCGTATGCCGACGCTGCACCGTGAAATGACCATGCTCGTCGGCTTGTTCCTGGTCTCCATCCCCCATCCGCTGTCCGGAGGGCTGCCCCCCATGTCCCAGAACGCCACCGTCGCTGCTTGCGGCGCCGAGACCACACCTGAGAATGTGCCCGACCTGTCGCACCGGCGTCGCTGGTGGATTCTGTTGGTCATTTCCCTGTCGATGCTGATGGGTGTCCTCGACGGCACCATCGTGAATGGTGGGTCTGGTGGTGACCGTGCTGCTGTACCGCCGTGGCGTGCCCCAGCAGAACGAGAACGCTGCATCCGTCGTGCACATGTAGCGGGACAAGCAGTGCTTTGAGGGCCACCCACCTTCGAGGGGGGGCGAACAGGGTCTTTGCGGCTCTCCTCCCTTGCCCAATGGATGCCCCATAGGGGCAGCGACTCGGGTTCTATCAGCGGAAGGTGTACCAGGTGGAAGATCGAACAGATCCGCGTCTCTTGCGCAGTCGTGAGGCCATGGTCGCGGCGGCCACCGCGTTGCTCACGGAAGGTGGGCTGGAGGCCGTGACACATCAAACGGTTGCGACTCGTGCCGGCGTCGGCAGGGCAACCGTCTACCGGCACTGGCCGAGCCTTCTCGACCTCCGCCTGGCCGCGCTGGAGGCCGGCATGCCCCCTCTCCCTCCGGTACCCGAGGAGCTTCGGGCCGCTTCGGGCAACGATCCGCGAGCGGAGCTCGTTTACCGTCTGAACGTGCTCGCCGAGCGTTGGGACGACGAGCAATCGGGGGCCGTCCTTGCCGCGGTCCTCGGGGGCTCACGGCACGACGAAGGTATGCGCCGCCTCCGGGAGTCACTGCTGAACCAGATCGCCGAGGCCCTGCGTCCCGCGGTTACCGCAGCCGTCGAGCGCGGCCAGCTCCGGCCCGACGTCACCCCCGAGACATTCGCCATGGCCACCGCCAGGCCGCTGTTCTTCGAGCGCTTCTTCGTCGGAAACCACCTGGGACGCGACACCGTGAACGCCGTCGTGGACGCCGCTTTGCGAGGTTGGTCCTAGGTGTAGCGGCTTGCGGCCGCGAAGCAAGCCAGGCCATCCGTCCGACAAGGTCTCCGCCCTTCAACTCTTCGCAGCGGGTTACGCCTTCCTTCCGCAGCGCTTCGCCGACCATGTTTGCCGATGCTCTGCTCGCCTGGACGGTGTAGGCAACTCGGCCGTCGTCCACCAGCGGGCTTGCGGGGCGAGCGCGAAGCGGACAAACGGCGGCCAGACTTCTGTCGGTGGACTTCGAAAAGGCGTGAGATCAGAGCGCCGCGATGGCCTGCGGGGGCCGGCTGCGCATTCGACAGTCGACGCCAACGACCGAAAACGAGCACACGGTACGTGGCCCGCCCCTGACCCCGGTCGTCGCCGCCACAGGCCACCGAGAGCCAGTTCCTCGGACTCGCCGTGTACGCGGCGCAGCTCTCCGACGGTTTCCTGACTGTGCCTCAATTACTGGTGGAGCAGTTCATTTGCCGCTTTGACCGGCAGGTACGTACCAACGTGTTACGCGCGTAAATTCTGCCTCCGGCTTCTTGTTCGCCGACCGCGGGGCACGGAATACTCCCGTCCGGAACTTGTCAGGGACACGCTGTTCGCGAGGGCTCTTGTGCCGCCCTGACGGGTGTCCCCTTGTCCCCACCCAGGAGGAACGAGTGAAGGTCAAGACTCCCCGCGCCGCCAGACGCTCCGGGCTGATCGCCTTGGCGTCCGGGCTCCTCGCGGTGTCGCTCACCACGCCCACCGCCCAGGCCGCCCCCTCGGCCAAGGCCTCGCCCGGGGCCGCGGCCAAGCTCACCAAGACCCTCGGCACCACCTCGACGGCCGGCTCGTACTACGATGCCGAGACCAAGTCCGTGGTGGTCAACGTCACCACGCGGAAGGCCGCGGAGGCCGTCCGCGAGGCCGGTGCCGTGCCGAGGCTCGTCACCCACAGCTCAGCGCAGCTGGCCAAGGCGGGCGCCGCCACCAAGGCTGCCGACATCCCCGGCACCGCCTGGGCCGTCGACCCCAGGAGCAACAAACTCGTGGTGAGCGCCGACAGCAACGTCTCGCGCGCCGAGCTCGCCGAGCTCATGTCCGCCACCGCCTCCTACGGCGACGCGGTCACCGTCAAACGAGTCAGCGGCACCTTCAGGAAGCTGCTCAACGGCGGCACCGCCATCTACGCCGACGCCGGCTGGCGCTGCTCCGTCGGTTTCAACGTCCGGAGCAGCAGCGGTGCCTACTACTTCCTGACCGCCGGTCACTGCACCGACGGTTACCCGAACTGGTACACCAACTCCGGCCTGAGCACCTACGTCGGTCCGACCATCGACTCCAGCTTCCCCACCAACGACTACGGCATCGTCCGCTACGACAACACCGGCGTCAGCCACCCCGGCACCGTCAACCTCTACAACGGCACCAGCCAGGACATCACGTCCGCCGCCAACGCCTACGTCGGCGAGTCGGTCAAGCGCAGCGGTTCCACCACTGGCGTGCACGGCGGGACCGTCCAAGCCCTCAACGCCACGGTCAACTACGGCGGCGGCGACGTCGTCTACGGCCTCATCCAGACCAACGTCTGCGCCGAGCCCGGCGACTCCGGCGGTTCGCTGTTCGACGGCACCAAGGCGATCGGTCTGACTTCCGGCGGCAGCGGCGACTGCACCTCCGGCGGTACGACCTTCTTCCAGCCGGTGACCGAGGCGCTGAGCGCGTACGGCGTCAGCGTGTACTAGGTCCTCCTCCCTCTCCCGAGCGTTGACGACGCACGTGACCGCCGCCCGGAAGGCGGCGGTCACACGCGGCCTGTGGGTGCGCCGTTCCGCCAACCCGCCCTACGCCTCCTGGGGGACGTTCGCGGGCGACAACGGTGAGGACAACGCCGCGCACACGCCCTGGGCCTGGGACGACGGGGACGACGGCAGCGATCTGCAGGACGGCTCGATCGCGCCTGACCCCGCGTACCTGATCTCGCAGTACTTCGCCAACACCGCTCCGCTCAGCCTCACCTACACCCGCAACGCCTACCGGTCCTGACGGGCACACCGAAGAGAGGGCTCATGAACACTGCAGCAGACTCCGGCCGAGGCCTGGACCGGCGTACCGTGCTCCGCGGCGCGCTGGGCCTGACGGTCGCGCTCGGTACGGCGGCGACCGTAAGCCTCGGGTCGGCCTCCCGCGCCTCGGCCTACGGATGGACCCGCACTCTTCAGCAGGGCGACAGCGGCTCCGATGTGAAGGAGTTGCAGATCCGCGTCGGCGGCTGGGCCGCATCCAGCGCGCAGCAGACCTACGTCGCCTGGGACGGTGCCTTCGGTGCGGCCACCTACAACGCGGTCAGGCGGTTCCAGTCCGCGTACGGTCTCACGGCGGACGGCGTCGTCGGCCCGCAGACCCAGAGCGTGCTCAACAGTCTCGAAAGCAGCGACGGTTCCACCGCGCACTTCGACTGGAGCGAGTTCTACTCCCATGACGGGTCCGGCTTCAGCGGCGGGCAGGTGGGCGCCGCCGAGGTCAAGGAGAACGTGCGTCGGCTGATGTACAAGCTCGAGGCCGTACGCAAGAAGGCCGGCAACAGCGCGATCACGATCAACTCCGGTTTCCGCAGCGTCTCCTACAACGCCTCGGTGGGCGGCGCGTCCAACAGCATGCACGTCTACGGCGTCGCCGCGGACATCGTCGTCTCCGGACACACCACCCTCCAGGTATACAGGATCGCTGAGACCTGCGGATTCTCCGGGCTCGAGGCCTACACCCACTCCTGGCAGCACGTGGACAGCCGCGTCCAGTACCCCTCCTACGGCTCCGGTTCCTGGTGGTGGGAGAGCGGCGTCGTGTGACCTCCCTCCGCCCACACGCGTCGACCCGCCCCGCTCTTCAGAGGAGTTGACGAATCTTGAAGTTCCGTGCCAAGGCCCTCACCATGGCGGCCACCGTGGTCACCGCGGTCGCCCTGCAGCAGTCCGCTGCCAGGGCCGACGTCCCGCCGCAGCACGCGGTCATCGTGTGCCGGACTGCCAGCTTCTAGGCCGACTACGACAGCGCCTCGGGCCCCACCGGCTATCTGCGCACCCTCACCTACGGCAACAAGGTCGGCCACACCCAGGGCGTGCACCCTGTCTACAACGGCTGGGCCGCCACCTTCGACTACGGTCCCAACGACTGGGGCTACGTGCGCATCGAGTGCATCGGCGGCTACGACTCCTGGTGAGCCGTGACAGCCCCGTGTCCCCCGCAACGACAGGGAAGGGAAAGCCGATGCCCGCACTCCGTGCCGGCCGTGCGGCCGCCGTCGTCGCCGCGGTGAGCGCCGCGGTATTGATCGGCGCCGGGCCCGCCATCGCGTACTCGAACGGCACCGTGGGTGTCCGGGAGACCGTGTGCGCCAGTGACCTGTACGTCCGCACCGACCCGGGCGGCGCCTGGATGGGCACGCTCTACAAGGGCCAGACCTTCCTGGTGGAGAGCAAGCAGAGCGGCTGGGCGTACGGCTTCGCCTACGGCGACATCAACCGCCACGGCTGGGCCCAGGACGGCTGGTTCTGCTGACGTCTGCCACGCCCCCGGTCGTCCTCGCCGGGACTGGACGGCCTCCTGGCGCTCGGGGTCGAAGGCGATACCAGTGGCCGGTCAGCCGACCCTCTTCCACTTCTGGCACCGGTTGGTCTTGAAGTACTCCCCTCGGTTGAGCGTGACCCGGCCCGGCCCTTCCGAGGGGTTCTTGGATCACTTTCCGTGCCAGGGCCACGCAGGGTCACCACAACCGCGATCATGAACGGCCTCGCGCCGCCAGGAGGACCCGCTTGCGGAGCAGGTCGAAGTTGGCCCGGCCGAACATCTGCCGCTTCAACATCTTGATCTTGTTGTTGTGGCCTTCGACGGCGCCGGAGCTGTAGCGCAGGCTCAGCCCGGCAACCACGGCGTCGAGGTCCTGGCCGAGGCCGGTGGCGAAGCCGTGCAGGACGGGTAGATCGTCGGCTTGGACGGCATCGATCCACTGGTCGAGGTGCCGGCCTTGGCGGTTGTTCATCAACTCAGCGAAGGCGCGGACGTATTCGGCGGTGCGGTCGAGTGCTGGGCAGCGGGCGAGGATCGAGACGTCCGTGTGCCTGCCTCAGGTCGCACCATGCCAGGACTCACCCTTTGGCGAGGAAGTGCGCCAGCAAGCGGTCGAAGTCGCTGTGGCCGAACTCGGCCCCCCGGGGCACCACTGCCTCCGTTTCCTGCAGGAACGCCTTGAATTCCTGCGCTGGGGCCTTGAGCAGGGCCGTACCGGACGGCGGGTTGAGAAGGATGTACAAGTCGCGGCAGCCCTCCTCGCCGGTGGGCCATATGCGAACGTCTCCCTCGCCGACGGGGCCCTCCAGGCCGTCGATCAGCAAATCGCGCCCTATGATCCATTCCACCGGCTCGTCGCTGTCGACATCGGTGGTGAATGCGGCATGGACCACATAGGGATCACTCGGCTCGTACCGCAGATTCATGATCATGGGCAAGGACGTCGCATGCACGCCGACAAGCTTCACAGGTAGCCCCTGGATCACAGTTCTCAATGACTTCATCGGGTCTTACTCCTGGTGTTTCGAGTCATCCGGGGAGGGCCATCGGAAGGGCTGTCGTCGGATTCAAAGGGGCTGCACAGAGAAGCGGTTACTGCGAGGACCGGTGGCGGTCGGCACGAGGACACCCGCAGGAGCAGTTCTTCGCGCCGTCGCAAGGGCACCCGGCCGACGGGAGCAGGCGAGGCCACTACTGCCGGCCGGGGCCATTACGGAGATGTGGCCAACGGTGGTTGCCGGACAGAGGGTGCCCTTGGTCTCAGCGATCGACGCTGTACCGGTCGTGGTTGTGGTGAACCGACTCGTCACGGTCCCCACCTCGACGCGGGTCGTGGTTGCCGGGGCCCGGTCACGCAGGGCAGAGCCGTCCTTGGGCCGGAACGGCACGCTGTCCGAGTCCGAGGAGACGCACATGACCACACAGGTGCCCTGCTTGTGGGTCGGTATCGATGCCGGCAAGGGCCACCACTGCTGGGTGCGCCATCGACGACACCGGAACCACCATCGCAGGGCCGCCGGATACCGGTCCTTCTGGCCGCGTCACTCGTCGCAGGCGGACCGTCAGCGCAAGGGTGAGTCCACGGTGGGAGCCAGGAGGGTCTCGTCGAGGCCGACGATCTGGCTGATGTCGAAGCCCTCCATGTCCGCGCGGAATTCAGGACTCGACAGGTATGCCTCCAGCCGCTCCTGCACGTCATCGGCGTCCTTGTAGGAAACGAGGGCGTACAGCCGGGGAGTGTCGCTTCCGGGGGCCGCGGGCACCGTCCAGACGCCGTGGGTGGTGATCCGGTGCTTGGCCATACCGGGAATGTGCTGGGCCCAGATCTTCTCGTAAGCGGCGAGCGCGTCGGAGCTGTGCAGGGTGTAGACGCGAAGCTGGTACTGGGACATGACACTGGTTCCTTTACTTCTGAGCATGGATGGTAGGCGGTCAGCCTTGGGGGAGGAGGTGTGCCAGTTCGGCATCCCAGTCGATGAGTCCGGACTCGGTACCCCGTGGCACCAGAGCTTGGGTGTCCTGAAGGAAGGACGAGATGTCCTGCACGGGGACCTCGAGCAAGGCGGTGCCTGCGGCAGACCCGAGGGCGATGTAGATCGACTCGTCACCCCGCCCTGTGGCCGACCAGATCCGGACGTCCGCGTGGCCTGCGCAACCCTTCAGACCGTCAGCCAGAAGATCCCGCCCCAGGATCCATTCGGCCGGCTCGTCGCAGTCGGCGAAGAAGGCGGCACGGACGACATAGGGATCAGCGGGCTCGTAGCGCAGACGTACGCAGAGGGGCAATGAGTAGGCGTGCGAGACGACCAGCTGCACGGCCACCCGCCGTTCTACGGCCTTCAAGGACTTCTTCATCGGCTTGCGCTCCTGGGTAGGGCTCGGCGGTGCCTCACACCGGCCGGTGGCGAAGAGGCAGCGCGGGCGCAGGCGGTACAGCAGGGCGCGGGCGCCGGACGGCACCGGCGCACCGCATGGTGAGTGCGTTGCACTCACTCGGCCGGCGGTCGGGGACGCTGCCCCCCGGCCGCCGGACGGGTCCCCGCCGCGGGCAGGGACAGGGCCGAGGGGAACTGCTTGCGTTCATGGCGGATACCCGTCTCACCGGTCGTCGCGGCTCAGGTCGTGGTCGTGCCTGCCCCAGCCGTCGTGCTCGCAGCGGATTCCGTCGTGGCGGTGGGGCCTGTCGGACGTCCAGCCGTGTCCCTCGCCCTCCCAGCGGTAGAAGTGGCCATTGCGGTAGTAGCGCCCGTCGCAGTCGTGCCGGGTCGAATCGCTGCCGTGGCGGTCCTGGTGCCAGCCGCGGGTCTCGTCGCAGGAGTAGCCCCGCTCGAGCAGGTAGCCGACACCGTGGTCCCAGCTGTAGTCAGCGGTCACGGCCCCGTCGGTCGGGTGCTGGGCGTGCGCGGACGCAAGGGGCGCGGCCGAAGCAGTGCCACCGGCACCGAGGACGGCGGCACCCGCGACCGCGACGGAGGAGACAGTGAGGGCGATGCGCTTGGCGAGCTTGTTCATGATCTTTCCTTCCCGAGGGGTGATCTGCGCCAACGGCGGTTCTGCCAGGCGATGTATGACGCCCGGTGCGGTCCGAGCGAGCAGTTCCATACGTCGTATGGAAGCGCGCTTTCATTGTTACCATACGTCGTATGGAAATGTCGAAGTGACGAAGGTAACCGTTGACCGGCTTGCACCAGCGCCAACAGATGTCGCTCTTCAGGGCGAGCTGCCCGTTGCCGACCCCTCGGCACGCCGGCCTTCCTCGCCTTGGCCGCGGCGGTGTGTCCTGGTGATCGGTGGCTTCACCGGCCCGGAGATCGCCGTAGCCCGCGGAGTGAGGTCTCGAAGTCACGGATGCATCCAGTACGCCGCAGAGGCGGGTTTGCGATCGCCGGAAGGCGGGACGAGTATTTTTTTTAGGGCGTGACGACCGGGGACCCTCTGATGCCGACACCGTCGATGCAGCGCCCCCGTCTGGTTACGCCCACGCTCACAGCCGACAAGCGTCACCGTGAAGGAAGCGGCGACGACGGATGGGGCATCCGGCCCCGTCGCCCTGACGGGAGGCTTGAGAAACCGGCCCAGGGCTTCATGATCGAGGCTGCATGACCGGGTCGATGGTCGCCGTGGGGCGGAGGCAGAGCGGAAGGAGTCTGCCCATGCGGATCGTCGTGGACCTGAATCGGTGCCAGGGATACGCGCAATGCGTGTATCTGGCGCACGAGGTCTTCAGGCTGAACGGCCAGGAGGCGCTCACCTATGAGCCGAACCCCGACGACGAGCGGCGCCTGCAGGTCGAGCGAGCTGCTGCGGCGTGCCCGGTGCAGGCGATCGTGATCGACCGCTTGGACGGCGCGAAGCGGGGCGAGACGCCATGACTCTGCGGGCAACGGTCGCGGAGCTGGTGCGGGAGTTCCGGGCCGGCGGCCGGATCGTCATCGTGGGTGCTTCCCTGGCCGGGCTGCGGGCCGCGGAGACCCTGCGCGAGGAAGGCTTCACCGGTTCCCTGACCATCATCGGGGACGAGGCGTACGAGCCCTACGACCGTCCGCCGCTGTCCAAGCAGGTGCTCAAGGGCTGGGTGCCGGCCGACCACACGAAGCTGCCCCGCATGCGAGAAGTGGATGCGGACTGGAGGCTCGGGGTGGCCGCCGTCGGGCTGGACCGCGTGACCAAGCAGGTGTCCCTGGCCGACGGGGAGCAGGTTCCGTACGACCGGTTGCTGATCGCCACGGGCACCCGCGCGCGGCAGTGGCCCAACCCGGCCGAGGCCGCACTGCACGGTGTCCACACGATTCGTTCGCGTGACGATGCGGAGCAGTTGCAGAAGGCGCTGGCCGAGCCGCCGTCGCGGGTCCTGGTCATCGGCGCCGGGTTCATCGGGTCCGAAGTGGCTTCTGTCTGCCGGGAACTCGACATCCCGGTGACCGTCGTCGAGCGGGGTTCGGCGCCGCTGGTCGGCGCGCTGGGCGGGGTGATCGGGGAGATCGCCGCGCAGATGCAGCGTGATCACGGGGTGGACCTGCGCTGCGGGCTGGGCGTGTCGTCGCTGGAGGGCGACTCCGAAGGGCATGTGCGGCGGGCGCACCTGTCCGACGGCACCACTATCGACGCCGATGTGGTGGTGGCCTCGCTGGGGTCGGTCCGGAACGTGGAATGGCTGGAGGGCTCGGGGCTGGCGGCCGGTTTCTGGGGTGTCGGGTGCGATGCCGGTGGCCGCGCCTTCGACATCAACGGTGTGGTCACCGACAGCATCTACGTGGCAGGTGACGTGGCGCGTGCGCCGCATGTGCTGTACGAGTACCAGTTCCTGGCGATGGAGCACTGGGACAACGCCGTTTTCGGCGCCGAGGTCGCGGCTCACAACATGGTGAACCTGGAGCCCCACTATCGTCCGCATCTGCTGCTGCCCGGCTTCTGGTCCGGCCAGTTCGGCGTGAACATCAAGTCCGTCGGGGTACCGCCCTTCGCCGACGAGATCGTCTTCACCCAGGGGTCCGTCGAGGAGCGCCGTTTCGCCGCCGCCTACGGCCACCGAGGCCGCATCGTCGCGGCCGTCACCTTCGATCACGGCAAGTGGCTCGAGTACTACAGGAAGCTGATCGAGCAATCAGGTCCATTCCCGCCTCCGCCGCCGGGCTGGGACCAGCCGCCCGACATGAAGCCGATGCCGGCCGAGTTCCCGGACCCCAGGGTCCCGACGGCGGTCCCCGACGTCGTCCTGACCGGCCATGCCCCGAGCGAGCGGACGGCCGAGTTCCGGCCCCGGCGCCACTGACCCGGCCCGCCGGGCCGAGCGTGCAAGCGGACAGCACCGACAGGAAAAAGGAGGGGAGCCTCGTGGCCGAGGAAACCCCCTGGCAGCAGGCGCTGCGCTACGCCAACCGCGCCAACCCGTACCCCTTCTACGAGGAACTGCGCAAGACACCGGTGGCGCGGCAGCCGGACGGAACCTATGTCGTCAGCACCTACCGGGAGATCGTCACGCTGCTCCACGACCCCCGGGTCAGCTCGGATCCACGCAAGTGCCCCGTTCCGGCCGCCACCCCGGCCGAGGGAGCGGCGGAGGCGGAGGCCGAGCCGATCACGGAGGCGGTCATCTCCTTGGAGCCGAACATCATCACCCAGGATCCCCCCGAGCACGATAGGGACCGCCGGACGATGATGCCGCACTTCGCCGGCCCGCCCCATTCACCTCACGCCATCTCCGACCTGGAGCCCGAGATCCATCGCATCGTGGCCGGGCTCCTGGACGGCATGAAGGGCAAGAACCGGATGGACGCCGTCGACGACTTCGCCTACCCCCTGCCGGTGACGGTGATCTGCAAGGTCCTGGGCGTGCCGCTGGAGGACGAGCCACGCTTCCACCACTGGATCGAGACCGCCCTGGACGCCCTGGACTTCGGCCCCGAGGCCGCGTCCGAAGAGATCCGGAGCCGGCTGGCCGGCGGACGGCGGGCCGTGCAGGACTTCGGGCAGTTCGCAGCCGACCTGCTCGACCGGTACGCCGACCAGCCCGGCCCGGGCATGCTTTCGGCCATGGTGAACGAGGACGGCACGGAGGGACGGATGTCCAAGGGCGTGCTCGCCAGCAACGCCCTGCTCCTGATCTTCGCGGGACACGAAACCACCGTCAACCTGATCGCCCACAGCGTGCTCACGCTGCTGAGGCACCCCGAAGCGCTGGAGGAGCTGCGCCGCCGTCCGGAGCTGATCGTGCCCGCGGTGGAGGAGCTGCTGCGCTTCGAGTCGTCGGTGCAGTTCTGGCACACCCGCTCCGCCGTGGAGGACATCGACATCGCCGGCACCACCATCCCCAAGGGAGCGCCGATCTTCCTGGCGTATGGCTCGGCCAACCGCGACCCGGAACGGTTCACCGACCCCGACGAACTCGACCTCGAACGCCCCGACAACCAGCACCTCGGATTCAGCCAGGGCATCCACTTCTGCTTCGGCGCCCCGCTCGCGCGACTCGAGGTCCAGATTGCGGTCGGCGAGTTCGTCCGCCGGGTGCAGAACCCCCGGCTCGTCGAAGACCCGCCGCCGTACCGGCACAACCAGATATTCCGCGGCCCGCGACACGTCCTGGTCGACATCGACGGCATCCGCGACTGACCAGTGTGCGCGTGAAGGATCGCTATGCGGGCTTTTCAACTCGTCGGTTGGCGGCAGCCGCCCGAACTGCGCGAGGTGCCGGTGCCCGAGCCCGGCGCGGGCCAGGTCCTGGTGAAGGTCGCAGGTGCCGGTGCCTGTCACTCCGATCTGCACATCATGCAGGCACCCGGACCGCTGCCCGGCTTCACGAATCCGCCCTTCACGCTCGGGCACGAGAACGCCGGGTGGGTGGAGCGGCTGGGACCGGGCGTCACTGGGTTCGCGCGCGGGGACCCTGTGATCGTCTACGGCGCCTGGGGCTGCGGAGGGTGCGCCAACTGCCGTGAGGGCAGGGAAAACTACTGCCAGAAGTGCGCGGGTGAGGGACCGGGCCTGCGCGGTGGACACGACGGCGGCATGGCCGAGTACCTGCTGGTCCCGGCGGCGCGCTACCTGATTCCGCTCGGCACCCTCGATCCCCGCCAGGCCGCCCCGCTCAGCGACGCCGGACTGACCAGCTATCACGCTGTGAAGCGGTCACTGCACCTGCTGGGACCGGGCTCGACCGCGGTCGTGATCGGGGCCGGTGGTCTGGGCCAGATGACCATCCAGATTCTGCGCGCGCTCAGCGCGGCGACAACCGTCGTCGCCGTGGACACCGACGCCGGCAAGCTGGAGACCGCCCAGCGCCTGGGCGCCGAGGAGGCTCTGCTCTCGGGCGACGAGGCGGTCGCGCGCATCAGGGACATGACGGAGCAGCAGGGCGCTCAGCTCGTGCTGGACATGGTGGGCACGGACGCGACCCTGCGAATGGCTGCCCGGGTGGCCAGGGTGCTCGGGCACCTGACCATTGTCGGACTCGGCGGCGGAGCCCTGCCCGTCGACTTCTCCAGCCCGCCGCACGAGTGCTCGGTCGCCTCGCCCTACTGGGGCTCCCTCACCGAACTGATGGATGTGATCACGCTCGCCCAGCAGGACAAGATCAAGATGCTGGTCGAGCACTTTCCCCTGCAACGCGCCAACGAGGCTTATCAGCTCCTCCACGACGGCAGGATCCAGGGACGCGCCGTCATCACCCCTCACGTGTGAATGCCGTCGTCAACCCGAACGGGACACCACGACTGTGCCTGACCGCCGGCATCGGGCGGTCCGGTGGAAACACCCCCCGGCTCCCGCAGGACGGAGGAGCTTGCCCGGAACACCTCATGCGCCACGGTCCCCTGCCCTTGCCGCCGAGCGACATGAGGCTGATCGGGTGACGATGGACATGTAGTGACGTGACCACGCTGCTCACAAAAGGAGGTAGGTGCCATGACATCTCCTTCCGATTCCCCCGGTTCCGTTCCGCCACGTGGCACCGAACCACGAGAGGGCCCTGCGGCCGAAGGCATGGCCGCCCTGGCGAACGTGGGCTGGCAGATCCTGCTCACCATGGGCCTCGCCACCATCGCCCTGGGCGTCATCGCCCTGGTCTGGCCGGGCGAGACGCTGCGCGTCGTCGGCGTGCTCTTCGGCGTCTACCTGCTGGCCACCGGTGCCTTCCAACTCGCCGCCGCCTTCGGCACCCACGTCCCCCGGCACCTTCGCGTCCTGCACTTCATCACCGGCGCGGCCTCCGTCCTGTTGGGACTGGTCTGCTTCCGGGGCCCCCTCGAGTCGGTCTTTCTGCTCGCCCTGTGGATCGGCTTCAGCTGGCTGCTTCGGGGCACCTTGGAGACGGTCGCGGCGGCCTCCGATCAGACCATGCCGGCGCGCGGCTGGCACGTGGCCTTCGGGATCATCGGTACCATGGCCGGCATCGTGATGATCGTCATGCCGTTCGCCTCCATCGCGACACTCACGCTGGTAGTGGGCGTCATGGCCATCGTCGTCGGCCTGACCGAAGTGGTCCGCGCCATCAGGACACGCGTCGAGATCGGGCAGCTGGCTGCCGGCACGGCCCCCCAGCGGCGCCCCCTGTTCCACGCACGTCCGCGCGCCCAGCACTGACCGGCGGAGTCGGATCGACCGGACGCCGGCGAGCGGCGACATCGCGCCACCTCCGCGGGCCGTCGGCCGGCGGGCGGTCCTTCACGCGCATCTCGGCGCGGCTGTGATGGCGACGCAGGCGGCAGCCGAGGTGTTCGGTCAGTCCGACGTCCAGGTCCCGCTCGAACACTGACCGGGCGAGGGCGATCAACAACCCGCTCTCACCCCGGGTCCTCGCTGTCTGCCAGGTCCGTCCGTTCAAGCTGTGCCCTGCAACCCCGACCGGCCGGTCAACGATCTTTCGCCTGACGAGGAAAGGCGCAGCCGTCGACCCGGGCGAACTCCTCGCTGCGCTTGTGGCGGCCGGATTCCACGGGGCCGTCAGCCGGGGGCGTCGGACCGGTCGGCCGTCTCGGGGCTGTTGTCTGCCCGTGTCGGCAGCCCCAGTGGCCGACCGCCGCGGTGAGCCCAGATGTCACCGAGGACGACCTGGATGATGCCGGTGACGGGAATTGCCAGCAGGGCACCGAGGATCCCGGCGACTTCGGCGGCGATCAGGGTGGCCAGCAGCACGGTGAGGGGGTTGAGTTTCACCGTCCGAGACAGGATGACCGGTTGCAGGAGGTGGTTTTCGGCCTGCTGATAGACGATGAAGAAGATGATGGCCCCGATGCCGGCCGGCAGGGAGTGGACGAACGCCACTGCGGAGGCGACGACAGCTCCTATGGTGGCTCCCACCAGGGGAATGAGGTCGGTCACGGCGACGAAGAGGGCCAGCAGGCCGGCGAACGGCACTCCGGAAACCAGCAGCACGACGTAGGTCAAAAGCCCGCAGATGACGCTGATCAGCAAGTTCCCGGTCAGATAGCCGTTGACGGTACGGGCGCACGCGGCTCCGACGCGGCGTATGCGGGCCGCGGGCGCCTCGTCCACGAGGGCCAGGGACCGGTCTATGGCCTTGGGGCCCTCCAGCACCATCAGATAGGCCAGCACGAAAATGGTGAGAGCGCCTGCCGCGGTGCTCGCTGCACCGCGGAGGAACTTCGCGACGGGCGTGCTCAGTCCGGTGGCGAACGCATGGATCTGCGCCTGATGGTGCTGGACATACTGCAGAGCGTGCGTCCGTTCCAGCAGGTTGCCGACTGGCCCGCGGCCGGCCTGGGCGTCCCTGATCATCGCGGGTAGGCGACCGGCGAACCGGCTTCCCTCCTGGGCCAGGGGGATGACGAACAGGGCGATCACCGCGCCGACGGCCGCGGCCGCAGCCAGGAAGACCAGCAAGGTGGCCACCGACCGTCGGCACCGCGGCGCCCGTCGCTGCAGGGCTTCGACCGCCGGATGAAGTGAGACGGCCAGGAACAACGCGATGACCGCCCAGATCAGGACCCGGCTAGCCTGGACCACCAGCTCGAGTACGACGTAGGTGGCGAGCACCAGGCCGATGGTGGCGAGGATGGTTCGCACCGGAACCGGACGCTTCGCCATGGGCATCGGGTGCCCAGCCCCGGTCACGGGAAAACGAGGAGACCTCTTCGCCCGGTGGGCGATACTTCCCTGCTCTGTCGCACTTGATCCCCTCTGACACGTCCTGGGCGTTCCCGCCTTGTTCGGCTGGCGCTGGAGAAGGCCCCGGCCGGACTCTCATCCGTACGCCGTGGACGAAAAGCGCACCACGGGTAAGGAGATGCTGTTGGTGCGCCAGTCCGACCCCGGGCACGCAGGTTGGGGAGACGGCGTCGGCTCGGCGGTGGTGAAGGCGTTCGGGGCACCGCCGATCCCAGGTGCGGATCACCAGGCCGAGCTGCAAGCTGATGCCATAAGGCCGTAACCGTCGAAGGAGTGTCATGGTGGCGGTGGCCGCAGGCGCAATCGTCGGACTGTCGGCCCGGTGGGGGACGGAGCCGTCAGCTGCGGGCGTGATCGCGGCAGACCTGCTGTCGCCAGTGAGGTGCGCCCGGCTGATGCATGCGGCTTTCGGGTACGCGCCGTGACCGAGAACGCGCCGCGGCCGACGACCGGCGCGCGGCGGCCCTGTCTGATCGTGAATCCGCGTTCGGGGGGAGGGAAAGCGAGCCGGTTCCGGATCGCGGAACGCGCCCGCACGCTCGGAGCCCAGGTGTTCCTGATCGATCATTCCCTGCTCCGGGACCTGGCGACCGTCGCCCGACGTGCGGTGGACGACGGTGCGGATCTGCTGGGCGTGGCGGGCGGAGACGGTACACAGGCGCTTGTCGCCGAGGTGGCCGCGGAGAGCGGCCTGCCCTTCGTGGTCATTCCGGCGGGTACCCGCAACCACTTCGCCATGGATCTCGGCCTGGACCGTGAGGACCCTTCGGCCGCGCTGGAGGCCCTCAGGGACGGCGTCGAGCTGCGCGTGGATCTGGGATACGCAGGCGAGCGGGCGTTCGTCAACAACGTCTCGTTCGGTGCTTATGCCGCCCTGGTGCAGGACCCGGCTTATCGGGACGACAAGCTTGGCACGGCAGTGCGCATCCTTCCGGAATTCCTGGCCCGGCACGAGGGCCCGGAGCTGGTGGTCCGCACCGGGCTGCTCACCGTTGACGGGCCGGATGCCGTGCTGGTGAGCAACAATCCCTACCAGTTCGACGACCCGGTCGGGCTCGGCAGGCGGGCGCACCTCGACTCCGGCCTCCTGGGAGTACTGGCCGCCAGGGCGGAGACGCCCGCCGAGACGGCCACGAGGCTGCGCAGCGGGCAACCGCACGGCCTCAGTCGTCTCGCCACGCCCGACGACGTCGTCGTGTACGCCGACGCCCCGGTCCTCCCCGCCGGGCTGGACGGCGAAGCCGTCAGCCTGCCGACTCCCGTGCGGTGCCGCATCAGTCCTCGGGCGCTGCGGGTATGGGTTCCCCGGCATCGTCCCGGCGCCCAGCCTGCCGAGCGATCGCCAGGGTGGGCCGCCATCCGGCGGGTGGTCTGAACCTTGGGGAGCCGCTCCCACCCACCGAGCATGCTCGGCGGAACCCGCTACCCGTCCGTTCACCTGCGAAGCCGTGACCTGGAGCCCCAGCATCTGACTTTTCGATCACCTATGAGGGTCTTGACGTCCAAGGCATTACATCTGATGATTTCATCAGAAAGTGCGAATTGCTCTGATATGACACATACCGCACCGTGTGCCGCTCACCGGGACATCGCCGTTCACCACCGCTGCACACAGGGCCGCCGTACCACAGGCCGATGCTCCTACTTCCGCACCGATGGGACGGACCGCGATGACCAACACCGACCACACCCTCCTCGCCGAGCCGGTGAGCCTCCCCGAGGTGCCCGATGCCGCGATAGCGATGATCGACGCCGAAGGCATCGTCGTGGGGTGGACGCACGCCGCTCAGCAGCTCGTCGGTTATGCGGCCGGGGAGGTGGTGGGCCGGTCCGCCGCACACGTGCTGCCGCCTCCCGAGGACGCCCGGAAGGCTGCGGCGTTCTCCGAGCAGTGCCGTGCGCGGGGCGGCTGGTCCGGCACCGTCGCGATAGGCCACCGCGACGGCCACACGCTCAGGATGACGCTGCGGGTCTCGCTGCTACGGGGACAGGGCGACGACACCCGGTGGCTGGCGTCCGTGACGGACATAGGTTCCCTGTCCTCGGGGGCGACCGGGGGACCGGTGCGGGAGTCGCTCCTTGCCCGAGCCCCGATCGGCATCGTCGTTTATGACGCGCAGCTGCGCTGTGTCTGGGTGAACGACGCCATGGAGCGGCACGACGGCGTGCCTCGTCACCGACGCTTCGGGCGCGGTCTGAAAGACTCACTGCCCGCCGTCGAGGCCGAAGCGCTCAAGGTCGTGATGCGACAGGTGCTGGAGAGCGGCACGACGACGGTGCACGAGTACCGTGCGTGGCCGCCTGCGGACCGGCCCCGTGAGCATGCGTTCTCCGCCTCCTTCTTCTGTCTCCAGGGCGCGGACGGCACCCCGTTGGGCGTGTGCTCCATGACCGTGGACGTCACCGGAAACAAGCGGGCGCGCGAGCGCCTCGCCATCCTCAGCGAGGCCAGCACGCACATCGGCAGCACCCTCGACGTGATGCAGACCGCCCAGGAACTGGCAGAGCTCACCGTGCCCCTGCTGGCCGACCACGCCGTCGTCGACCTGGTGGAGTCGGTTCCGTTCGGACTCGAGCCCGCCGCACGGATCGGCACGACGAGCGGACGCGGCCCTGTGTTGCGCCGTGCCGGGGTGGCCTCCGTCGACCAGGGTGTCCTGGAGATGCCAGCGGTGCGTGAAGAGGTGATCCACGTCCCCCCGACCTCGTCGTTCGCCGCCGTCCTGCGCAGGGGCAGGTCTCACTTGGAACCGGTGCTGGACACTCATGCCGGCCCCTGGGTCGACCACGATCCGACGCGTGCGCAGAAGGTACGCGACAGCGGCGTCCACTCCTTGATGGTCGTACCCATCCGCGCCCGGCGCTGCGTGCTGGGACTGGCGCTGTTCGGCCGTTCCACGGAACAGCCGCCGTTCCAGGAGGACGACCTGCTCCTCGCCGAGGAGCTGGTCACCAGGGCCGCGCTCTGTTTGGAAAACGCGCTCCAGTACGCGCGCGAGCGCACCGCCGCTCTCACGCTGCAACGCGACCTGCTCCCTCACCGGGTGCAGGGCGGTGCTGCCGTCGAGGTCGCCTCGCGCTATGTGCCCGCCGACATGGACCACGGTGTGGGGGGCGACTGGTTCGATGTGGTCGAGCTGTCCGGCGCACGGGTGGCCCTGGTCGTCGGCGATGTGGTGGGACACGGCATCAACGCCGCGGCGACCATGGGCAGGTTGCGCACCGCCGTGCGCACGCTTGCGGACCTCGACCTGCCCCCGGACGAACTGCTGGCGCACCTCGACGACACGGTCCGGCGACTGAACGACGAGGACGCCGACGACACCGACCGGGTTCCAGCGGTCGTCGGTGCCACCTGTCTGTACGCCGTCTACGACCCGGTCTCCCGACGGTGCACGCTGGCACGGGCCGGGCATCCGCCGCCCCTGGTCGTCGACGCACAGGGCGGGGTCACCATCCCCGACCTGCCGGCCGAAGCACCGCTCGGCCTCGGTCTCGGCCTGGTGCCTTTCGAGTCCGCGGAACTGGAACTGCCCGAAGGAAGCGTGCTCGCCCTCTACTCCGACGGCCTGGTGGAGTCCCGCGGCGAGGACATCGACGCCGGCCTGCGGCGTCTGGGCGCCGCCCTGGCACAGCCCGGTGCCGCCCTGGAGGACCTGTGCTCACGGGCGATGGAGACCTTGTCGGCGCAGGCACCGGCCGACGACGTCACCCTGCTCCTTGCGCGGACGCGCGCCCTGCCACCCGCCCAAGTCGCGTCCTGGGATCTGCCGAACGAACTCGTCACCGTCCCGACGGCCCGGCGTCTGGCCGCCCGTCAACTCCGTGAATGGGGTCTGGAGCCGCTGGTGACGGCCGTGGAGTCGCTCGTCAGTGAACTGGTCACCAATGCGATCCGCCACGGCGACGGCCCGATCCGCCTACGGCTCATCCAGCACCGGGTGCTTACCTGCGAAGTCTCCGACACCAACACCGGTCGGCCACGCCCCCGCCATCCCGGCAATCTCGACGAGCACGGCCGCGGCCTTCACCTGGTCGGTCGGCTGTCGCGCAGATGCGGTTCCCGCTCCGTAACAGACGGCAAGGTCGTCTGGGCCGAACAGGACCTGCCATCCCCAACAGGTGCCCGCTGAGCGCCGACAGCCGCCACAGGATCCCCATCTGCCGTAGTCGCGGAACCTCGTAACGAAAGCCAGAGACATGGACCCATCGGATGTTGAAAACGCCGACCCGGCAGGCGCCTTTCGAGGTGCGACGAGCGTCTTCGGTGCCGACCCCGGCGGTCGGCCGCCCGCCTTCGACGGTCTGGCCGCGGCAGTGCTCGACGATCGGGGCACGGTGGTGGGGTGGACCGGCACAGCACAGGACCTGACCGGGTTCTGCGCCGACGAGGTCCACGGCCGCCCCGTGCGGGAGCTCGTGGCCGACCTCCCGCACGACTCGCGCAGGGACGCACAAGTGCCGACGACCGGCCGGGTACGACTGCGTCACCAGTGCGGCAACACGATCGACGTCACATTCCGGACCACACGGGTGAGCGGCTCGGCGGACTTCCTCGTGCTCGCAGCCCCCACTCCGCACGTCGCCGACCACCGGCACGGCGCAGCCCTCCTGCGCGCACTGACCGCGCAGAACCGGATCACGATCGCCCTGCACGACACGCATCTCACCACCGTGCAGACGAACGCCGTGCCGGACACTCCCGACGGCCGTCCCATACAGCCCAGCGCCCGACTGAGCGACGTGCTGTGCGCCGAGGACGCCGAGACCATCGAAGGGGTACTGCGGCAGGTGCTCGAGACGGGCGTCCCGGTGATCCACAGGCACCAGCGAGTGAGCTGGCGACACCATCCGGCGCGGCGACACGCGCTGTCGCTGTCCGCCTTCCGACTGGAGGACGCGCGAGGACGCCCCGCAGGAGTCGCAGCCCTGTACATAGACGACACCGACCAACTGCGTGCCCGCCGACAGCTGGATCTTGCCCACGCGGTCGCCGAGCGGGTGGGGAGCTCCCTGGATGCCGTGCGGACCGCCCAGGATCTCGCGGACGCCCTTGTACCCACCTTCGGTGATCTCGCAGCAGTCGACCTTGCGGACGCCGTCTTCGACGGTGGCGAACCCGCAGAGCGGCTGGGTGGCGGAGATCCGCATCTGCGCAACGCGGCCCTGGCGCCGGCCACCGCGGTCTGGCCGCCCGGCATCCAGCGCGGCAACCTCGTCCCACCCCTGTCCGACCACCCCCTTTTGCGCCGCTTCCAGCACGGCGAGACGGTCGTCTACGGCCGGGACGACTTCATCACCCTGATCGGCGGCCCACAGCCGGCCGAGCAACTCCTCCCGCACGACACCCACGCGGTGATGGTGGCACCGCTGCACGCCCGCGGCCTCACCCTCGGCGCGATCGTGGTCTGGCGCACCGGCCCATCCGAACCGTTCACCGAGGACGAGGTCGATCTCATGAGGCAGATCGCCTCACGCGGAGCACTCGCCATCGACAACGCCCGCCGCTACACGCGCGAGCACAGAGCGGCCATGGCCCTGCAGCAGAGACTTCTTCCGCCGGCCACGACCGACACGCCGGCAGCCGAGACCGCCGGCACCTACCTGCCCACAGGCCGTGGGGGCGGCACCAGCGGCGACTGGTACGACGCCATACCCCTGCCCGCTCTCCGCCTGGCCCTCGTCGCCGGAGACGTGATCGGCCACGGCATACCCGCCAGTGCCACCATGGGCCGTCTGCGCGCCGCCATCCAGACCCTCGCCGACCTCGAACTGGAGCCGGACGAGTTGCTCACGCGGATCGCCGACCTGGTCCAGCGCCTCGCGGCGGAAGCACCGCCTGGCGACCACGACGTCATGGGCGCCACCTGCCTGTACGCGGTGTACGACCCGGTCACACGACGCTGCGCCATGGCCAGTGCCGGGCACCCGCCGCCCGTGCTTCTGCGGCCCGACGGGCGTGCCGAAGCCGTCGACATTCTGCCGGGGCCACCCCTTGCCGTCTGCGGCATGCCGTACGAGACAACCACGATCGACCTCGAACCGGGCAGCGTCCTCGCGCTCTACACCGACGGCCTGGTCCACCGGGGCGCGCACGACGCCGGCGACGGGCTCCAGCGGCTGACCGGTGCGCTCGCCACCTCCTGCCGCCCGGACCGCGCTCTGGACGAGACCGGCAGGGCCCTCCTCGACCAGCTGGTGGACGAAGCACCGCGTGACGACGCGACACTGCTGCTGGCACGTACCCGCGCCGTACCGGCCAAGGACACCGCTCGCTGGCAGATACCGGCTGATCCGGCTGCCGTCTCGGACGCTCGGGCATGGGCGACCCGCCAACTCACCGCGTGGGGCTTGGACGACCTCCTCTTCGCCACCGAACTCATCGTCAGCGAACTGGTCACCAACGCGATCCGCTACGGTCGTCCGCCGGCCGAGCTGCGACTGATCCGCCACCACGTCCTGGTCTGTGAGGTCACCGACTCCAACAGCGCCCAACCCCGCCTGCGCCGCGCTCGCACCACTGACGAGGGCGGACGCGGCCTGTTCCTCGTCGCCCAACTCGCCGAGCGCTGGGGCTGCCGCCATGGCCAGAACCACAAGACCATCTGGTCCGAACAGCCCATCGCATGCGCTCACTGATCGCACCCTGTGGCCGTCACACTCGGGCTGTGCGACTCGCTCAGCGACTCCGGCAGACGCCGCCGGCGAGCCGGAGAGGTCCATCGGTGCCGTGACGGTTGCGGGGAGTCGAAGGCATGACTCCGTTATGACGTCCGGAGAAATGACCGCCGGCCGTGACGCTCGTTTGACGCTCCGGGCGCCCGCGAGTGGGACAGCAGGCCGAAGAACCGGGCCTGACCTGGGCTTTTGTATACCCTGCTCAAGTCGACATCTTTCCGATGACCGCGCACTTGGAGTGCGTCGTGATGCGTGAATCTGTCGTGGATTCGAGGGCAGAGACCGGAGAAGCGCAGTCGATAGGCGCCCCTTGGGGAGTTCACTCTTAACGCTTCCGCCGACGCCCGCCCCGGCTGGCAGGCGCTCGGCCGGTAGCCGGCGCGCCTGCTGTAGTCGTGCCCGTCTGCGGACCGGGCCGATCTGCCGAGACGACCAGGGCGGCCAGGAGCGTGGTGACCGGCACGGAGGCGACCAGACCGATCGAGCCCACCAGCGTGCGCACGATCTCCTCGGCCACCAGCTCGCTGTTGGCGACCGTGTCCACGCCGCTCTCCGCGATGGAGAAGAGGAGCAGCAGCGGCAGCGCGGCTCCCGCGTAGGCGAGGACGAGGGTGTTGACGACGGAGGCGATGTGGTCGCGGCCGATTCGAATGCCTGCCCGGTACAGTCCGCGCCAGCCCATCGTGGGGTTGGCGTCGTGCAGTTCCCAGACGGCCGATGTCTGGGTCACGGTGACGTCATCGAGAACGCCGAGGGAGCCGATGATGACGCCGGCGAGCAGCAGACCGCTCATGTCGAGCTTCGGATACAGGCCGTGGATCAGGCCGGTGCTGTCGTCCGTGTTGCCGGTGAGGGCGGCCCAGCCGATGAACGCCGAGCCCAGGATGCCGATCAGCGCCAGCGAGAGCAAGGTGCCGAGCACCGCCACCGACGTGCGGGCCGACAGGCCGTGGCACATGTACAGGGCGATCAGCATGATGGCGCTCGAGCCGACCACCGCCACGAGCAGCGGGTTCGAGCCCTGCAGGACGGCCGGCAGGACGAAGAAGTTCAGCACCAGGAAGCTGATGGCCAGCGCGACGAGCGCCATCACGCCGCGCAGCCGGCCCACGACCACGACGGCGAGTGCGAAGATGCCGGCCAGCAGGCCCATGGGGAAGCGGCGATTGACGTCGGTGACCGAGTACTGGAGGTCCTTGGGCGCGGAGGGTTCGTAGGCAGTGACGACCTTCTCGCCCTGGTGGAGCTGTCGTGCCTGGTCGGGCTGCACGATCTCGGTGAAGGTGCGTCCCTTGTCCTTGCCGGTGTCGACCCGGATCGTGGCCTTGTGGCAGGTGCCGTTCGCCTCCTGCTGTGCCGAGTTGCCCTCGGCGGTGGAGGTGTCGCCGGTCGGGGTCTCGCTGGAGGCGTTCACCGACTTGCAGCTCACCTCGAGGACCTTGGTGACCGTCGCCTGCTGGGTTTGCTGGTCGAAGCCGACACCGGTGTGTTTGTGCGGCGGGGCTCCGCCCGGCCACAGCACGACGAGCCCCACCACGACCGCGGCGGTGAAGGGGATCAGGATCGCCGCGATGACCTTGCGCAGGTGCCGGGAGACCGGCGCCGCGGGCCCGTGGCTGTGGCTGTGTCCGTGACCGCCGGCTCCCGCTTCGGGGCTGTGACCGGAGCCATGTTCGGCGGCGGTCGCTGGTGCGTGCCCGTGGCCTATCGCCTGAGAGAGGGGGAGGTGGCCCGCGTCGGCATCGGGTCCGTAGCCGGGGTGAGGTATCGACTCAGGGACATTCCCGTACCCGTAGTCGTGGCCGTACTCGCTCGTGCGACCACCTCTGGGTCGGGGCGGGCCGCCGGCCCGGTTCCAGTCTCCGGCGCTCTGCCGGTCAGCGGTTCCCATGCCGTCTCCCTCGCGGTTGTCCGTGCCCCCTCCGGAGCCGGTCCTGCGCGGCGGCTCTGAGGAAGAGTACGGGAATGGCTGTGGCGTGGACTCAGCCCGAGCATCGCCAGAAGATCGAGCGTTCTGCTCACCATGCCTGGATCATGAACCTCTTCACCGGCCGCATTTTCCGCGCCGCCCCCGGAGTGGGTGCCGCGAAACTCCCGTCGCCATGGGAGGAGCACGGCTCCTCTGCGGGTGTGCGGCAGGGCGCGAAGGGGCGTGGTCGGGCCGTAGATCCGTTCAGTCTCGGGGCTGGAGAGCCCTTGCGGTGTGTTCCCAACGCAGGTGGCCAGAGGCGGCGCGGCGGTGCGCGGCCGGCTGACGTCATTGGGCTCGTCGAGGGTGCCGCAGACGCTGGACAACGGTGTGGGGAGCGCTTGCGGTTGCTGTGCGGTCCCGGAAGGGAGGCCAGGCTGATCAGCACGCGCCGGCCCCCATGAGGGGGCCAACCGCATTCTATGGAGAAGCAAAGAATTCGGCCCGGTACTGCCCGGTAGGACCTGTTCCGGTCTACGTTCCCCCCACACCCTGTCATGTCACGCTCACCCGGCAGGGTGCTGTGAGTGTCATGCTCCTGACTGCGCGGTTCCACCGCCGCTACGCGCAATCACGGGCCTGCCCATCCAGTGCGAATCCCCACGTCAACCGGAGGCAGTACCCCATGCGTGAGTCACACCCGAGCGGGCGGGGACGGAGTCTGCGAAGACTCGTCGCCGTCGCCTTCCCCGCCCTCGCCCTCACCGTCGCCGGATTCACCGCCGCACCGACGGCCGGCGCCCAGCCTGCCGCGACCCACCCTCAGACCTCCAAGGTCACGCAGAACAACAAGGCACTGACCGCCCCCGAGCGGCAGACCTACCACTCGACCGGCAAGGCCGGCCAGAAGGTGCCGACCCAGCACCTGTGCGCCACCGCCGAGCCAGGTCATGCGTCCTGTTTCGCCCAGCGCCGTACCGACATCAAGCAGCGGCTCGCCTCGGCGGTTGCCGCTGCCGCGCCCTCCGGCCTTTCCCCGGCCAACCTGCACAGCGCCTACAACCTGCCCACCGCAGCCGGTTCGGGCATGACGGTCGGCATCGTGGACGCCTACAACGACCCCAACGCCGAGTCGGACCTGGCCACGTACCGCTCCACCTACGGTCTGTCGTCCTGCACCAAGGCCAACGGCTGCTTCAAGCAGGTCAGCCAGACCGGCTCCACCACCTCGCTGCCGACCAACGACAGCGGCTGGGCCGGTGAAGAGATGCTCGACATCGACATGGTCAGCGCCGTCTGCCCGAACTGCAGCATCATCCTGGTCGAGGCCAACTCCGCGAGCATGGCCGACCTCGGCGCCGCCGAGAACGAGGCCGTGGCACTCGGCGCCAAGTTCGTCTCCAACAGCTGGGGCGGCTCCGAGTCCTCCTCGCAGACCGGCGACGACACCTCGTACTTCAAGCACCCGGGTGTCGCGATCACCGTCTCCTCGGGTGACTCCGCCTACGGCGCCGAGTACCCGGCCACCTCCCAGTACGTGACGGCCGTCGGCGGCACCGCGCTGACCACCGCCTCCAACTCCCGCGGCTGGAGCGAGTCGGTGTGGCACACCAACTCCACCGAGGGCACCGGCTCCGGCTGCTCGGCGTACGACCCGAAGCCGAGCTGGCAGACCGACTCCGGCTGCGCCAAGCGCATGGAGGCCGACGTCTCCGCGGTCGCGGACCCGGCCACCGGTGTGGCGGTCTACGACACCTACGGCGGCACCGGCTGGGCGGTCTACGGCGGCACCAGCGCCAGCTCGCCGATCGTCGCCTCCGTCTACGCCCTCGCGGGCACCCCGGGCGCGAGCGACTACCCGGCGAAGTACCCCTACCAGCACACCGGCAACCTGTACGACGTCACCAGCGGCAACAACGGCAGCTGCTCCCCGTCGTACTTCTGCACCGCGGGCACCGGCTACGACGGCCCGACCGGCTGGGGCACCCCGAACGGCACCGCCGCCTTCACCTCCGGCTCCACCGGTGGCAACACAGTGACCGTCACCAACCCCGGCAGCCAGTCGACCACCACCGGAAGCTCGGTCAGCCTGCAGATCAAGGCCACCGACAGCGGCGGCGCCTCCCTCACCTACAGCGCGAGCGGCCTGCCGACCGGCCTGTCCATCAACAGCTCCACCGGCCTGATCTCCGGTACGGCCTCCACCGCCGGCACCTACCAGGTCACGGTCACCGCGAAGGACTCCACCGGCGCCTCCGGCTCGACGTCCTTCACCTGGACCGTCGGTTCCGGTGGTGGCGGTTGCACGTCCTCCCAGTTGCTGGCCAACCCGGGCTTCGAGTCGGGCAACACCGGCTGGAGTGCCACCAGCGGTGTGATCGTCAACGACACCGGTGAGGCGGCCCACGGCGGCTCGTACTACGCCTGGCTCGACGGCTACGGCTCGTCGCACACCGACACGCTGTCCCAGTCGGTGACGATCCCGGCCGGCTGCAAGGCCACGCTCACCTTCTACCTGCACATCGACACCTCGGAGACCACCACCAGCACCCAGTACGACAAGCTGACGGTGACCGCCGGTTCGACCACCCTGGCGACGTACTCGAACCTCAACCACAACTCCGGGTACGCGCAGAAGACCTTCGACCTGTCCTCGCTGGCGGGCCAGACGGTCACCCTGAAGTTCAACGGCGTGGAGGACTCCTCGCTGCAGACCAGCTTCGTCGTGGACGACACCGCCCTGACGACCAGCTGATCTTCCGTACGGTCCCGGGGTCCCGCACGCGGAAGCCGTCCGCGTGCGGGGCCCGGGGCCGTACCCACCCCTTCGCCCAGCAGCTGGAGTACCCCACGGTGATCGCCCTCGGCGACGACGATTCTTGCGACGAGGTCGCCGACGACACCGACCACGCGCTGCTCGCCCAGCTCACACCAGGCGCACGAAGCGTACGGGTGGAGAGCGACGGTGCCCTGGGGGCAGCGCTGTCGGCGGGCTTCGACGTGACAGCGGCCACCGCCCGTGTGCATCCGGCGTGCGCGCTGCTGCCGCAGTCGCGCGACGGGCACGGCGTGAGCACCTTCGTCCGGCGGCGCGAACGGCCCTTCCATCCGCAGCGCCTGCACGCGACGCTTGAGGACCTCACCCGCGCCGCCGCGCGCAGCCGCGGGAGGTTCTGGCTGGCGGACCGCCCCGACACACTGCTGTCCTGGGACGCCGCCGGCGGCGCGCTGTGCGTGGAGTCGGCCGGGCCCTGGCTGGCAGCTCTGCCCGACGCCGCCTGGGAGATGGTGCCCGCCGAGCGCCGCCTCGCGCCTCCGTGGACTGGCACCCCGAACACGGCGACCGCTGCCAGTACCTCACCTTCACCTCACCCGGCCTGGACCGCGACGGCCTGTCGGCCCTGCTCGACTCGTGCCTGCTCACCGACGACGAGTACGCGGCCGGCAGGGACCGCTGGAAGCAACTCCCGCATGTGTTCGATGACTTGCTCGACCCCCGTGACCTGAAAGAGAGGACCGACCTCACCATGACCCGACGCACAAGCATCCGGCGTCAGACTGCCAAGCGTCAGCGCACCAACCCGCTGGACGCCGCCGGCATCACCTACATCGACTACAAGGACACCCACTTGCTGCGGAAGTTCATCTCCGACCGCGGAAAGATCCGCAGCCGTCGGGTGACCCACGTGACGCGTCAGCAGCAGCGGCAGATAGCACAGGCCATCAAGAACGCACGCGAGATGGCGCTCCGCACCTTCCGTTACGCCCTGTATCGGTAGCGGATCCGGCCGCGGGTGAGGTCGTAGGGGCTGAGTTCCACGAGCACTCGGTCGTACGGGAGGATCTTGATGCGGTTCTTCCGGATCTTCCCGCTGATGTGGGCGAGCACCGTGTGCCCGTTCTGGAGTTCCACTGTGAAGGTGGCGTTGCGCAGGCACTCGATGACGGTGCCTTCGGCTTCTACGCCCCCTGCTGCCTTTGTCATGGTCTCTCACTTCTCCCGTTCTGTGACGGCGAATTCAGTAGGAAGCGGCCGCTCGGTGCGATGCGTCGGAGCGTCAGCGGCGGACGAGCTCCAGGGTGCTGGCCGCGCGCCGGGCACCGATGCTCTCGAACAGGGCGGTCGCCGCCGCGTTGGACTCGTTCACCTCGGCCCATGCCGAAGCGGTCCCGGAGCGGTGCAAGGAACCGAGCGCGTGGGCCAGCAGCGCCCGGGCGATGCCGCGGCGGTGCCGATCGGCCCGGACGGCGATCAGCCCGATCCGAGGCTGCCGGGTCAGCGGCCCCACCCGGACCAGTCCCACGTACTCGTCCACGTGCCTTGCCACCGCGTACTTCGACGGGTCGAGTACGGTGGTCCCCGCGGGGCGGGGCAGCACCTCGGCCGGCATCGTCTGCCATCCGACGGTGGCCTCGATCTCGTCGCGGATGAGGCGGTCCAGGGCGCGCAGAGGGCCCTCCTCCGCCTCACCGGCGGGCACGATCGTCACGCCGGACGGGGGTCGTACCGAGCCGAGCCCGGTGATCTGCGGGTCGGTGGGCACGAGATATCCCCACTCGCGGCGTGCGGTGGCGAAGCCGGCCCGCTGCCAGGCGGACCTCGAGTCGTGGTCGGCCTCGTCGACGACGGTGTACAGCGGTGTCGGCAGGTCCGCGAGCATCGCGTCTGCGATGCGGTCGAAGACCGCGCCGTGCCACGCGTCGATGCTGACGAAGAGCCGCCCGTCGGGCCGACGCGAAGCGATGCCGCGGCCGACCGTCAGGTCGTCCTCCACAGCGTGCCACTGCGTGTCCGAGACCCGCGTGACCACAACCGGATGGTTGTCCGTGCCCGGAGTGGAATGCACAAAGTTCATAGGTGTTGCCTCTCAGAAGTGCCTTGTTCGAGGCGCTCCCGGCGACACCTACGTCAATCGCCCACCGTGACGACATGGGGGAGCACCCACATGGACACAGCCTTCATGGGTCTCACCTCCTCGCGTTCTCTCACGGCCGCCCAGACGCTATCAGCGGGGGCCGGTCAGCCCAACGCATTTATCCGGAGCTCTTGGTGTCCATACCGGGCCGGGCGACGCCGTGGCTGTGTTCGCCGCCCGGCCCGGGGTCCTCAGGGGCCCGCCACGAGTTCGGGATGCTCATGCGCGCAGGTGTCTTCGATACCGTAGGTGTCCCAGGTGGGGAACGGGTCCGTGGGCGGCAGGCTCTCCTCGTCGGCCATGAGGCAGTCGGTCAGTGTCGCGTGCAGTGTGTCCGCGTGCAGGTGCTGTCCGAAGCCGATCGCTGCGAGGAGCACAGCTTGTCCTGCGACGAGCAGCCGCCCGCGAGGAGGTCGCAGGCGGCTGGTCGCACTCTCGTAGGCGAATCCGGTGCCTACGGGGCCACGGGATCGCCCTCCCCTAGTTGCAGCCACCACACGTGATCGTGGTCGCGGCTGAGGTCCACCGTCTGTCGCTGCCCATCGCCGAAGCGGAGCTCGACTTTGGCGAGGTAGGGAACCACGGGGTCCTGAACGATTGCCTCGACGGGTTCGTCGGCGTGTGCGCCGTACCGGGTGATCAGCTTCTGCGCGGCCTGTTCCCGGCCGGTGTACCAGGGGGCGCCGATGCGAGCCAGGTCGGTGGCGTCACCGGCCTTGAGGCGCTGGACGTACACCTTGACGAGCAGATCGACGTCGCCGGCGACCTGCTTGGCGTCGGGGTACTCCGATTTCACGGCGTGGACGGTGACCTTCACCGCCGGTGTCTTGCGCAGGGAGTAGGGGGTGGGGTCGCGCAGCAGCCACCAGGTGACGGCGGCCGCTCCCAGGACGGCCACTCCCACCGCCGCCGCCCACAGGCGCTTCCTGGAGGACTTGGTCATCAGTACCACCCCGGAACGACGTGGAAGATGTCCGCCCACGTGCCCTTCGATGTGGCGATGTAGTAGTCGAGGGGCTTGTTCAGACGGGCGCCGGTGTGCGCGCTCACGTATGCCTTACCGTTGGCCATTTTGGTGATGACGCCCGCGTGGTCCCAGGCACCCTTGCCGCCCCAGTTGAAGAAGAGACCAGGCCGTTGTTGGCGTTCGCCCCGTCTGCCCAGCCTGCGACCAGGCCGGTGACATCGACCGACCACGGCGCGGTGGCCGTCACTTGGCTTCCGGAGCGGTGACGGCGTCCAGTTCGCTTCCCGTGCCGGTCGTAGCCCAGACCGCGTTGAGGGCGTGCACGTCCAGGCCGGGCGTGGTGGCGCTCGACTGGAGCTTGAGCACGGCGTTGGTACTGCGCACTGAAGTTCGCCCTGCGCCACCCCAGTGTCTACTCGTCCGCAGTGTCACTCTCCGGCTACTACAAGCCCGAAGTCGACGTCACCACCGGCGACCTCTTCGGAGGCAACGCGAAACTGGAGCCTGAAAACGACCTCATCTGGCGGCTGAAGCATCTCCCGGTGCCGCAGGTCTCCGTGCTGGTCACCAGCAGTCGCCATGGTGAGGACAACTACCAGGCCACCCAGGACTTCCTTGCTGCCGCCCAGCCACCGCTGCGGACCGCGTCGATCATCCTGCCGTCCGCCGGCCACAACTTCGCCACCTGGAACCGCGAACTGCCCCAGGCCCTTCCCTGGCTCGCTCAGCAACTGCAACTGGATGCCCAAGCGCGCGAGTACCAGGGAATTCGCCCTTGGCAGCGAGCATGCTCCCTGTCACGATCAAGCCGTGGTCAACCTTTCGAAGATCGCGAGACGGATGGATATCCTCCACGACCTGATGGGCCTGACAGCCGGCGCAATCTTGCTGGCTCTAGGGGTTAAGGTCTACCACGACGGCGGCTCCGTAGGCTGGCCCATCGCGGGGACAGCGGTGCTGATCTTGAACCGCCTCTGGGTGGCTCGGCGTCGGTCGACCCGGCGAGGGAAATCAACTCCGTTGCCGTAACGACGCGCAGAGAGCCGCCCGGGCCCGCTGACGTCTCCTCGCCCAGCTGAGCGCCTGGGATACGACGTCGACCTTCACCTCCGACGCAGCGGAGGAACTCGTCAGACGCAAACGGCACGACTGCGGATCAGTGACGGCCCTTGGGGTGCCCGGGCTTCTCCGCCCTGGGCTTCGGCGCGGTCTTCTGCTCACTGTCGCGGTCACTGCTGGGACAGGATCAGCTGCAGCTTGAGGCAATGAGGGCGGACGTTCACCGGTGAGGAAGGGCTGACAGGGGGCAGGCTCCGGCTGTTCGGTATTTCGTCGACATGCCGGTGGATCGATGACCATATCTGATCGGTGAGTACGCGGCGCGGCTGGGCGCCCGGCACCCGTCAACCGCCCTGCTCGCTGCTCTTGCGTTGCCCATGCCAAGCCTCTATAACGTGTCCTGCAGGTATCGGCGGGGATGGCCGGAAATGGCAGTTGCCGCCGACCAGGGGGGATCCTCGGTTCCGCCGCGATCGGCATCAATGCCCGCAGACCGACGGAGACCGAACCATGACCGACGACGCATATCGTGCTGCCCTGACCCGCCTGGCCGTCGACCCGGCCTTCCGTGCCGAACTCGACGGCGACACTGACGAGGTGGCGCGAAGACTCGGATTGTCGCCCACGCAGGTCGCCGAACTCCGCTCCCTCCGCGTCGAATCCGGCACCGACGGGGGACCGGCCGCTCTCGACCCACGGCTGTCCAAGTCGTCCCTGTTCTTCGGAAGCGCGGCGCATGCGCTGGCGCACCACGACGTCCCGGCCGACCACACGACCCACGCCGTTCCGGCGGACCAGGTCTCCGGCGACCACGACGCTGGGGGCCCGGCCTCCGCCGGCCACTCGTCGGAGCTGCCTGATCCCGCCGCGGGTCAGGAGGGCGTCGGCGGTGTCGACGTGGCGTCGACCGGCTCCCACAGCCTGCTCGGCGGCCCGCTGCTGGACCGGTCGCCCGTCGAATCGGCCGGTGATCAGGGACAGTTCGGAGATTTCGGCGGCTTCGGCGGCGTCGGCGGTTTTGACGAGCACGGGAACGCGGGTACGGGCGCGGACCTCGGCGGGCTCGGTGGGCAGGTCGGCGGGGGTGCCGAAGGGGGCTTCGGTGACTTCGGCGCCGGGGGCGACGGCGGGTTCGGCGGAGCCGAGGGAGGCTTCGGCGGGTTCGGCGGCGGTGCCGACGGTGGCTTCGGTGACGGGGGGCTGGGCGCCGGTGGCTTCGGCGATGGTGGGTTCGGTGACGGCGGTCTCGGTGACGGCGGTCTCGGTGACGGTGGGGTCGGTGATCTCGGTGGCCATGGCGGCTTCGGCGGTGCCGGTGGGGACGGCGGCTTCGGCGGTGTAGGCGGTGAAGGCGGCAGTGACGCCGGTCACTTCGGTCACGGGGGCATCTACGACCGTGACGGCGGCGATGGTGGCGGCGACAGCGGCGGCAGTGGCGGTGGCGGTGGTGGTGAGGGTGGTGGTGACCCGGAGAACACCGATCGTCCCAGCGGTGGCGGTGGCCATGGCGGCGGTGACAGTGGGGGTGGTGGTGGTGAGGGTGGTGGTGACCCGGAGAACACCAACCGTCCCAGTGGCGGCGGTGGCCATGGCGGCGGTGACAGTGGGGGTGGCGGTGGTGAGGGTGGTGGTGACCCGGAGAACACCAACCGTCCCAGCGGTGGCGGTGGCCATGGCGGCGGTGACAGTGGCGGTGGCGGTGGTGGTGAGGGTGGTGGTGACCCGGAGAACACCAACCGTCCCAGCGGTGGCGGTGGCCATGGCGGCGGTGACAGTGGGGGCGACGGAAACGGCGGAGGCAGCCAGGAGAACGTCGGTCGGCGTCCCGGCGGTATCGGTGAGCCCGGCGGTGGTAATCGCATCATCGTCCAGGGCGGCCTGCCCGCCTCGGGCGAGGGTGGCAGCGGTGATCACATCATCGTCCAGGGCGGCCTGCCCGCCTCCGGCCTCGGAAACGCCGCCACGCACCTGCCGGACTCCGGCCCCGCCGCGGAAGCCGACGCAGGCTTCGACGGAGGCACGTTCGCCAGCGGTTCCGGCGCGGGCTGAGCCACCGCATGCTCTGCCACGTCTGCCGCGTCCACGTGCGGCGCGACTTCCCGTACTGCCTGCACTGCGGCACCCCGCGTCGGGGTGCCGCACCGACGTCGTACGCCGCGCCCCAGTTGCGCGGCCTCGACGACCCCACCCTGCTCGTCGCGTTGACCGGACCTGTCACCATGCTGGGCCGGGGCGAGGACAACGACGTCGTCCTGTCCGACGGCAGTGTCTCGCGCCGCCACGCCCGTATCGTCCGCACCGCCGAGGGTTTCCGGATCGAGGACCTGGACTCCTTCAACGGCATCGCGGTCGGCGGTGTCGAGCTGCACGGCGGCGCGGCCGGCCTCGCCGACGGCACCGAGCTGTCCGTCGGTGACGTACGCCTGGTGTTCGAGCAGCCCCGCGACGCCCGGATCGGCTCCCGCACGATGGTCGTCGGCACCCAGCTGACCCATCTGCCCATCGCCGGACAGGAGGAGGCCCCGGAGGCGAACGGCCCGCTCACCGCGCGCCCCCGACGGCGTTCCGGCTGGGCCCTCAAGCAGGTCCCCACCGAACGCGGCGCTCCCCGCTGGGTGCTCAGCAGCACCCGCACCGGCCGCTATCTGGAACTGGACGAGCGCCAGGTCTTCCTCTGGCACGCCGTCGACGGTGACAACACCGTACGGGACCTGCTGTTCGCCTACGCCGACCGCTACGGCGAACTCGCCCTGCCCCGCATCGAGTCCGCGCTGGCCGCGTTCGCGGAAGCCGGGTTGCTGCGCGGCCTGCCCGGCCGGCCGGAGGAGGAGCGGCCGAAGGGCTGGCGGCGCGCGGCGAGTGCCGTGTACCGGGCGCTGCTCAAGCTGGAGGTGTCCGTCCCAGGCCTCGACCGATTGGTGACCCGGCTCTATCGGGCCATCGGCTGGCGGCTGTTCACCCGGACCGGCGTGCTGCTCGCCTGGCTGTCGGTCGCCGGCGGCCTCGTCGCGTTCTTCGCCGCGCAGGGCCGGCACCACCTGCTGGACTTCGGCGGAGCGGGCGTGTGGGGCCCGGTCCTGCTGGCCACCGGATACGTGACCGCGCTGCTCGTCCACGAGCTGACGCACGCGCTGGCCGTGAAGTCGTACGGCCGCAAGGTCCGGCGCGGCGGGTTCCTGCTGATGATGGGCATGCCGTTCGCGTTCGTGGACACCAGCGACATGTGGTTCGGCTCCCGCTGGTCACGGGTCGTGGTGGCCCTGTCCGGGCCGCTGTCCACGGCGGCGCTGGCCGGTTGGTGCGCCGGCGGCGCGGTCCTGCTGCCTGCCGGACCGGCCTCGGCCGTCCTCTACCACCTCGCCTTCGGCCTCTACCTGAACACCCTCTACAACTTCAACCCGCTGATGCCGCTGGACGGTTACCAGGCGCTGACCGACGCCCTGCGGGTGCCACGGCTGCGCGAGGAGGCGAGCGCCTACTTCCGCACGGGCCTGTGGCGAGACCTGCGCGCGGGCAACCGGCCCGGCCTGCGTCAGGCCGGGCTTGCCGCCTACGGCCTCGCGGTCGTCGTGGGCACCTACGGCTTTCTCGCCCTCGCCCTGCTGGCCTGGCGCTCCCGGATCGGCGACCTGCTCGAAGGCCGGCTGGCCGAGCCGTGGACCACGGTGATCGAGGCGGCCGTGGTCGCCCTGGTCGCCTTCCCGGTGTGGGCCGCGCCCGTGCGCTGGCTGCTGCGCCGGGTACGGCGCCGGCGGGGCGCGAAGGACGTGCCGCAGGGCGCCGGGCTCCCCGCGCCGGTGGAGGGGACGGCATGACCCAGGACACGCACGCCGACGGCGGCTGGGCCGTACCCGGCTACGAGGCCGTCCGCACGCTCGGCGAGGGAGCAGGCGGCCGGGTCGTCCTCGCCCGGCACACCGCGACCGGCGTGCCCGTCGCCATCAAGTACCTGAGCGAGCGCCTGTGCGCGGACCGGGAGTTCCTGGCCCGTTTCCGGGCCGAGGCCCGGCTGCTCGGCGAGCTGCGGCACCCGTGCGTGGTGCGGCTGTACGAGTACGTCGAGGCACGCGCGGCTGCCGCGATCGTGATGGAGGCGGTGGACGGCGTCAGCCTGCGCCACCTGCTGCGTCGGCACGGGGCGACCGGCCCCGAGGCCGCGCTCGTCCTGCTCAAGGGCTCCCTGCTCGGACTGGGCGCGGCCCACACGGCCGGGGTGGTGCACCGCGACTACAAGCCGGAGAACGTCCTGGTCCGCGGCGACGGCACCAGCGCGCTCGCCGACTTCGGCATCGCGGTGCGCAGCGGCCGGGAGACCGAGGCCGCGGGTACGCCCGCATATATGGCGCCGGAGCAGTGGAACGGCGAGCCCGCCGGTCCGGGGGCCGACGTCTACGCGGCGTCCGTGGTGTTCTTCGAGTGCCTGACCGGCCGGCGGCCGTTCCCCGGCGACGACGTGACCGCGCTGCGCCTGCAGCACCTGCGCGCACCGGTCCCGCTGGACGACGTACCCGCGCCGGTGCGTGTGCTGCTGCGCGCGGGTCTGGCGAAGGACCCGGCGGACCGGCCCGACGTCGAGACGTTCCTCGCCGACCTGGAACGGTCCGCCACCGAAGGCTATGGCGCCGGCTGGGAGGAGCGCGGCCGTCGCAGACTTGCCGAACTCGCCGCGCTGCTCGCCCTGTTGTTCCCGTTCACCACGACCGCCGCGCTCGACGGCTCGGCCAGTGCGCTGACCCTGCTGGGCCGACTGAAACGAGGGGGATGGAAGGCGGCGACCGGTGGGGTGGCCGCGCTGGTGGTCGTCACGGGCGGAGCGACGTACGCGACGGGCCGCCCGCACGACACGTCGACGACGGTGGCGAGTTCGACCCCGTCATACCCGTCACCGGTCGACTCGCCCACCAAGCCGGGCGCTTCACCTTCCGCATCCACCTCGCCGACCGTCGCCCCGCCCACGGCCGACGCACCGCCCTCCGTCACGCCCTCGGACAGCCCGTCGTCCTCGCCGACCCCGTCCACGGAGACGACCGCGGCCGAGCCGCCGGCCACCGCGTCCCCGAGCGTGGCCACCCCCGGCACGGTCACCCTCACGATCGGCTCCTGGCAGCGCGGGCAGAAACCGGGCACGCTCATCGCGGCGGTGTCGGTCGAGACGACGGGCACCGGTCCGCTGACCGTCACCGCGAACTACTACGTCGACACGCCCGCCGACCCGTACGGCTCCCAATCCCAGCCCTTGTCCGGGAGTACGCGGTACGACCTGACCTTCGAGGCCGATTTCTCCAACCACCCGTGCCGGGGCACCTGGGACGTCACGCTCATCAGCGACCCGGCGGCAGCGAACGGTCCCCAGACGGCCTCCCTGGACGCACCGCCGTGCTGACCATGCTCCCGAGGGGCCCGAGAGCCACCCCCTGCCGCGACGAGAACGGATCGACATGACGACAGCCACCACAGTGGCCGGCCGCCCCCTGTCCGGCTGGTCACGGACCACGCGGCACGGCACCTGGCATGCCCTGCTCCCCGCCCGGTCCGGCGAGCCCACCCTCGGCGCGCTGCGCATCGATCGCGCTCTGCTGGCGCCCGAAGGCACGCGCGAGCGCCTGGCGGCGGCGGTGCTCACCACGGCGACGCTCAGGCTGCCCGGCCTGCTCGCTACGGTCGACCTCGTGGCGGAGGCCGGTGAGGTGTGGCTGCTGACGGCCCGGCCACCGGCCCCCACGCTGGCCGACGTCCTGTCGTCGGCCAACGGCCCTCGCCCGGACGCGGGCAGCGTGGCCAGCATCCTCAACGAGACCGCCCAGACCCTCCTCGCCCTGCACACAGCAGGCTTGACCCACGGCTCACTCGGCCCCGACACCGTCGTGATGGCCCCGGACGGGGTCGCCCTGCTGGCCGAGGCGGAGTTGGGCACCGTGCTGGGCGACGCGGCGGCGGTACGGGTGTCGGGCGACATGCCGCACGCCGACCGCCAGGCAGTCGGCACCGCTGCCTGGGCTGCCTTGGCCCGCACCCTCGGCGCCGCCTGGACGCAGCCCGGAACCCCCGCGGCGGACCTGGTCGCCCGCTGCTCTGCCACCGCCGAGTCGGAGGGGCTGGCGGCGGCCCGGGCCGTCCTGGTGGGCGGGCGCGCGGCGCTTCCGGCGGACTTCCTGCGCCGCACGGCGCTGCGCGCGGCGACTGCCGCGTCGACCCCGGAGTTCGCGCCGCCGAAGGGACCGGCACCTTCCGTTGCAGTGGCTCCCGACCGCCCGACTCCAGCGACGAACCGTCACCCGGCGCCGACTACAGCTGACCCCGCTCCCCGCCCCACCGCCCCCGAACACCCTGCTACCGCGCCCGACCGCGCGTCCCACCCTTCAGCCACCGCCGACCAACTCGCCGCGGCGGCCCGCGCCCACAGCGCCGCGGGCCCGGACCCGCGAGTTCCCCTGCCCGCACCCGGACCTCACCCACCGGCCGTCGCCGACCAGCTCACCACGGTCGGCCGCGCTCGCCGTCCCACCGCCCCGGACACCCAGGCGACCGTCCTCGGCAAGCGCAACCGTGCCACCTCGCCTCCGGTGGCGGCAGGGGAGGACTGCGACGAGATCCTGCTCCGGTTCGGGCCCGGGGTTCCCCTGGAGGATCAGGACGCCCTGCGTGCACGATGGCGGACCGAGGCAGCGGCAGCCACCTCCCCACGCTCGCGCCGCAGACGCCGGGGCTGGATCGTCACCACCGCCGTCGTCGCGATCGCCGCCGTCCTGCTCTGGCTGCTGCTGCGCCCGGCCCCCGCTCCCGCGGTCGTCGCCGTGCGGGTCCAGGCCCCCGCCGGGCCGTTGCACTGCGATCAGACGGCCGACCTGATCGGTGTCGTCACCACCGACGGGCACGGCGGCCCTGTCACATACCGGTGGCTGCGCGCGAGCGGCCAGGACTCGGGCGAGCTGGTCCGCACCGCCCACCGCGGTGAGCGCCGGGTCAGGGTGAACCTGCGCTGGACGGTCCGCGGTTCGGGTCGCTTCCGGGGGACCGCCCGCCTGAGGATCTCGCACCAGTCGGCCCCGATGGAGGCGAAGGCGAGCTTCACCTACGTCTGTCCTTGACAGCCACCACCGGGTTGCCGAGTGAGCCGCGTCGCATCGGAGCGGGCGAGGCTTGCTATGCAACGAGTTGCATAGCAGGATCGGCGGTATGGCGCTCGAACACGCGATTTTGGTGTCGCTTTTGGAGAAGCCGGGATCCGGCTACGAGCTGGCACGGCGTTTCGAGCGGTCCATCGGCTACTTCTGGACCGCGACCCACCAACAGATCTATCGCGTGCTCAAGCGCATGGAGATCGACGGTTGGGTCGACGTCAGGGACGTCCCGCAGCAGGGCCGGCCGGACAAGAAGGAATACAGCGTCGCCGACCTCGGCCGGGCCGCGCTGTCGTCCTGGTTGCATGATCCGATCGAGCCGGAGAGTGTCCGCCACGACCTGGCCGTGAAGATCCGGGGCGCCGCCTTCGACGACCCTGCCGCCCTGATCCGCGAGGTGGAGCGGCACCGGCAGGCGCACCGGGACCGGCTGGCGCACTATCTGGCAGGAGAGGCGCGGGACTTCACGGGGACCGAGGCAGACACGGCCGGTCCGCAGGCACCGCTCGACGCGGAGCGGGAGCTCCAGCACGTCGTACTGCGCGGCGGCATCGCGTACGAGCGGATGATGATCGACTGGCTGGACGACGTCCTTGCCACGCTGGCCCGGTTCGGTCCGTGCCGCTGATCGCCGCCGCACCCTCCGCGGGTCCCGATCCTGCCAGTCCAGCCGTACAGAGTTCCGATTCCCCCCGTCCACCAGCCGAAAGGCGTCCTCACCATGGCTGACCAGCTGCTGTTCAACCCGCGCACCTACGACCCCGCGCACTTCGACCCCGAGACGCGCCGCTTGCTGCGTGCCACCGTCGACTGGTTCGAGGAGCGCGGAAAGGGGCGGCTGATCGAGGACTACCTGACCCGTGCGTGGCTCGGCGACTTCCTCGCCTTCGCAGCGAAGGAGAAGCTGTTCGCCACCTTCCTGACGCCGTCGTCCGCCGCGGGGGAGGGTGAACCGGACAAGCGGTGGGACACCGCCCGCATCGCCGCGCTCAACGAGATCCTGGGCTTCTACGGCCTGGACTACTGGTACGCCTGGCAGGTCACGATCCTCGGACTCGGCCCGGTCTGGCAGAGCGACAACGCCGCCGCCCGCTCCCGCGCCGCGGAACTCCTCGCCCAGGGAGAGGTGTTCGCGTTCGGCCTGTCCGAGAAGGCCCACGGCGCCGACATCTACTCCACCGACATGCTGCTCGAGCCCGACGGCAACGGCGGCTTCCGGGCCACCGGTTCCAAGTACTACATCGGCAACGGCAACGCCGCCGGACTCGTCTCCGTCTTCGGCCGCCGGACCGACGTCGACGGGCCCGACGGCTACGTCTTCTTCGCCGCCGACAGCCGTCACCCGGCCTACCACCTGGTCAAGAACGTCGTCGACTCCTCGAAGTTCGTCAGCGAGTTCCGCCTGGAGGACTATCCCGTAGCGGCCGAGGACGTCCTGCACACCGGCCGCGCCGCCTTCGACGCCGCCCTCAACACCGTCAACGTAGGCAAGTTCAACCTGTGCACCGCCTCGGTCGGCATCTGTGAGCACGCGATGTACGAGGCTGTCACCCACGCCCACAACCGCGTCCTCTACGGCCGCCCCGTCACCAGCTTCCCGCATGTGCGGCGCGAGTTGACCGACGCGTACGTCAGGCTCGTCGGCATGAAGGCCTTCAGCGACCGCGCTGTCGACTACTTCCGCTCCGCCGGCCCGGACGACCGCCGTTACCTGCTCTTCAACCCGATGACGAAGATGAAGGTGACCACGGAGGGTGAGAAGGTCATCGACCTGATGTGGGACGTCATCGCGGCCAAGGGCTTCGAGAAGGACAACTACTTCGGCCAGGCGGCGGTGGAGATCCGCGGTCTGCCGAAGCTCGAGGGCACGGTCCACGTCAACCTGGCGCTGATCCTGAAGTTCATGCGCAGCCACCTCCTCGACCCGGTCGAGTACCCCGGCGTGCCGACCCGCCTCGACGCGGCCGACGACGACTTCCTGTTCCGGCAGGGACCGGCCCGCGGCCTCGGCGCGGTGCGCTTCCACGACTGGCGGCCCGCCTTCGACGCGTACGCGCACCTGCCCAACGTGACCCGCTTCCGCGAACAGGCCGACGCACTCAGCGTGTTCGTCGCCACGGCCGCCCCCGACGCGGAGCAGAGCCGCGACCTCGACCTCCTCCTAGCGGTCGGTCAGCTCTTCGCCCTCGTCGTGCACGGGCAGCTCGTCCTGGAGCAGGCCGCCTTGACCGGACTCGACGAGGACGTGCTCGACGAACTCTTCGCCGTCCTCGTGCGGGACTTCTCCGCGCACGCCGTCGAACTGCACGGCAAGGACTCGGCGACCGAAGCGCAGCAGGACTGGGCGCTGGGTTCGGTCCGGCGGCCGGTCGTCGACGAGGCACGCACGGAGCGGGTCTGGCAGCGGGTCGAGGCGCTGTCCGGCGCGTACGAGATGGCCCCGTAGACGCGCCGTACGCATCACCGGTGGCCGGGCCGTGTGGGGCCCGGCCACCGGTCGGTCAGGGGTCAGCCCCGTGTGCCGCGCAGCCGCGACGGTGTCGCCGGACGCGCGGCCGTGGCACGGCGGAGCAGGGTCCCTCAGGGCTGTGCCGGGACCGCCCGCTGCCGAGGCTGATCCGGGGCCGATGCGCGGGCCGGTGTTCGTCACGCGGCGGCCGGGCACGGGCTGGGACCTGCACGAGTACCGTCAAGAAGTCGGAGAACGTCCGCCACTCCTTCAAGGCGTCGCCGGAGGCGATCGCCGAGGTGACCAGCTTGCTGGCGCCCGGCGACCGCCTCTCCTGTGAAGGGCAAGGCGACGCAGCCCCGCGTCGGCCGTCAAAGGGGCTTGATGACAACCTTCTTGAGGAACGCATAACCCGGGAACCTGAAGACTTGGCCCTCACGGGTGAGGTCCTTGTCCTTCTGCTCGCCCATCGCGGTGACGTAGGTGAGAGTCACCTGCATGAGCTTGCCGTCGGCGGGCTTGAGGTTGATCGCTTCGAACGGGGTCAGGTTCTGGACGTCCGTCGTGGTGCCCTGGCCGGTGAAGCAGAGTCCTTCGTCACCGGTCTGGAGCCGGACGAAGAGATGGCTCGCGGGAGTGATGTGGTTGACGTCGCAGCGGTGGATGACGGGGCCCGCGGGGGCGGCCGCCCCCGCGGGGGCGGCGAGAGAGACGAGGCCGAGGCCGGCCGCGAGTGCGGCCAGTCCGACCACCGTCTTGTGCCTGATGGTGGTCATGAGGCTCTCCTTCTGGTGGCAGTGGATCGAGAGCCCGGGATCAGTTCAGGACCTTCTGCTGCACCACGATGTGGCCGGCGTCGGGGTCGAGGCTGCCGCCGAGCCGGCTGAAGGCACCGTCGGTCAGGTCGAGGCACTTCGGTTCCTGCGGCGTCTGCTGGAAGGTGCCGCGGTCGTTGATGCGCACGACGAGGGACTTGCCGTTGGCGACGTTGGTCACCTTCACGCGGGTCCCGAACGGCAGTTGCGGATTGCGTGTCAGCGAGGTCGCCGCGGTGTTCTTGCTGTTGTCGAAGACCTCGCCGCTGGCCGTGAGGGCTCCGGGGGGCATGGGACCGTAGTGCGTCGCCCAGCAGGTTGCGGCCTGCGGGGCGCTGGGTGCGGCCGAACTCGCCGGAGAGAGCGCCAGTATGGCGGTCAGCGCCACGGCTCCTGTGGCCAGTGGGACGTAGAGCGTTCGCTTGCTCATGCTCGTTCCTCGTTTCATGTGGAGTCGTTTCAGGTCGTGGTGGATCGGTGGAAGGAGTGACGTGCTCCTTGTCCGTGGCGGCATGCGAGAACCGGCACGGCTGTTGCCGGATGGAGGTCGGGAGCTGCTTCTCAGCCGGCCGCGCGATAGGCGGCGCCCACCTCGTTCGCCGTCGCACCGTTGTAGAGTCCGGTGCCGTCTCCGCGGCTGGTGGAGAGGGTGAACCATGCATACCGTTCGACGAACGGCAGCCCTTGCAGCATGGCGGTCGACTGCTTCACGAACGCGGCCTGCTGCGCCTGTGTCGGGTACCTCGGGGTGCCGGTGGAGAAGTCGATCAGTGCGTACTCGGTGAGCCAGATCGGCTTCTTGTAGCGGTTGTAGGCGGCCTGGAGGTAGTTCCGCAGCTGGGCTGTCGCATGCGTGGCGTCGAAGTCCCCGCCGTACCAGTGCAGGGGAATGAAGTCGACCTTGTAGTGACGGCTGGCGGCGCCCTTCATGAAGCGGTCGAGCCAGCCGTCTGCGACGTCGGCGCCGGTGGCGACGGCGGGCGCTCCGAGCCGCATGCCGGTCGACTGCAACCGGGGCCACAGATCGAGCGCCTGCGGCACAGTCATGTTGGCCTGCCCCGGCATATCGGGTTCGTTGAACCCGAGCAGGGTCTTGCCCTGCTGTTCGGCCTGGCCGAGTTCCGCATCGGTCACCGAGCCCTTGCCCCAGATCATGGGCACGAATTCGACGCCGGGCGGGGGTGTGATCTGCTGCTTGCCGGAGGACCAGGTGTAGAACCAACCGGCTTTCGAGTCGGCCAGCGCGTTGGTGACGCCGGTGAAGTTCCAGGCGCTGACGCCCTTCTTCTTCACTGTGGCGGAGGACGCGTTCACCGCGTCGGTGGGCGTGCCGGCATGATTGCCGAACGCGAGCAGGGTCAGAGCCGCCAGAATCACGGCGAGACCACGTAAGTTGGGCGCTTTTCGCATGGCTTCTTCCTTTTCGTCCGGCCGCTCGTCAACCCGCGTGCACGGCCAGGGGGACCGTTTGGTCTGCGGTCACGAGGCGCGGTGGAAGGTCACGACGAAGCCGCTGCACTTGCTGCACTGCCGCATCACCTTGTTGCCCGGCTCCTGGTCCTGCCGGGACCACCCATAGGCCTTCGGGCAATGGGAGGCGATCATGTCGCTGTAGGCGGTCTTGGCGTCCCGGTTGGGATTGGTGCACAGCATCGGCTTGCCGTCCGCCCAGCGCGTCAGATTGCCCGCGGGGCAGTTCGGCAGCAGGTTGTTCGCGCAGCCCACCGTGTCGCACCCGCCACCGCCGGGGCTCACGTTCTGGGGGGCGATCGTGATCGGCACCGAGAACGCGTTCACGTAGCTCACGTCGTACCAGGGAGCGACAGCGTCCTTGGAGTCGAAGTTGAACTCCGCGAGGCTGGCGGGCTGTTCTCCGGTGTCCTTGGCGCAATGGTCGGCGAACTTGCCGCAGTCCCCGACCGCACAGTGGAAGTTGCTCCCCGGTGTCCCGGTACATCCCATGCGCGCGAAGAACTTTCCGCGCCAGTAGCCGGGCGCCGTCGTCTCGGGAATGGTCACCTTCGCCGACTGGCCGGGCTCCAGGATCGGCAGCTTGTCGAAGTTCTTCGACCCGTCGGCGTTGACAGCGCTGCCGATCCAGATCTTCCTGCCGGTGCTGTTGACGAACGTGACCGTGTGGTCGATCGCCGCAGCGGCAGCCGGTGCGGCGGAGCGTGGAGCAACCGCACCCGCACCCGTACTCGGTGTGGCCACCAACAGCGCCGCTGCGATCGCGGCGACCAGGGCGGTCACGAGGGTTGACAGGGAAAGTCGCAGGGGGATTCTCAGAGGTGTTCTGCGCATGATTCCTCGCCGGATGACGTCAACGATCGGGTTCTGAAGGGCGCGAGAAGGCGACCGCAGCAAGGCCGGGGGGAGGCCGGTTGTGTGCCGGCCTCCTGGGGCCAAGAGGGTCGCCCGCCGGCCGGGGCACCACGGTGGGTGCGACAGCGAGCGATGCGGCGTGGGGGTGATGATCCGCCGCCACCAGCGCGATCAGCAGGTCAGCTTGTCCCCGGGGGTGACATTCAGGGTCTGCGTGAACTGGCGGTAGAGGTTGACCCGGTCCTGCATCTCGGCGGGGTTCTGGCCGTTGCACTCCAGCGCACCGTTGATGCTGCGGATCGTCTCACCGAATCCGGCACCGCTGACCATCGCCTTGTGCGGCGTCATGGAGCCGGGACCCGACTGAGTGGTCCAGTACCACAGGGCGGTCTTCCACGAGATCGTGGCGTCGGTCTCCACGAGGTTCGGGTTGTGCAGCAGGTCGATGCCCAACGCGTCACCCGCTGCCTTGTAGTTGAAGTTCCAGCTCAGCTGCATCGGTCCGCGGCCGTAGTAGGCCGCCTGGCCGGCCGGGCAGCCGTACGGCTGGCTCGCGTCGCAGTAGTGCGGGTAGTTGGCGGGGTTCTGCTCCTTTGTGTACCGCAGGCCGCCGGTCTCATGGCTGACGTTGGCCAGGAAGGCGGCCGCCTCCTGCTTCTTGACCGTGTCGCTGCCCGTGTGGGCGAAAGCCGGGAAGGAGTTCATCGCGTTGCGCAGCCCGGCATAGGTGTAGAACGGGTTCTTGTTCGGGAACATGTGCTGGAACTGGGCTTGGCTCACGACGAAGTCGGCCGAGGCCGCCACGGGCTGTGCGGTCACGGCTGTGGCAGAAACGGCGGGAAGGGCGATCGTCGATGCGGCGGCCGCCACGGCTGCGGCGGCTACGGCCATACGTGAGACGGACATGACAATACGCACGGAGAACTCCTCGAAGGGTGCCTGGATGGGGAGGACGATCCGCTTCCGGCGCGACCACCGCTGCACGACCGCAATCGCACGGACGAGGGCGGCGTCGAATCAGCAGGCGGGCCTCTTCCTTTCGGTCACCGCCACGGGATCGAACTGCGCCTCCAAGATTCCTCGTCCTGGAGGGCCGCCGCATCGGCAATGCCCCCCGTTACGCCGACGTGACGCGGACTCCGCTCCCGTCTTCGCCGCCCCGTCGCATGGGACACGGGGCATGCGGCCTCCGAGCGGGCCCCGGCGCCTGTGACGCAGGACGGCGGCTCGCGGCCGTAGAGGAAGACATCACGCGTCGGCGGATCGGGCGGCCTCGCAGTCTCGGCGTCAGCTAAAGCGGCAACAGCACGACGTACGAGCGCACAAAAAGGCGCCGCCAGGGGTCATTCATCTCCCCTGGCGGCGCTGGCCGCCGTGCCTTCTCAGCCCGGCGGCTCGGATGCGGCTCCGGTTCGTCAACCGCGAATCAGCGGACGTGGTCCCCCGTGACGAACACCGTTACACCACGGACCCGGCTCCGGCCCCTCCATCGGCGTGTGTGGGCATGGCCTGCGCCCGCCGTGCGGACCATGCGGCGACATGGGTACGGGAACGCAGTCCGAGTGTGGTGCGGATGTTGCGGACGTGGGTCTCGACGGTGCGAACCGACAGATACAACCGGGCCGCTATCTGTCGATTGGTGAGTCCGGCAGCCACCAGGTCGCTCACTTCCCGTTCGCGCGGGCTGAGCGGGTCGTCCCCACCGGTCGCGGTTGCCGGCCGTCCGTCCCGTGCGTAGTCCACGATCTGTCGTGGACCCAGCCGACGCCCTGCCGCAAGCGCACCTTCGGCCCGGGCCTTGGGCAGCGCCCTCAGTGCTGTGGCCGCCGCCTCCTCCACCTGCGCCCGGAACCAGGGAGGCAGTACGAGGGCCGCGGACACGTCGTACCTTTCGACGGCCGCGAGCAGCCGCAGCGCCCGCTCGAACCGACCGCCCCGCGCCGCGCTGACAGCCAGGCCCCAGAGCGCGGGACCGGCTGCGCCCAGGTGAGCCGCGTCGCTCACCTGGTCCGTGTCTCCCAGCGCCTCGGCGAAGTAGGCCTCCGCCGCAGCGCAGTCGTCCCGTTCCAGGGCAAGGGCGCCGGCCGTGTGCAGGATCACTCGTAGCAGGACCGGATTGGCTTCGCCCCGCAGGATCGGGAGGGCTTCGTCAACCAGCCGCACCGCCTGGACCGTATCGCCGCCGCCAAGCAGCTGCCAGGCGAGAAGGATCAGGCAGAACGCGGTCATGACGCGATCGCCGACCCGGTGGCTGATCTCCAAACACTCCTCGAGATCGGCCTTCGCGCTCTGGTCGCCGTGTTGCGTCCGGGCCAGGCTCAGCACCAGCAGCATGCGGCAGATCAGATGATCGCGGCGCCGCGGGCGCCGGCGCTCGAGCGTCACTGCCCGCTGCGCAAGCTGTACCGCTTCGCCGGCGTTCCCCTCCCACGCGATGAGCAGCGCCTGCATGCACAGAGCGATGCTGCGGTCGCCCGCCCCCGGATCCGTACGGTCCAACGCCCCGGCCAGCATCGTCAGGGACTCCGCCGCGTACCCCCGGTTGATGTCCACGAGGGCCAGTGCCCCGGCGAGGAGGAGCTGGCGTGGGTCGCTTCCCTCGCTCAACCACTGCAGCAGAGACGTGAGGTTGTCGCGTTCCTCGTCCAGCCGCCGGCAGGTCCTGGCAGGCGTGAGCGCTGCCTCCCGTAACGGGCGTGCGAGCTCCGCCAGCCAGTCCACGAGACGGTTGTAGGCCCGTATCTCCTCGCCCTCGGCACGGAGCCGTTCGTGCCCGTAACACCGGATCGACTCCAACATCCGGAACCGGGCGGAACCCGCCCGGTCGGCACCGGGGACGATGAGGGACTTGGCTTCAAGGCCGGCCAGCAGTTGCGGCACGGCCGACGGGGGTATGTCATGGTCCGCGGCGACGGCCGTGGCGGCATCCGTCCCGAACCCGCCCGGCAACAGCGACAGTGACCGGAACAGCGACCGCTCCTGAGGCGTCAGCAGGTCATAGCTCCATTCGATGGCCGAGCGAAGACTCTGGTGACGTCGATCCGCCGTACGCCATCCGCATGTCAGGAGAGAAAGGCGGTCGTCCAGCCGATGGTGAATCTCGCTCGGCGGAAAGGCCCGCATGAGACCGGCCGCCAGCTCGAGCGCCAGCGGCAGCCCGTCGAGCCCGGCGCATAACGCGACGACGTGTACGGCGTTGTCCTCGGTGAGCTGGAATCCGCGGGAGACAGCCTGCGCCCGGTGGACGAACAGCCGGACGGCGTCGGAGCGCAGCAAGCCGGCGAGCGAGCCGCCGCCATCGGGATCCGGCAGGGAGAGACCGCCCACCGAGTACACCGTCTCGCCCGGCAACCGTAATGGTTCGCGACTGGTGGCCACGACGCGCAGGCCCGGATGCCGAGGGAGTAACGCGCTGAGAGCCGGCCCGCAGTCGTCGAGCACATGCTCACAATTGTCGAGCACCAGAAGCCGATCACGGTCGGGGCCCGTCCCCCTCCGTGCCCCCACCATCGGGGAAGGCGCTTCCCCGGCCCGCGCGAGCGCCTCGGTGATCCGCTGCCGCGCCTGCTCCCCCGTCGCCGCCGACGCCAGTTCGACAACGCTGACTTCACAGCGTCCGCCGCGCTGTTCAAGGGCAGCCAACTCCACCGCCAGGCGTGTCTTGCCCACGCCCCCAGGCCCTGTCAGGGTCAGCAGTCGCGTATCACGCACCAGCCGCTTGAGCTCCACCAGCTCATCGGTGCGGCCGATCAAACTGCTCAATCGGGCTGTTCCGGTCGCAGTCGAAGCACTGATTCCGTCGTCCTTGAGCCGCTGGCGGTAGGCGCGCTGACGGCAGGCGTTCGAGCAGTATCGCTGACGCGTTTTCCTGGCCCTGATGTCATCTGCGGAGCCTCGGCGAATAGGTCTGCCGCACATATCGCAAGAGAACGTGGGTGTTTCAAGCCGAATCCCATGAGAATCCCCGTCGCGCTGCACCTGATACTCCTTTCGCGAGTCGGGTGATAGGGCAAGGCGTTGGCGCCGGCCGGAAAGTCGTTGCGGCGACGCCGGATGACACATCCTCACGAAAAAGTGGGCGGTGGTGTGTCCAGGCGGCGTTTACGTGCAGCGGTCGGTTGTCACTCGGACTCACCGACGCTGAACAGGCGATTCCTTTCTGTCCCACATCCTATTGACCGCATTGATTCTGAGGACGACATCGCCAATGGGACTTTCGGGGGCCTGTTCACTGCCGCCTGTCGGGGGTGAGCGCATGGGTATGGCTGATCACACCCTTCGGAACCCATCCGGTCCGTGGGCCGACCTCGGCGGCCGGCGGCACGAGTGAAGCACAGCAGCTGACGGTTCTTCAACCACTGAAGTTTTTAAGCCACTTAAGATTTTGCGTCGCTATGGAACCTGCTAGGTTCGATGTGTGACCGAAAGGAATCGTTCAGCGCCCGGCCTGCGGGAGCGCAAGAAGGCCCGCTGCCGCAGGGCACTGGCCGACGCGGCCTTGCGGCTGTTCCTCGAACGCGGCTACGACGCCGTCACCGTGGCGGAGATCGCCGATGCCGCCGAGGTCTCGGTGCCGACCCTGTTCTCCTACTTCCGCAGCAAGGAAGCGCTGCTCTTCGACCTGGAGCCGGAGATCGACGCCGGCCTCGTTGCCGCGGTCAGTCAGCGCTCTCCAGGCCGTGACGTGCTCGACGCGGTGCAGGAGTTCCTGCTGTCACTGCCTACAGCGGATCCGCGCGAGCGGGAACAGTTCGAGGCGTTCCTCGCCCTCGTGCACGGCACCCCGGCACTGCGCGTCCACTGGCAGCAGATGTGGCTACGGCACGCGGACACCCTGGCGGGCGCGCTCGCGGACGACCGTGGCCTGGAGACTCCCGACCTGCGGATCCGCGCAGTGGCCCGATTCATCATCGACGCAGTGACGCTCGCCATACTCGAACCGGATCCGCCGGCAGCGCTGGCCGACCTGCTCGCCCTGCTGCGCTCCGGGCTGGACGCCACCGGCCTGCCCTGATCGACCACCGACCTGCCAGTCACCCCGGGAGCCTTGGAGCGCCTGCGGTCATGACGGACGGCCCAGCCCCTCAAGCCCTGCTGATCGGCGCCACTTTCGTGGGAGCACTCGCCAGGCCCCGCTCTTGTCGGGGCTCGCCGACCGCTACGGACGACGGTGCGTGTTCCAGACCGATCTCGTCGGACACGCCGTCGTATCGGTGGTGTCGGCCTCCGCTCAGGACGCGACATCCCTCATCGCGCTGCGGGTCCTGCTCGGTATTCGGTCGGGGGGCGAACCCGCCTTGGCGGACACGCACTTGATCGAGCTGATGCCCGCGGCCCGACACGGCCGTATGCTCGCCCACGCCTATGTCTTCGGGATGCTGGCCGCCTTTCGGCGGCGTGTGCTCCGGCAGCCGGGCTGCCCCACTCGATCGCCGGGATCTCCCGCCGGCGGTGGCTGATGCCGCCGGCCCGGGCCGGCGCGGCTGGGATGTGGCCGCTGCGTCGTCAGCTGCCCGAATCGGCACGCCGACCGGCCTTGCACCGCCCCAGGCGGACCCTTCCGCAAGGCTCACGAACGGCCCGCGCGTGGCTCCCATGCGCCTGTAGCACCGCTGTGGCCGAGGCGGGTCCGAGGACCAATACAGCACCGCTGGAAGGTATGTGGAGTGGTGCGGCGGTCAGCCCTGCTCGGCAGGTGCGAGCAGGCGGTGGAAGTCGCCCTGCCCGCCGCTGCGGTGCTGCGCCAGGCGGCGCAGCGCGAGCGGTACGTCGCCGTGGTCGAAGGCGTCGACGATGCCCTCGTGCTCGTCGAGGATGGCCTGCGCCCGCGCGCGGTCACCGTCGGCGGCCGCGCGCCGGTAGGACAGGGCGCGGTGCGGTTCGAGGGCTTCCCACAACTGGGTGATGAAGCGCAGCAGCCACTCGTTGTCACAGCGGTCGAGCAGGGCGAAGTGGAACCGCCGGTTGGCCCTGATCACGCCCAGCGCGTCGGCCGCGTCGACGGCGGCCCGCTGCTCCCTGAGAGCGGAGCGCATCGCGGCGATGTCCTCGTGGCGCAGGCGGGCGGCGGCACACTGCTCTGCCTCGGCCTCCAGCAGCTCCCGGACCCGGAAGATTCCGTCCACACTGTCGGGTCTCAGTTCGGTGACCGTGTAGCCGCGCTGTGGCGCGTAGGTGACGATGCCCTCGCTCGCGAGCGTCTTGAGGGCCTCGCGGACCGGGATGACGCTCAGCCCCAGCTGCTCGGCGGCCGCGCTCTGCCGGATAGGGGCGCCCGGTTCGAGGTCGCCGCGCACGATCGCGTCGCGCAGCTCGGCCAGGGCCGCGGCCTCGGCGGTGCGGGGGAGAGAGGTTCGCTTCAGTGCCACACCGACATGCTAGCGAGCAATCGCCAAAACTAGATGTTATAAATTCTAATGTGCATGTGGCCGTCGAGCGCGGCCACTCCTTGCCGCTGCTGTGCATCAATGGAGGTGAGCGGGGTGTCCGCACCGACACCGACGGCTGCTGGAAAGGCCGCCTTTCCACAAGGGCCCACCGACCCCGACGGCCCCACGGGCCGCCTGGCCCGCTGGCTGAGCAGTACGACACTGGACGACATCCCGGCCCGGGTACGGGAACGCGCCGCCCACCTCGTCCTCGACGGCCTGGGCTGTGCCCTCATAGGCGCGCAACTCCCTTGGTCTCGCAGGGCTGTTGATGCCGTCCTGGCCATGGAGGGCGCCGGGAGCACACCGCTCATCGGCTGGGGGTGTTCCGTCGGCGGCCCGGCGGCCGCGGTACTGAACGGCACCTTCATCCAGGGCTTCGAACTCGACGACTACTTCCCCCGCGCTCCGCTGCACAGCGCGTCCCTCGTGCTGCCCGCCCTGCTCTCCACCGCGGCGTCGCAGGGCAATGTCTCCGGGGCGGACTTCCTGCGCGCCACCGTCCTCGGGTTCGAGACCGGCCCGCGTGTGGGGCTCGCGCTGCACGGTTCACAGATGCTCTCGCGCGGCTGGCATTCGGGATCCGTGTTCGGCACCCATGCCGCGGCGGCCTCCTGCGGAGCACTGCGCGGACTGGATCCGGCCGCCTTCGAGGACGCACTGGGCCTGGCGGCCACTCAGTCCGCCGGCCTGATGGCCGCCCAGTACGAGGCCATGTCCAAGCGCATGCACCACGGCTTCGCCGCCCGCAACGGGTTCTACGCCGCCGGGCTCGCGCAGTCCGGTTACACCGGCATCAAAAGGGTCTTCGAGCGGCCGTACGGCGGATTCCTGTCCACCTTCGGCGAGGGCCACGATCCGGATGCCTCCCAGATCGCCAGCGACCTGGGCGAGGTGTGGCACACCGAAGGCATCACCGTGAAGATCCACGCCGCGATGGGCGGCCTGCATCCTGCCATCGATGCCGTTCTGGCCCTGTCGACCGACCGGGCGCTCACCACGGACGACATCGAGTCGATCCGCATCGATGTCCCCGAGGCGATCCACCACCATGGCTGGTGGCGGCCCGAGCGCCCCCTCACCACCATCGGCGCCCAGATGAACATCGGCTACGCCGTCGCGGTCGCCCTGCTGGACGGCCAGGTCGGTCCCGCACAGTTCCACGACGAGCGCATCAACGCCGCCGACGTGTGGCAGCTGATCGAGCGCACCGAGGTCCACCTCGACAACGCCCCCCAGGACCCTGCCTGGACCGAACCGGGCTACAACACCCGCGTCACTCTCACCCTGCGCGACGGCCGGGAGCTGACCCGCGCGCTCAACCAGCCGCACGGCGGCCCGGACGACCCGCTGACCAACGCGGAGATCCGCGCCAAGTACCGGGCCCTGACCACCCAAGTCACCGACGCCTCCCGCGCGGCCGAGATCGAGCGGCTCGTACTCGACCTCGAGAACCAGGACCGCGTCGACGGCCTGATCGACCTGCTCGCCGCCCCCGTCCGCGGCGCCCTCGATCCGTACACGTAGGACACGAAGGGAAGACAACGCCATGCCATCCTCCCCGGGCGCCCGCTTGCGCACGCTGATCGAAGAGGGCCGACTCACCGTCGCCCCCGGTGTGTTCGACGGCCTGAGCGCCTCACTCGTCGCCCGCACCGGATTCGCCGCCGCCTATTTCACCGGCGCCGGTGTCGCGGTCGCCGGGTTCGGACTGCCCGACATCGGGCTGCTGACCCAGACCGAGATGACCGACCGCGCCCGCATCGCCGCCGAAGCGCTCGGCGACGTGCCGTTGATAGCCGACGCCGACACCGGCTACGGCGCCCCGATGAACGTCGTACGCACCGTGCACGCCTACGAACGCGCCGGTGCCGCCGCCATCCAGCTCGAGGACCAGGCATTCCCCAAGAAGTGCGGCCACCTGCCCGACAAGGAACTCATCCCGGCCGACGCCTTCATCGCCAAGCTGGGCGCGGCACTGGAGGCACGCACCGACGCACTGATCATCGCCCGCACCGACGCCCGCGGCCCCCTCGGCGTCGACGCCGCCATCGAGCGCGCCGGCCGGTATGCCGCGGCCGGCGCGGACGTCGTCTTCGTCGAGGCTCCGGAATCAGTCGAGGAGATCGAGAAGATCGCCGCTTCGATCGACGCGCCCCTGCTCATCAACATGGTGCAGGGCGGGCTGACCCCCGACACCGCGCCGGAGCGGCTCGCTGCCCTCGGCTACCGCATCGCCATCCACCCCGGCGCCCTGCTCGCGCCGTACGTGTTGCACGGCCTGGAGGCCCTGACCCGCCTCGGCGGCACCCTGCCCGAGGTCACCCCCGGACCGCAGGGCCTGTTCGAACTCGTCGGCCTGCGCGCCTGGTCCGCGATCGGCGAGCGCCACCGCGACCACAAGGAGAAGGTCTGCTGATGGGCATGACCATGATCGAGAAGATCCTCGCCCGCAAAGCCGGCGTCCCGGAGGTCCGCCCGGGCCAGACCGTGGTGTGCGACGTCGACATGACCGTCATGATCGACCTACAGTTCGCCACCGGCTGGGTCCAGCCCCTGAAGATCAACGACCCGCACAAGGTCGCGGTCGTCATGGACCACGCGGTGCCCGCCCCCAACGTCCATGACGCCATAGGGGGCACCCATGCGCGAGCCTTCGCCCGCGCCTTCGGGATCGAGAAGTTCCACGACGTCGGGCGGCACGGCATCTGCCACCAGGTGATCGCCGAGAACGGCCTCGCCCGCCCCGGCGAGATCCTCGCCTGCACCGACTCCCACACCTGCGCGGCGGGCGCGTACAACACCGCCGCTCGCGGCCTCGGCCCGGCCGAGGTGTACTCCGTCATGTGCACCGGCAGGACCTGGTTCCAGGCCGCGCCCACCATCCGCTACGAACTCACCGGCACCAGACCGGCAGCGGTCTCGGGCAAGGACATCTTCCTGCACATCGCGGGCACGTACGGAGACGCCACCAACCACAACCTCGAATACGGCGGATCCGGCCTCGCCTCCCTCCCGATGAACGACCGGCGCACCATCGCCACCCAGGGCGCCGAGATCTCCGCCGACTTCTGCACCTTCCCCATCGACGACCTCGCCCGCGACTTCCTCGCCGACCACGGCGCACCCCCCGGCACCTACGAGGCGGCCGACCCCGACCCCGACGCCACCTATGCCGCGGTCCGCACCATCGACCTGTCCTCCCTGGAACCCCACGTCGCCCGCCCCGGCACCGTCAGCAACAACGCCCTGCCGATATCGGCGATGGAAAAACGGCCGATCAACCAGTGCTTCATCGGCTCGTGCGCCAACGGCCAGCTCGAAGACCTGCGCATCGCCGCCGAGATCGTACGCGGACGCCAGGTCGCCCCCGGCATACGGCTGTTGGTCACTCCTGCCTCCCAGCAGGTCTACCGCGATGCCATGCGGGCCGGCTACCTGCAGGACCTCGCCGACGCCGGAGCCGTGGTCACCAACTCCACCTGCGGCGCCTGCTTCGGGTACCACATGGGCCTGCTCGCCCCCGGGGAGGTCTGTCTGACGTCCTCGACCCGCAACTTCACCGGCCGCATGGGCAGCCCCGACGCGGAGATCTACATGGCGTCCCCCGCCACCGTCGCCGCCTCCGCCCTCACCGGCCACATCACCGACCCGCGAGGGGAGCTGAACTGATGGACACCCAACTCACCGGCGCGGTCTGGGCCGTCGGCGACGGCGTCAGCACCGACGCCATGTACCCGGCGTTCGCCATGAAACTGCCCGTCCCCGAAGCCGCGAAGCACATCTTCTACGAGCTGCGCCCCGGCTGGACCGACCAGGTCGCCCCTGGCGACATCGTCGTCGCCGGACGCAACTTCGGCCTCGGATCCTCCCGGCCCGTCGCCGCCCTCTTCCGGGAACTGGGCGTGGCCGCGCTGGTGGCCGAAGAGTTCAACTCTCTGTTCCTGCGCAACTGCATCAACCACGGCCTGCCCGCCCTCACCGTGCCCGGCGTCACGTCCGCCTTCACCGACGGTGCCACGATGTGCCTCGACTTCGCCGAGGGCTGGGTCGAGAACACCGCAACAGGCCTGCGTCTGCAGGGCGGGGCGCTGCCGCCGATGGTTCTCGACATCCTCGCCGCCGGCGGCATCCTGCCCAGGCTCGCCCGCGAAGGCTACCTTCCGACACCGGGCTGACCAGGCCCTGCACCGAGCGCAACACGGCGTGGGTGACCGTCGCTCCGTTCCCGACCACCGCGCCGATCGCCGACCCGCCACCCCATGACCAGCCACCTGTCAGGACACCACTCATGCACCAACGCATCGCCCCCGGCATTGTGCGTATCGCCACGAGCAAGCGCGACAACGCCTTCCTCGTCGACGGCGACGACGGATTCACCCTGGTCGACGTCGGCTGGTCCAAGGCGCCCCGCGCCCTCCTCGACACCGTTGCGGCACTCGGCCGCAAGCCGTCCGACATCCGCCGCATCGTGCTCACCCACGCCCACCCCGATCACGTCCAGGGCGCCGCCGAACTGCGCCGCCACACCGGCGCCCACATCCTCATCCACGCAGCCGACCGGCCCTGGCTGGAGGCCGGACGCGTCCCCGCCGAGGGGCGTTGCGGAGCGTTGGGCCGGTTCATCGACCGGCTGCCGGCCCTCCACTGGCAGCCGGTCGAAGCGGACGCCGACCTGGCCGACGGCGACCTCGTGCAGAACTCTGACGGGCTGCGGGTCATCCACACCCCGGGCCACTCGCCCGGACACATCGTGCTGCTTCATGAACCCACCGGGACCCTCCTGGTCGGGGACGCCCTCTTCAACCGAGGAAAGCTGGCCCTGGGCCCCGATGCCTTGGCCGCGGACCCGGACCTGCGTCCGGCAAGTCTGCGGCTCCTTCCGCATGACCTCGTCACAACCGTCGGCTTCGCCCATGGCACCCCGCTGGGCGAAGCCGACATCCCCGCTTTCCGGGAGTTCGTGGAGCGCCTGCCGCGTCACGGGTGATCCCGGTCGTACCTCAGGAGATGGGACGCCGAGCCGGGCGGACTGGGGGGCTGCCGGTACAGGTTGGGCAGCGCGCCCTGAGCCTGGACGGCAGGCGGCGAAGTAGTCCTTGGGGTCGTTCAGCCGGCTGACCTTGTCGAGCTCCGCTCGCCGGTGCCGAACGCGCGTCCCCGAGAATTTCGCGAGGCAGACGGACGTACGCACCATCGGAGTCGGGCCCCCGCCGGGCAGGGCCAGAGCCTTGCCGCCATCCGCGCCCGCGACGGACTGGGCGGTGGAGCCGTTCACCAGGCTCGCAGTGAGCCCGTTGCCGGAACCCTCAGCGATCTTTCCGGAGGCGAGGTCGTCCTGGTCGAAGGTGTAGTGGGCGGCTGGCTGGGGCGGGTCCGCCGCCTGGGCGGGGGCGGCCGGCGCGGCCGGCAGGCCCGTGCCCAGAGCGACGGCCACGGCGGCCGGCGCCCGGCGTCGCCGGGCGGGTCTGTCAGCGGACGGCATGGATGGCGTCCTCCGATTCCTCAAGTACGTGGATCCCGATGGCGGCGCTCGTCGAACCGATTCGATTGCACGGCGACAGCGCCATGAAGGTCTTCTGGACGGCGGGGTCGGTTCCCCCGCGCTCCGGGGGAGGCGCGGCGTATGGGCATGACTGCCGGAGGATTGCTTCATCGAACCGGTTCGGGAAGCTAGCACCGGGGAGGCCGACCGGCAATCCCTCCGACACAAGGTTCTCCGCCTCGCGATACGGGGTCGGAAAGGTCAATCCTCAAGTGTTGACAAGGAGTTCGAGGAGTTCCTACCTTCGCTTCACGCGAACCGGTTCGACAACCGGCTCTCGCCCCTCATCCCATCCACGCCCTCACGACCGGCGGCCGCTCCCTCTTCGGAGGTGTCGAGCCGGTTCGAGCAAGGAGTCACCGTGAACATCGGTGAGATCGCCCGGCGGGCCGGTGTCTCCCGGAGCACCGTCTCCTACGCGCTGAGCGGCAAGCGCCCGGTCTCGGACGACACGCGCCGGAAGATCCAGCGGGTCATCGACGAGTTGGGCTACCGCCCGAACGCCAGCGCACGCGCCCTTGCCAACGGCCGGACCAACACGATCGGTCTGGTATTCCCACCGGCCGGCAACCACTACACGGGGATGCAACTGGACTTCATCGGCAGTGTGGTGGAGGCCGCCGCGGCCTACGACTACGACGTCCTGCTGTCACCGAGCGGTGTGGACAGCGACCGCTCGTTCCAGCGACTGCTGGGGGAGCGCCGCGTCGACGGCGCGATCCTGATGGAGATCAGACTCGAGGACGACCGGGTCGACCACCTGGCGGAACTGGACTTTCCCTCGGTCGCCATCGGCCGCACCGCCCACCCGGAGGGAGGCTGGTGGGTCGGCCTGGACCACACCGTGCTGGCCGCGGCCTGTGTGCACCACCTGGCGGATCTCGGCCACCGCAGGGTCGCCTTCGTCAACCGTCCCGAGCAGCTGCTGCGGGCCGGATACGAGTCCGCGCACCGCGGTCTGGACGGCTTCACCAAGGCTGCGGCCGAGCGCGGGCTGACGGTGCGGACGTACTGCTGCGGGGACGACGCCGCATCAGGCCAGGCATGCCTGGAGCAGATCCTGCACGACGACCCGGCCACCACAGCCCTGGTCACGCTGAACGAGGCCGCGCTGGGCGGCCTGTACCGGGGGCTCGCCCAGGCGGGCCGCCATGTGCCGCGCGACTTCTCCGTCACCGGGGTCGTCGCCAGCCGGTGGGCGGAGACGGTGACCCCGCAGCTCACCGCGGCCGACGTACCGGCGGAGGAGATGGGCCGGCGCGCCGTCGACCTGTTGGTGGAGCGGCTCGACCATCCCGAAGCGCCGCCCCGACACCACCTCCTCGTTCCGCCGATCTCCCTGCGGGCCAGCACCGGGCCCAGTGCGGCGTCCTGACCCCGTCCCAGGGGTGATCCCCGCGCACCTACCCCACCGCCGATCGTCCGACAGCTCATCGGTGCTGTTCGGCGTGCCCGTTCCTCCTCACCCCGCGCCCTAGGCACCCGCATGCCCAGAACAAAGGAACCCTCGCAATGAACAGCTCCTCCAGACAGCACCGTCTGACCGCCGCAGCCGTCACCGCCCTGGCCGTGGTCGCCGGTGCCACCGCCTGCTCCTCCGGCTCGGGCAGCAGCGGCACCCAGAGCGCCGGCAGCGGCACGTACACCATCTGGGACCCGTACCCGCAGTTCGACAAGACGTCGGACTGGGCGAAGCTGCTCGACCAGTGCGGCACCAAAGCCGGCGTGAAGATCAAGCGGACCGCCTTCGACACCAGCGACCTGGGCAACAAGACCCTGCTGGCAGCGCAGCAGGGCAACTCCCCGGACGTCCTCATCGTCGACAACCCGGTGGTGTCGACCCTCGCCGAGGCGGGCGTGCTCACCACGACCGACGACACCAGGCTGGACACCTCGAAGGTGGACCCCAACCTGCTCGCGGCCGGCCAAACCGGCGGCAAGACCTACGGCACGCCCATCGGCGCCAACACCCTCGCCCTCTACTACAACAAGCAGGTGCTGAAGAAGGCCGGCGTCGACATCGCCTCCATCAAGGACTGGAACTCGCTGACGGCGGCGCTGGAGAAGGTCAAGAAGGCCGGCAGGAAGGGCATCACCTTCTCCGCGATCGGCACCGAGGAAGGCAGCTTCCAGTTCCTGCCCTGGTTCTGGGGCTCGGGCGCCAAGCTGACCGAACTCGACTCAGCCCAGGCCGTATCCGCGCTGACCCTGTGGAAGGACTGGCTGAAGAACGGATACGCCCCCAACTCGGTCCTCAACCACACCCAGACCACCAGCTGGCAGGAGTTCGCCAGCGGCGACTACGCGTTCGCCGAGAACGGCACCTGGCAGCTCGCAGGCGCCAAGAAGGCCGGCTTCGACTATGGGGTGTTGCCCATTCCGGCCGTCGCGGGCGGCAACGCCGCCGCCCCGACCGGTGGCGAGTTCGTGACCGTCCCGGTCCAGAAGGACACCGCCCGGTATGCCACCTCCCAGAAGCTGGTGACCTGCCTGAGCAGCACGGACAACCTCTACACCACCGACACCACGCTGTCCTACGTGGCCCCCACCAGCGAGGTCCAGGACAAGCAGATCGCCACGAACGCCGACCTGAAGCCGTGGGTGGACGCGGTCAAGGTGGCCAAGGGCCGCACCAGTGACGACCTCGGCACCAAGTACCCCAAGATCTCCGAGCAGATGTGGAAGGCCGTCCAGTCCGCCCTCAGCGGGTCCAAGTCGCCCAAGGACGCGCTGTCCGCGGCCCAGTCCGCCGCCAAGTGACCCGACCACCAGGGCCCTTGATGAACCACACGACAAAGCTGCCGGAACACCGGTCCGAGCGCGTCCGGGGCGGGGGGGGGGGCGCCGCCCCGCCCCCCGCCCCCCCCCCGAAACACCCCCGGCCCCCCCCCAAACCACGGGGCCCCCGGGGGCTCCTTTCCCCGGCTGCCCCCTCCCTCACCCTCCTCTCCCCCCCCCCGC
>NZ_JBVIEB010000028.1:0-55316 GCF_055572075.1 Streptomyces sp. NPDC030820
CGACGGACACCTCATACGGCGGTCGGTCCGACCCGTGCGCCGCCGCGATGTGATCGGCCATGGCCAGCAGATCGGGGATCCCGAACACCTCCGAGGCGAAGCAGCCGGGATACGCCAGCACACCCAGGCGCAGCGGTTTCATGGTTTCCTCCGACTCCCCCGCGGGGGAGAGGTGGGGTGGCGATATCGCCGCACTTTATGGCGATGCCGCCGCTTCTCGTGGGGATACCGTCTCACCACACTCCTCGTATGACAACGATACGAACGCGGCGCGACGACCCCTTGAACGATTTCTACCGGAGAGTTGTCAGCGTTGCCGACGTCAGCAAGACCGTGTATGCCGAAAGCCCGGTCATGTTCCCCTACGCCGTGCCCCTCCCCGGACCTTCGCACACTGCACCATGGGTCGACGCCGGAGGCGTATGACCGGGTGGTGGGGCTGGTCCTGGACCAGGTCGCCGTCGACTGCTGCATCACCAAGGCCCCTGGCGGTGGTGAGGTGGCGGGGCGGTCTCCGGTCGACAGGGCAAGCAGGGCCTGAAACGCTCCGCCATCGTGGACGGCTACGGCATCCCCCTCGGCCGTGTCCTGGCCGGGCCAACCGCCACGACTCACCACTCCTGGCGCCAACTCTGGATCTCCTGAGGAGCTTGGGCCGCTGCCTGACGAGATCACCGTCCACCTCGACGCTGGCTACGACTCGGACAAGTCCCGCACCCTGCTCGACGAGCGAGGGCTGCACGGCCGGATCGCCCACGAGGGGGCCAAGGCACCGCTCCAGGCCGCGCAGCGGTGGCATATCGAGCGCACCCACGCCTGGCAGAACGCCTTCCACCGGCTCGCCCGCTGCTACGAACGGCGGATCACCGTCATCGACGCCTTCTTCGACCTCGCCGACACCATCATCACGGTCCGTAGCCTGATCCGACGGGCCTGGACCACCCACCGTTGGGACACACGTCGTCAACGCCGACCATGACTGGTGACCTACCCGCGAAACTCCCTCAGCCGTGGAAGTCCTCGAACTTCACGTCCGGGGTGCAGACGTTGAAGGCTCCGGCGGAGCCGTCGGCCTTGGTGACCTTGACCGTGCGGGCGAAGTTCTTGGGAAGCGTGATCTGCACACGGGAGGCCTGGACGCCGCACACCTCGCGGGCGGACGCGCTGCCCTCGAAGTTGATGTCGGTGTAGAGCACATCGGCGGTGGCCGAGACGCCGGGCGCGAGTGTCACATCGTGGGTGCCGGTTGGGTGGTTGACGCTCTCGACGGGGTCGGACTTGCCCTGGTCGTCCTTGGCGGTCAGGGTGCCTCCATCGGCGATGACACAGGTGCCGCCCGAGGTGTTGGTGATCTTGATGGTGGCGACGGCACGCTCGGACTCGCTGGCGTGGCTTGCCGAGGCGGTGAACCGTACAGTTGTCATCTCGGTGGTACACGCGTCGACGCCACCGATGTCTGCGGGGTCGGTCCAGTCGCCGCACGCGGTAAGGCCGAGGCCCAGAATGAGTGCGGCGGCAATGACGGTGGCAGTGTTAAGGCGCATGAGCGGATGTCCCCGAGTTCGGGCCAAAGGCCGGTGAAATTACGTGAATTGTGCACCCCTGGCGCACGCCCCCGGTTCCCCCGCCGCGTGCCTTACCGAGGTGAGGTGACTCACCGGCGCCCAGGGGCCGGCCGCTCGGGCAGTAATGCCGCGAACTGTTCCCACAGTGGTTCGACCAGCCATGATGGCAGGACGGGCACAGGCCTCCTCGATGATCACACAGTGTCGGAACATCATGATCACCGAGACCGAAGCGACCCGGCCACCAGGGATCCCCAACGCCCCTATCGGCGCGGGTTCCCATTCGTGAAAAGCTGCGCTGGTTCTGCTGAAGATTCGGCCATCATCAAAGCGGCCCACCGTTGCCGGGAAGGGGACCGAGTGTGATCCTGATGCCCGAGATGCCCGGCATCAGCCCCGATGCTGCGCGGTTGGCACGCTGGATACGCGACGCCGGCTTCTGCGTGTACCTGCCCTCGGCTCTTCGTCGTCGACGGCGCCTACCCGACCACCGAGGCGGGCGAGGACGAGAGCGCCCTTGGTGGCGAAGTCGCGCTTGTCGGGCACTTGGGTGGCGGGGCACCGGTCGCGGTCGTCGGTCCAGGACCTGGGCAGGTACAGCTCCCGGTCGGCCAGGGCGCGGCCGGTGGCTGTCTACTCGGTCGGCATGACCATCCCCGACGCCATCCACCACGCCGCTCTATACGTTTCCGCGCCAGTCTGGACAGCGGCAGTCGAACCGGCGGGGAGATCCGCCATGGCGCCTGGGTGACCGAGTTCGGCGGTGACGTCCCTAAGGACTGGCCGAAGGGGATGCCGATGCCGACCGCCTGCGGCTGACCTGCTTCGCGACCAACACCGGCGTCCCCATCGCGCAACTTGAGCTGCAGCACCGCCAGCGGGCGCGGCCCGAGGGTCGCATCCGCGGACAGCTGATGGGGGAGCTTTTGTGCTTCAGCGTGTTGGCACAGCCGGTGTCCCGTGGGGCGGTGGGGAACGCGGGCCGGTCGTGCCTGCTCATAGCGTAGATACCCTAATCGCCACATCAGTCAACGAGGAACAGACGGGCGCCTTCTTGCGTGCTTGAGCGGTGTGGCTGCGTGTCGTTTCCGACCTGATAGCTGCCTCCGGCCTTGTTGGTGACGATTTTACCGTTTGCCAGTTCGGTGGTGAGTGTTCCTTCAAGGACCAGCAGGATGTGGCCCCGGCTGCACCAGTGATCGGCTACGTAGCCGGGGCTGTACTCCACCATCCGAACGCGCACGCCACCGAATTCGCGTGTGCGCCAGGTCGCGTTCCCCGAGTCGCCCGCATGCACCGAAGGGGTAACGTCTGACCAGTCAGTGATTCCGAAGGGTGTGTCAGCCAAATCCATTGTCCCGAGCTCCATTCGCCGGTAGTGGCATGCCACTCATGTCCGATCGCTCGATTCAGCGTCGGATGGACCCCAATAGCGCAAGGGCTTAAGCGGTCAGCGTGGGCCAGGCCAGCGGATGCGGCGTGCCTGGGACGAGCCATTGCAGCCGCTCGTCGAGGCCGGCGTCCGCGAAGGCGGCTGATATCGCCTCGGGCCGCTCGGCGAAGTGCTCCCAGGAGTCGTAGTGGATCGGAACGACGCTGCGCGCATCGAGGGAGCGGGCCAAAGCCACCGCCTCCTCGCTGTTCATCGAGAATCGGGTGTCGCCACCCACTTCAAAGTGGGCGTCGCCGAGATGGAGGAAGGCCGTGCCGATCCTGAACCGCCGACCGATCTCGTCGAGGGCGTCGTGGTAGACGGTATCGCCGGAGATGTAGATCGCGGCCTGCGCATCGGGGACTTCCAGCACGAACCCCACGGTGTCTCCCATGATCGGCTCGATGCCTTCCGGTCCGTGCCGTGAAGGAGTGGCGGTGACCTTGAGACGGGTGGCACCTTGCGTGACTTCGTGGCTCTGCCACGGCGCCAGCCCGACCGCGTTGCCGCCCAGTCGGGACGCACCAGAGACCGTGGTGATCACCGTGGTAGCGGTGGGGAGCAAGGCACGGCCGGCAAGATCGAGGTTGTCCTCGTGCTCGTCGTGGCTGAGCAGGACGAGATCGATCGCGGGCAGCTGGTCGGCTGTGAGTGCCGGACCTGCGGTGCTGCGCAACTTGTACGTACCACCGACCACGGGCACCTCGCCGATGTACTCGCTGCCGGAAGGGTCCAGCACGGGGTCGGTCAGGATCGTCAGCTCCCCGATAGTGAGCAAGACGGTCGCTGTTCCGACATGGGTAGTGGTGATCTTCATGATGTGGTGCTCCCGAGTGTGTTTGCGGTGATGGTTGGCCCGTCGGTTGCGGGCATGGCGAAGCTGACCTACGGGTGGTCGAGTGGTGTTGGGGGTCTGTGTCGCAGTTGTCAGAGGTACGGGCCGCGGCCGCTCGTTCCGGCGTGCTTGGCCGCTTCGCCGGTGATGGAGACTGAGGAGGGTGTGCGTCCGGCAGCGCGTGTGCGGAAACGGCACCGGTACTCGGCCGGAGTGGTCCCCAGCTGGCGGCGGAAGGCTCTGTGCAGTGTCTCCACCGAGCCGAGACCGCAGGCGGCGGCGACGTCGTCGAGGGCTCGGTCCGTCTCCTCAAGCAACCGGCGGGCGACTTCGATTCGGGCGGCCTCCACGTAGGCGGCAGGGGTGCGACCGTACTCGGCCCGGAATACGCGGGAGAAATGCCGGACACTGAGGTTGACCCGGTCGGCAAGGACGTCCACGGACAAGTCCTCGCGAATGTTGTCGGCGATCCAGGTGCACAGCTCCCCGAGCTCGTCGCGTGAGGGTTCCTGCAGCGACAGCGGTACGCTGAACTGACTTTGCCCACCGGGCCGCTTGAGGTACATCACGAGCAACCGCGCGACCTGCAACGCGACCTTGTCACCGTGGTCATCGGCGACCAATGCGAGTGCCAGATCCATCCCGGCGCAGCCTCCGGCGCACGTCCACACCCGGCCTTCCCTGATGAAAATCGGATCGGGGTCGACATCAATACGCGGGTGGTCGGCGGCGAGCCGGGGCGCCGTGTACCAATGGGTGGCCACGGTGAGTCCGTCCAGCAGCCCGGCGGCAGCGAGAATGTGGGCGCCTGCGCATACGGACGCTATTCGCCGCATCCGGGGTGCCGTCTCGGCGACCCAGTCGACCAGGGCAGGGTCGACCACCGGCTCCAGTCCTGCGGTCCCGAACTCGATGGCGCCCGGCACCATCAGTGTGTCCGCTCCCCGCCCCGCCTGGGCGAGGTCAACGTCGGCGACCAGCTGAACACCACTGGCGGTACGCACCGGCCCCGGCCGCTCCGCCGCGAGCTGCACCTCGTAGCCGCGCGCACCGGATCTTTCGACGAGCTGGGAGGCAACGGAGAAGACCTCAACCGGTCCGGTCACGTCGAGCAACTCGACGCCAGGGAAGAGGGTCACCATGATCCTGCGGGGCGCGTGCATGACGCCATCGTCGGCGCTGGAGTGCGTGTCTGCAAGGACGGGGTTCTGGCACTTTCGGCCATCGAAAGGAGAGCGGTGGGACGCAGCGGCCCATCGGACAGCCGTGACAGTGCCCGCCTGAGCACCGGCGTCGATTCGACAGAGCTGTGCGATGTACCCGGCCGTCCCCATGCGCTCATGCCGTTGAATTATGTGCGATTCTGATCGGGTCCGCTTTGACGTTGATGGCATGGGCACCGCTGGCCTTTGGCTTTGGCTACGCCACACCAGGCGCACCGCAGCGCGGTAACGGTGTGCCCGGGACGTGTCCTGGCCTTTAGGGGCCGCAAATACAGCCTGTTCGAACCCCCAAGCGACGTGGGTCGAGAACCCGCCTCGCTGGGCTCGGCGTCGCAGTCGGCCTGATAGCCGTCACTGCGGTCACTACCGCTGCCGCCTGGGGGGAGACGACACACGCTTGCGGGGGCGAATCTGGGCGCCACTCAGGCATCATGTCGTCGCATGATCACCATTCACGTCAAGTACGAGATCGATCCGGACCACATCGAGGACTTCGAGGAATACGGCCGTCGGTGGGTGGCCCTCGTCGACCGGTTCGGGGGCACGCATCACGGCTACTTCCTGCCCAGCGAGGGCGACAGCGACATCGCGTACGCCCTCTTCTCCTTCCCCAGCCTTGCGGCATATGAGCAGTACCGCACTGACAGCGCGCATGATCTCGAGTGTCAGGACACGATCGAGCTGGCTCGGCGGACGGGATGCATCCGCCGGTACGAGCGTCGCTTCCTGCGGCCGCTCTAGGTTCTGCGATGGCCGTGTCGGTCACAACCACTCGTTGATGGCCGCTACGAGGACGGTCGCCTCGTAGTGGGCCGCGGACCGCGAGCCTGATGCCCTATTGGATGTCGCCTCATGGGTCAGAGGGCAGCTCCGGCAGCACTCCTTCTTCGCCGCCTGGAAGCACTCCTCGCTCCCCCACCAGGTGCCGGCGACGCGCACCTGGTCATCCACGCCGGCGTCCGGGGGTGCGTAGCCGAGGTAGTGGCCCGATCTCGTCCGACTTGTGCACGCTGCGTCGCGCTGGCGCCCACCGCTTCCGCACCGGCGTCCAGCCCTGTAGTCGAAGGGCGCGCAGCCCGATCGCCTTGGCGAGAGCGCCCTTGGTGGCGACTCGCGTTCGTCGGGCACTTTGGCGGCGCGGCACCGGTCGCGGTCGTCGGTCCAGGACCTGGATAGGTAGAGCTCCCGGCCGACCGGGGCGCGGCCGATACATCAACCTCAGCGGACAGCTGACGGGGAGCTTTTATGCTTCAGCGTGTTGGCACAGCCGGTGCCCCGTGGGGCGGCGGGGAACGCGGGCCGGTCGTGCCTGCTCATAGCGTAGATACCCTAATCGCCACATCAGTCAACGAGGAACAGACGGGCGCCTTCTTGCGTGCTTGAGCGGTGTGGCTGCGTGTCGTTTCCGACCTGATAGCTGGCGCCGGCCTTGATGGTGACGATTTCACCGTTTGCCAGTTCGGTGGTGAGTGTTCCCTCAAGGACCAGCAGGATGTGGCCCCGACTGCACCAGTGATCGGCCACGTAGCCGGGGCTGTACTCCACCATGCGAACGCGCACGGCACCGAATTCACGTGTGCGCCAGGTCGCGCTCCCCGAGTCACCCGCATGCACCGAAGGGGTGACATCTGACCAGTCAGTGATTCCGAAGGGTGTGTCAGCCAAGTCCATTATCCCGCGCTCCTTTCGTCGGTAGTCGCCTGCCACGTGCGTCCCATTGCTCGAAGCAGCGCCGGATACACCGCCAGGTACCGGAAGGGCTTGATAGCGGCCAGGTATGCGGTGCCGAACAGCCCGTTCGGCTTCACCAGGATGGCCATCTGGCCGCGGTAGCCACCGGCCTCGTCCGGGACCCAGCCGATGTGCATCACGGCGTGCACGGTCCGGTTCGCCGTCTCGGCCGCCCACTCGTCGTGCAGTTGGTAGAGGGAGGTGAACGGATCCGAACGGACATCGGGCCCCCGCGGACCCTCGCGGAGGTCCGCCGGCAACCGGTCGCGCAGCGTCGGCACCCGGGTGCCGATGCCGGAGTCGGCTTTGTCCCAGCCGAGCAGCCTCCCGAGCTTCCAGCGAACCGCGAAGAGCAGGCGGTACACGAGGGAGGGGGAGGATGTGGTGGCCCCGTCTCTCGGCCCGTTCGCGATCTGGCGGACCAGGTGCGGGAAGTCGTGGGGACCGCCCGGTGTCGGCAGCACCCAGACATCCTCGACGCGAAAGTCACCGGCGATCTCGTGGATCCGCCAAGGGCGGGACGTGTGCGCCGTTGTGGGGAGTCTCATCAGTTGGCTTCTATCTATACGTTGCTGCATAGTGTGGCGAATTGTGATTGCGCATCAGAGCGCCAACTTCCTGTAGAAGCACACCCGGTCGTGCCCAGGACCGTCGTAGTCACTGTGCAGGGGCAGACCATCGACCTCTCGGTCCCCACTTTCGAGGGTGAATCCCATAGCGCGGTGAAAGGCGATGGAGCCAGTGTTTCCCGGCGAGGTGATCGCGCGCACCTCTGTGCGGCCGGCTTCGGCGGCTTGCTGGAAGAAGGTCGTGTACAGATGCCGAGCAGTCCCCTGCCCACGAAGCTTGGGATCCACTCCTACGAAGTGGATGTACGCCTCTTCGTCGTTGTCTGCGGCGTGAAAACCAATGAGGAAAGCCCTGATGCCGGCTTCGTCCTCCAGGACCAGGCTGGTGGTGGAGAAAAACTGCAAGAACAGCTTGGGGAGCAGCAGTGATAGCTCGCGGGCCTGCGCGGGGGTACGTGAGTCCCCCCACCACTGCTGCACACATGCGACGATCGTGCCGTGGTCGGAGACGCGGGCCTGTCGCAACATTGGCATGTCGTTCCCTCTCGGAGTCATGGCGTTGGCCGGGCACCCACTTTGAGCGAAACTCACCGTCAGACGCTGACGGCTATTTTCCCGCGTGCGCGGCCGCTCCTCAGGTGGCCGATGGCCTCGGGGACGTCGGCCAGCGGGTAGGTCCGGTCGATGACGGGGGTCATCGCGCCCGCCTCGATGAGCTCCGCGAGGAGCCGCAGGTCGTCGTGGCTCTGCGTGGAGAAGAAGCCGCGGAGGCGCTGGCCGGTGAACGGGGACAGCAGCAGTGCTCGCAGGAGCCGGCCCATGCCGCCGAACCACTTCCCGCCGTCCTCACCGCCGACCAGGACCAGCGTCCCGCCGGGGCTGAGGACGCGGCGGAGCCGGGCCAGGGGGCGGTTGCCGGCGATGTCGAGGACGAGATCGTAGCGGCGGGTGCCGTCGGTGGGGTCCTGACGCGAGTAGTCGATCACCTCGTCGGCGCCGAGGGAGCGGACCAGCTCCGCTGTGGCGTCGCTGCAGACACCGGTGACATGGCCGGCCCCGAGGGCCTTGGCCAGTTGCACCGCGAAGGTGCCCACGCCGCCCCCGGCGCCGATGACGAGGACACTCTGTCCGGACCGCAGTCGCCCGACATCGCGCAGCGCCTGGAGGGCGGTGCAGCCGGAAATCGGGACGACGGCCGCCTGCTCGAAGCCGGCGTTGCCGGGCTTGCGGGCGAGCCTGTCCTGCTTGGCGCAGGCGTACTCGGCGAACGATCCGTCGCAGGTGCCGTACACCTCGTCGCCCGGCTGGAAGCGGGTGATGTCCGGGCCGACGGCCTTGACCCGTCCGGCGACATCCATGCCCCGGACGCGTACCTTGGGCGCCCGCAGCCCGAAACCGAGGGCGCGCAGCAGATACGGCTGGCCCGTGGTGAGGTGCCAGACGCCCGGGTCGACGGATGCCGCCCGGACCTGGATGAGCACCTCGCCGCTACCGGGCTGCGGCTGTGCGATCTCTTCGAGACGCAGGTCCTCGGGCGGTCCGTAGGCGTCTTGGACGATGGCCTTCACTTGTTCTCTCCCTCGATTTCGCCGGTTTCATCGGTTCCGGGGTACTGGAAAGCCTCTTCGAGCGGGACGCCGAACACTCGGGCGATCTGGAAGGCCATCTCCAGGGTGGGCGAGTAGCGGCCCTGTTCGATGGCGATGACGGTCTGGCGGGTCACGCCGATGCGGCGGGCGAGTTCGGCCTGGGTCATCTCGCCGTGGGCGAAGCGCAGCGCTCGGATCGCATTGGTGACCCTGGTCGGCCTCACCACGGGTGGAAGCCCAGCCGGTAGGCGACGATCTTCGCCGCGGAGGACAGGATCGCCGACAGGACGAACGCCAGGTAGATGGCGTTGGCGATCCAGAACTGATCGGCGCGGACCATCGCGAGGACGAGTCCGGCCACGCCGCCGATCACGATGAACGACTGCCCGATGTACATGCCGAAGCGGTGGATCTCCCGGTCGCGCTGGTCCTTGGTGTTCGCGCCCTCGGGAGACGCGATCGCCACCGTGATGTTCAGCGCGATCTGCGTGACGATCGCCGCACCGACGGTCCACAGCAGCGGGGACGCATAGGACGTCTGCGCCAGCGGCGCCGCTCCTTCGTGCCGCCCGAGGACGACGCCCAGGTACGCCGCGTATGACGCGACCGTGACCAGGACCATGATCCAGGCACGTTTCTCTTCGAATGCCACTGCCGCTCCCGATGTAAAGAAAGCTTGACACGGGCAGTGTCAAACAGCCGCGACATGATGTCAAGTTTTCTGTACATCGCAGGGTGGCGGCAGCGGTTGGGCCGTCAAGCGCTGACCAACCCGGCCTCCACCCATCGCCACTGAGGGTGCCTTCGAGCCGGGCTGGAAGCCGGGATCGTCGATGGCCGCTGCCGCACCGCCGACTCCGCGCAACGCCCGTCGCAGCCGGGCGGCGGGAGACCGGTCAGGCAGATGGACGCCGGGCCCTGCTGGTCCGCACGGAGGGGGACGCGCCCTGACCGACCAGATGCACCGCCGCCGCTCGGCGTTCACGGCGGCGTGGCCCGCGCCCGACCGGGCCCTGTTCGCCCGCCCTTTGACATCCTTCGTCGAAGCCCTCGGCACCCTGCCGAACCGAGAGACCTGGAACTCGCCCGCCGGCCCCGGCACACAGCACCGGCCCAACCCGGGGGCTCAGCCGCGGGATCTGAGTCGCCGGAGCATTCGCGCGTCCTGGAAGCCGACCGAGCGGGCCGCCGATTCGACCGTCGCACCCTGGCCGATGAGGTGCTCGGCGCGCTCGACGCGGAGGAGTTGCTGGTAGCGCAACGGGGTCAGGCCCGTCGACTCCGTGAAGTGGCGAGTCAGTGTGCGTTCGCTGACGCCGACGGCAGAGGCGAGATCGGCCAGGCCCAGCTGCTCGGCGAAGTGGGAGTCGATCAGGTCCTGGACGCGGTGGACCACGTCGTTCACGTGCGCGCGGTGCCGCAGCATCGCGCTCACCTGCTGATCGTCGCCGTTGCGCCGGGCGTAGACGACCATCTGGCGGGCCACGCGCGCGGCGGCGGCCGGGCCATGGCGGACAGCGACCAGATGGAGAGCCACGTCGATGCCGCTCGCGATGCCCGCCGAGGTCACCACGCGATCGTCAACCACGTACAGAACGTCCCGTACAACGCTCGCCCGGGGATACCGCCGGGCGAGCTCGTCCTGCACATCGTGGTGAGTGGTGCAGCGCCGACCGTCGAGCAACCCCGCCCGGCCGAGGGCGTCCGCCCCCACGCAGACACTGGCGACGATGCCGCCGGACGCGTGATGATCCGCGAGCCACCGCAGCGCGGCCGGGCCGATCGGCCCACCGCCTCCGAGCCGCACCCCTCGCCAGCCGGGAACGATCAGCAGATCGTCAGGAGCGGGCTCCGGCAGGCTCACCTCCGCCCTCACCGTCACGCCCTGCGCGGTGGGAACGTCCTCCCGCTCGGCCACATAGCCCACCTCGTACCCGTAGCCGAAACCAGCCGCCGTGGAGAAGACCTGGGCGGGCCCGGCGAGATCCAGGAGATGCAGCTGCGGGACGAGAAGGAAGACGACACGGGTCACGATCCGGTCAGCCCCTTCCGCCGCTCGTGGCCGCCTTGCCGGTCAGTTCGTCGACACTAGCGATGGTCGCGAAGCGGCCCGCCAGCGCGTACTCGGTGCGTGCGATGATCTGGTCCGTGGGGAGGGTGAGCGGATCGGAGAGGATCTCCGCGAGGGAGCGCCCGGCGGGGGCGTTCCAATGCTCGATCGGATGGGTCGCCGTCGCGTCCGTGACGAACGTGACCCGGTACCCGAAGTCGGAAGCAACCCGGGCGGTCGTCTCGCAGCACTGCTCGGTGCGGATGCCGCACACGACCACCTCGCGGATGCCGCGCTCGGTCAGCAACTGCTGCAAGTTGGTCGTGGTGAAGACGTTGCGCGAGGTCTTGGTGACCACCGGCTCACCATCGGCCGGGACGAGGCCGTCGATCAGGTGGACGTGGCCGAGGGCCGGGTCGAACGCCGTTCCGCTGCCCGGCTGGGAGTGCAGCACCCATATCACCAGGTCGCCCTTGGACCGGGCGGCTTCGACCAGGCGGCCCACCTGCGCCGCGACACCGGGGTCGGACACGGCCGCCCAGTTCGGCAGCTGCCGGAACGACTCCTGGACATCAATGACGATCAGTGCTCTGTTCATGCCCCGATCCTCGCCGTCGCCATGGCTCACGCAGAAGGCACCATCATGCCCCGATGCGGACCGATCCGGTCACGAGGGGCGCCGGGCCGCGGATTAGGAGATGGTGGCTTCGCCGGTGAGGCGACGGGCCATCAGGTCGGTCATGGCGAGGTGGATCATGGCTTCGGACCGGGCCGGGAGGGTTTCGTAGTCGCGCGCCAGGCGGCGGTGGAACATCAGCCACCCGTAGGTCCGCTTAGACGTCGTTTCAGTTGGTGAGTCGGCGGTAGCTGATGAGGGCTGCGGCGATGCCGACGAAGGCCAGGAAGTGTTCGGCCTTGCGCTCGTAGCGGCGGTGGAGGCGTCGGCAGCCGGCGAGCCAGGACACGGTCCTCTCGACGACCCAGCGGTGGCGGCCCAGCCGCTGCGAGGACTCGATGCCTTTGCGGGCGATGCGGTGGCGGATGCCTCTCTTGCGTAACCATCGACGCAGGTGGTCGTAGTCGTAGCCCTTGTCGGCGTGGAGCTTGGCCGGTCGTCGGCGGCGTGGGCCGCGCCGGGAGCGGATCGGTGGGATGCCGCGTACTAGCGGTTTCAGGCCGAGGCTGTCGTGCATGTTGGCGCCGGAGATGCCCAGCGACAGGGGTAGACCGTTCCGGTCCGTGATCAGGTGGATCTTCGATCCGTTCTTGCCGCGGTCGGTCGGATTCGGTCCGGTCAGTGGCCCCCTTTTGCGGCCCTGAGGCTGACGGAGTCGATGGCGCACCGCGACCAGTCCAACTCCCCTCGGGCGCCGAGCTCGTCCAGGAGAGTTCGGTGCAGCCGGGCCCAGACCCGGTCCTGGCTCCACCGGGCGAAGCGCCGGTAGACCGTCGGCCAGGCCGGGCCGAACACCGGGGGCAACTGCCGCCAGGTGCACCCCGAGGTGGCTACGAAGATGATCGCCGCCAGGCATTCGCGGTCACCCGCCCGCCGTCGGCCGCCGCCTTGCGGACGTATGACCTCCGTCGGCGGAACCACCCGCCGGAACAGCGTCCATAACTCATCCGGCACCAACCGCTCGATCAGATCCGTCATGCACGGCTCAACGAACGATCACACCAAAGGAAACGGCGTCTAGAGGGCGCATTCAACTCTGGCCAGTTCTCGGGCTCGTGAACCTATTGGTGACCTTGTGTGATCTCCGGTGGCATGCCAGCTCCACGTTCCTCCGGCTGGGTGGCCAGCTTCGTGGCGGTGGCAGTGCCCGCGGTGTGGGTGAGGTAACGGCAGGCAGATGATTTCCGTGCTTGGATGCTCCTTGAGCCAGGCCGCGAGCGTCTCTGAAGTGCGGTCGGGCAGTACGTCCACGACCGGCCGGCTTCGACGTCGACCAGCACGGTGCCGTAGGTGCAGCCCTTGCGGAAGGCGAACTCGTCCACTCCGAGCACCCGCCGAGCACGGTCCGGCAGTGCCGGCGCCTTCAGCAACTTGAGCAGGCGGGTCCGGCTTGCGGCCAGCCGCAGACAGTGGCGCAGTCGCGCGGCCGGACGGGCCGCCGAATTCCACCGCGATCGACCGCAGCCAACCATCAGCCCGACGCTCGAGCGGCGGTATCGCTCGGTCAGCCCGCCAACCTGCTCAATGAACGTCTTTCGAGAGCAACTCGTGCGGTCGCAGAAGAACCGCCGAACCCGGAGCCGGACTATCACCCGGCGAAGGCTGTCGAGAAGGGCCTAACGGCCGCTCGTCGAGAGTGCGTTGGTACGTACTGTGTACGCGTCTCGCCTGCTTGCGGCAGTCCGGGCACCGGCCCGGACGAGCAATGGACACCGCTCCCACTACCAGCGTGTCGGAGGAGTCGCTGACGCGCTCCACTCGCACATCGATCCCGGAGAACAGCACCTCCTCGATCGCCTTGCTCGCCACGGCAGCAAACACCCTGCCGAAACGATCCTTCGTTCCCACCCATGACCTGGGCAGGCGCTGGTCGACGCCGGGTACTGCTCGGAGGCGAACCTGGAAGCCGCCAAGAATCGCCAACTGTCCTGCGGCACCGACACGTTCATGGCGACCGGCCGGCTCAAGCACGACGAGCAGGTCCCGCCCGCACCGCGCGGACGCATCCCCAAGGACGCCACCTTGAAGGAGCGGATGCCCGCAAGCTGCGGACCAAGCCCGGCAAGGCCGCCTACAGCCGCCGCAAGGCCATCGTCGAACCCGTCTTCGGCCAGATCATGACCTGTCAGAACGGCCGCCGACTCCTCCTGCGGGGCGGGAACGGGGCACGGGGCGAGTGGCGGCTGCTGGCTGCCTGCCACAACCTCCGCAAGATTTTCCGACACGCCGGAACGGCAGGGCTCACCGCACTGACCAGGTGACCGGCCCGGCAGGTCGGGACCCCGGGCCCGCCGCCCGACCGGGCGACCGCAATCAAGCACCCCGATCACGACCGACCGGCCAATTGTCTGTTATTCCTAGCAGTTCACGCCCCCACGAAGACGAAACCGGCCCAGTGCACGGGATGGGTGAAGACCTTGCGGCCCGGCTCCAGCCGGATGAGTGTGCGTCGCAGGCCGCGCGCCGTCGCGGGCGGCAGACCGTTGGGCGCGTCTGGCGCGAAGTAGTCGGCCTTCTCCTTATTGGTGGTGTCACGGAGCCAGCGCTGGGCCGCGTGGAGCGCCGAGGCGGGTGAGCGGCTGTTGGTCTTCCATTCGGCGTAGAAGCGCAACATGAGGAGAGAGGTCGACAGATCGGGGAGATGCCCATCTCTGCGGCGACGTGGGCGACGGGACGGCCGGAGCGGCCACGTTCGACGAGCAGTCGCCTGCCGTGAACGGTCAGCCGGGCATTACGGTGGGACACGAAGGCCTCCATGCGATGAAGATTCGACACCTCCACCACACACGGGGGCCTTCGCCACGATCAAGACCGGCCAGCGTCAACAACGCTCGTGATCAATACAACTAGGGCCCGTCTCAAGTCCGGTTCATTTGATCTTGTGGCAAGATCGCGGGATGCTACGACTAACCGACTTCATCATCGATTGCCCGGACACGATGAAGCTGGCAGCCTTCTACTCTGAGGTGATGGGGCTCCCGGTCAAGGAGGGCAGTAACGAGAACTGGGCCGGTATCCAGTTCGGCGAGGTCGAACTGGCCTTCATCCAGGTGGAGGACTACCGCGCCCCGCAGTGGCCCGACAGCGAGCACCCCAAACAGTTCCACCTCGACTTCGAGGTCGACGACATCGAGGCCGAACAGCGCCGCATCCTGGCCCTCGGCGCGACCCTGCAGCGGGACTGCATCGGCCCCGACGGCTACGGCTTCCGCGTCTACGCCGACCCCGTCGGCCACCCCTTCTGTCTCTGCCGCAACAAGGGTGTCATCTGGACCGATCAGGGCCTCATCTGGCCCAAGCGCGACTACTGAGGTTTTCGGTTCGGGGTGACGTCATGGCCGGGCTGGGATCAGGCCGGTCTCGGCGATGAAGCCGTCGAGCAAGCCGGGCTGGTACTGCATCCGTTTCAGGCGGGTGCGGGCCAGTGCGGCCAGCTCGTCGAGGCTGCACGGGGCGAGGTTGCCCAGACCGTTCTTCAGATGCCCCCACACGCCCTCGGCCGGGTTCATGTCGGGCGTGTACGAAGGGAAGCGGAAGACGGTCAGCCACCGCCGGGCCTCGATCAGCTCACGCATCGCGGCGTCGACGTGATGGGTGTAGTTGTCCCACACCAGCACGACAGGCCCATCAAGCTGCTGGTGAGCCGCATCCAGCAACGCGGCGAAGTCCTTCTCCCTAAATCCTTTCCGTTCGCCCTTGCGGCCGTGGTGCACCAGCATCCGGAAGATGAGCCGGGTGCGCCGGCCCGGCCTGCGGCACACCAGGCCAGCCAGGGAGATACGTCCCGAGCCCCCGGCCCGGACAGTGACGCGGGGCGTGTGGCCGCGCCGGGACCAGGTCCGTGCCTTCGGCGGCCGCAGCACCTGGCCCGACTCATCCGCGAAGCACAGCCACGCGTCCTGGTCCCTCACCGTCTCGCGCGGCCAGGTCTCCTTGATCCAGGTGGCCACCGCGTCTTCGTCGCGTTCGGCGGCCCGGCGCTGCGGGACCTGCACCGTGAAGCCCATCTGGCGCAGGATGCGCCAGGTCTGCGCGGGGCTGAAGCGGACATGGAAGAACTCCGCGGCCAGCCACTCCCGCCAGTCCGGTGCCATCCGCGACGGCCGCCCCGACGCTCCCTTGGACCCAATCCCTCAACGCCACTCTCCCGCCAGCGGGTATACCAGGCATAAGCGGACTTCCGGGAGACCCGCAATCGCCTCGCGACCTGCGGCGGCGTCACACCTTGCGCAAATAACTCGGCAGCCTCGAACCGCACTTGCTCCCGCTGAGCTCGCTTCTTCGCGGTCAGACCGCCCCCATCGGGATACCGCATCACACCGGGATACACCCACCAGCTAGATCACCATCACCCTAGGCAGAAAACCTCAGTAGCTGAAGTCGCCCGAAAATGAGCCGTGGTCAGAGCAGTTGGGATGACAGTTCGGGGCCGTGGAAAAGATCATGCTCCGGTTGAAGGAGTTGTTGTTCCCGTCGATCGCGGACGCTGTGGCGCTGTCGGTGAACGTGAGCATCGCGATAGTGCAGGTCGAGGCGAAGTGCACTGGGAACGGTGCCGCTTGCCCGGCGTGCGGGGTCTGGACGAACCGGATCCATGGTTCCTACCTGCGGTTTCCCGCTGATGTGCCCAGCGCCGGGACGAAGTGTTGTTCTTCAACTGAAGGTCCGCCGGTTCGCCTGCGGGAACTCGCGGTGCACCCGCCGCACCTTCGTCGAGCAGATACCCGGCCTCACCTGTCGGCACGGTCAGCGGACCGAGCGGCTGCGCGCGATGCTGGCTGCGGTCGGTCTCGCCTTGGCGGGCCGTGCCGGCGTCCGGTTGAGCTCCGTGCTCGGCGTCTCCGTCAGCCGGAGCACCGTCCTGCGCTTGGTCGACGCCCTTCCCGAACCAAAAGTGCCCGCCCCGCGTGTGGTCGGCGTTGACGAGTACGCCACCCGCAAGGGCCGCCACCACGGCACCGTTCTCGTCGACGTCGAAACCCGCCGCCCTGTCGACCTGCTGCCCGACCGGGAGGCATCGAGCCTGGCGGCCTGGCTCGCCGATCGGCCAGGCGTCGAGGTCGTGTGCCGGGACCGGGCGCCGTTCTTCGCTGAGGGCGCCACCGCCGGTGCGCCGCAGGCCGTCCAGGTCGCGGACCGGTGGCATCTCTGGCACAACCTGAGCGAGGCCACCGAGCGGAGCGTCGCCCAGCACCGTCGCTGCCTCCGCGCTCTGATCCCCACGGTCCCGGAGCCCGGACCCGAGGCTGTTCCGGCCGCGGACTCGTCCGGTTCTCCTTGGCCGCGGGGGCACCGATTCACCGATCGAACCCGGGCCCGGCATGCAGCCGTCCACGCACTGCTGACGGCGGGACACAGCCGGCGCTCCGTCCAGCGGCAGCTCGGGATGACCTACCGCACCGTCAAGCAGTTCGCCGACGCCGCAACGCCGGAGGAGCTGTTCACCGGGCAGTGGCAGAACCGGCCCTCCGTCCTCGACGACTACAAGCCCTAACCTGGACGACCGCTGGAGCGAGGGCTGCACCAACGCCTGGAAGCTGTGGGAGGAGATCGTGCCACTTGGCTACAAGGGCAGCTACCAGCGCGTCGCGCCTACCTGCACGACAAGCGCACGTCACCGCAGCCAGTGACCGCCAGGCCGCCTTCGCCTCGGAGCGTCGCCGGATGGATCCTCCGCCGTCCGGACACCCTCACCGAGACCGAGCAACTCCAGCTCAAGGCCGTTCGGACGCACTGCTCCGAACTCGACGCCCTCACGGGGCACGTCCGCTCCTTCGCGACCATGCTCACCGAGTGCCAAGGCGAGCGCCCGCCCGACTGGCTCGACGCCGTCCGGCAGGACGACCTGCCCAGCCTCCACACCCTCGCCGCAGGTATCGATCGTGACCGCGACGCCGTCATCGCCGGCTTGACCCTGCCCTGGAACTCGGGCGTCGTGGAAGGGCACGTCAACCGGATCAAGATGCTCAAGCGCCAGATGTTCGGCCGCGTGGGCTTCAGGCTCTTACGCAAGCGGGTACTACTCGCCTGAGCCGGCTGGCCGTGTTCCGGCTACTTCAGCAGCTGGAAGCTGGGCTGCTGAGCCCAGGCTCTGAGGAACTCCGCCGAACCGTAAGCGGTGGGCCATGGATCGTTCACCATTGCGATGACGCCGGGGAGGCCGACCACGATGGGCACCTGGTCCTCCCTTAGTTCGGCGTTGACAACGCCGCCGATCACGTCCATGACGGCGGCCGTCAGAAGGGCCGTGGCGACGTGGTCGAGCGGACTGTTGCAGAAGGCTATGACGTCGGCGGCGTGGGTCGGGGTGAAGCCGATGAGAGGCTGCTGATCGCCTTCGTCGGCGTGCTCGGCATGAAAGATCGACTCGTCGCCGATGCCGGGCCCCATGAGGGAGACCATTATGGGCCTCCGCGGGTCGACGCCGCCGGTGTCCGAGATGCCGAGGCTCTCCGTGTGCACGTTCAGGTCGTACTTGCCGACCCGCTTCTCCTCAAACCGTGCCGAGGAGCGAACCAGAAGTTCGCGGAGCCGCTCGATCGCCGCGCCGGGCACAGCCTCCGCCAACTCGATCACCAAAACCGGTCCGCTCATGGGTCGGAGCCTAACCAGCCGGGACCGTCCTCCCCACCTCATTACTCAGCGTGCACGCGTCACAAAAGTTGTGCCAGATCCTGAGAACGGACAGCAGATGTTCACGGCTACGGGAGGCGTCAGAGCGCACCGAAGATTCGAACGCGGCTCGAGTTTCGACCCGAGAGGCGGCCACCGGGGCTTGGCAGGCGGTGTGCGGCGGCCCTGCCGACATTCGTCCGAACGTAGTCGCGACGTTCCCGCCAATTAGTGTGCGGCGGCGACTGTGTCAGAGTCGCACAGGCAGCCTGGACGGCTCAGTGGTCGCCCATGGGCGGGGGCACGAGGCGTGGCAGTGGCTGATGCCAGTCTCCCAGCCTCGTGAGGAGAAACTGGCGAGCGAGAGAACGAATGTCGTCCCACGCCGAATCTGTGGCCAGGGCGTTGTCCCAGGGGCCGACGCGGCGGGTGGCATCGATCTCGCCGATGCGACGGCCGATGGCCCGAAGATGACGCTGATCCTCAGGCTCGAAGGCTCCGCGCTCCGCGAGCCCTTCGGACACGCGGCACATGAGCTCCACCTCTTCAACGACGTCCTTCGTCTCCAGCTCACGCTCGCCCAGCCAGGCAAGTTGATCTTGGGTGTCGGCCGCTAGGAGAGCCGTAACGCGCAGCGTCCAGGTGCGCAGGTTCGCGTCGCCGAGATGGTTCATGCATGCATGATCGCACCCAGCTCCCGCAATCGTGTTCGAGGGCACGGAGGGCGGCAACGGCCTGCGTGGCGGTCGCGGAGGGTTGAAGTGGAATTACTACTGATGCAATCGAACAGTGCCAGACGGCGGCGCCTCCCATAGTCGTGAACATCTGCTGTCCGTTCGCTCTCATGAACACAGCCACACTGTCCATCGACGTGCTCTGCAGTCTCTTTCCGGGCCCCGATGGCAAGTACCTCATGGGCATCCCCCATCATCTGCTGGATGCCCTGGACCTGGGGGTACACGTACTGGTCGTCGCGCACCGGCACGGCGTCCTCGGCTGCCGCGACCGTGGCGATGCGGTTCAGCAGTCCCACGGCCTCCGGGTCGGCTGGTCGAGGCATCGGGGGGATGCACGCCGAAGGCCAAGGGCGACGGGCTTCACCGGATGGCGTCGGTCGCGTACTCCCAGAGCCGGTCCGCTGCCTGCGGGTCGAGGGCGTGAGCGGCCACGCCCCCGGGCTGCTCTTCGCCGCCGTCGACGACGCGAGCCTCCTGGTTGTCCTCGAAGTATCGGCCGGTCACACCGTCCAGGAGTGGTGACGCGGCCAGCAGCACGGAGGTCGCGGCTCCCTGGGCGGGAGTCTTGTAGTGCGGTAGCGGGGTCAGGTTTCCCTCGCCGTCCATCACACCGAACGCACGCATGGTGTCGTCGTCGAGGTGGCGCTGGAGGTTGGTGAGGATGTACCCGGGGTTGAGCGCGTTGACCATGATTCCGTCGTCGGCCCAGCGCCGGGCACCGCCCGCCGTGAAGAGGACCTCGGCGGACTTGGACTGCCCGTAAGCCGCCCAAGGCTCGTACGCACGCTGTTCGAAGTGGGGGTCGTCGAAGTCGAAGGGAGCCATGCGATGTGCGCCGGAGCTGACGACCACGATGCGGGCGGCGCCTGCCTGAGACAGAGGGGCGTGCAGCGCGGTGGCAAGGGCGAAGTGCCCGAGGAAGTTGGTGGCGAGTTGCATCTCCCAGCCGCGCGCGGTGACGGTTCGGGTGGGAAGCGCCATGATCCCGGCGTTGGCGACGAGGATGTCGAGCGGCCCTCGCCATGCCCGCGCGAAGGAGTCGACCGATGCCGGATCCGACAGGTCGAGCGCCTCGACCCGCACCGTGCCCGCGCCATGGACGGCGGAGAGTTCGCGGATGAGCGGCTCGGCGGTCGCCGGCCGGCGAGTGGCGATCGTGACCTCCGCGCCGGCGGTGGCCAGTGACCGAACGGTCTCGGTGCCGATGCCGGATGCACCGCCGGTGACCACGGCGCGGCGGCCGGTGAGATTCACGCCGTCGATCACCTCGGCAGCGGTGGCGCGGGAGTCGAAGGGTGTGGTGGCCGGACGGGGGCTGGCGTTCACAGAGAGCCTTTCACGAGGGGGATCGCGGTCACGAATCCCGAATCCCGACCCTACGGGCCCATCCCTGGACGATCTATCATCGAACATCCGCCAGGCTTTAGCCATCGTCCGAGGGAGGCGTCCGTGGATCCTCTGGAGGATGTGCTGGCCCTGTTGGAGACACGCAGTCACCTGTCCACGAGTCTGGTGGCGGGCGGATCATGGGCCGTGCGGTTCGACGCGCCGTCCGGAGTGAAGTTCAACGCCGTACGACGCGGTCGCTGCCTGCTCGAGGTCGACGGTGTCGATGAGGCGATCCCGCTGGCGGCCGGTGACTGTTACCTCCTGACCCGAGCGCGGGGCTTCACTCTCGGTAGCGGCTCAGAAGCGACTCCGGTCAGCGCCGGCCCCGTGTTCTCCCGGGCCGAGCGCGGTGTCGCAAGAGTCGGCCACGGCGACGACGTGCTGCTCATCGGCGGCCGCTTCTCCTTCGGCGCCAGAGCGCACGAGCTTTTGCTCGACTCCCTGCCGCCGGTCATCCATGTGCCTGCCGGAACCAGTCAGGCGGAGGCCGTGGAGTGGGCGCTGGCCGCGATCGACCGGGAGTTGCGGCACCGACCGCCGGCCTCGACGCTGATGGCGGAGCATCTCGCCGTTGTCATGCTGATCCATGTCCTGCGTCTGCACCTCGCGCGCGAGCCGCGGGCGGTGTCCGGGTGGCTTGCCGGTCTGGCCGATCCCGCGGTGGCCGCGGCCTTGCGCGCCATGCACGAGACTCCGGCGCACTCCTGGACGGTGGCCGACTTGGCGCGCATCGGTGCGGTGTCCCGATCGACTCTCGCCGCGCGCTTCAAGGACACGGTCGGTCAGGGGCCGCTTGAGTATCTGACGCGATGGCGCATCGAACTCGCGTCCCGGGATCTGCGGGGTGGTACCGAGACGGTGGCCTCCATCGCCCGATCCGTGGGGTACGGATCCGAAAGCGCGCTGAGCGTTGCTTTCAAGAGGATCACGGGGATGTCGCCCGGCGACTACCGCAGGCAGGTCGCTCGCGGCCGCTGACGCGGCGGAAAGCGCCCCCCGAGACAGACTCGGGGGGGCGCTCAGCGGACGGGGTAGCTCAGCCCCGTCGCTTCGCCTCGTCAGCGGGTTCTCCCGTGGACGAGGCCGCCTCGTCCGGTCGGGCGGGCAGCTCGGTGGCGGCCCAGCCCGCAAGGAAGGTGAGGGCCTGCTCGCTGGGCGAGTGCGGTTCCGCCGTGTAGACGAGCAGGCTCTGCTCCGCGGCGCCTCGTACGTCCAGCACCTGGAAGTCCAGGCTCAGTTCCCCGGCGACCGGGTGGACGAACTCCTTGCGGCCCTGCCGCTGGGACCGCACCTTGTGGTCGGACCACCACCGGCGGAAGTCGGGGTCCTTCATAGACAGTTCCCCGACGAGCCGGGCGAGTTCGGGATCGTTCGGGTAGCGGCCGGCGTCCATGCGGAGGTAGGCGACACACTCCTGGGCGACCTGCTCCCAGTTCGCGTACAGCCCCCGGACCTCGGGGTCGAGGAAGGTGAGCCATATGTGGTTGCGTCGCTTGGCCGGCAGTCTGGAGTAGTCGGTGAACAGCGCGGAACTCAAGCTGTTCCACGCAAGGATGTCCATGCGGCGGCCGAGCACCAGTGCCGGCACGTTCACCATGCTGTCCAGGAGGACCTGAGTCGCCTGTGACAGCCGCGGGTTTCTCGCCGAGGTCGGCTTCGCCCCGCCGGAGAGGCCGGCTTCGGCCGCGCACCGCAGCAGGTACTCCTCCTCGTCGGGGCGCAGCTCCAGGGCTCTCGCCAGGGCGTACAGGATGGCGGGCGAGGCGGACTTCACGCGGCCCTGTTCCAGCCGCACGATGTAGTCCACGCTGACGCCCGCCAGCGAGGCGAGTTCCTCGCGCCGCAGTCCGGGCACCCGGCGGTGCCCTGTCGTGGTCAGCCCCAACTGCTCGGCACTGACGCGGGCGCGGCACGCGCGCAGGAATTCGCCGAGTTCGGTCACGGCAGCCTCCTTCTCGTATGAGGACTCGTCCGACCCATGCGTGTCACGCTGCGGGTCAGACGGCGCCCTTCACATCGTCATGGTCCGTGGACAGGGCCAGCTCGCGCCAGGCGTCGGTCTCCTCCCGGAGGTGAGCGATCTTGCGGTCCATCTCCGCCACGCAGTCGCTGCCGAGCTGCGCGCGCTGCGGCGGGTTCGCGGCGTCGGCGAGGGTGAGGATGGCCGTGGCCCCCTTGACGGGGTCACCGGGCTGGGCGTGGTTGAGGCCCGGGACGGCCTCGCGCACGGCACCCGCGGTCCCGGCGTAGTCGGAGATGACCTGGCCCTCCGTGTGCAGGCTGGTGGCGTCGAGGAAGTCGGTGCGGAAGTATCCCGGCTCGACGATCGTGACCTGGATCCCCAGCGGTGCCAGTTCGTCACGCATGGCCTCCGAGAGGCCCTCCACGGCGAACTTGGTGGAGCAGTAGACGCCGAAGCCCGCCGCGCTGCGGAAGCCTCCGATGGAGCTCAGGTTGAGGATGCGGCCCGACCGCTGCCGGCGCATGACCGGCAGCACCGCGCGGGTGACGTTGGCCAGACCGAAGACGTTGGTGTCGTAGACAGAGCGGAACGCGGCATCGGTGGTCTCCTCCACGGCGCCCAGAACACCGCGTCCCGCGTTGTTGACCAGGACATCGATCCCGCCGAACTTCTGCACGGCTTCCTCGACAACCGCACGGGCCTGTGTCTCGTCGGTGACGTCCAGGGCGACCGCGAGCAGGTTGTCCCCGTACTGGGCGAGCGCGTCCTGAACGCCCTTGGGGCTGCGGGCCGTCGCCACGACCTTGTCACCGCGCTCCAGCGCCTGACGGGCGATCTCCAGCCCGAAACCGCGGGACGCACCAGTGATGAACCAAGTGGCCATGCCACTGCCTTTCGTTCGTTTGATTTTCGGGAGAATCAGGGGGATGCAGTGCGTGCGTCTGTGCACTGATTTGTCCGTAATGTGGCGTAATGGCACTGGCTACTGCAATTAGTCTGCTACGCAATGCTTTGGCCGATCAGCCCGGCTGAGGTCGGCCCGAGTGGACGGCGATCGCTCCTGCCGCCACCGCGAGCGGTGCCACGAGCAGCGCGAACCAGGAAAAGGTTGGCGCGATGCCGAGCCGGGAAGCGACGGCGCCCAGCGCGACCACCGGCATGCTCACCGCCACGTACGCCAGGGCGAAGAACCCCGGCAGGAGCTGGGAGTGGCCCCTGGCGAGCGCCGCCGCCGTCACGGTGCTGGTGGACCCCATGAAGCACAGGCCGAAGCCCGCGCCGCTGATCGCCGCACCGATGAAGAACAGGACGGCGTGAGCGGCGTCGAACCCGATCACGGACACCCCGACCCCGGCGGTGAGCAGCGCGCACCCCGTCACGGACGCCGCCCGGTCGCCGAGCCTGCGCAGCAGCATGGGAGCGATGCCGCCACAGCCCTGCACCACGAGGATGACCACCGAGGACAGTGCCCTGTCGGTGGTGTGCAGCAAGCCGGCGACCAGGTCGACCCCCAGCGCCAGGTACAGGCCGACGACCGCCCAACTGGCCGTCACGATGGGCGCCACCCGAAGCAGGACGCCCCGTGACTCCGCACCGAGCCGCAGCACCCGGGGTCGCCAGGGCCGTGGCCGTGCCGGCACGGTCTGCCAGGCGGGAATGGCCCGCACCAGTCCGAGTCCAGCGATGGACAGGACGGCCAGCACGACGAACGGGGTGATCAGTGGTGCGGGGGCGAACTGAACGGCGAGTCCGGAGAACACCGCGCCCAGCGCGATGCCGGTCGAGGTCGCCGCGCTGTTGGCCGCCGCCGCGACGCGGTGACTGCGGTCCCGGTGCAGATCCATCAGTGCCGAGCCCGCGCTGCTGGTGAGCAGCCCGACCGCGACGCCCTGGACCAGGCGGGCCAGGCACAGCGCCCAGGCTCCCGTGGCCAGGAGGAACACAAGGAAGCTGACGACAATGGTGACCAGCGCCACGCCGATCGTCCGCTGGGTGCCCAGATGCCCGGCCAGGCCCGCTGCCAGCAGCAGGGTCAGGATCGCGCCGAGGGCGTAGCAGGCGTAGACGATCGTCGAGACGGTCGTGCCGAAGTGCCATTGCTGCTGGTAGAGCCCGTACAGCGGTGACGGCGCGCTGCTGGCGGCCATGACCACGAAGACGACGCCGACCACGGTCCGAAAGTGCCAGGGACGGTGCAGCCGGCGGTGGCGTGCGGTGGGGTGCCGGCGCCCCCGGCTCGTGAGGGCGGCCGGCGTGTCGGTGGCGTTCAAGAGTCTTGCCCTCTCCGTGGAATTCCGGCGTCGGCCGTCAGCGGCCGAGGACGACCTTGGTCTCCAGGTACTCCCGCAAGCCGTCGGGGCCCCACTCACGGCCGTTGCCCGACTCCTTGTAGCCGCCCCAGGGGGCGGTCCAGTCGAACTCGGCGTTGTTGATGATCACGTAGCCCGCCTCGATGCGGGACGCGACCTCCTCGGCGTCCGCGAGATCGCTGCCGGTGACATAACCGGCGAGGCCGTACCGGGTGTCGTTGGCGATCTGGACGGCCTCGTCCACCGTGTCGTAGGTGATGATCGACATGACCGGACCGAAGATCTCTTCCTGGGCGATGGTCATGTCGTTGGTGACCCCGGTGAACACAGTGGGCTTGACGAAGTGCCCGTTCTCCAGGCTCTGCGGCTTGCCCAGGCCGCCTGTGACCAGGTGGGCTCCTTCGTCCAGGCCGGACTGGACATAGCGCTGGACGGTCCGCCACTGCTCGCCGGAGATCAGCGGGCCCATGTCGGTGCCCTCCGCGCGCGGGTCGCCGATCCGGAGCGACTCCACCCGCGGGAGCAGCACCGACAGGAACTCCTCCAGCCGCTCGCGCGGCACCAGGGTGCGGCTCGGCGCGCTGCAGATCTGGCCGGTGTTGGCCATCAGCCAGGTGAGCACCGTGTCGACCGCGACGTCGAGGTCGGCATCCGGCATGATCACCTGCGGCGACTTGCCGCCGAGTTCGGTGGCCACACGCTTGGCGCTCTCGGCAGCGGCGGCGTTCACCTGGAGCGCGGCCTCACCCGAGCCGGTGAAGGACACGACGGCGACGTCGGGGTGCGAGGCAAGCGCGTTTCCGATCACCGAGCCGCGGCCGGTCACGAGGTTGAAGACACCGGCGGGGACGCCGGCGGCGTCCAGGATCTCGGCCAGGACGACGGCCGAGTACGAAGCCAGCTGAGCCGGCTTGAGCACGACCGTGCAGCCGGCCGCCAGCGCCGAGGCGGTCTTGCCGGCCGGCTGGAGGGCGGGGAAGTTCCACGGAGTGATCAGAGCCGCTACCCCGATGGCTTCCTTGCGGATGTGGGTGGCGCCACGGTCCTCGGTGAACGCGAACGTCTTGAGCACCTGGGCGGCGGCCCGGAACTGGATCAGTCCGGCGGCCACGTGCATGGCACGGGACAGCGGCAGCGGACAGCCCAGCTCGGCGGTGACCGCCTGGGCCATGTCCTCGGCGCGGCGCTCGTACTCGTCGGCGATCCGCTCCAGCAACTCGATGCGCTCCTCGCGAGTGGTGCGGGAGAAGGAGGGGAATGCCCGGTGGGCCGCAGCAACCGCCAGATCGACGTCGGCCAGATCGCCGACCGCCACCCGGCTGGACACCTCACCGGTGGCCGGATCGGTCAGCTCGGCCACCCCGCCCTCGAGAGGCTCGCGCCAGGCGCCGTCGATGTACAGCTTGGTGTTGTCACGCATGTTCTGTCCCTGGATTCGTGGTTCTTTGGCGTCGCATGGACGACGTCGGTGGCAGAGGCGGCTTTCGTGTTCGAAGGCGCCTTGCGGAATCCATCGTCACGGGGAAGAACCCGGACATACAGGGAGGCCTTTTCCTGGGCACCGGTCCCTGGGAAAACCAGTACCAGCCACGCCGGGAAGACAGCTGAAGCGCGAAGTCAGGCGGGTGCGGCCTCGGTTGGAGGGCCGAGCTGGCGCTGGGGCGGGTCCTGTGCACGCTGCCGCACGGAGCGCGGAACGAAGCGGGTGGCGGCCCGGCTCCCTGCCCGGAGCGGTACACGGCCCAGCGACCGGGACACCTCGGGACTACCCGCCGAGCATTCCTGCCGGTCAAAGGACCGGCGGCGTACAAGCGGCAGGCTAGGCGGCACGGCACAGGCTCCTGGGGTTGCTCGGCTGCTGCGGAAGGAACTGGGCGACAGCGCTGACGCGTGGGAGGCGTTCATGGGGAAGGTGAGGCGCCTCACATCCAAGGCCACCACGAGCCTGTCGGCGCTGATCGACGAGGGGCTCGACGGCGGACCCGGTGCCTGATCAGTCGCGTGACCGCACATTCAGCTCCGCCCCGCCCTGATCGACGGCTGCCTTGCTAGCACCGGACTCACCCTCACCGATTGGCCGACAACAACCCGAAGTAGTCAGTAGGTCGGGTTGCCGGGTGGGGTCGGTGCCGTGCGTGCGGCCGCGTCAGGGGCGCGGACTGGGAGGCGAGGGTGCTAGGTGGCGGTGGTCTACGGCGTCTCCTGATCGTGCCGGTAGGCGGCGAGGAGGAAGAGCCAGATCTCGCTGACGGTGGGGAAGGGGGCGATCGCGTGCCTGAGCCGTTTGAGCGGGATCTCGCCGGCGACCGCGATGGTTGCCGAGTGCAGGAGCTCGCTGACGCCGGGACCGACGAAGGTCACTCCGAGGAGGACTTCCCGGTCGAGGTCGACGACCAGCCGGGCGTGGCCCTGGTAGCCGTCGGCGTAGAGGTTGGCGCCCTGGGCGGCGTTGAAGTCCAGGTCGACGGTCTTGATGCGGTATCCGGCGCGCTCCGCCCGTTCGGCGCTCAGGCCCACTGCGGCCGCCTCGGGGTCGCTGAAGAACACCTGCGGTACGGCGTACTGGTCGGCGGTGGTGGCATGGTCGCCCCAGGGCGTGTCGTCCAGCGGGCGGCCGGCGGCCCGGGCGCCGATGGCGTCGCCTGCCGTCCGGCCCTGGTACTTGCCCTGATGGGTGAGCAAGGCACGATGGTTGACGTCGCCGAGGGCGTACAGCCAGTTGCCGTCGACCCCCTGCACCAGGCAGGTGGTGTCCACATCGAGCCAGGAGCCGGAGGTGAGGCCGATGGTGTCCAGGCCGATATCGTCGGTGGCGGGGGTGCGGCCGGTGGCGCACAAGACCTCGTCGGCCTCCAGCTCGCTGCCGTCGTCGAGGGTGAGGGTGACCGGCCCCTCGGGGTCCGGGCGGCGCAGGGCGGTCACCTGGACGCCGGTCCGCACATCCGCGCCCGACTCTCTCAATCCCTGAGCGACCACTTCGCCGGCGAAGGGTTCCATGCGGGGGATCAAACGGCGCCGGGCGAGCAGGGTGACCTGGGAGCCGAGGCCCTGCCAGAGGGTGGCCATCTCGATGCCGACTCCGCCGCCGCCGATGATGGCGAGGCGAGTGGGCACGGTGCTGGATTCGGTGCCCTGCCGGCTCGTCCAGGGACGGGCCTCGGCGATGCCCGGGATGTCGGGCAACGCTGGTCGGCTTCCGGTGGCGATGGCCACTGCGTGCCTGGCAGTGAGGGTCTGCCGGGCGCCGTCGTCACGGGTGACGCTGACGCGTCGGGGCCCGTCGAGACGGCCGTGGCCACGGAAGAGGTCGGCTCCGATGGACTTGAGGAACAGAGCCTGTCTGGTGTCGTCCCAGTCGGAGACAGAGCGGTTGCGACGGGCGAAGACGCCGTCGGCGTCGACCCGACCGGTGACAGCCTGCCGGGCACCGTCCACGCGCCGCGCGTCGGCGAGCGCGATGACCGGCCGCAGCAGCGCCTTACTGGGCACGCACGCCCAGTACGCGCAGTCACCGCCGACCAGTTCCCGTTCCACGACCGCTACGGAGAGGCCGGTAGCACGGGCGCGGTCGGCGACGTTCGCACCGGCCGGCCCTGCGCCCAGCACGACCACGTCGTAAGGCACTCCTGTCTGGGTTTCGTGCGATTCGCTCATGTTCTTCCTCGCATTCCTGGGAGTGCCTGACGACGGTCGAGGCGGTGGTGCTGCGCGTCGGGCCTGGTGGGTCGGGCCTGGGCGGGGGCTCTCCGACCAGGCCAGGGCGCGTCGGTCAGGCGTCGGTGAGCGGGGTGACGACCGGCCATTCGATGTCGGTATCGGCGAGGACGTTTGAAGTAGTTCGTGAGGATGTTCAACACCAGATTGCCCGCAATCTCGGCGATCTCGGCGTCGGTGACGCCCACGGCCCGGGCAACCCTGAGCTGCGTCTCACCGATGTGGCCGCGGGCAGTGGCGTCGGACAGGGCCAGCACTGCGGCAGCATGCGGGTCGGCGGACTCCGCGTGGCGGGCACGCTCCAGTCCCCCGGCGTCGACCTTGGCGACGTATGCCCCTATGTAGGTGTGGGCGGAAGGACAGCAGGTGCAATTGTTGTGCTCCGCGGTGGCAATCGCCAGCCGTTCCCCGACCGGGGCCGGGATCAGGGTCCCGGTCCGCCGCGGGCAGCATCCTCGCGGCGATCACCCACGAGCAGCCGGACACCATCACCAAGACCGGCCCGGCCCGTCTACCCATGGCCGAGCGGAATATCCGCCTCGGAGAACCACAGGTCACACGGGGCCGGCTCGCCCGGCCGATACGTCCTCCGGGACACCGGGTCCACCGGCAAACACGCCGGTCCGAGCTCACGCACAACACGTTCCTTGAGGATCGTCCTCCCCCGCTGCCAGCCGATCCGCTCCGCAGTCACCGTCGCCGGCATCGTCGGCGTCTCCCGCAAAAGCTTGCGGATCTGCACCCTGACCGCGTCCACCGCCGAGCCCTTCAGCGGACGCTCGCACTTCGGCGGCCGGTCGGCGCAGACCACGGTCTGCGGCCGGCCCTGCGGGGCAGGTGGCCCGATGTCGCATCAAAGGTATGCCACACCGTAGTTGGCGGCCCACTCATGCTTCAGGTCATCCTCGTTCGCGTGCCCGAACGTGTACGCGGGAGAGTCCACCCGCAGCACCCGGTCCACCCTGATCAGTACGGCCTGGTGGCACGGGTAGATGGGATCGCCGTGGGTGTTCAGCACCCACTGGCGGGACCAGTCGTACACCGGGTCACCCTTCCCGCGGATCTCGGCTGTTCCCTTGAAGCGGTACCCCCGCCGGAGCAGGAAGTCGATCACGTTGACCTCAACCCGCGGATTGTGCCGCAGGTTCTCCACCGTATTGGGCGAGGCCATGTTCATGAATACCAGGTGATCGTCGTCGTAGACGCGCACGGACCCCTTCGGGGAGAGGTTCGGAGAGCCGTCCTCGCAGACCGTCGCAACGAACGCCAGCTTGGCGCTGGTGACGATCTGCCGCATGTCCTCAGTGAGCATTCCCATCGCTCGTCAACCTTTCCTAACACGTCTGCGTGCACCGCCCTCCTGGCCGTCACGACGCAGCCTCTTTCGAGTGCCACAACAGGACGATGGCCTGGTCCGGCCGATGCCCCGGCGCTCGCTCTGCGCTGTCGCGCGGGCTTCCCGATCGCGTTGGAAGCCCCCGGGTCGACCGCCTGATGTGCGCCGCGCCTGGTGAGTACGGCCGCGCACGGGGCCGTACCGTGTCCGGCGGGTGCCATGACGCGGTGTCAGGGCCGGGAGACACCCCGTCGTGGATGTGCTCAGGTGAGCACGATCTTCTTGCCGCCGGCCTGCCCGGCGGACACCCGGGCGAAAGCGGCCGGCCCCTCACTCAACGGGAGCGCTTCCACGTTCTGCTTCAGCTTCCCTTCCACAACCGCCTCCGCCAGATGGGCTAGCTGAGCGGCATCAGGCCGGACGTAGAGGTCCGTGCTGGTGATACCACGCTCTCCCTCTGGCGCGTCCGAGGTCAGCGACACCAGACGCCCATCGTCCCGCACCAGCGACAGCACGGCCTGCGCCGTACCACCAGCAGCGATCAGCGCACCATCGAACCCACCACGAACTCGACCCGCCCAATCCGAGCCGTGGTAGTCGACGACCTCCAACGCACCCAGACGACGCAGGCGCTCAGCAGCCGAAGCGGACGCCGTCACCGTCACCTCGATCCCCCGAGCAACAGCAATCTGCAACGCCAGCACACCGGTCGCCCCACCACCATTGGTGATCAGAAGCCGTTGCCCCTGGCTGAGCCCCAGCGCCTCCAGCGACTGGTACGCCGTGAGCCCGGCAACCGGCAGCGCCCCCGCCTGCACCGGATCCAGCCCCGCCGGGCAGATCGCAGCACTGGCCGCAGTGATCAGCACCCGCTCAGCCCAGAAGCCACTGCCACCCGGCAACGGGGCCTCATGCGCAAGCACCCGGTCACCGACAGCGAAGCCCTCGACATCAGGACCCACAGCCACAACCCGGCCCACGCCCTCTACACCCAGCGCCGCTGGCGGACGCAGCCCCACATCCCAGCCCGCACCGTTCAGCAACCGATCCCACGGACCGACACCAGCCGCCTCCACCTCCAGCAGAAGCTGACCAGCACCAGGAGCCGACGGCTCAGGCACCTCCAGGAGGACGACGTCCGCATCGGGTCCGGACACTCCGCTTGCCTTCATGGTTATCCCTTCAGTCGGTACGGCCGACGGTAGGTAGAGGCCGGCCGCCATATCTTCATTCTGGGGTTTCGGCGCTCAACTGGGCGTACCGACCGAGCCGGCGGAGGGGATGTCGATGTCGGTCTGGTTGACGTTGTTGAGAAAATTGGTCAGCAGGGCCTGCACTGCGACCGTGACGATCGCCAAGATCTGCGGGTCGGTGTAGCCCGCGCCGCGCACAGCCGCGAGGTCTGCGTCGCTGACTCGCCCGCGGCTCTCGACCACCCGCTGAGCGAAGCGAGCGGCTGCGGCGCGCTTGGGGTCGACCGAGCTCCCGGCGCGAGCCAGGTCGATGTCGTCGCTCGACATTCCGCTGAGTTCGGACGATACGTACGTGTGAATCGCCAGGCAGTAAGCGCAACCGTTGGCCTCCGAGACCGCGAGCGCGATGGTGTGCCGCGTCTTCGCGTCCAGAACGCGACTCATGGTGCTCTGCAGCGTCACGACTGCGTCAAGAACGGTCGGGTTCGACGCGATGGTCTTGAACATGTTCGGGACGAAGCCGAGCTGTCCGCCGATGTTGTCGAGGATGTCTTGCGCTCCCGCGGGGACATCGTCGGAAGAGGGAACGTTCAGTCGTGACATAGCGAATCAACCTCCGGTAGGCGTGCGAGTAGTCGCCGAGCCCAGGTCAGGCCGAGCGTTTTTGGGCTTGTCAGCCCACTCCTCAGAGCTAACACCGCCCAAGACTGGGCTGTCAAGCCCACCCTGCGGTATCGTGCGACGTATGGAAGCCACGACACGAGCTCGGGTGCCTCGCAAGCTCACGGACAAGGGCCAGGCGACGCGTACCCGGATCCTGGAGCATGCCGCGGAACTCATCTACACGAAGGGTGTCCACGCGACGAACAACGAGCAGCTCCGTCGCGCAGCCGGCGTCAGTGGGTCACAGCTCAACCACTACTTCCCGACCAAGGAGAGTCTCGTCCTGGCAGTCATCGCCTGGCAGGCCGATCGCGTCCTCGCATTCCATCGCAGTGAGCGATTCGCCTCCTTCAACGATCTCGACGCGTTTCGGGAGTGGGCGGATTTCTACGTCGGCTACGAGCGCGCCTACCAGGAAGGCTGTAGCCTCGGCTCCCTCGCGAGCGAGATCATCAAGACTGACCTTGACGTTCACGATGAGCTCGCCAGTGCGTTCGATCAGTGGCGGGACATCTTCCGCGACGGGCTCCAGCACATGCAGCAACTCGGCCGCATCAGCACTGACGCGGATCCGACGCAGCTGGCCAATCTACTTCTCTCCGCATTCCAAGGCGGCAGCCTCCTCGCTCAGGTCGCTCGGGACATCACCCCGCTGAAGGACGCGTTGCAGGCAGCCATCGACTACGTGCAGACCTTCGTGAGGTCTCCCGAAGTCGACGTACTGCAGGTTCGCTAGCCGGCGACGGTCTGAGACGGCCCATCGAACGTGAGAAGGGTCGTCTCCTCGACGGCGGGCCCATGCGGCAGTGGGGCATCCGACTCATGAGGCGGGCGCGCGAGACCGTCGTGGTGCGTGCAGATCCCCGCGGTTGTGCGGCTTGTCGTTCAGCAAGGTCGCGGCCCCATCCGTGGCGACGTCCCGGGAGGCGGGTACGGCGCGTCTCCCGGGCCCTTGACGCCGTTCGATGTCGATGAGCATGCATGTCACGGCTGCGCTCCGCCGAAGTTCAAGTGGTCTTTCTGAACGCCGACCAAGATCGAATCAACCTGTCCCCCGGAGTCCCACTCAACGTCGACCTGGACACCACACTGACCGTCGTCGCCGGGAACCTCTACCGGATGCTCGCCCGTAAACTGCCCTAGTCGACGCACAAGGCCAGGTCACCTTCCCCGACCTGCCCACCGGAGCCCCACTCGGCCTCGGCCTCGGCCTGGTCCCCTTCGACGCCGTGGAAGTGGAACTGCCCGAAGGAAGCCTGCTCGCGTTCTACACCGACGGCCTGGTCGAATCCCGTGACGACGACATCGAGGTCGGCATGCACCGCCTCGGCACCGCCCTGGCACAACCCGAACAGTCCTTGGAAGACTTGTGCCCCTCAGTGATGGAAACCGTGCCGACTCAGGCAGCATCTGACGACGTCGCCTTGCTCCTCGCCCGGATCCACACATTCAAGCCGGCCCACATTGCCTCCTGGGACCTGCCAACCGAGCCGGCCGTCGTCAGCGCCGCCCGGCACCTGGCCGCCCATCAACTCAGCGAATGGGGACTGGAGCAGCTCGTGCCCACCACGGAGCTGTTCATCAGCGAACTGGTCACCAACGCTATCCACCACGGCGCCGGCCGCGCCGTGCACAAGGACGCTCTGCCCCGCCCCGAGGTGGCCATGCTCGAACAGCCCCTGCCACGCGGTCAGGCCAGTCATCGCGACGCCCGCACCTACCGTGAAGTCAACGTCGCCGGGCAACGGCGCAAGGTTGCGCGCCTCGACCACGACAAACTCTGCCAGGGTGCCGTCGCGGGTCCAGTCGGTGAGGCCGAACACCCGCTGTCCCACCGACAGCCCCGCCGTTCCATAGCTGAGGGCGGTGACTACACCGGCCACCTCGTGGCCCGGGATTGACGGCGTGCGGTCACGGCCGAGGCGATCGATCCAGGTCGAGGGCCACTCCAGCTCGTCCCAGTGAATCCTGACGCATGAACTTCCACGACGACATCGCCGCAGTTCGCGCCTTCAAGGCTAGCGAGCCCCGCCGTGTCCGGATCGGGTCGCTCCACTAGCTTCATCCCTGCCGTCCGTCACCACAACCGCTTTCATCTGAATACCTCTCTCCGTAACAGCCCTCGTTCACCTCCTGCACGAGATAACGAGGGATCTCTGTTCTCTCCGCGTTCAGATGGACGAACCCGGATGGTTGTCTTCGTTTTTGTCCCGTTCGGTCGGGTTGAAGGCGCCGACGGCATCGGCGGGGGTCGAGGCACTGCCGATGCTCGTCCGCGCCGACCATATCCGGACTCGCCGAAGGACTCGAAGCACGTTTGAAAGACGGACGGCTACATCAAGTCGCGCTCGAGCGCGGCGATCTGCTTCTCGTCGTCCGGCCCGCCCGCGGGACCGTGCTGGTGGTCCGGCCCGTCTGCGGGTTCGTGCTGTGGGTGGGCGCCTGAGCCCGGATGAACCTTGTCGATGAGATCGAGGTATTGCGGGTGGCGGGCAATAAACTCGCCCACAACCGGGCAGATGATGGTGACCTTCTTTCCGCTCTCGCGGATCTCGTTCAGCACGCGAGCGATGAGCTCGGTGGCTACCCGATGGTGGCGGTAGGCGGGGTCGACCCAGGTCGTCAACAGTACGACGCGGCCGCCGACGAAGCGATATGGGAGTTCTGCGATCGCTTCGGGACCGAGGGACGCGATCCAGCGACCGCGCTCCGCGTCGTTGGCGATATCGACCTCCCAGGCGGACTCGGCCTCACGGAGACCGGTCTCGCCCAGAGCAGCGATGAGGGCCGCGTTGTTCTGTTCACGAAAGGCCGCCTCGGCCTCGATGTTGGTCGTCACTGTCGAACACCTTCTGTCAGCGGAGCCCAGCGGGTTGGTTCAGGACTGGTGCGACCCTGTGGTCGCGCCCGGGTGCTCAGGGTCGATGAGGTCCGCATACTCGGGGTTGTGCTCGATGAAGGTGCGCACGATCGGACACATGATGGTGACCGTCATTCCTCGCGTGCGCACGTCGTCGAGGACGCGTCGGATCAGCTCGGTGGCGATGCCCTGTCTGCGGTACTCGGGGAACACTGAGGTGGCCATGAGCACGAGTCGGTCGTCGCCGGCGACGTTGTAGGGCAGGCCGGCGATCTCGGTGTCGCCGGCGATGGCCTCGTAGATGCCGGTTTTCTCGTCGTTGACGACGTGGAAGTCGAACGCGGGGGCGTGGGGATGATCGATCACCTCGTCGATGCGGACGGCCTGGTCCTGACTGAGGGTGCCTTTCCCATTGGGGTGTCCGGCCTCGTCGGGGTACTCGATGGCGTAGCGGGGCCGTTCGGTTGGCTCGGTCATGCGGTGTTCCTTCGTTGCTTGCTGATTCGGGGTACGCCGTGTCGAGCCTTGCCCGGCCACAGCCCCGATACATCGGCGCGCGACACCGGCCCCACCCTGTCCATGACGGGGAAGTCCTGTACAGGCTTGGACTTCTTGCTTCTCATTCGTGTCCTGCAACCGCTGCTCGCCGCCGCGCGCTCCACCCTGTAGCCCCGATGGGTGGGCCACTGCTTGGGGCGACTGAACAGGACGATTACGTCCACATCAGGAGGGCGAAGCATCGTTCGACAACCATCAGCGGTGATCCCGTGCTGCGGCGCTGGTCGGCAGGGTTCGACAGTGCGAGCAGCGCGAAGCCCTGGGTCTGACGTGGTCAACGTTGCACCTGCCCGCGCCTGGGCGACACACCTCCCGATCGGAGCCTGTCATGTCTAGGACCGAGACGCCTGCGGTAGGCCACGGCGACCGCATCAATGCAGCCGACATCGCGGAAGCGGCGACGAGGGCACCATTCACCTACACCGACGGGGCAACACAGGTGTTCACTCACGACGGGCGCACCACCTACGTCGAGAAGGGGAGCCAATCGTCCGGAGAGGGGGGAGTAGACGATCAACGGCGGTTTTGGTCTTTCTGGCCACCCACCTACCGTGCCACCTAAGACGTCTCGTGGATCACAGGTGCCGATGGCGATGTCGCCAGCGGTGAATCGCGGAGGGACGTTCGGGGGACGGTACCTCCGAGTGCGCCTGATTCCCGGGACGAGGCCTACCCTCGCGCTCTTCTTGCGGGAGATCTCCGTAGAGGCTGTATCCGTTGTATTCCCAGAATAGGCGCTCCGGTCCCAGAAGCCCGGGTCGTTGTCTGACCTCGTCAGGCCCCGGGTCCACGTCGCGCCCCGTGGGAGACGGCCCATACTGTGTGCCCGACATGCGCCCACCCTGGTGGACACCCGCCCGAGCCCGGTACGGGAGCCGTGCTACGGATACAGTAGGCCGTGCTTTAGTGGACGTTAAGTCCGCTTCTGGTAGCGGACTCGTCCGGGTTGGGCGAGGAAGCCTTGTCGGGCGAGGCGTCCGAGGCGGCTGCGGGTGACGTTGACGGTCGCCTCGTCGGTGGGCATGCCGAGGAGTTCGTGCAGCTCGCGGGCTCGGAATGCCCGGCCGGGGTGCTGGTTGAAGGCGTTCACGATGGCCTGGTAAGCGGTGTTCGTCTCGGGCGGATCGGGCTTGGTCCCGGGCGGGACGCGTTCGGCAATGACCTTCCGGGTGGTGGCCAGGTCTGCAAGTCGCGCTTCGGTCTCGGCCAGGACGGCGGTCAAGTGGTCAATCTGGTCGCGTAGTTCGCGGGCCCGGGCCGTGGTTTACCGAGTGGATCACCACCGCCCGCGCCGTGGACCTGCCCCACCTGCGCAGCCTTACCAACGGCCTCGAAATCGACCGGCACGCTGTAGATGCCGGCCTCACATTGCCCTACCACAACGGCCGCACCGAAGATGCCAACACCCGCACCAAGAGAATCATGAGACAGATGCACGGACGCGCCGGATTCGGCCTCCTCCGCCACCGCATCCTCCTGCCCTGACGGACACCCAGCGTCACCACCGACTACGAGCCAGAGCCAGATTCCTGATAGATCCCTGGAACAAGAGGCCCGGGCTTCGTATCAGGTTCACACGACGTCGTCTGACGTTGTGTACGCGCGAAGATGCTCGACCGCGGCATACAGCGCGTCACGCAAAGGCGCTATGTCGCGGGCGATCTGCGCGAGTAGGCTGCCTCCCTGGTAGGCGGCGATCAGCATGTGTGCGAGTTGCGCCGGATCCGCCGACGCGTCGATTCGTCCGTCATATTGCATCCGCTCGAGTCCCGCTCGGAAGATGTCCCGCCATTCGGCGAAGACGCGGGTGAGGTCGTCGCGGACATCCAGATCGGTCTTGACGATCTCGCTCGCGAGGGATCCGAGGCTGCAGCCGTTCTCGAACGGGCGACCGGAGACGACGAAGAAGTCCGCCCACTCCTGGTACGCCTCGATCGTGTCGAAGCCGGCGAACCGTTCGCTTCGGTGGAAGCCGAGCACGCTCTCGGCCTGCCAGTCGATGACGGCGCGCACCAGGCTCTCCTTGTTCGCGAAGTAGTGACTCAACTGCGAGCCGCTGACCCCCGCTGCTCTTCGCACCAGCTCGTTGTTCGTCGCGTGGACCCCCTGCGTGTAGATCAATTCCGCGGCGTGCTCGAGGATGCGACCTCGCGTCGCCAGCCCCTTGCCCGTGCGCCCGCGAAGATCACGCGATCCATCGTTCATCTGCATGTCACCACCCTACCCCGCAGATTGGGCTTGACAGCCCAATCCGAGTCGTGTTCATTGTGGGTGGGCTAAACAGCCCAGACTGATACCGGCCGGAGGACCACCACCATGTCTCGTCTCACCACGCCCCAGCTCACCGACATCGACGCCAAGACGCAAGGCACGCTCGACGCCATCGCCAAGCAGTTCGGCTTCGCTCCGGGCATGTTCACCACGCTCGCCGCCAACCCGACTGTCCTCGAGATCGTGATGGGCCTGCAGGGCAGCATCGCGAAGCTCCTCGACGCGAAGACCCGCCACACGATCGCGCTGGCCACGTCCCATTCCAACAACTGCGACTACTGCTCGGCGCTGCACGGATACATCTCCGCGAACCTCGGAGGCATGTCCACCGAGGAGATCGAGCTGGCCCGCACCGGCGGCTCCACCGATCCCAAGCGTGCCGCCGTCGCTCGCTTCTCCCAGCAGGTGATCGAGACCCGCGGTCAGGTGGGCGACAAGGACATCGCCGCGGTCCGCGAAGCCGGGTACACGGACCCCGAGATCCAGGCGATCGTCACCGTCGTGGTCGTCACGCTGCTCACGAACTACCTCAACAACGTCAACGAAACCGTCGTCGACATCCCCGGTGCAGGCGCGTAACCAACGACGCCGCGACCGCATCGACTGGCACGGAGGTCGCCCCAATGAAAGCGATGTTCACCACGTACTGACGTGACTCCAACGCCCAGAAACCGCCTCCTGCCCCGATCTCTCTGACAACGAAACGAAAGCCAACCATGGATCTCGACAATCTGATCACCAAGCACCTCACCCGCTACTTCGACCCGAACAAGAAGATCCCGGAGGAGACCTTCCAGCTCCTGCTGCGCTACCTACGCACGTCGCCGACGACGATCAACATCCAGCCGAACCACTTCCATGTGCTGGAGTCGCAGGCCGGCAAGGACAAGCTTGCGGACGCTCTCGTCGGCCGCTTCGCGGACAACGCGGAGAAAGTGCGGAACGCGTCGCACGCGATCGTGTTCACGACCCGCAAGACGATTCCCGACGAGCACTTGCAGGAGATCTTCGCGAAGGAGCGCGCGGACGGTCGCTTCGCGGACCCGGAGATCCAGAAGGGATGGGAGGCTGGAGCGTCCAACTTCGTGGAGATCCAGTCGGAGAACTATGGCGGCGACGTGCTCCACTGGCTGGAGAAGAACACGTACCTCGTGGTCGGCGCGACCATGATGGCCGCCGCTTCTCTCGGAGTCGACGCCACCCCGCTGGAAGGGTTCGACCGCGCGACGATCGACGAAGCGTTCGGCCTCACCGACACCGACTTCACCACGACGCTGCTCGTCGTGCTCGGGTACCCGGACGAGACGCGCGTCTCTCGCCAGCCGGTCTCGCGCTTCGACGCCGAGAAGATCTTCACCCACATGTGACGAACTGAGCGGGTGCGCGAACGGCGCGCCTGCTCGGTTCTGCGCAACTCGACTGTCCGGCACCCGCACCTCTCCTCGACGGACGCCGGGCAGTCGACCCCTACCGACCTCGAGGAGGCAAGATGCGCGCAGACAGGACAGTCCAGAACCGCGCGGCCGCGTGCGCCGCAGAGCTCCCGCGTTCAGAGCACACGCACCGGTTCACCGGCGACTGGGAGGTGTGGAAAGTCGGTGGCAAGGTGTTCATGCTGCAGACATCGATGCCTGGGGAGCCGGTCGTGATCCTCAAAGCCGATCCCTCAGATGCGGACACTCTCCGCGCGTCGCACACGAGCATTTCTCGCGGCTACCACATGGACAAGAAGCACTGGATCACCATCAGACCTGGTGCGGATATCGAGCAGGCGCTTGTGGACAACCTCGTGACCGAGTCGTATCTGCTCGTCGTCGCGGGCCTTCCCAGACAGAACCGCCCGGTCGACCCCGACACTTTCAGCTTTCTGCCGTCCGCCGACTGACCGACGCGGCGCCAGACAAAAACAAAACCGGCTCTTCCCCGATCCGGTGGGGATCATGGCGTGAGGCCGCTGGCGGCTAGTGCAGCAGCGCATTGATCTTGCGAGGGCCATGCGGCTTTGAGCGGGGTTCCGTCGTAGGTCCAGCGGAACGGTCGGGTCTCATCGTCGTAGGCGAGAGTGAACTCGCAGATCTGGTCGATGAGGTCCTGGCGCGAGGTGAACTCACCGCGCCGCGGCAGTCGGCGGGCCAGGATCGAGAAGAAGATCTCGACTTGGTTGAGCCACGAGGCGTGTTTGGGTGTGTGGTGGACGGCGAACCTCGGGTGTGCTGCCAGCCAGGCCCGGGTCGCCTTCGGGGCATGGGACGACCCGTTGTCGAGGACCAGGTGGATCGTGAGCTTCGGGTCGATGGACTGGTCGAGCATCCGCAGGAAGCTGATGAAGGTGGCCGAGTCGTTGCGGACGATGTCTTCGACCAGGACCTGACCGGTGTGCACGTCCAGGGCCGCGATGATGCAGGCGGTGCCGTGGCGTCGGTACTCGAACTCGCGCCGCTCGAACTGGCCAGGCTTCACCGGGCGGGTCGGATGGCGGCGGGAGCAAGCCTGCATCGCGGTCTTCTCATCCACGCTGTGCACGACGGAGTGGGGCGGGCAGTGCGGATAGAGGGCGCAGGCCTCGGCGGCCTTGGTGTAGCAGTTCGGATCGTCCGGGCAAGTGAGCCACCCACGTACCAGGTGCGGTTTGAGGTCGAGGCCGGCCAGGATCCGTCCGACCTGGGACGCTGAGATCCCGATGGCGTTCAGGCGATGGGCGATGGCGCGGCGAGTCCAGTGGCTGTTGGTGGCGGGCCGGGCGGAGGTGACGGTGGCGACGATGGCCAGGTGCACGTCGGGGCCGTAACGGCGGGAGCGACCAGGCCGGGGCCGGTCCTCCAGCGCGGCCAGGCCGTCGGCGGCGAACCGCTTGCGCCAGCGCCGCACGGCGTCCACATGCAGGCCGGGCGATCACGGCCAGGACCGGACTCTCCTTCGTCGGGAAGTAGTGGTTCAGCTGCGGCCCGCTGACGCCGGCCGCGCGACGGAGCTGCTCGTTGTTGGTCGCGTGGACACCCTTCGCGCAGATGAGTACCGCGGCATGCCGGGCGCGCGTCGCCTGATCCTTGTCCGTGAGCTTGCGAGGAACCCGTGTTCCCGTCGTGGCCTCCATACGTCACACGACACCGCAGACTGGGCTTGACAGCCCAGTCTTGGATGGTGTTACCCCTGAGAACTGGGTTGCCAAGCCCAAAAAGTTCGGCCCGGCCTGGGCTCGGCGACTACTCGCACAGCTACCGGAGGTTGATCCGTCATGTCGCGACTGAATGCGTCCCCTCTCGACGACGCAGATGTGTCACCAGTGATCAACCGGCCTCGCCAGGGCAGAACGCTCCGGCTGGCATTCTCATCTGGGATCGTCTCCCTGGTGGCCTCGTTTGCCGCGTCGGCCGCGCCGATCCCCCTGTTCAACACCTACCGGGCCGAGGACGGGTTCACCAACGCCGGCATCTCGCTGGCCTTCGTCACCTACTCCGTCGGCATTATCGCCGCACTGTTGGTGCTGGGAAGGCTGTCCAATCATCTGGGCCGACGGCGCACCGCGATCGCTAGCCTCGGTCTGCTCCTGCTGGGCTGTCTGCTGCTGCTGAACGTGCACGACATCGGCACTCTGCTGGCCGGTCGGCTCCTGATGGGCGTCGGTACGGGGTTGGCCAGCAGCAGCCTCACCTCCTACATCGTCGACGCCGCGCCCACCAGGCCGGCATGGTTGGCCTCCGTCGCGTCCAGCCAGGGACCCATGCTCGGCCTCACCCTCGGCGCCATCGCCGCCGGCGCCCTGGTCCAGTTCGCCCCCTGGCCACGCGAGCTCATCTACCTGGTTTGCGCCGGTCTCCTCGTACTGTCTGCCGCACTCATCGTCGTCAGCCCGGAGACCGCGAAGCCGACGCCGGGCGCTTGGCGATCACTGCGGCCCCGGGTCCGCGTACCGGCTCGGGTCAGGCGTCTGCTCCCTGTCGCGGCCGTGGTGTTCGTGACCGCCTATGCGACCGGGGCTTTCTACCAGTCCTTCATGCCCGCACTGGTCGAAGATCAACTCCATACCCGCAGCCCGCTCATCCTCGGACTGGTGTTTGCCTGCTACATGGCCCCCAGCGTTCTCGGCGCTCCCATCGGCGGCCGGTTCACACCAGCGGCAGCCCAACGCATCGGCATGATCATCGTCCTGATCGGATGGATCGGCATCATCACAGCCATTGCCATCGGCACACTGCCGTTGTTCATCGCTGCAACCATCGTCACCGGCGTCGGTCAAGGCATCGCCGTGAGCGCCGCCACCCGCGGCCTGCTGCACGGCAGCGCCCTGGCCGACAGGGCGCCGATCTTCAGCGCGGTCTACCTCCTCTGCTACAGCGGCGCCGCCTTGATCAGCCTCATCTTCGGCCAGCTCTCGAACGCCTTTTCACTACCACAGATCGCGCTCGGATACGGCGCCCTTGCCGTTATCGCCACCCTGTTCACGGTCCTCGCCGCACGCAACCCGCATACGGACCCGACCGGTCAACGGTGAGTACTCGCATGGCGAACCTCACCGCCAGAGCATTGCCGACGTGCCGTGCCATAGTAGGACTCCGTTAGGTCGTCTTCCGGGTCGGGCTGTTCCTGGGCACGTTGGATGTGTGGATGCACACGAAGTGAAGCGTGTACGGGCCAGGTTGGCGTTATACGTGGCTGATGTGTTCGCCTCGGTGCCGCGCAAGGACCAGCGGGCCAAGGGCGACTGCTACCTGCGGGGACTGATGCTGGACGGCCGCCGCAAGTCGATCCAGGCCATGGCCGCTCGGCTGCCGGACGGCAACGAGCAGAACCTCCAGCAGTTCGTGAACCAGTCCACCTGGGATCCCGTGCCGGTGCAGCGTCGGATCTGCGAACGCATGCTGCCGCTCATCGCCCCGACGGCCTGGGTGATCGACGACGTGTCGGTGCCCAAGGACGGAAGAATGTCGGTCGCTGTGGCCCCGCAGTACTGCGGGGCCCTGGGCAAACGCGCCAACTGCCAGGTCGCGGTCAGCGTCCACGCCGCGACCGACACCGCCTCATGCCCGTTGCAGTGGCGGCTGTTGCTGCCTCAGGAATGGGAAGCGGACAACGACCGCAGGACTGCCGCCCGCGGCCCGACCGAGGTCAGACACCGCGAGAAGTGGCGGCTGGTACTGGACATGCTCGACACGCTGGCCGACTGGGGAATGAATCCGCCGGTCGTCGTGGCCGACGCCGCCTACGGCACCAACGCACACCTGCGCGCCGCCCTGACGGACCGCGGAATCGACTACGTGCTGGCCGTCCGCGCGGATGTGACCGCCCACCCCTTCGACGCGGAGCCCGAGACGCCGGACCGCAACGGACCCATCGGCTACCGGCCCCAGCCTCGCTATCGACAGCCCGCACCGTCGGTGGCGGCCCTGACCGCCGGACTCGAGCCGCAGGCGTTCACCACCATCGCCTGGCGGCAGGGCACGCGCGGGGAGTTGCGGTCCCGCGTCGCCGCCGTGCGCGTCCGCCCCGCCGGCAAGGCCGTCGAGCGTCCGATCAAAGCCGCTGCATCCTCCGAGCAGGGCTGGTGGGACGGCATCCTGCCCGACTGCTGGCTGCTTGTGGAGTGGCCAGAAGAGGCCGAGACTCCCACCGATACTGGCTATCCAGCCTGCCGGCAGACACCCCGATCGCCGGCCTGGTCCGCCTGGCCAAAGTCCGCTGGCGCATCGAACACGACTACCGAGAACTCAAGCACGGCCTCGGCCTGGACCACTTCGAAGGCCGTTCCTGGCCGGGCTGGCACCACTACGTCACCCTCGTGACCGCAGCCCATGCCTTCCTCACCGAACAGCGTCTGGCCCCAAAAGCGCCCGGCCAAGGCTCTCCTTCTACCAGATACTCGACGCCCTCCAGGACGTCTTGAGGTGCTGGACCGGCATTTGCACCACCTGCCACCAACCCCTGCCCACCAGGACACACACAACACCAAGATCAAGACAGACCTACTGGTGATCGCGACACGGTTGAAGGCGTTCATCACGGTTACCAGCCAGGCGATCGCCGAGACCTGGTCTACGGTGAGTACGGCCGCGGCTGCGTTGAAGTCCTCGTCGCTGGCGTGTCCGTCCGGCACGCATGTGATCGCCTCGGTCAGGCGGAGGGGTGCACGGTCGGTCTCGGAGAAGTAGCCGGGTGCTGCGCGCCGCGGTGCCGCCCGCTGCGCGCCCACCGGGCTACGACGCCGGGTCGTCGACCTTGAGCTTGGCTCCGGTGTTGGAGACGAAGACGACCAGGAGCTTGGCCCGTGTCGTCGAGCTGGTGTTCTCGGCGAGGACATGGTGGGCACCTGGCGGCTCGACCCAGTTCTCGCCCTGGTGGTAGGTACGCACGGGCTTGCCCTCGAGCTGGCTGCGCACGGTGCCTTCGAGGACGTAGGCGTAGACGAAGGCCTGGCCGTGCCGGTGCGGCAGCGCGCTTGCGTTGGGCGGGAAGTCGACGATCGCCGAGGTGAACGTCTTGCCCTTCACATTCGGAAGGGCCTGCTGGAGCAGCGGCTTGAGGGTTTCGGTGGGGCTTGTCGATGCCATGGCCGCAGGCGATGCCGCGGCCGCGGTCGTGCCCGTGGCGTGGGTGGGCTGGTCCGAGGTCGAGCAGGCCGTGGCCGCCGTCAGCGTGGCGACGGCCAGCAAGCCACCGGCGATCCGCATTCTCATCATGATCGGTCTCCTGATTCAGTCTTCCGTGACGCGGATGATCGTCTTGCCCGGGGTGCGCTTGCCAGGGGCGAACGCGGCGGCTGCCTCGGCGAAGGGCCGCACAGCACCGACGAGCTGCTTGAGCCGGCCGTCCCTCAGCCGCGTGGCGAGGTCGGCGAGCCGGGCGCGGTCGGGTTCGACGACGAAGAAGACCGCCCGCCCGTCCTTGGGCTGGACCTTGGGCGGTACGACGATGCTGACCAGCGAGCCACCGGGGCGGACGAGGGCGGCCGAGCGGTCGAGGATGTCGCCGCCGATCACGTCGAACACGACGTCGGCCTCGCCGGCATCCTCCAGCTTCTCGGCCTGCAGGTCGATGAAGGTGTCGACGCCGAGTGCGAGTGCCCTGTCCCTGCCTGAGGCGCGGCCGGTGCCGATGACACGGGCGCCGGCCTCGCGGGCGAGCTGTACCGCGATCGAGCCGACGCCGCCCGCGGCACCGTGGATCAGGACGGTCTGGCCTGTGGTGAGGCGGCCGTGGTCGAACAGGCCCTGCCAGGCGGTCAGCCCGGAGATGGGCAGTGCGACGGCCACGGTGTGGTCGATGTCCGCCGGCAGCGGGGCGAGGTTGCGGGCCTCCACCGCGGTGTACTCGGCGAGGGCGCCGTCGCGGGTCCAGTCGGCCAGGCCGAACACCCGCTGTCCGACGCTCAGGCCGGTGGTGCCGTACCCCAGCTCCACGACGACACCGGACAGCTCGTGCCCGGGCACGCTCGGGGTCCGGTCGCGGCCGGCGCGATCGGTCCACGTGGCGGGCCAGTCCAGCTCGCCCGGGGTGAAGCCGGCGGCGTGCACCCGCACGATGACGTCGTTCTCGGCCGCGTGAGGGTAGGGAATGTCCGTCAGGGACATCCCGGCAACACCGGCGTCACGGTCTCGCACAGTGATGGCTTGCATACAGGTCCTTACTGGGGAGAGGCCTGAGCGCCCTGCGCTCGCGCGCAGGGCTCATAGCGGCTGCAGGTGGATGTATGCCGTTCTGCACGATCGATCTCACCTGTACTCGCGTGTTTCTTCGCCGCCCGTTGTGCGTTCTCATCGGGGAGACGAGGGGGGCCCGCGGGTGGGACAGCTCAGACGCGCAGTAATTCGTCGGGATGGCTGACCCTGCGGACGCAGTGATCAGACCGTCTGTGATCTGGACCGTGTCGACGGACTAGACCCGGCCTTCCCGGTGGAACACGAGGGCGAGCTCGCCGCCGACCTCGGCGAAGTCGATGCGGCCCGGGTGTCACTGTCGCGCCGTATGCACCATGATCTCGGCGACGCGCTCGCCGCCGTGGATGCGCTTGCGTGCCGCGGCGGCCTTGCCGCCGCCGTCGGTGACGTAGATGGCGTCGGGGTGCATCAGCTCGGCCAGGCGGCGCCGAGGATGCGCTCGACCGTGGTCGTGCGACGGACTCTGGGAACGAAGTGCTCCAGCACATCCGAATTCACGGTTCCGTTCGTGGTCTCCGGGCGGTGCTTGAGTCCTTCGACGTAGGCCTGCAAAAACTCGTTCTTGAAGTCGCCCCGCGGATGAACGGCGATGATCTCGTCCACCTGGCCGCGATCCAGTCCGTCCTGCCTCACCCATGGCCTGGCCGCCCTGGACGGGATCCGCAAGGTGGAGACCGTCCCGGTCCTGCGGCACCTCTAGACCCTCGCATGATCGGGGCACTGGGCTGTTTCAGTGCATCGGGCCGTCCCGGGGCATCCGGGGCACGTGCCGGGGAGCCGGCCTTGGGTTGAGTTCGTTCAGGCGGAGCACGCGGTAGCGGTGCGGCCGGAACGGCTCGTAGAAGTCTTGTATCTCCTTGTCCGCGAGCGACCTGCCAAGCAGAGCCATGCCGGTCATGCGGCCGAGGTGGTAGTAGCCCAGCGGCAGTGCGTCGGCATCGCCGAGGGCGTCGTGGCCGACTTGGGCGGCGGTCCACACGCCGATGCCGGGCAGCTTCCCCATCAGTGCGTACGCGCGGAGCGGGTCCCGGCACACCCGTCGAGCGGGGCGACGTAGCGGGCGGTCTGGATGACGGTGCGGGAGCGATGCAGATCGATGCCGGCACGTCGCCGCGCCCAGCTCGGGACGCTCCGCCAGACCTCGGGTGACGGCGGGACGCGCATGACGCCGGGTGCGGGCCCGGGCACCGGCTCCCCGTACGCCCGTACCAGCTGAGTGAAGGAGGCGGCGGCGTCCATGCCGACCAAGCGCTGTCCGATGATGGCCGGGACGATCGTCTCGGAGAGGCGTCCGGTGCACGGCGCGCAGGGCCCATCCAGGCGGTGCAGGCCACAGTCAGCGGCACGAGATCACCATCAGCACCTCCGCACGGCGGGTTCTTAATGCGAACCGGCGCCTCGATGCCGCGGAACAGCGCGCGGCCCCCTGACTTGCCGGTGGCCCGGAAGGCGGCGGCACGCCGGGCCCGCGCCAACCATCCCGTGGTTACGTCCAGAGAAGTGATGAACGGGTTCGCCTGATCCGAGGGTTTACTCCGGCATCGGGATGGTGCCCACCTAGAAGGCGCGGGCACCGGGATCTCGACACCGAGCTGTTCTCCCCCGTGAGCCCGAAGGGCCCCGGCCAGCGCCGGCCGAAGAAGCGAAGTCCGCGGGCAAGACGTGCCCCGTCCGCCGGCCCTGCGCCAGTCGGGCTCTCGCCACAGCACATCAGCACACAATCTGGTGCGGCATGCACGAGAAAGAACTGAAACGCACGGTGCCGAAACTTCCTCTGCCCGAATGAGGTCGGCCGTCGCCGGGCGCCTACGTGAGACGTCGGCGTCTGGTGACGGTGACCCACGACCCGGGCCGACACTCCTCCGAGGCCGCTCGAGCTGGTTCCAGGATCGCTGCCTGGAGGCGTTGGACGACGTCGATGTGGTCCGCCGTCCAGATCGTTCTGACCATCTCCGCGCTTCCGGGTTCGTTTGCCGCGACCACGTCGCAGCCGACCGCCTCCAACAGTCGGCCGGCCAGGAGCCGGGTGTCGATCGGGGCGGGAACCCTGCCCCTCCCTTCAATTGCGCGCGCCGTACCGACGTACCACTCGAGCACCAACCCGCTGGCGTCAAGGACCTCCGCGCTCGCCGCGCTCTGCGCTTGCCTAGAGGCACGATCGGCACCCTGCCAGAGCCGTAGGACGGCCTCGGCAGTGAAGCGGAGGACCACCACTGCGTTGGTCAGAGCCGTCACCCCCGCCAGTGGGACGTACTTCGTCCCGCGTTCTGCGAGGAAGTTGCGCAAGGCGTCGTCGAGGCGGCTGGCCGCCGAGGCCGCCCGTCGGCGCTCGGCGTTCGGCACGGAAACCGACCGCACGAGCCCGTCGTCACGGGTCAGCGCGAACTCGACCGCGCTCTGAAGGTAGCGGGCGCCGCAGAAGAAGGCTTCGGCCAGTGCCTTTCCCAGGGCCGAGTTCGCCCCGCGCGGCCAGAACAGGACACCGACAAAGAGGCTGACCGCACAGCCGATGGCTATGTCCTCGATACGGACGAGTCCGAGTTCCCAGCCTCCCGGGCTAATGAGGTTGTACAAGATCAGCGACGCCGTGGTGAAACCGGCCTGGCCCAAGGTGAAAGAAACGGTATCGGCCCCCAGGCCGGCACAGGCCACGGCCACCGGGAGCAGCAGCCAGTAGACCGTGGTGTTGGTACCAAGAGCAAGAATGAGCCCACCACCGACCAGGAACCCGATACCAGCCCCCAGCAACCCGCGTAGAGCATTCTGGCTCGTGTTCAATGCGGTCGTGCGAAGTACGGCCAGGGCGCCGAAGACAACCCAGAAGGAATGCCGTACGCCAGTCAGTTCCGCTATCAGCACGGCCAGGCCCAGGGCGGTCGCCCCGCGCGCGCTGTTGTGGAACCACACCGAATGCCGCTCGGCATGTGCCCGGAGGTCCTCCCATGCAGAGGCGAGCGCGGACTTCGTTCCACTGAGGGGGCGCCCCAGAAGCTGTCGCCACCAACTACGCCGGCAGGCGGCGGCAAAGAGTCCGGCCTGGGTAGCGATGACGGAAACGGCACAGGTCATCTCCTGTGCACGGAAAGCCGGCTCGAGCGAGGTCATGAACTCGCTCAGTTCACTGTCGGAGGACGTCCCTGGCCGGGCCCGGGCGGGGTACAGGGGAAGTGCCGAGGTGGCAGCGTGCTCCATATGCTGTCGTGCCCGAAAGAGACGTCTCAACTCGGCGTCCAACAGCCGGGGGTCGTCGGCTGCCGATTCCAGGAGGACCGCGCTGTGTCCGAGAAGCGTCGCGGCTTCCGTTTTGACCTCGCAGACCGCGAGTGCGATCGACCTCGGCCGCGGATTCAGCGGCATTCGCCTCAGGATCGTATCCAGCCATACCACCTGGTCGATCAGGCGGACGAGCGCCCGCTCGGCCGTGGCCAGCCCGGTCGACCGGTAGGACGCGCCGAAGAACGCCGAGCGCAACTCCGTCGCCGCTGCCGTCGCCTCATCGGCCTCTACTTCGGAGATCGCACCGCCGGCCGGCACGAAGCCGTTGCTCACGCAGTCGGCCTCCGCACGCAAGCGACAGGCCTGCAGGGCACAGGCCCGAGCCGCCGACAGCCGCAGCGGCTCGCGAACCGGAGCCGGCCACAGGACCGTGATCGCCAACAGTGATGCCGCGCCGGCCAGTAGCCAGCCCCCGAGCCGGTCGGGTATCGACTCCACCGAGCCCGGCAAAGTGACCGGCAGGATGAAGCTGGCCAGCAGGGCTGTGCCCGCGCTTGCCAGCACCGAGCTGACCAGGCCGACGAACAGCACGACGAAGGCGACGATGAAGGTGGAGCTCGTAGCGGTCCAGACGGTTCGGGACGCGAGAGTGCCCAGGCAGATCAAGACGGCCCCGGCCAGCACCAGCCCGAGCTGTGCCGAGATCCGGGCCCGCATGGGACCGGCGAACTCGACGAAGAGCAGTGTCGCGAATCCGCCGAACGCCGCGAACAGAGTGAGGTCCTCGTCTCCGACGAGCTCGAGGGCCACGGCGACCACTGCAGGCACGACGCTCCCTGCCCTGCTTGCTCGGCGAAGTGCCGAAAGGGCCGCACCGCCCTCGCGAAATCGGCCTACGATCCGTTCCTGTGCTCTGCCGCGACGGCTCCTGCTGTCCGAAGGGCTGCACCTACGGGAAGCCTCGACCATCCGTTCATTGTCGGCGCAGGCGCGCCGTCCCGCATCAAGCCAACGCCCACACCGGTCTCTGAGAACCAGCGCTCCCATCGAAGAGGCCAGCGACGCCGCCTCAGTCGCCGGCTCGACGTGCCCATCGCCCTTGCCTGTGATCACGACCCGCCGCGGGAGTGGCGGGACGAAGCGGGGAGGAGCACCCTTCCTTGCGTGCCGGCTCCGTCAACAGTGGCACGTACGCATCGGGATCCCGCCCGGATGCCTCGACGCTCACTCTCTATTTGGGAGCCGCAGGCCGCCATGCTCCTGCCATGTCCGAGCAGCATCATTCCACTGGCGACGTGAGCCGTCGGCGACGGCTGAATTGTGAGCCGCTGCCGACCGACGAAAATGACCCCCTGCGTCTGTCGATGTTGGTCATTCTCCGGTGTCAGCCGTGGGAACCCGTCCGAGGTCGCGGCCGCGCATGCGGTAGCTGTCGCCCTTGAGTGAGATGACTTCGGCGTGGTGGACGAGGCGGTCGACCATGGCAACGGCGACGGTGTCGTCACCGAAGACCTCGCCCCAGCGGCCGAACGGTTTGTTGCTGGTCACGATCACCGAGGCCCATTCATAGCGGCCCGAGATGTACTGGAAGAAGAGGTTCGCCACCTCGGGTTCGAAGGGGGTGTAGCCGACCTCGTCAACGGCGATCAGCGGGATGCGACCCAACCGGGTCAACTCATCGCTGAGCCTGCCCACTTGATGTGCTTCGGCCAGGCGGGTCACCCACTGGGCGGTGGTGGCGAAGGCCACCCGGTGGCCAGCCCGGCAGGCCCGGATGCCGAGCCCGGTGGCCAGGTGGGTCTTGCCGGTGCCGGAGCCCCAGAAAGATCACGTTCTCCTTACCGACGACGAAATCCAGCGTCCCCAGGTGGGCGATGACCTCGCGTGTCACAGACCGCTGGTGCTCGAAGTCGAAGTCCTCCAGTGACTTGCGGCAGGGGAAGCAGGCTGCCCGGGCGCGTCCCTCGGAGCCATGCGAATCGCGGGCGGCGACCTCCCGCTGCAGGCAGGCGACCAGATACTCCTCGTGGCTCCAGCCCTCGTCACGGGCCCGCTCGGCGAGCGGGGTGGCCGCATCCCGCAAGGTCGGGGCCTTCAACGCCTTGGCCAGGTAGACGAGTTCGGAGGAGACATCACGGCTGTTCGCCGTCTGCTTGGCAGCCATCACGCGACTCCCTCGCCGGTGCTGAGGCCACCGTCGATGACACCGAAGACCCGGTCATAGGTATCCAGCGACCGCTCTTCGACTTCCGTGGTCACCGTCGGTGCCGCCTTCTTGCCCACGGCCGCCTTGCGGGCCGCAGCGGCAGCCGCCGCGTGATCGGGGTCGGTGATGGTCTGATGGCGGGATCGGCGGCAGGGCGAGCATGCGAGAGCGGTCGGCCTCCAGCCGGTCCGACGGACGGCCCTGCAAGGTGCGGTGGATGCGCCGGTTGGCCCTGGTCAGCCAGTCGGCGAGCTGGACGGTGAGGTCCGCCGGCGAAGTGAACACCCGTCCGGGCAGAAACGACGTCTCCAGACAGCCATTGGCTCGCTCGACCAGGCCGACACTGGCGTTGCCCGCTGAGCTCGACCCCAGTCCGAACGCGCTGTACAAGACCATCTTCGACGCGCGCAGGAAGCTGCGGGCTCAATTGGCGGATGCCGGGCACTTCGACTGACTGCGCAATGTGTGGGCCGACGTCGCGCCGAAGGCCGGACGTGCGACTGAGGGCTGTGGGAGTGAAGGACGATAAGAGGCGTGTGTTCCCTGTCGCTGATATTTTTGAGGGGCGCTAGCCCTGCTTACGACGAGCCGATTGGACGGCCAGCATGGCGATCATCTCGCGCGGTTTCCACGGCCGTCGGCCGCCCACGGGCAGGAAGCTGCCACCCGGGCAGTACGAGACCACGGGCTTTCCGGTCCTCTCGGCCGGGCCCACGCCGTGGATGAGCACAGACAAGTGGGAGCTGTCCGTCACCACGGAGACCGGGAGGCGGCACAACTGGGACTGGGCCGCCCTCACGAAGCTGCCGTCGGAAACCCCGACGGCAGACCTCCACTGCGTGACCAAGTGGTCGAAGTTCGGCACCCGGTGGCAGGGGGTGTCTTTGGACGTCCTGCTCGCCGATGTCGAGACGGCCGCTGAGTACGTCCTCGTCTCCTCCTACGGGGGCTACACCACGAACCTCCCGATGGAGGATCTTCTGGACGGCAAGGCCTGGATCGCGTACGGCTACGACGGCCGGCCGCTCGCCCCCGAGCATGGCGGTCCGGCCCGACTGCTCGTCCCGCACCTCTACCTCTGGAAGTCCGCGAAGTGGGTGCATGGACTCGAGTTGCGAGAGAACGACACCCCGGGGTTCTGGGAGAGCGCCGGCTACCACAATTACGGAGACCCGTGGCAAGAGCAGCGGTATCGAGGAGACTAGGCGACCGGCTCCGATGGAGGGTCGCCGAGGTGACAGAACGTCGCGCTGAGTCCACGACGGCCGTCACACTGGTGCTGGAGGTGCCGGAATGGCCCGGCCATCTGGCAGGCCAGCATGTAGACATCCGGCTGACCGCGGAAGACGGTTACAGCACACAACGCAGTTACTCCATCGCCTCGGCCCCGGACGGAACGCGCCTGGAACTGACAGTACAGCGCGTCTCTGATGGCGAGGTCTCGCCCTACCTGGTCGACGAGCTCATGCCCGGCGACCAGCTGGAACTGCGGGGACCGGTCGGAGGCTGGTTCGTCTGGCAGCCGGAACAGCAAGAACCGGTCCTGCTCGTGGCCGGAGGCTCCGGGCTGGTGCCGCTGATGTGCATGATCCGCTCGCGGCGTGCAGCCGGCAGCCGGGTTCCCTTCCGGGCGCTGTACTCTCTGCGATCGCCGGCCGAGCTGCTGTACGGGCCAGAAATCCGCCAAGGAACACCAGGGGTCGACGTCACACACATCTACACCCGGGAAGCGCCACAGCAGTCCGCGCGCCCCACGGGCCGCATCACACCCGACGACCTGGTACGCCACGGATGGCCACCGGACTTCGCGCCCACCTGCTACGTCTGCGGACCCACGGCATTCGTCGAGAAGGCAGCTGCCTACCTGGTACTCCTCGGACACGACCCCGAGCGAGTCCGCACAGAGCGCTTCGGCTGAGGAGAGGACTGAGATGACGGCAGGCACACCGGCAGACGCTGGTATCCCACGCGACGCAGAGGGCGGCTACATCGACGGCAACGCGCTGGCCGGTCCCCTGGCCGAACTCTTCGCGGTCGACCTGACAGCAGCGACCAGCCAGTGCGCGCACTGCAGCAACACAGGGCACGTCGCACTCCTGCACGTATACCGCCAGGCACCGGGACTGGTGGCCCGCTGCCAGCAGTGTGGACAAGTCATGCTACGTCTGGTGCGCGCACCGGAGACGGTCTGGCTAGACATGAGCGGCATTACAGTACTGTCGATCCCCGTCGGCGCCGACTGAGCCATCCATGGCCTCCCGTGCGGACGGCACGCCGTCGCCGTCGGCGCGGCTAGCTTCGGTGGTACCCGCCACGACCGGAAGGCGCTCGGATTTGTCACCTCAAGCGGAACCTGGGGCTTCTGGAAACGGCCGTCGAAGCAGGTACCGCTCCTCAGGTCGGAGAACCGAAGGCCACGACTGCTCCCCCTTCTACCAACCACCGCAGATCGTAGGACGCTTGGTAGGAGGGCGGCCAGAAGGGCGTCCTGCCTCGAAGTAGGAGGTGCTCCCGTCTGCTCCCGTCGGGTTGGAAGGTCCGGGTGGGTCGTGCCATCGCCGTAGGCCAGGCGGCCTGCGGTGACAGCGGTGGGGATCTGCTCAGGCAGCACGATGGCGCCGTCTCGTGCAGGTTGTCGATGTTAGCGGCGACGCTGCGTTGCAGGTCGCCTTCGACAGGCCGGGCACGGATGTGGACGCGCGTGCTTCCAGGCGGCAGGGATCGTCCTGGCGCCGTCACGGTCCGGCGACGGCCGACTGGTCGTCGCGTGCGCCGTGACGTTGGATCCCGACCACCTGGCGGTCTGGGCTTTCGCGAGTGACGTCGCCGTCGTCGGCACCGCGTGGGACCCCGTGCAGCGCCAACGGGACGCACAGGGTCCAGGAGAGGGCGTCCAGCTCGGCGGGGTGCTGATCTCGTATGCGTTGGGCACGACGAGAAGGGGGCCTCCAACAGCCGCCGCTTCCCGCGGGTCTGCGCCGCTACTCACCTGGCTGCGCCTGTTCACTTCTGATGCCCTTCGCGGCCTCCGCTTCCTCGGCTGAGATGTCCTCGGCGATGGCAAGCACCCGCCGCAGGCTGGCGGAGGGAATCACGACGCCACCGGCGCTGTCCATGTAGATGTAGTCACCGGGACTCACGCACACACCGGAAATCTCAACAGCCCCAGCGCAGGCGTACGGCATCACCGTGTCGCCGCCCCATCGGACCGCCTCCCCCCTGCACCAGGTAGCGAAGCTGTAGCCACGCAACTGGCCGAAGTCACGTAGCCGACCGTCGGCGAGGATGCCGGCCAGCCCGGTGCTGTCTGCCCTGGCAAGCTTTGTGCCCCCGCCATGGGACACGTCGGCGTGCCCTCCGCTGGAGAGCACGAGCACCTGACCCGCCCCGGGCGGGTTCCCGAGTGCTCCGTAGAAGTAGTACCGGAAGTCATGGCCCTCTACAGCCAGGTCCTCGCGGTAGGGGAGAAAGGAGATGGTGGCTGCCGGCCCGAAGAGATAGCGGAGAGGGTCGGGGCTCGACATGGCGGGTATGTGCGCTCGGTGGCCGTGGACCCGGTTCATGGCGTCGACGAGCGTGGCGCACCCCAGGCGGGCTGCCTTCTGAGCCAGTGTCTCGTCTTCCATCAGCTTCTCTCGCTTCCTGCATGCTGTGTGCCAGAGCCTCCGCCCGCCGGGCCGGGACCCGCACCGCTGGCACTCCTCCGCGGTGGCCAGTGACGAATAGGTATGCCAGAGAACTGCGCCTAGCGTGTGAGGGTTCTTACTGTCACTCACCCCTTTCAGTGTCGCGTTCACAGACTTGCGGGGCATCTTGGCCACCGTTCTCGCCCCGGCGTCCTGTCCGGGACGCGTTGCGTCCTCTTGCTCTATGTCAATCAGGCTGCTTACCGAAGGGAGTCGTGGTGAATGCCGATGTGGGCGTCGTTGAGGAGGGCGCGGTAGACGACGTCGGAGAGTCGCCGTCGCAGTGCGCGTATGGCTTCGGTGCTGGGCCTGAGTGATCGCGATGCGGTGTAGGGCTGCGTTGAGCGGCCGGTTTCCGGTGCGGGCGAGGCGATGTGGCCGAGGGCCGTGGCGGCCTATCCGCGGCAAACGCCGCGTCAGCGCAGGGCGAACAGGTACCAGCCGCGCTCAGCTCAGGAAGCCTCGTCCGCACCGGCCGCGCCACGGAGGGCTTCAGCGGCGACGGAAGCACCCTCTACACCGGGAGGGGCTCCAGACAAGGGACACCCGGTCGGTCGACGCCGACGACCACGACCGCTTCTGCTCCTCCAGGCCCTCCGACCGCGGGGCTCCTACAACCTCCTTGGATGGTGCCGGAGCGGCGAGTCCACAGCCTCCGCCTCTCGGAAACAGTGGCGGAGCCCACTTCCGGGTTCCTCTGAGACCCCGCCGGCCACACCGACAAGTCGACGCTCAGGCGCAAGTTGCTCCTGACTGCCTCGCGCGAGGCAGTGGGCGAGCGCTCGCTTAGAAGGCGTCCCGCCAATTCCATTCGGTCACCACACCATTGCCGCGCGGACACGAGCCGAAGCCAGCCACCGTGCCACGAAGCTGCCCTTTGATGCAGTCGGATGCCTCACCGTGTGTTGTGTTTGGAAATCACAGCCCAGGCACGTCGGCGCGACCAGCGCCCGGGCGAAGCTGGCGCCGGGACTCTGGGGCCGGCGTCCTGCCCTTGAGCAACCGTGGTGCGCTGCAGCCGCGCTGGCCGACCCTGGGATGCCGACGGCGCGGACCCTTGACATGATGGGGCAAGTGCCAAGAAAACGCCCCTCCCGCTCGGCCGCGTTGAGGGGTATGGGTTGAGGCCGGTGCACACCCGATACTCGGGCAGAGTCCGCCTCGGGCCTGGGGGGGGGGGGGGGGGGGGGGGGGAAAACAAAAGAAGAAAGGGGAGGGAAGGGACCGTTGAAAAGAAAAGGATGGCACACCAGAGCACACAACAACCTCCCAAGCGCCACC
>NZ_JBVIEB010000028.1:55326-56225 GCF_055572075.1 Streptomyces sp. NPDC030820
GGAAAAAAAAACCTCCCCCCCCGTGGTTCTGGGGGGGGGGGGGGGGGTGGAGGAGGGTAAAAACCAGATCCTGGGGAGAGGTCCTCCGCGGGTCGGGGGCCGAGGGGAGAAGCACACCCGCCACCACGGTCAGGCCGTCGGGGCAGCGCCTGTGCGAAGACAGGAGAATGCCATGGCAGCGCACACCGCTATCGCCAGGTTGCACTCCGGAGGGATCACGGCGAGCCGATTCGGACTCGCACTGAACCTCGCCAGCATCGGACGGCTCAAGTTCGAGGATTACGAGGTGGAGAACATCCGTCCTGTGGTCGTCTCGAGCCCACTGCTGCGACGGCCGCTGAGAGCGCTCGGAGAGACGAGACTGGCCAAAGCCATCGGGATCACTGAGATCACGATCGCCGGGATGATCTCCACCGGACGGTGGGCGCCCAGAGTCTCGGCAGCCGGCAGCCTGCTCGCGGCCGGGATGTTCACCGTCACGCTCAGTTTCCTGATCAGCACTCCGGAGGCGTGGCACCAGCGGGGCCGAGAGCCGAAGCTCTCGCCAGCCGGCCAATTTCTGATCAAGGACGTGGTGCTGCTGGGTGCTTCCCTGATCACCGCCGCGGAGTCGCTGAGCAGAAACCAACGACCATAGCCTGTCACGGCTCCCCGGCCGCCCGTGACGCCTCGGACATCCAGGGACCTTTTGAACTCAAGTGTCTCCAGCCGCGTTGTCTTGTCTCGGTTGATGCTTGACGTTGTGGCTTCACCTGATGCTTGACACCGCTTGCCTCGGCTTGGCTGTGCGCGTCTGATCGGCGTGTGCAGGGAGGGCCGGGGCCGTGCTGGTGGAGTTGAGCGTGGTCGAGCAGCGGTATCACGCGGTGATGGAGGTCGCCGCGGGGGTTCCGGTCACC
>NZ_JBVIEB010000029.1:0-36515 GCF_055572075.1 Streptomyces sp. NPDC030820
GTTTTCCTCTAGTTTTTGACCCAAGCGAAAAGCTCACAGACTCGGTTGCGGGGGGGGGGGGGTGGGGGGGGGGGCGAGGGGGGGGGGGGGGGGGGGGGGGGCCCCCCCCCCCCCCCCCCCCCCCCCCCCGGACCGGACCGTCAGCCGAAGAACACCCCGACCTCTTCGTACAGCTTCGGGTTCACCGTCTTCAGCTTGGCCGTGGCCTCGGAGATCGGGACGCGGACGATGTCGGTGGCGCGCAGCGCGACCATCGTGCCGAAGTCGCCGTCGTGGACGCAGTCGATGGCGTGCAGGCCGAAGCGGGTGGCGAGCCAGCGGTCGAAGGCGCTGGGGGTGCCGCCGCGCTGGACATGGCCGAGGACCGTGGTCCTGGCCTCCTTGCCGGTGCGGCCCTCGATCTCCTTGGCCAGCCACTCGCCGACCCCGGAGAGCCGGACATGCCCGAAGGAGTCCAGCGACCCGTCCTTGAGCACCATGTCGCCGTCCTTCGGCATGGCGCCCTCGGCGACGACCACGATCGGCGCGTAGGACGCCCGGAAGCGGGAGGTCACCCAGGCGCAGACCTGGTCGACGTCGAAGCGCTGCTCGGGGATGAGGATGACGTTGGCGCCGCCGGCCAGGCCGGAGTGCAGGGCGATCCAGCCGGCGTGCCGGCCCATCACCTCCACGACCAGGACCCGCATATGGGACTCGGCGGTGGTGTGCAGCCGGTCGATGGCCTCGGTGGCGATGTTGACGGCGGTGTCGAAGCCGAAGGTGTAGTCGGTGGCCGACAGGTCGTTGTCGATGGTCTTGGGCACCCCGACGCAGGGCACCCCGTACTCGTCGGACAGCCGCGCGGCGACGCCCAGGGTGTCCTCGCCGCCGATCGCGATGAGGGCCTGGACCTCCAGCTTGGCCAGGTTGTCCTTGATCCGGCGGATGCCGTTCTCCGCCTTGAGGGGGTTGGTGCGCGAGGAGCCGAGGACGGTGCCGCCGCGGGGCAGGATGCCGCGCACCGCGGGGATGTCGAGACGGACGGTGTCGCCTTCGAGGGGACCCCGCCAGCCGTCCCGGAAGCCGACGAAGTCATAGCCGTACTCCTGCACGCCCTTGCGGACGATGCCCCGGATGACGGCGTTGAGCCCGGGGCAGTCGCCGCCTCCGGTCAGTACTCCGACCCGCATGGAAATGTCCCTTCACCGCGGTTCCCTGACACAGAGTCACGCTAGTGGTGATTCACGTCACATCGGGAGAGGCGGGAAGGGTGATTCAGGCGTACGGCCGTGCAACGGACCCTACTCGTCGTCCAGTCCGCGCTCTATGGCGTACCGCACCAGCTCGACCCTGTTGTGCAACTGCAGCTTGCCGAGGGTGTTCTGGACGTGGTTCTGCACCGTGCGATGGGAGATGACGAGGCGTTCGGCGATCTGCTTGTAGCTCAGTCCCTTGGCGACCAGCCGCAGCACCTCCGTCTCCCGGTCGGTCAGCCGGGGCGCGCCCGGCTCGTCGGCGTCCGGGGCGGGCGCGGGCTCGGCGGCCAGCCGGCGGTACTCGCCGAGGACCAGTCCGGCGAGACCGGGCGTGAACACCGGGTCGCCGACGGCGGTACGGCGCACCGCGTCCAACAGCTCCTCGGTGGACGCCGACTTCAGCAGATAGCCGGTCGCGCCGGACTTGACCGCCTCCAGCACGTCGGCGTGCTCGCCGCTCGCCGAGAGGACGAGGACGCGCAACGCCGGGTTGTGGCCGACGAGTTCCTTGCACACCTGGACGCCGGGCTTGGCGGGCAGGTTGAGGTCCAGCACGAGGACGTCGGGGGCGGCGGCCCTGGCGCGGCGGACCGCCTGCTCGCCGTCACCGGCCGTGGCGACCACATGGAAGCCGGACTCGGTCAGGTCCCGGGCGACCGCGTCGCGCCACATGGGGTGGTCGTCCACCACCATGACCTTGATCGGGTCCTGCTGCTCGCTCATCGACGCCCCGCCTTCGTGTTCTTCGGTACCTTCAGTTCCACTTCCGTGCCCTGCCCGGGGACGGAGAGGAGTTCGGCGCTGCCGCCCAGGTCGCGCAGCCGCCCCCGGATCGACTGGGCCACGCCGAGCCGGCCCTCCCCCTCGGCCTGCGCGAGCCGGCCCACGGGAATGCCGGGGCCGTCGTCCCGCACGGTCACGACGATCTCGTCCGGCTCGTCCTCGACCAGGATCCAGGCCCGGGCCTGCTCACCCGCGTGCTCGCGGACGTTGTCCAGAGCGGCGCCGACCGCGGCGGCCAGCTCCCGCGCGGCCGGCCGGGGCAGCGCGACCGGCGCACCGGGCTCGGCCAGGCTCACCCGGGCACCGGCGTACGGGGCGAGCAGGGAGCGCAGATCGACCGGTCCCTCGTCGTCGGGCTCGTCCACCGCCCGTACCACGGCCCCGGCCGCGGCGTCCTCCGACACCCGGGAGACCGGCAGCAGACCGCCGGAGACCAGCGTGCGCAGCGCCACCTCCTGCTCCCCGGCGAGCCGCCCCAGCTCCGCCGCCTCGCCGCCGATGACCGCGCCGCGCCGCTGCACCATCGCCAGTACCTGGAGCACGCCGTCGTGGATGTCCCGGGCCAGCCGCTCCCGTTCCCGGGTCGCCGCCTCGATCTCCAGGGCGCGGGCGAGAGTGCGCTCCGAGGCGCGGGCGACCTCCACGACGTAGCCGATGCCGATGGAGGCCACCCAGACGAGGATCAGGCTGTGCACGGTGTCCCGGGCGGGGTGGCCGCGTTCGACCAAGTTGGCCAGCGCGACCGGCGTGGAGGCCGCGGCGGCCCAGCGCCAGCCGCCCTTGATCGCGAAGGCCAGCACCGCACCGCCGGTCCATATCGAGGGCAGCGTGGGGCCGCCCGCGATCCGCTGATGGCTGTCGGCGAGCGGGGTGATCAGGACGCCGGTGAGGGCGATGGTCAGGTCGGCGGCCAGGAAGGGCTTGGTGCAGCTCGCCGCGTTCCGCACCCTCGGCAGGGTCGCGAGGGTCCAGACGAACAGGACGGCGAAGTAGCAGACGGCGACCCAGGGGTGCGTGAAGAGGCCGTACCTGGTGGCGCCCAGACCGATGGCGTACAGCATGGTCAGCACGCGGTAGCCGGCGAGCGCGCGCCACAGCGGCAGCTCGACCGACATCCTCATCACGCGCTCGCGTTTGGGCATGTCCCCCCCAGCCCCCGACTCCCCCGGCTCCCCGCCTACCCCTCGGCCTTCTTCTCCGCTTCCTTGGCGGCCTTCGCCGCCTCCGCGATCTGCCGCTTGGCCGCCGTCGCGTACATGTCGACGTACTCCTGGCCCGACAGCTTCATGATCTCGTACATGACCTCGTCGGTCAGGGCGCGCAGGACGAAGCGGTCGTGCTCCATGCCGTGGTAGCGGCTGAAGTCCAGCGGCTTGCCGATACGGATGCCGGGCCGCATCAGCTTCGGCATCACCTTGCCCGGCGGCTGGATCTTCTCGGTGTCGATCATGGCCACCGGGATGACCGGAGCGCCGGTGGCGAGCGCCACGCGCGCCAGGCCGCCGGGCTTGCCCCGGTAGAGCCGGCCGTCGGGCGAGCGGGTGCCCTCGGGGTAGATGCCGAACAGCTCACCGCGCTCCAGCACCTCTATGCCGCTCTTGATCGCGGCCTCGCCGGCGCCGCGCGCCCCGGAGCGGTCCACCGGGAGCTGTCCGACGCCCTTGAAGAAGGCCGCGGTCAGCCGCCCCTTCACACCGGGCGTGGTGAAGTACTCGGCCTTCGCGATGAAGGTGACCTTGCGGTCCAGCACCACGGGGAGGAAGAAGGAGTCCGAGAAGGACAGGTGGTTGCTCGCCAGGATGGCGGGACCCTCGGCCGGTATGTTCTCCAGGCCTTCCACCCAGGGCCTGAAGGCGACCTTCAGCGGCCCACCGATGGCGACCTTCATCGTGCCGTACAACACCCGCTTGCCTCCTGTTTCCGTCGAACAGACCTTAACCCTTCAGGACCGTCAAAGGGCCCGACGACCCTGGTCGGTGTCAGTGCGGTCGCGTACGGTGAAGCACATCCGCACGTTTTCCGCACGGCCCCGCCGGCCACCGGTGGGGCCCTCCTCAGGAACAGGAGCGTCGAAGGTGCCGGTCCTCCCCGGAGCCGAGCCGTACCGCCACCAGGGCGGGGAGGTGGGGGTCCTCCTCTGCCACGGCTTCACCGGCTCGCCCCAGTCGCTGCGCCCCTGGGCGGAGCACCACGCGGCGCACGGCCTGACCGTGTCGCTGCCCCTGCTGCCCGGCCACGGCACCCGCTGGGAGGACATGCAGGTCACGGGCTGGCAGGACTGGTACGCAGAGGTGGACCGCGAGCTGCGGATCCTCTCCGAGCGCTGCTCCCAGGTGTTCGTCGCGGGCCTGTCGATGGGCGGCGCGCTGGCGCTCCGGCTGGCGGCCCGGCACGGCGAGCGGGTCACGGGCGCCGTGGTCGTCAACCCGGCGAACAAGGTGCACGGCCTGTCGGCGTACGCCCTTCCGGTGGCCCGGCATCTCGTGCGGACGACGAAGGGCATCGCCAGCGACATCGCCAAGGAGGGCGCGGCCGAGCTGGGCTACGACCGGGTGCCGCTGCACGCCGCGCACTCGCTGCGGGTGTTCCTGCGCCGGCTGGACGGCGAGCTGCCCCAGGTCACCCAGCCGCTGCTGCTGCTGCGCAGCGCCCAGGACCATGTGGTCCCGGCGGCCGACTCCGCCCGGGTGCTGAGCCGGGTGTCGTCCACGGACGTGACGGAGATCGTGCTGGAACAGAGCTACCACGTGGCGACGTTGGACCAGGATGCGGACCGGATCTTCGAGGAGAGCCTCGCCTTCATGGGCCGGCTCGCACCCAGTCTCGGCAAGGAAGGGGCGGCCACAGGTGGCTGAGCACGAGTCCGACCGCGAGGACCGCGAGCCGGACGAGCAGAAGGTGCCCTTCGACGAGGACGCCGCCTGGCGGGCCATCGTCGCGGGGTACGGCGAGGAGCCGCCGGACCCGCCGGGCGCCCGGCCCTTCAAGCCGGTGGAGGACCTGGCGCTGCCGGAGCCGGAGCCGGAGAAGGACGCCGAGAGCGACTCCGGCAAGGCGCCGGTGCGGCCGCTGGGCAGCTCGGTCTCGTTCGCGCCCGGCGTCGGCCCGCGCGACTACAACCCGCCCGAGCCCTCCGAGGACGACTTCGACGAGGACGACGAGGGCCACTTCGTCCCGCCGGAGCCGCCGCCGCTGCCGACCGCCGACACCACCGCGAAGTTCGCCTGGCTGGGCGTCGTCGGCGGGCCGGTCCTGCTGCTGCTGGCGGTGCTGCTCGGCTGGGACATGACCTGGTGGCTGACGACCCTCGGCATCGGCGGCTTCCTCGGCGGCTTCGCCACGCTGGTGATGCGCATGCGCACGGACGACGAGGAGAACGACGACCCGGGCCGGGGCGCGGTGGTCTGAGGGCGAGGGGACGCCCGGACTTGGCGAGGTGGACTCCCGCGCCCAGTGCTGCCACCGGTTTCCTGTACTTGGTTCGAGCAGTCTCATGCCACCGGTACGCGCAGGGCGGCGAGGACCGGGAGGTGGTCCGTGGCCGCCGTCAGGTCGGCCCGTGTGATCCCCGGCTGGTCCAGCGGAACCCCGCAGCCCAGCACCTCGATGCCCTTGCTCGCGAAGACGGCGTCGATGCGCTGCGGGGGCTCGCTGTGCGGCCAGGTGGTCTCGCCGCCCCAGGGCGCGACGGCACGGCAGTCCTGGAGGCTCGTGGAGAGCAGACGGAAGGCGGGGCCGTCGGGGCCTTCGTTGAGGTCGCCGCCGGCGATGGCGTGCTCCACCCCCAGGCCGGCGAGGCGGTCGAGGAGCAGGGCGGCCTGCTCGCGGCGCTCGTCCTTCTGCAGGCTCAGATGACAGCTGAGCAGGCCGACGCGGGCGGCGCCGAAGCGGACCACCGCCGTGGCGAAGCCGCGTCGGTGGAGTCCGGGGGTGAGCGGGAGGAGTACGTCCTCCGTGCGCTCGACGGTGGCCCGGAGCGAGCAGAGGATCGCCGGACCGGCCGCGGTGGCTCCACCGGTGAGGATGACCTGGCCGGAGGCCGCCGCCAGCCGGGCGAGCTTCTTGCGCCAGCGGAAGAAGCGGGGGGCTTCCTGGACCAGGACCAGGTCGGGGGCGCAGGCGGTGATGATCCTGGCCAGGGCGTCGGTGTCGTCGCGCATCGAGCGGATGTTGTAGCTCAGGACGCGGATGACGGCGGAACCGTCGGACTCGGTACGGGAGTTGGGGAGCAGCGTGCTGGTCGCCATGCCGATCAACATACGACGATGCCCGCCCGTCCCGGGACCGGACGCGGCGGGCACTGTCGTACGGCCCCACTACATGATCGGGTCGGGCTCCCGGGCCAGATCCGCCGCGCCGACGAGGCCCGCCTTGTTGCCGAGCTGGGCGGCGATCACGTCGGCCACCGGGCGCCAGTTGCCGCCGACCAGCCAGCGCTTGTAGGACTTGCGGATCGGGTCGAGGACCAGCTCGCCCTCGTCGGAGAGGCCGCCGCCGACGATGAACGCGGACGGGTCGAAGAGGGAGGCGAGGTCGGCCAGCCCCGCGCCGGCCCAGCGGGCCAGCTCGCGGTAGGAGTCGACGGCCACCGGGTCGCCCTGGCGGGCGGCCATGGAGATGTGCTTGCCCTCGATGCCGTCCGGGGTGCCGTCGCCGAGGCCGAGCAGGATCTCGGCGTTCTCCGGGGTGGCGTTGGCGCGCTGCTTGGCGTATCTGACGAGCGCGCGACCGGAGGCGTACTGCTCCCAGCAGCCCTGTGAACCGCAGCCGCACAGCAGGCCGTCCGGAACCATCCGGATGTGACCGAACTCCGCGGCCACGCCGAAGTGGCCGCGGCGCAGCTTGTTGCCGATGATGATGCCGCCGCCGAGGCCGGTGCCGAGCGTGATGCAGATGACGTTGCGGTGGCCCTTGCCGGCGCCGAACTTGTACTCGCCCCAGGCGGCGGCGTTGGCGTCGTTCTCGACCACGACCGGGAGGCCCACGCGGGCCTCGACCTTCTCCTTCAGCGGCTCCTGGCGCCAGTCGATGTTCGGCGCGAAGTACACCGTCGAGCGCTGCCGGTTGACATAACCGGCCGCACCGATGCCCACGCCGACGATCTCGTGCCCGGCGCGCGCACCCTCCACCGCCGAGGCGATGGCGTCCACGATGGCCTCGGGCGTGGTGGGGGTCGGCACCTTGAAGGTCGAGAGGATGTTGCCTTCCTCGTCGACCACGCCGGCCGCAATCTTGGTGCCGCCGATGTCGACGCCGATGGTGAGTCCCATGAATCCCTCAGTTTCGGTCGAGCCCCGCTACGGCCAACCGTACCCGAGGCCCTGCCGGGAAAGCGCTTCAGTCCAGGTCGATCCGCTCCCCCGGGCCGGTGCCCTCGCCCCGGTCCCGCCGGTCGTCCCGCGCCTCGCGGGTCAGGTCGTCGGCGGTGCGGGCGGTCCAGCGGCGCTCCTGGGCCTGGACGGCGGAGCGGTAGGCGGCGAGCAGTTCGCCGCCGGCCGCGGCCAGGTGGTCGAAGACGTCCGGGTTGCGGTCTATGACGGGCTCGACGGCGGCCTTGGCCTGCTGGACGACCTGGCGCACCACCTGCTGGGCGGCGGGTCCGGCGAGGCTGCCGAGGAGCGGTGACGGGAGGCCGGAGAGCTTGTCGGCCACCGTGTCCACGAGTCTCTTCAGTTCCTCGGCGGCCGAGCCCGGCTGCGGGCCGTACTCGGCGCGTCGGCGGGCCTTCTCCGCGGCGAGGTCCTCGGCGCAGGCGGTGGCCCAGGCGTCGGCGTCGGTCGCCCGGCGCCCCTGTTCCTCATGTTCCTCATACGAGTCGGACGCGGGACGCTCTTCGCTCATGGCGGACTCCTGACTACGGTTCGCCCTTACGACGTTACCCGAACGGGCGTACCCGGATCATCACCGTCCGGTGGTGGGCCACAGGTCGGGGTCCGGGGCGAAGCGGATGCGCAGCTCGCCCTCGCGCAGGCCGGCCCCGGCGACGCTGCAGCGGCGCAGGGCGGAGGGCAGCGGGACGATCCGCCGGAAGGGGCCCGCGGTGATCACGAGCTCGTCGCCGCGGCGGATCAGGTCCAGTTCGTCCCGTATGGCGCCGGGCAGCGGGATGTGCCAGACCAGTACACCGTCGTCGCTCCTGCGGTCGGTGACGGGCCACTCGACGGGGGCGGGCACCGGGTTGACGGGGGGTACGGCGAGGGCGGTGAGGTCGTCGGCGCCGCGCGGGTCGTGGCCGAGGTGCGGGACGGGGTGGACGTCGTAGGGCTGCTCCTGCCAGTCGGCGAGCGTCTTGCGCTGCTGGGCGAGGAGTCCGGCGAACAGGCTGTCCGGGTCGGTCTCGGGCAGGGTGCGGTTGGCGATCAAGGCCTCGGTGCGCAGGCCGCGCAGGGCGAGGCCGAGGCCGGCGGTCCGTACGGCGTCGGCGCCGGCCGGGCCGGGTTCGGCGACCAGGCGTACGGCGGTGTTCCGGTCGGCGAGGACGGCCTCGACGGCGGCGAGTTCGACGTCCCAGCGGGCGGCCGTCTCGTACAGCCAGTCGGACGGCATCGGCACGCCGGCCAGCCGGCCGAGGACCGGGCGCAGGGCGCGGGCCGCCTGCCGCTCGGGCGGGAGGAGGCGGCGCAGATAGCGGCGCAGCTCCTCCGGGAGGGCGAGCAGGGCGAGGGCCTGCGGGAGCGGCGGAAGGTCCACGACGAGCAGGTCGTAGCGCTCGGACAGCGCCGCGTCCCGGACGGCCCGCAGGAAGGACAGCTCCTCGGCGCCGGGCAGCGGGGTGACCTCCTCGGCGTCCAGCCGGGCGGCGCCGAGCAGGTCGAGGACGGTGGCTGCGCGGCTCTGGAAGGCGGTGAGGTCGTGCCGGAAGCGGTCGACGGCATCGGGCCGCCAGGTGGTGAGGTTCGCGGCGGCTTCCTCCGGCACCGGTCCGGTCGCGGAGCCCAGTGCGGCGCCGAGGCTGTCGGTGCGGTCGGCACTCAGCAGCAGCGTGCGGACGCCGTCGCCTGCGGCGCGCTGTGCGGTGGCGGCAGCGACGGTCGTACGACCACCGCCGCCCGGGCCCGTGATCAGGATGGTGCGCATGAGGCTGAACGGTAACGGAGGGCGGGGGACGGGGTGGTGTGCGGTGGCCGAGCGTGGCGGTAGTGAACGGCGTGTCATGAGCCGGCGCCCAGAGCTGAGGTACTGCGCGGCGCCCGTGACTGCGGCATCGGGCAGCGCCCGGAGCTGAGGCCGGCCGGGGGGTCGGTCGCGCACCCCGGCGCTGACGGGTTGCCGCCCGCGCCCACCCGTGCCGCCCCAGCGGCACGACTGCCCGCGGCTGGGCGGGGGCTCGGCACGCGGCCGCCTGCGGCTGAGCGGGGGTAACGGTGCGCGAGTGCCCGCGGGCTGGACGGGGGGTGCGACGCACAGCCACCAGTGGCGGGTGGGTGGGTGAGGTACACGAGTGCCCGCGGGCTGGGCGGGGGTGCGGTGCGCGGCCGCCTGCGGCGAAGTGGGCGCATGGGCGTCTGCGGTGGCGTGTGGCGACCCGGCGGTGGCGGTACGGCAGCCTGCGGCTCGGCGGAAGAGTGGCCGCCCGGGGCGGGGGGGTGATGCGGCAGCCCGTAGCTGCTTGGGAAAGTGGAGGGGAGCGGCCGGCTGCCCACAGCAGTAGCCGCACGGCCCCCGCTCGCGGCCGGCAGCGGTCAGGCGGAAGGCAACCTGGCCGGCTGCGCGCGACGGGTGGCGGGTCGGCCGGCCGCCGTCGGGGCTACTCGGGAGATTCCACCCTCTTCTTCAGGCCTGCCAGGGCGCGGTCGATGATGACCTTTTCCGCCTTGCGCTTGATCATGCCGAGCATGGGGATCTTGACGTCCACGGTGAGGAGGTAGGTGACCTCCGTCGTGGCGGGGCCCGTGGGCTTGAGGATGTACGAGCCGTCCAGGGAGCGGAGCATCTGGGACTTGACCAGGGTCCAGGAGACCTCGTTGTCGCCGGTCCAGGTGTAGGCCAGCGTCTGGTCGTCCTTGATCGCCCCCGCGTCCATGACGAGCCGGACCTGCTCGGCACGGCCCTGGTCGTCGGTCTTGAGGACCTCCGCCTCCTTCACCTCGCCCGTCCAGTCCGGGTAGCGGGCGAAGTCGGCGATCACCCCCATGACGTCGGCCGGTGCCGCCTCGATGGTGATGCTCGAGCTGGTGTGTTCCGCCATCGCCGTGGCTCCTCCAGATGCGGGCCGGTACAGAGGTCGTCGTGCGCACGTGTGTGCAGCGTGAAGGCTACCGCGCCGCCGACCTGCCGCCTTCACCCCATGTCCCACCCACCGTCAACCGGTCACCATTCGAGCGCCCAGGGGCGGCCCGTCCCCGCGAAGTGGCCCACGTTCACGCACTCGGTCGCGCCGATCCGCATCCGGCGCGCGAGCGGCTGGTGGACGTGGCCGAAGAGCGAATAGCGCGGCTTGGTGCGGCGGATCGCCGCCAGCAGGGCGCGGCTGCCCCGCTCGAAGCGGCGCGCGACGGTGTCGTAGACCAGCTCGGGCACCTCCGGCGGGATGTGTGTGCACAGCACGTCCACCTCGCCGACCGCCTCGATCTTCGCCGCGTACTCCTCGTCACTGATCTCGTACGGCGTCCGCATGGGTGTGCGCAACCCGCCTCCGACGAACCCGAAGATCCGGCCGCCGATCTCCACCCGCTGGCCGTCGAGCACGGTGGTGCCGGGGTGGGCGTACTCCTTCCAGAGCGGCGGCATGTCGACATTGCCGTAGGTGGCGTACGTCGGGGTCGGGAACGCGGCGAACAGCTCGGCGTACTGCTTGCGCACCGCCTTCTCGATGGCCGCGGCCCGGTCCGTGCCTATGCCGGCCCACAGCCGGGCGCCGAACTCCCGCGCCTCCTCGAACCGGCGGGCCGTGCGCAGCTCGACGATGCGGTCGGCGTTCTCCTTGCCGAACAGGTCCGGGAAGATGCCGCGCGAGTGGTCGGCGTAGTCGAGGAAGAGGACAAGGTCACCCAGGCAGATCAACGCGTCCGCACCCTCGCCCGCGCGGGCCAGGTCCCTGGCGTTGCCGTGCACGTCGCTGACCACGTGGACGCGCGTCCTGCGATGTCCGGCGCTTCGGTTACCGGAGGGTGTGGGTGCCATGGCGATCAAGCGTAGGCGTGTGCGGTGTGCGTGAACAGTGTCGGTCCGGCCTGCGGTTACTCGCCGGTCGGTTCAGCCGTGGACTACTGTGCGCAAAGGAACGCCAACGTGTGTGACGCAGCGAACATCTCACCGGGAACCCCTGTCGGGAAGGCCATACCGGCGGGTAACGTCCGGGCAGTCCAGTCGTGCTCTGGATTTCAACAGCTGAATTCCCGAGCACCTGCCCGAGCCTTGGACCGCACCGTCGCATCACACAGTGTCGTGGCGCCGGCGCCCTATGAGGAGCAGCAGTCTTGCGCGAGTTCAGCCTTCCGGCTTTGTACGAGGTCCCTGCGGACGGCAACCTGACCGACATCGTCCGCAGAAACGCCGCGCAGCATCCCGACGTCGCCGTCATCGCCCGCAAGGTGGGCGGTGTCTGGCAGGACGTGACGGCCGCCGCCTTCCTCGCCGAGGTGCGCGCCGCCGCCAAGGGTCTCATCGCCTCCGGGGTCCAGCCGGGCGACCGGGTGGGCCTGATGTCCCGCACCCGGTACGAGTGGACCCTGCTCGACTTCGCGATCTGGAGCGCGGGCGCGGTCACCGTGCCGGTGTACGAGACCAGTTCGCCGGAGCAGGTGCAGTGGATCCTGTCCGACTCGGGCGCGACCGCCTGCATCGTGGAGCTGCCGGGCCACGCGGCGGCCGTGGAGTCGGTGCGCGAGTCGCTGCCGGCCCTCAAGCACGTCTGGCAGATCGAGGCCGACGGTGTGGAGGAGCTCGGGCGGCTCGGGCAGGACGTGTCGGACGGGACCGTCGAGGAGCGCAGCTCGCTCGCCCGGGCCGACGACCCGGCGACCATCGTGTACACCTCCGGTACCACCGGCCGCCCCAAGGGCTGTGTGCTCACCCACCGCAGCTTCTTCGCCGAGTGCGGCAACATCGTGGAGCGGCTGCGCCCCCTGTTCCGTACCGGCGAGTGCTCGGTCCTGCTCTTCCTGCCGCTGGCGCACGTCTTCGGCCGCCTGGTGCAGATCGCGCCGATGATGGCGCCGATCAAGCTGGGCTGCGTCCCGGACATCAAGCACCTCACCGACGAGCTGGCCGCCTTCCGGCCGACGCTGATCCTCGGCGTCCCGCGCGTCTTCGAGAAGGTCTACAACACGGCACGCGCCAAGGCACAGGCGGACGGCAAGGGCGCGATCTTCGACAAGGCGGCGGACACCGCCATCGCCTACAGCAAGGCGCTGGACACCGCCTCCGGCCCGTCGTTCGGCCTGAAGGTCAAGCACAAGGTCTTCGACAGGGTGGTCTACGGCAAGCTGCGCGCGGTCCTCGGCGGCCGGGGCGAGTACGCCATCTCCGGCGGTGCCCCGCTGGGCGAGCGGCTCGGCCACTTCTTCCGGGGCATCGGCTTCACCGTGCTGGAGGGCTACGGCCTGACCGAGTCCTGCGCGGCGACCGCGTTCAACCCGTGGGACCGGCAGAAGATCGGCACGGTCGGCCAGCCGCTGCCGGGCTCGGTGGTGCGGATAGCGGACGACGGCGAGGTGCTGCTGCACGGCGAGCACCTTTTCAAGGAGTACTGGAACAACCCGGGTGCGACCGCGGAGGCGCTGGCCGACGGCTGGTTCCACACCGGTGACATCGGCACCCTGGACGAGGACGGCTACCTCAGGATCACCGGCCGGAAGAAGGAGATCATCGTCACGGCGGGTGGCAAGAACGTGGCCCCTGCGGTGATCGAGGACCGGATCCGGGCGCACGCGCTGGTCGCGGAGTGCATGGTGGTGGGCGACGGGCGGCCGTTCGTGGGCGCGCTGGTCACCATCGACGAGGAGTTCCTGGGCCGTTGGTGCGCCGAGCACGGCAAGCCGGCGGGTTCCACCGCGGCGTCGCTGAAGGACGACCCGGATCTGCTCACGGCGATCCAGGCGGCTGTCGACGACGGCAACGCCGCGGTGTCGAAGGCGGAATCGGTGCGGAAGTTCCGCATTCTGCCCTCCCAGTTCACGGAGGAGTCGGGCCACCTCACCCCGTCGCTGAAGCTCAAGCGGAACGTGGTGGCGAAGGACTACGCGGACGAGATCGAGGCCATCTACCAGAAGTAGTCCGGCAGTCGGCTCATGGCGCGGTGTCCTCGGCGAGGACCCGCGCCATCGTGCGTTCGGCGAGCGCGGTGATGGTGACGAACGGGTTCACGCCGATGTTGCCGGGCACGAGCGAGCCGTCGGTGACGTAGAGATGCGAGTACCCCTTCACCCGGCCGTAGTCGTCGGTGGCCTTCCCGAGGACGCAGCCGCCCAGCGGGTGGTAGGTGAAGTCGTCGGCGAAGACCTTGCTGACCGAGCCGAACAGGTCGTAGCGGTAGATGGTCGCGTTGGCCAGGTTGATCCGGTCGAACAGCTTCTTGGCCATGCTCACCGACACCGCGCTCTGGGCGGCGCTCCAGCCGAGCTTCACCGTGCCGGACGCGGAGTCGTAGGTGAAGGAGGCTCGTTCGGGGTTCTTGGTGATCGCCAGGTAGAGGCTGATCCAGTGCTCGAACCCCATGGGCAGCGGGGCGATCTCGGCGAAGACGGGGTTGTCGGCGTTGGCCCAGTCGTCGATGCCCATGACGGGCATGGTGGCCTGGTCGGCTCCGACGGTGTCCCAGACGTGGTTGGCACGGCCGAGCATGGTGTTGCCGTTGGTGCCCCAGCCGCCGCCCACGGCGGAGTCCAGGTCCGGCAGGGTGCCGGTGTCGCGGGCGCGGACGAGGAGTTCGGTGGTGCCGAGGCTGCCGCCGCCGAGGAAGAGATACGTGCAGCCGTAACTCTTGGTCTCGACGACCGCGCCGGTGGTGTCGATCCGGTCGGCGGTCAGGAGGTACGACCCGTCGCCCGCCCGGCTGACGGACCTCACCCTCTCCAGGGTGTGGATGGTGACGTTGCCGGTGCCGAGGGCGGCGGCCAGATAGGTCTTGTCGAGGCCGCGCTTGCCGTGGTTGTTGCCGTAGATGACCTCGCCGGCGAGCGCGGACTTCGTGGCCGTGCCGGCCGCCTCCTGCTGCATGTAGCCGAAGTCGTAGACGTTCGGCACGAAGGTGGTCCTCAGGCCCGCGTTGCCGGCGGCCTTCCGGGAGGTGCGGGTGAACCGGTACCAGTCGGTGGACTCGAACCAGGCCGGGTCGATCGTGTTGACGCCGAGCATGGCACGGGCGCGGGGGTAGTAGGTGCCGTACATCTCGTCGGCGTCCACGGTCGGGAACTGCTCGGTGAAGTACGACTTCAGGGGCGTGACCGCCATGCCGCCGTTGACGAGGGAGCCGCCGCCGACGCCGCGGCCGACGTAGACGGACATGTTGTCGTAGTGGACGCGGTCCAGGACGCCGGGATAGGCGCCGATGTCCTTGTTGACCACGTCCAGCCAGAGGAAGGTGGCGAGCGGGGCCTCGGTGCGGGTGCGGAACCACATGGAGCGCTGGTCGGGGGCGGAGGTGGAGCAGAAGATCTTGCCGTCGCTGCCCGTGGTGTTCCACAGGCGGCCCATCTCCAGCATGACGGTGCGGATGCCGGCTTGCCCCAGGCGGAGGGCGGCGACGGCACCGCCGTATCCCGTGCCGATGACGATGGCGGGAGCGGATTCGACTGCGTCGGGCTCGGCGGCTCGGGCTGACTGGAGTCCGATGCGGGTGAATCCGAGGGTGGCCGCGGTCTGTAGTGCGGCCATGCCGAGTATGTGACGTCTTGTCAGCTGACGTCTCATCAGGTTTGGTGTCATGGGCGCAGCATGGGCGGATTTTTCGGTTCCGCCAAGACAAAGGGCGCCTTCTGGGGTGCCGGGTGCGCTTTGTCGGCGAGTGCGGGTCCGTTGTGGCTGGTCGCGCAGTTCCCCGCGCCCTTGGGTTGGCTGCCCCTACAGCAAGTCTTTGAGTTTCTCGGCGAGTAGGTCCCAGCGCCACCTCTCCTCGACCCACTGGCGGCCGCGCTCGCCCATGCGGCGGCGCAGCTCGGGGTCGCCCAGGAGAGTCACGATCCGCTCCGCGGCCTCCGTCGGCTCGCCGCCCCTGACCACCCAGCCCGTCTCGCCGTCGAGTACGGCGTCCGGGGCGCCCCCCGAGTCCCCCGCCACCACCGGCAGGCCCGTCGCCGAAGCCTCCAGGTACACGATGCCCAGGCCCTCCACGTCCAGGCCGCCGCGGCGGGTGCGGCAGGGCATGGCGAAGACGTCGCCGGCGCCGAAGTGGGCCGGCAGGTCGGACCAGGGGACGGAGCCGGTGAAGCGGACGGAGTCGGCGACGCCGGTTTCGGCGGCCATCCGGCGCAGGTCCTGCTCGTAGGGGCCGCCGCCGACGATGAGCAGGACGGTGTCGGGCTCGGCGGCGAGGATGCGGGGCATGGCCTGGATGAGGGTGTCCTGGCCCTTGCGCGGGACCAGCCGGGAGACGCAGACCACGACCGGGCGGTCGGTGAGGCCGAGGCGGGCGCGGACCTCGTCGCCGCCGGAGCCGGGGTGGAAGGTCTTCTCGTCCACGCCCGGCGGCAGCTGGACCATGCGGGCGGCCGCGGCCGGGGTGAGTGCCGTGGCGATCCTGGACCGTGTGTACTCACCCAGATAGGTGATCGTGTCCGTCGACTCCCCGATCCGGCGCAGCAGTTGCCGGGCGGCGGGCAGCTGGGCCCAGCCGGCCTCGTGGCCGTGGGTGGTGGCCACCAGCCGTTCCGCGCCTGCCTTGCGCAGCGCCGGGGCCATCAGACCGAGGGGGGCCGCCGCACCGAACCACACCGAGGTGCAGCCGTGCTCGCGGAGCAGGCCGACCGCCCGCCGGGTTGCCTGCGGGGTCGGCAGCAGCATGGTCGTACGGTCGCGTACGACGGTGAAGGGCTGCTCGGCGTCGAAAGCGGCGGTGGCCTCGATGCCCTCCCGGCTTCGCTTCCAGGTGGAGGCGTAGACGACCAGCCGGGCGGGGTCCAGGCGGAGGGCCATGTTGTGCAGGAAGGCCTGGATGCCGCCCGGCCGGGGCGGGAAGTCGTTGGTGACGATCAGGGTCTTGTGCATCGCCGCCGACCCTACCGAATCGGCCGTCCGGAGCCAGGTGCGGCCGAGTCTGTGGCATGCGCCCAGAGGCGCACGACATCATGGTGGCCGACCTGAAATCGAAAGCGGGGGATCACGTGGAGACCAGAGGCGCCTGGCGGTCCCTGGCATGGCTGCTCGCGATCTGGGCCGTCACCCGCGCGGTGCTGCTGCTCTTCGTCTTCCAGGTGTACGTCTTCCCGGGCCCGGACGTCACCTCCGACGTGTCGGTGACCTACCGGGGCTGGTACGAGGTGCTGCGTCAAGGAACGTTTCCGCTGGACGACGTGACCTGGCAGTACCCGCCGGCCGCCGCCCTGCCGATACTCTCCCCCGCCGCCCTGCCCTTCCTGTCGTACGCGCATGCCTTCTTCGTGCTGGCGTTCCTCACCGACGTGGTCGTGCTGGCGATGCTGGTGCTTCCGGCCCGGCGCCCCGGCCGCTCCCTGCACGGGGCCTGGGTGTGGGTGGTGGGCGCGCCGCTGCTCGGGCCGACGGTGTACGCCCGCTACGACGTGATGGTGACCGCGGTGGCCGTGGCGGCGCTGCTGGCCGGGGCCCGGCGTCCGCGAGTGATGGGCACGCTGACCGCGTTCGGGGCGCTGCTGAAGGTGTGGCCGGCGCTGCTGCTGGTCGGTGCCGTGCGGCGGCGGGCGTGGTGGTCGGCGGCGGTGACCGCGACGGGCCTCGCGGCGCTGTTCTCGGTGTCCATGCCGGGTGCGTTCGCCTTCCTGACCTTCCAGCGGGACCGGGGCACCGAGGTCGAGTCGCTGGGCGCCCTGGTCTTCCATGTGGCCCGGCACTTCGGCTGGCAGGGCCAGGTGCTGCTGAACTACGGGTCGCTCGAGTTCCTCGGCCCGCATGTGGGCCAGGTCAGCGCGGCGGCGCTGGCGCTGACCGTGACCGCGTTCGGCTGGCTGCTGCTGTGGCGGCTGCGCATGACCCGCAGGGCGCCGCACACGCTCGCGGAGGCGGCCTTCACCGCCGTTCTGCTGTTCACGGTCACCAGCCGGGTGATCAGCCCGCAGTACCTGGTGTGGCTGGTCGGCCTGGGCGCGGTCTGTGTGTCGTACCGGGCGAGCCGGATGGGGGCGCCCGCGCTGATGGTGGTCGCCGCGTCCTTCCTGACGGTCCTGGAGTTCCCGCTCGGCTTCGGGCACGTGGTGGTGAGCGACCGGTACGGCGTTCTGCTGCTGGCGCTGCGCAACGGCCTGCTGGTCGTGGCCTCGATCACGGCGGCCCGCCGGCTGTGGGGCTCGACGGTTCCCCCGGCGCCCGCCGCGCCGCTGCCGCCGCGGCCGGCCCGGCCCCGGCAGGCACCGGTCTCCCCCTGACCCTCCCGGCGCGCGCCGGGAGCCGACGGCCGGCCCGGCAGCCGCTCCGGGGAGTCCGCCGCACGACACCTGAACCGCTCCGTCTGCCGGGCGACGGCAGCCCCCGTCCGCTCCCGGCTCACCCGGCCCGCACCAGGGACACCCCGGCCTCCTCGTGGCGGCCGGCCCTGCGCAGCAGTGCCGCCACGGCCGCGCACTGCACGGCCATCGCGAGCGCCAGCGCCAGGCAGACACCGGGCAGGCCGAGGCCGCCGAGGGCGTACGCCAGGGGCAGTTGGACGGCCGTGCCGAGCAGCGTGACCCGGAGCAGCGCCGGTGCTCCGCCGGCCCCCTCGAAGACCCCGCCGAGCGCGATGAAGCAGGCCATCAGCAGCAGATAGGGGCCTACGCAGCGCAGGAACAGCGCGCCCTGGTGGGCGACTTCGGGTCCGGCGCCGAAGGCGGCCATGATCCAGGGTGCGGTCGCGGCGAACAGCGCTGAGGCGGTCAGGCCCAGGGCACCCGATATCAGCACCGCCTGCCGGCCGATGTCCCGCCGTGCGTCCGCGCCCGCGCCCCTGGTGTGCGCGGTGTGGATCGCGGCGGCCTGGCGTACGGCGTAGAAGGCCATGGTGGCGACGTACATGACCTTGTAGGCGATGGCGTAGGCGGCCACCGCCGTCACCCCGAGCCGGGCCACGATCGCCACCAGCACCAGGGCTCCGCTCTGGCGCACGGTGAAGTCGGCGGACATGGGCAGACCGGTGGCGAGCGTGCGGCGCAGCGCGGCACGGGCCGCCGCGGCGGCCGGGGCCTCGGCCGCCGTCCGCAGCAGGGCGTTGCGACGCAGGGCGCACAGGCCCACCGCAAGGGCCAGGGCGCGGCACAGCACGGTGGAGGCGGCGGCGCCCCGGACGCCGTAGCGGTGGATCAGGACGGGGTCGCAGAGGAGGATCAGGGCGTTGGCGAGGAGGGCGAGGCGCATGGGGGTGCGGGTGTCGCCTGCGCCCTTCAGGATGCCGTCGACGAGTTGCTGGGCGAAGAAGACGGTCATGCCCGGCAGGGAGATCGCGAAGTAGGCGGTGGCCAGGCTCCGGGCCGTGCCGTCGCCGCCGAGGACCAGGCCGGCCAGCGGCTCGCGCAGCAGCAGGCCGCCGGCCGCGACCACCGGTGTCACCAGCGCGCACAGGGCCCAGCCACCGCGCACGGCGGCTCGTACGGCGGCCGGGTCCCGGGCCCCTCTGGCGTGCGCCACCAACACGGTCGTACCGGAGGCGAAGACCAGCGCGACGCCGAGCAGCACGTTCTCGGTGTTGGTGGCGACGGCCACGGCGGCGACGGCCGGGCCGCCGAGCCGGGAGACCCAGACGGTGTTGATGATCCCGGAGGCCACCGAGGCGAGCAGAGAGAGATAGACGGGGTGGGCGAGGGCTATGAGCTGCTTGCGGTGGGCGTTCACCAGACGGCTCCTCTTATCGAGCTACATCGAAACGAGGTAGCTCGATAAGAGGTAACATGGCTTCCGGGGCCGCTGCAAGGAGGAGAGCGCGTGCTGGAGTTGTCGATCCTGGGCTTCCTCGCCGAGGAACCGCTGCACGGTTACGAGCTGAAGGAACGCATCAAGGCGCTGAGCGGTCATGTCCGCCCGGTCAGCGACGGTGCGCTCTATCCGGCCATCAACCGGCTCGTCGCCGCCGGACTGCTCGACCAGCACACCGAGGAGGGCGCGAGCGCCGCCCCGCGCCGGGTGCTGTCCCTGACGGCCGCGGGCCGGCAGGAGCTGCTCGCACGGCTGCGCGACCCCAAGCAGGCGGAGATCACCGACCAGGTCCGCTTCAACACGCTCCTGGCCTTCCTGCGCCACCTGGACGACCCCGCCGAGCAGGCCGCGGTGCTGCGCCGCCGGCTGGACTTCCTTCAGGCCCCGGCGAGCTTCTTCTACCGGCAGGGCGAGCCGGTGCGCGCGGAGCAGGCCGGGGACCTGTTCCGTGAGGGCATGCTGCGGGTCGCCCGGGCCACCGGGAAGGCGGAGCGGGCCTGGCTGCGCGAGGCCATCGAGACGCTCGGCGCATCCGACTGAACTGCCGGAGAAGGGTGGTCGGTCGTCACTCGGTGCGGATCAGCTGCGCCCGCACATACTCCCGCCATCGCTCGGTGAACGCCTGCGGCGTGGTGCCCAGCACCGTCTTCAGCGCGGCCTCGACCGCACCCGCCCGCTGCCGATGGCTGCCGACGGCGCGGTAGAAGGCGTCGAGCCGGGCCGCGCCCCAGTGGTCGGCGATCATCCGGCAGGCCAGCCAGCCGCCCTCGTAGGCCTGGGCGAGCTCGGCCGGGTCGCTGGTGAAGCCGAAGTCCTTGTCGGTGGGGAGGTCAGTGGGCGGGTGACCGTCCTGGACGGCGCGGGTGAGTTCCGGCGCGGCCTCGGTGGGGGTGCGGCCGGTGCCCAGGTAGCCGATCCAGTCCGCGTAGCCCTCGGAGAGCCACAGCGGGGTCGCGGCGGTGGTGTGCGCGCGGGTGGCCACGTGGGTGGTCTCGTGGGTGAGCACCACCTGCTTGCCGAGGTCGCCGAGGATGGCGTACGCCTCCGGGTTGACGACCACCCGGTCCGCGGGCGCCTTGCCCGAGCCCCCCGCCTCGCCGGTCGTCACCGCGGCGATCCCCCGGTAGTTGGCGGCGGGCGAGCCGAGCAGCCCCGCCATGTCCTGCAGGGACCGTGGGACGAGGACGACGACGTGGCGGGTCCAGTCGGTGCCCCAGGCCCGCGAGACGGCCGGTACGGCGCGGTCGGCCAGCGTGGTGTATCCGCGCAGCTGGGCGGCGGTCCGGCCGGTGCCCAGCACCAGGCTGTGGGCGCCCTTGACGGCGGTCACCGGGCCCTGGTCCCACAGCTGCTGCCCGGCGTCCTTGGCGGGTCTGTCGGCGGTGACGTACCACTTGCCGTCGGCGGTGCGGCCGAGGGTGAGCGTGCGGCGGGCGTCGACGGGGGCCTTGTCGTACGCGGCGACGCGGTAGCTCAGGTCGGCGTCGGCGGTGGCTCCGGCGGACGTGCGGTGCACGGCGGTGACCCGGTAGGCCCAGGAGGCCAGCGGGAGGGCACGCAGCCGGATGTACTCCGTGCGGGTGCCCGTCGTCCCGTACGCCGTCTCGTCGTGGCCGAGGAGCGCGGCCGAGCGCCGGTCGAGCAGGTGCTGCACCTCGGTGCGGGCGGAGTCGGCGGGGGTGCCGCCGCAGCCGGCCAGGGGCAGCAGCAGCCCGAGCCCCACCGCCCCGATGCTCCACGCCCGCCTGCGACCAGCCATTTCCCGATCGTAACGGCGCCCGGCGCGGTCAGGGCCGGGTGACCGAGGAGATCGGCATCATGCCGACCGGGTCGTAGCGCACCGCGGCGCCCGGGTACGGGGCGTGGATGACCTGGCCGTTGCCCACGTACATCCCCACATGGCTGGCGTCGGAGCGGTAGATCACCAGGTCGCCGGGGCGGGCCTGGGAGAGCGGGATCTGCCGGCCGGCGAAGCGCTGCTCCTGCGAGGTGCGCGGCAGCTGGATTCCGGCGTGCGCGTACGACCACTGCATCAGGCCCGAGCAGTCGAAGCCGGAGGGGCCGCTCGCGCCCCACACATACGGCCGGCCGAGGGCGGAGCGGGCGGCGGCCACCGCGGCGGCGGCGCGGGCGTCGGTCAGGCCGGGCAGGCCGGGCAGGTCCACACGGCCGGAGCCGTCGGAGCGCGAGGCCCGGCCGAACGCGGCGCGCTCGGCGGCCGGGAGCATGTTGAGCAGTTTCTGGGCCTTGGCGAGCTTCGTCTCCACGGTCCGCTTGTGCGCGGTCACGGCCTTGCGGCTGCTCTCCAGCGCGGCGAGCTTCCCGGCCGCCTCCGTGCGCTCCTGGGCGAGCTTCCGCAGCGCCGACTGCAACTCCCGGAGCTGCCCGGCCTGTTGGGCGGTGATGCGGTCGAGGGTGGACGCCCTGTCGAGATAGTCGTCGGGGTCGTCGGAGAAGAGCAGGGCGACGGCCGGGGCGATGCCGCCCGCGCGGTACTGGGCACCGGCCAGCGAACCCAGTTGCTCGCGGAGGGTGTTGACGCGCTGCTGCTGCCGGGCGATGTGGTCCTGGGCGTCGCGGACCTCGCGGCGCAGTGTGGCGGCCCGCTCCTGGGCCTTGTCGAAGGCCTGGGTCGCCTGCTCGGCCTCCTGGTAGAGCCGGTCCACCTCGGCACGGGGGTCGGTGTGCGGTGCCGCGTGCGCCGGTACGGCGCCGAGCGCGGCGGCCGCGGCCGACACAACGCACAGGGCGACGGCGCCCCGGTCGAATCCGGAGGAGGCAAAGCGGCGATGAGACCCCACGGCAGTCCTTCTGCTGGCGGACAGTGACCGCTTCCCCGGCGCCTGGGGACGGGGAGACCCCGGCGCCAGGGAAACGCGGCAGACAGTAGCCGTGCGCACGGGGCCCGGCCAACGGCCGTCGCGGCAACATACGCTGACGCCCCGCCGCTGACCTGGGTCAGTGGCGGGGCGTGGAGTCAGTTCCGGTCCAGGGGATTCGCCCGTTCGGGCGCCCCCGTGCGAGCGTTTGCCGTGGGAACTCGCGGGTATCAGGCCCGGTTTCGCGGGGCTGTTCCCGCGGGGGTGTCAGACGCGGACGCCGAACTGGAACGGCATGTCGGACATCGCCTCGTAGCGGACCACGGCACCGGTGTGCGGGGCGTGCAGCACCTGGCCGTTGCCCGCGTACAGGCCGACGTGGTGCAGGTCGCCGTAGAAGAAGACCAGGTCGCCGACCTTGAGCTGGCTCTGGTCGTAGATCCGGGTGCCGATGTTGGCCTGCGCCTCGGAGGTGCGCGGTATGGAGACACCGGCCTGAGCGTAGGACCAGGAGGTCAGGCCCGAGCAGTCGAAGGAGGACGGGCCGGAGGCGCCGTAGACGTAGGGCGAGCCGATCCTGCTCTGGGCGGCGGAGAAGGCCGCCCCTGCGCGGCCGGAGGCCGGCGGGGCGTCACCGAGGTTCACGCGCTGGCTGGAGGAGCGGTCGGCGCGCTGCTGCTGGGCGGCCAGGTCCGCCTTCTCCTTGGCGGTCAGGGTGTTGAGCAGCTTCTGCGCGTCGGCGAGCTTGCCCTGGACTTCCTTCTTCTTCTGCTCCAGCTCGGTGCGCGTGGAGGAGAGGTCCTTGAGCTTGTCGGCGGCCTCGGCGCGCTCCTGGGCGAGTTCGCGCTGTTTGTCCTGGATCTTCTTCAGCGCGTCGACCTGCTGGGCGCTCAACTGGTCGAGCGTGGAGGCCTTGTCGAGGAAGTCGTCCGGGTTGGAGGACAGGAAGAGCTGGACCGAGGGGTCGATGCCGCCGGAGCGGTACTGCGAGGTGGCCAGCGAACCCAGACCGTCGCGCAGCTTGTTGAGGTCCTGCTGACCGCGGGCGACGTTGTCCTGGATCGTGGATATTTCCTTCTGCAGCTTCTGCTGCTTCTCCTTCGCCCCGTTGAACTTCTCGGTGGCCTGCTCGGCCTCCTCGTAGAGCTTGTCGACCTTGGCCTTGACCTGGTCCTTGGTGAGCTTCTGGCTCGGCGCGGCGTTGGCGGCGTTCGCGCTCAGGACGACGGCGGCGGCTGCTGCGGTGGTCAGCACGGTCACGCGAGCGCGACTCTGCTGCTTGGGTCGACGGTGGGACGCCACGGAGGACGAACTCCTTCTTGTGAGTGTTCACCCGTTCGGAGGTTCGAGCCCAGACCCTAGTGACCCACTTGTGATGAGTTCAAATCCTCACACCAAAAAACCTCGTCACACAATGCATTCTTTGCACACAAGTCACATGGGGTGAGGCGTGGTTGACACTACGTTGCGTGACGATACGGCTAATTCGGGCATTGCATATGCCCATTGGACCTTCAGGACAGTCGCTTGAGAAGCACCGCAGAGGCGACCGGACGAGCGCCCGCCTTGGCGACCCCGTCGGCCACCTCCCGGTCGGTGGAGGCGACGATGACCGGACGGCCCGGCGGCTCCGCGCGCACGAGCTGCCGGATCAGCTCGTCGGCCGTGACACCCGGCTTGGAGAACAGCACCCGCACCCCGCGCGGCGGCGCCAGCAGCACCGGGGCGGCCAGTTCGGCGCCGTCGAACACACAGGTCACCTCGGCGCCGGTCTGCGCGGCGAGCGCGGAGAGCTGGCCGAGGAGCCTGAGCCGCTGCTTCTCCAGCGGCATCTGCGGATAGCCGGTCTTGGTGACGTTGTAGCCGTCGACCACCAGATGCGCCTGCGGCAGTGCCAGCAACTGGTCGAGAATGGCCGGATCGTTCTCCGACAGGGCGCGCGCCGCGATGTCCTTCGGTGTCATTCGTCCCGGTTCGACCGCATCCACGGTCTCGGCGGGCCGTACGGACACGGGTGGCAGGGCGAGTTCGCGCCTGAGGCCCTGGGTCGCGTCCAGCAGGGTGTCGAGCAACAGCCGTACCCGCATGTCCTCCACGCTGCGGCCCTCGCGGGCGGCGCGGCGGGTGGCCTCCAGCGCGGCCTCGGCCTCGCCGAGGCGGGCCTTGAGCCGCCGGGACTCGCTCTCGGCGGCCGAGACGTGCCGGTGCGCCTCGGCGCGTACGGCGTCCATCTCGCCCTGGGCCTTGCGCAGGGCGGCCTCGCCCCGCTTGACGTCACTGAGGGCGGCCCGGAGCTTCCGGTGCAGCGACTCCGCTTCCTTCCTCGCCGACTCCAGCTCCGTACGCAGTCGTTCGGTCTCGGCGCGGGCATGCTCGCGGGCCTGGGCCAGCTCGGTGCGCAGCCGCTCCAGCTCGGCCCGGCTCTCCTCGTCGGCGCGCTCGGCGTCCGCCCGCTGGACCTCCTCGCCGGCCGCGGTGACCAGCTTCACCCAGCCCGCCGGGCGCAGTACATAGGCCGCGGCCGCCACGTCGAGCGGGTCCGCGGCCGGGAGCGGCGAGCCGGAGTCGAGGGCGCCGGCGAGCTCCGGCTGCGCCTCTCTGAACTTCTCCCCGATCCGCTGCCGGAACAGCGCATCGGTCTCCAGCGCCGCCGCCATCGCGTTTCCGGCGAACTTCGCCCGACGATTGGGGGCGAACCGGGCGTACTGCCTCAACTGGGCGGGCAGTTCGGACATGGTCAGCCCGCCGAAGCCCTCCGAGACGATCTGGACGACCCGGCGGCGCACGCCCTCGGGCAGCGGACGGTCAAGCACCTCAGCGGTGCCGTCGTCCGGCCCCCCGCCTGCGGTCTCCACCATCCGTCACACCCCACTACTTCGACTTCTTCGGGGCCGCTCCGCTCAGGAGCCGGCACCCGGCCTGTCCACGAGTTCCACCTGGTCCACCGCGTTGCACCAGCGGCACCGCACCGACTCGATGGTCTCACTGACCACCTCGCGCTCCTCCACGGTCGGCTCGCCGGCCAGATCGAGGTGGACGTACTCGACGACCTTCGAGGAACGCGTCACGTCGAACCGGGTGAGGTTGCCGCACAGGGTGCAGCGCCATCGGGTGGTGGCGGTCGGCAGGAGAACCGTCATCGTGGCTGTCCGCTTCCTTCTCGTAGTCGCTCACCGCGCCGCCGGCCGACGCGTGTGGCCGTAACCCTACGGCCTGGCGGCAACTCGCCGCTGGTCCATCCATGGCGGCGAGGCGGTCTGTCCGCGTGCGTCCCGTTACGTCATGCTCTGTATTCATGATCAGCGCGTGGAGCACGGCGGCCGGCAGGGCCTTCAGAGCGGTCCGGAGCACATCAGCACCCATGACGTACGGCCTCATCGCCCTGTGCTGTCTGCTGTTCGTCCTGGGTCCGGCCTCGGGGCTCACCCCGGCATACGGCTCCGGGGACGGGCTGCTCGCCGCGCAGCGGGCGTACTTCCGGCGCTGGGGCGTGGTGCCGGCCGATCTGTTCGCCAGACCGGTGCGCGAGGCCCTGACCCCCGCCACGGCCCTGTTCGTGCACGGCAGCTGGGTGCATCTGCTCGGCAACATGCTCTTCCTCTTCGTCTTCGGCGCGATGACCGAGGAACGGATGGGCCGGGTCGCGTTCACCCTCTTCTACGTCGGCTGCGGCTATCTCGCCCTGCTCGGCTACGCGGTCGCCAATGCCGCCTCCGAGCAGTCGCTGGTGGGCGCGTCCGGGGCGATCTCGGCGGTCCTCGGAGCGTTCCTCTACCTGTTCCCCCGCGCCCGTGTGACCAGTCTTCTGCCTTTTCTGTTCTTCCTGCCACTGCGGTTTCCCGCGTGGATCGTGCTGCCGTTCTGGGCGGCGCTGCAGTGGGCGGCGGCGCAGCAGAGCACCGACGGGCCCGGGGTGGCGTATCTGGCCCACCTCGTCGGCTTCGGTCTGGGCTTCGGCTACGCGTGGGTGCGTTACGGCCGTACCACTAGAGTGAAGTACGCCCCAGCTCCGGCACCCGAGGGAGAGAACCAGCCGTGATCACCGCGATCGTCCTCATCAAGACCAGCGTGGACCGGATCCCCGAGATCGCGGAGCAGATCGCTTCGCTGGAGTCGGTGAGCGAGGTTTTCTCCGTCACCGGCACGTATGACTTGATCGCGATGGTCCGGGTGCGGCAGCACGATGATCTGGCCGATGTCATCCCCGGCCGGATCAGCAAGATCCCCGGCGTCGAGGGCACGGACACGCACGTGGCGTTCCGGACGTACTCGCAGCACGACCTGGAAGCGGCGTTCTCGATCGGCCTGGACAACTAGGGGCGCGGCGAGCGCGCCCCTTCGGGGTGCTGATCACACCGCCGGAACGCAGCGGCCGTCCTCTGTCCGGTACGTCCACTTCGCGCCCTCGGTCACGAGTTCCCGGACCGCCGTGACGAAGCGCTCGACGTGCTCGTCCGGGGTGCCCGCGCCGAAGCTCACGCGGATGGCGTTGAGGGACTTCTCGCCCGGCGCGGCCTCGGGGGCGCCGCATTCGCCCTGGGTCTGGGGGTCGCTGCCCAGGAGGGTGCGGACCAGGGGGTGGGCGCAGAAGAGGCCGTCGCGGACGCCGATGCCGTACTCGGCGGACAGGGCCGCGGCGAAGTGGGAGCTGTTCCAGCCCTCGACGACGAAGGAGATCACGCCGACGCGCGGGGCGTCGTCACCGAAGAGGGACAGCACCCTCACCTGGGGGACCTCGGCCAGGCCCGCGCGGACCCTGGCGATCAGGTGCTGCTCGCGCGCGACCAGGGTGTCCCAGCCGGCCTCGGTGAGCGCCTTGCAGGCCGACGCGATGGAGTAGGCGCCGATCACATTGGGTGACCCCGCTTCGTGCCGGGCGGCGCTCTCGTGCCACTCCACGTCCACGCCGCCGTCCGGGCGCCGGGCCACCTTGCGGCTGGCGCCCCCGCCCGCGAGGTAGGGCTCGGCGGCGCGCAGCCAGTCGGCGCGGCCGGCCAGGACACCGGAGCCGAAGGGGGCGTACAGCTTGTGGCCCGAGAAGGCGACCCAGTCGACGTCCAGGTCACGGACGGACACGGGGTGGTGGGGGGCCAGCTGGGCGGCGTCCAGGACGATCCGGGCGCCGTGGGCGTGGGCGGCCGCCGCCAGCTCCCGTACGGGCCACAGCTCGCCGGTGACGTTCGAGGCGCCGGTGACGCAGACCAGGGCCGGGCCGTACGGGTCGCGGTCGGCCAGGGCCCGCTCCAAGGCCGCGACGGCCTGCTGCGGGGTGCGCGGGGCGTTGAGGTAGGTGACGCGGGCGTCCTGCCAGGGCAGCAGGGAGGCGTGGTGCTCGGTCTCGAAGACGAAGACCTGGCAGTCGGCCGGGAGGGCGCGGGCCAGGAGGTTCAGGGAGTCGGTGGTGGAGCGGGTGAAGACCAGCTGGTCGTCGGGGCGGCAGTCCAGGAACTCGGCGACCGTCCGGCGGGCGTTCTCGAACAGGTCGGTGGAGAGCTGGGAGAGGTAGCCGGCGCCACGGTGGACGCTGCCGTAGTACGGCGCGTAGGCGGCCACGTCGTCCCAGACGCGCTGCAGGGCGGGGGCGCTGGCCGCGTAGTCGAGGGCCGCATAGGTGACCTCGCCGCCGGTGACGAGCGGGACGGTGACATCCCGCCCCAGAACGGGCAGCGGGGAGCAGACGGACTGGTCGGAGGCAGCGGTGAAGACGGACATGGGTGAACTCCCGTGAGGACGTACGAGAAAAGACGTACGTGAAGAAGAGGAAAAGGGTGTGCGGAGGCGGGGCTCGGCGGCCCTATCGCATTCGCTTGCTCACGGAAGGCTCCCTCGATGACCAGGACCCCTGGTCCCGCGCTCTCAGCAGCGCGCGAGGGGTCCGCGCTTGCCGTAGACCTCGCTGCCTACGGCCTGGTCCTCACCCGGGGCACCCCGCCACGGACGGAGGGTTGCCGGACAGCCGGCCGGGGCCGAATGGCTGTCACTCATGACCTGGTACAGGAACGTACGGGAAATGATCGCCGTCCCGCAACCCGAGTCCGGATTGCGGGACGACCGTCGGTGACCGCTAGGCGTTGCTCGCCGCCACCCACCGCTCCAGCGTCCGCTTCGCCGCCCCCGAGTCGATCGACTCCGCCGCCTTGGCCATGCCGGCCCGCAGCTGGTCGGCGAGCGGGGCGTCCGTCGGGTGCAGGGCCACGAGGGCCGCCGCCGAGTTCAGCAGCACCGCGTCCCGTACGGCCCCCGTCTCACCGTCGAGCACCCGGCGGGCGACCTCCGCGTTGTACGACGCGTCCGCGCCGCGCAGGGCCTCCACGGGGACGAGGTCGATGCCGACGTCCCTCGGGTCGAAGGTCTCCTCGGTGACCTTGCCGTCCCGGACGACCCACACCCGCGAGGTGGCGGTCGTCGTCAGCTCGTCCAGGCCGTCGTCGCCGCGGAAGACCAGGGAGGAGTTGCCTCGCTCGGCGAGGACGCCGGCCACGATCGGGGCCATCCGCAGATCCGCCACGCCGACGGCCTGGGCGCGGACCCTGGCCGGATTGGTCAGCGGACCGAGGACGTTGAAGGTCGTACGGATGCCCAACTGGCCACGGGCTGCGGCCACATGGCGCAGCGCCGGGTGGAACTTCACCGCGAAGCAGAAGGTGATCCCGGCCTCCTCGGCGACCTGCGGGACCCGTTCCAGCGGGAGGTTCAGATTGACGCCCAGCTTCTCCAGCACGTCCGACGCGCCCGACGCCGAGGACGCCGCCCGGTTGCCGTGCTTGACGACCTTCGCGCCGGAGCCGGCGACGACGATCGAGGACATCGTGGAGATGTTCACCGTCTTGGCGCCGTCACCACCGGTGCCGACGATGTCGACGGTCTCCCCCGGCACCTCGATGACGTTCGCGTGGGCGTACATCGCGCGGACGAGCCCGGTGATCTCCTCCACCGTCTCGCCCTTGGCGCGCAGGGCCACGGCGAATCCCGCGATCTGCGCGTCCGTCGCCTCCCCGCGCATGATCCGGTCCATCGCCCATGCCGTGGCGTCCGCGCTCTGGTCCCGGCCCTCCAGCAGGGCGTTCAGTACCTCGGGCCAGGAACGGCCCGCCGCGGTGTCGCCTCCAGCGGGGGTCACAGCGCTCATCAGCCGCTCCTGGTGTCGTGAGAACAGTGTGATCCCAGCCTATCCACCCCAGGGCACGGCGAAGGGCCCCGTCCGTAAGCCGGACGGGGCCCTTCAGCGTGGCGTGGCGACGCGGTGATCAGTGGTGGCCGTGGCCGCTCGTGATCTCCTTGTACTCCTCGACGGTCGGCTTCGGGATCTGGTTGTCCTCGCCGTAGTAGGCGTTGGACAGCTTCACCCGGAGCTTCTCCGAGGCCGGCACCTTGCGCTCGACACCGTTCTCGTCGACCGTCGGGCCGATCTCGGCCGGCACGTACTGGTGGTGGGCCGTGAGGGTGTGCAGCTGCTCCTGGCTGAGCGCCTCGTGCACCTCGATGAACTCACCGTGCGGCAGCCGCTTGATGATGCCGGTCTCGCGACCGTGCAGCACCTTGTCGCGGTCGCGACGCTGCAGACCCAGGCAGATCCGCTTGGTGACGATGAACGCGATGATCGGGCCGACGAAGAACCCGATCCGGACGAACCAGGTGACCGCGTTGATCGACAGGTGGAAGTGGGTGGCCCACAGGTCGTTGCCACCGCCGACCAGGGTGATCATGTACATCGTGACCCAGGCGACACCCAGACCGGTACGGGTCGGCGCGTTGCGCGGGCGGTCCAGGATGTGGTGCTCGCGCTTGTCGCCGGTGACCCAGGACTCGATGAACGGGTAGAGCGCCATCGCCGCCAGGACCACACCGAAGAGGACCAGCGGGATGAACACGCCCAGGACGAGCGTGTGACCCCAGAAGTTGATCTCCCAGCCCGGCATGAAGCGGATCAGACCCTCGGCGAAGCCCATGTACCAGTCGGGCTGGGCGCCGGTGGACACCTGGTCCGGGCGGTAGGGGCCCATGGCCCAGATCGGGTTGATCTGGGCGACCGCCGCGATGGCCGCGATGACACCGAAGACCAGGAAGAAGAAGCCTCCGGCCTTGGCCATGTAGACCGGCAGCAGCGGCATGCCGACGACGTTCTTCTCGCTCTTTCCGGGACCCGCGAACTGCGTGTGCTTGTGGTAGAAGACCAGGATCAGGTGCGCCACCACCAAGCCGAGCATGATGCCCGGCAGCAGCAGGATGTGGATCGAGTAGAACCTGGCGACGAAGTCGTGGCCGGGGAACTCGCCGCCGAAGAGGAACATCGAGATGTACGTGCCGACGATCGGCATCGACAAGATCGCGCCCTCGGTGAAGCGGACACCGGTGCCGGAGAGCAGGTCGTCCGGGAGCGAGTAACCGGTGAAGCCGGTGAACATGCCCAGGACGAACAGCAGGAAGCCGAACAGCCAGTTGATCTCACGCGGCTTGCGGAACGCGCCGGTGAAGAAAACGCGCATCATGTGCACGAACATGCCGGCGAGGAAGATCAGCGCGGCCCAGTGGTGGATCTGCCGGACGAGCAGACCACCGCGCACGTCGAAGGAGATGTGCAGGGTCGAGCTGAACGCCTCGGACATCAGCTGTCCCTGGAGCGGGACGTAGCTGCCGTGGTACTCCACCTCGTTCATCGACGGGTGGAAGAACAGCGTCAGATAGACACCGGTCAGGATGATGATGAGGAAGCTGTACAGGCAGACTTCGCCCAACATGAACGACCAGTGGTCGGGGAAGATCTTGCGCATGTTGGCCTTGGCCAGGGAGTAGATCCCGAGCCGGCCGTCGGCCCAGTCGGCGACACGCTCGCCGGCCGGTGCCTTCCCGCGAGAGCGGGGCGTCTCGTTCGCTGCAGTACTCATCCGCGCTCCCAGAATGCAGGACCGACGGGCTCCTCGAAGTCGCCGAGCGCCTGGAGGTAACCCTCACTGTCCACACCGATCCGCAGCTGCGGCAGGGCGTGGCCGGCGGGGCCGAAGATCACTCGGGCACCGTCGGAGAGGTCGAAGGTGGACTGGTGGCACGGGCACAGCACGTGGTGCGTCTGCTGCTCGTACAGCGAGATCGGGCAGCCGACGTGGGTGCAGATCTTGGAGAACGCGACGATGCCCTCGTGCGACCAGTCGAGCTCGCGCTTGTCCTTGATGTTGCCGGGCTGCAGCCGGACGATCATCAGGGCCGCCTTGGCGATCTCGTTCTGGAACGCCTCGTCCGTCTCCTGAAGGCCGTCGGGCTTGGCGAAGGTGAGGGAGCCGACGGCGACGTCCTCGGGGCGCAGCGGCAGGCCCGTGTTCATGTTGACCAGGCGCTTGCCCTTGGCCCACAGGGTGTGCCGCAGCGAGGTGCCGGGCAGCGGACCGAGGTCGCGCAGCAGCATGACGCCGGAGAGCGGGAACAGGGCCAGCGCGCCGAACATCGTGTTGCGCAGCAGCTTGCGGCGGCCGAGCGCCGACTCCTTGGCGCCCTGCCGGAAGTCCGCGTGAACCTTCGCGCGGACGTCGGCCGGGGCCTCGATGGCGTGCCGGTCGTCGGCGACCTCCACGTCGGACATCAGGGTGCGGGCCCAGTGGACCGCGCCCGCGCCGATGCAGAACAGCGCCGCACCCAGGGTCAGACCCAGCGCGAAGTTCAGCGCGCTGAGGTGCCCGATCGGGAAGACGAAGATGTCCTTGTCGTGCGGGATCGTCACATACGAGACGATGAAGCCGACGGTGGCCAGCATCGACACCGTGAACAGCAGGGCGACCGCGCGCTCGGACCGCTTGGCGGCCCGCTCGTCGATGTCCTGGATGCGGTGCTCGTGAGGCGGCAGCCCCGGGTCGGCGAACGGGTTCTCCTCGTCCGCGACCGCTACCGCACGGTGTTCTTCGCCCTGCTCAGCGGGCAGGTTCTCTTCTGGAATGTCTTGGCTACTCATGACTTCTTGGCCTTTGCGGTCCGAGCGGCGACCCAGACGGCGACGGCGATCAGTGCGCCGAGACCGAAGATCCAGGCGAACAGACCCTCACTGACCGGCCCGAGGCCGCCCAGCTCCAGACCGCCGGGGTTCGTCGTCTCGCTGCTGTCGACCGCGTGCAGGTACGCGATGATGTCCTTCTTGTTCTTCGAGGACAGCGTGGTGTCGGGGAAGGACGGCATGTTCTGCGGGCCGGTCTGCATGGCCTCGTAGATGTGCTTCGGGTCGACACCCTCCAGCGTGGGCGCGTACTTGCCCTTGGTCAGGGCACCGCCCTTGCCGGTGAAGTTGTGGCACTGCGCGCAGTTGGTGCGGAACAGCTCGCCGCCCTTGGCGATGTCCGCACCGTCAGGTCCGTACTGGTCCTTGGTGGGCACGCTCGGGCCGGCGCCCAGCGAGGCGATGTACGCGGCGAGCTGGTCGATCTGCGTCTGGTTGTAGACGACCTTCTTGCGCGGGACCTGGGCACCCTGCGAGGTGGCGGCCGGCATGCGGCCGGTGCCGACCTGGAAGTCGACGGCCGCGGCACCCACGCCGACCAGGCTCGGCCCGTCGGAGGAGCCCTGGCCACCGGTGCCGTGGCAGCTGGCGCAGCCGACCTCGTAGAGCTTCTTGCCCTCCTTGATGGTCAGGGACTGGGCGGAATCATCGGCCTGCGCCTTGCCCGCGGGTGCGAACGCGGCGTACAGCCCCCCAGTGGCCGCCAGCGCGAGGAGTAGGACGACGACCGCCGCCAGCGGATGGCGTCGTCGTGCGGAGAGCTTTTTCACGGATTACCCCGGTGTCAGGATCTTCTGCGTCGGTGCTTCTGGATGTGCGGGAGCCGGTCCCGGCTACTTGATCAGGTAGATCGTGGCGAAAAGGCCGATCCAGACCACATCGACGAAGTGCCAGTAGTAGGACACGACGATGGCGGCGGTCGCCTGCTCGTGGGTGAACCTCTTGGCCATGTAGGTGCGGCCGAGGACCAGCAGGAAGGCGATCAGACCGCCCGTCACGTGCAGGCCGTGGAAGCCGGTGGTCAGGTAGAACACCGAGCCGTACGGGTCGGAGGAGAGCGAGATGCCCTCGTCCTTCACCAGGCTCGTGTACTCGTAGATCTGACCGCCGATGAAGATCGCACCCATGATGAAGGTGAGGATGAACCACCCACGGAGCTTCTTCACGTCCCCGCGCTCGGCCGCGAACACGCCGAGCTGGCAGGTGAGCGAGGAGAGCACCAGGATCGTGGTGTTCGTCGCGGAGAAGGGCACATTGAGCGCGTCGGCCATGTGCTTCCAGTGCGCCGGACCCGTCACCGATCGCAGGGTGAAGTACATCGCGAAGAGGGCCGCGAAGAACATCAGCTCGGAACTCAGCCAGATGATGGTTCCGACGCTGGTGAGGTTCGGCCGGTTGACCGACGGGTGCGCGTGCCCGGTTTCTACTGTCGTTGCTGTCGCCACGACCGACATTATGTCGGTCGCTTATCCCGCCCTCACTCCGGGGGGTGCCGTTCGGAGTGTTGCTCCCTGCCGAACCGGTGTTGACGTGGTGTTCATGGGGACTTCGACGGGAGTAAGCTCCGCCCCGAACGGCCCTGTCCGTCCCGTCCGTACGACGCTGACGTCCCGGAGGAACAATGCAGCCGACCGCCACGGTGCTGGTCTACAGCGACGACTCCAACACCCGCGAGCAAGTACGGCTGGCCGCCGGGCGTCGGCCGGCTCCCGATGTTCCCTTTGTCGAGTTCCTGGAGTGTGCCACTCCGGAGGCGGTCGTCCGGGAGTTGGGCAAGGGCGGCATCGACGTCTGTGTGCTCGACGGTGAGGCCGTGCCGATGGGGGGTATGGGGGTCTGCCGGCAGATCAAGGACGAGGTGTTCAACTGCCCGCCGGTGCTTCTTCTCATGGGCCGGCCTCAGGACGCGTGGTTGGCTACGTGGAGCCGGGCAGATGCGGCTGTGACTCTTCCGGTGGATCCGGTGGAGTTTGCCTCCGCCCTGGCTTCTCTGCTCCGTCAGAAGCGGTTGCTGAGCGCCTGAGAGCTCGGGGGCGCGAGGCGCCGCATATCGGACACAGCCCCGCGCCCCTCGGGCCCTCACAGCGCCGTCGGCTGCAGTCGCACCGTGTCCGCGTCGGACGGGCCGTCCTGCTTGCCGTTGACCAGGGCGCTGCCCTTGCGCCACTTGTTCCAGTCGACGTTCCAGTCGCCGAAGCCGTTGCCGAAGTCCTCCATCTGGTGGCCGTTGGCGTTGACGACCTTGACGATGTCGCCTTGGTGAATGTTGTTGAAGAACCACTCGGCGTTGCCGGTGCTCATGCCCGTGCAGCCGTGGCTGACGTTCGCGTAGCCCTGTGAGCCCACGGACCAGGGCGCGGCGTGCACGTATTCGCCGGACCAGGTCACCCGGGTGGCGTAGTAGACCGACAGGTCGTAGGAGTCGGAGCTGCCCGCGGCGATGCCGATCGTGGTGCCGCGCATGCGGACGACGTACGCCTTCTCCAGGACGACCTTGATGCCGTTGCGGGTGCCGTAGCCGGGTTTGCCGGTGGTGATGGGGATCCGCTTGATGTCCTGGCCGTTCTTGTAGAACGTCAGCTGGTGCGTCGCGCCGTCGGTGATGGCCTCGATCCGGTCACCGATGGTGAGCTTCAGCGGCTTGGCCGGGCCGCCCCACAGCCGGTCGCTGATCCTGATGCCGTCCAGGTTGCTGTGTACCGTGATGGTGGTGTGGGTGGGCCAGTACTCCTGGGGCCGGTAGTGGAGTTCCTTGTCGCTCACCCAGTACCAGGAGCCCTGCACGTCCGGTACGGAGTCCACCCGCAGGGCGCGCTCCACGATGGCGCGCTGCGCCTTGTCCTTGACCCCCTGGTCGAGTTGGGCGGTGATGGGCTGTCCGACGCCGTACTGGCCCGACTTCGGCCCGAAGGTGACGGTCAGGCGCTTCTTGCTGGTGGGCTTGCTGGTGTCGAACGAGAAGACCTTCCGGCCGGGCGCGCCGTCGTCGTCCTCGGTGCTCACGGTGACCGTGTAATGGGTGTGGGCGGCCAGCGGGGCGGTGCTGTGCCATCTGCTGCCGTCGGCGGAGAGTTCGCCCGCCACATAGCGTCCTGCGGAGTCCTGGGCGGTGACGTCGGTGATGCGGTCGTCACCGTTGGCGGTGATCTCCAGGGGCTTGTCCGGGTCGGCCTGCTTCCCCGGCTCGGTGGGGCCGTTGAAGTCGATCAGGTCCGCCGCGTCGTACGGCTTGGCCGACAGGGGGTTGCCGTCCGAACCGCAGGCGGTGACGCCCGCGCCGAGCGCGGTCACCAGCAGGGTGCAGCTGACGACGGTGCGGGTCCGCGGAGTGTGGTTCATACGATCACGCTATGAGCCGCTGACCCCATTGGCGCGGTGAGTAAGCCGTACGGGGGACCGACGCTACGGCAAAGGAACGACTACACCCGCGTGGCCTGTGGAAAAAAACCGGAAGCCCGGACCCTCCTGAGGGAGCGTCCGGGCTTCCGGTGCGTGCACGCGCGTGCTACTGGGTGCGGTTCTCACCGTGGTAGTACTCGAACACCCAGCCGAACAGACCGACCACGATGAACGGGGCGGAGAAGTAGATCAGCCACCAGCCGACCGCGATGCTGAGGAAGGCGATCGCACCGCCGAAGCCCAGCAGAAGCGGCTGCCAGCTGTGCGGGCTGAAGAAGCCCAGCTCGCCCGCGTCGTCCGCGACGTCGGCCTCCTTGTCGTCCTGGGCGCCCGCGTCGACCCGCCGGGCGGTGAAGCCCAGGTAGAAGCCGATCATGACGCTCAGGCCGAAGGCCAGGAACAGTGCAGTGGTACCGGCCGGCTCCTTCGACCACACGCCATACACGATGGCCATGATCAGGATGAAGACGCTCAGCCAGATGAACATCCGACCCTGGATCTTCACTTGCCGGCCTCCTTGCTGCCCGCGATGGCGGTGCCGTGACCGCTGTGCGCGAGCTGCTCGAGCGCGGCGATCTCAGGGTGGTGCAGGTCGAACGCCGGGGATTCGCTGCGAATCCGCGGCAGGGTGAGGAAGTTGTGCCGCGGCGGCGGGCAGGACGTCGCCCACTCCAGCGAACGGCCGTAGCCCCAGGGGTCGTCCACGCCGACCGGCTTGCCGTACTTGGCCGTCTTCCAGACGTTGTAGAGGAACGGCAGCATCGACAGGCCCAGCAGGAAGGAGCTGATCGTCGAGACCGTGTTCAGGGCGGTGAAGCCGTCGGCCGCCAGGTAGTCGGCGTAGCGGCGCGGCATGCCCTCGGCGCCCAGCCAGTGCTGGACCAGGAAGGTGCCGTGGAAGCCGATGAACAGCGTCCAGAAGGTGATCTTGCCGAGGCGCTCGTCCAGCATCTTGCCGGTCCACTTCGGCCACCAGAAGTGGAAGCCCGCGAACATCGCGAAGACGACCGTACCGAAGACCACGTAGTGGAAGTGGGCCACCACAAAGTACGAGTCGGAGACGTGGAAGTCCATGGGCGGCGAGGCCAGGATGACACCGGTCAGACCACCGAACGTGAAGGTGATCAGGAAGCCGGTCGCCCAGAGCATCGGCGTCTCGAAGGACAGCGAGCCCTTCCACATCGTGCCGATCCAGTTGAAGAACTTCACACCGGTCGGCACGGCGATCAGGAAGGTCATGAAGGAGAAGAACGGCAGCAGCACACCGCCGGTGACGTACATGTG
>NZ_JBVIEB010000030.1:0-27533 GCF_055572075.1 Streptomyces sp. NPDC030820
GAACAGCGTCCATAACTCATCCGGCACCAACCGCTCAACCAGATCCGTCATGCACGGCTCAACGAACGATCACGCCAAAGGAAACGACGTCTAAGTCATCGGCCGGACCCACTTCGCCTCCGCGATGACGTGCCAGATCGTTGCCGTGACTCTGCGTCCTCCCACGCCACGACGACCGAGTCACGCAGGGAGCGATCCGGACTGCCGGCGCGGCCGGAATTTCGCCTACTCGTCATCTCCAGGCCGCCATTGATGCCATGTCGCGCTCCCTGATGCTCCAGTTCACTGGAGCGCCCCCCCCCGCAACCGGACCTGAAAGAGGGACGCATCTTGAGACGAACGCTAAGGCGCGGGCTTGTCACGCTCGCCGCCGTCGGCCTTGCCTGCAGCGTGGGGTCTGCCGGCACGGCATCGGCGGCCGGCAGCACACTCCCCGGCAGCACACTGGCGCTCGCCGTGTTCGGCGACTCGCCGTACGGCAAGTCGGCGTACGCACCAGCGAGTCAGAGCGCCGACACCTCGCAGTTCCAGAAGAGCCCGGCGTTCATCGGCACCATCAACAGTGACCCGGCGCTCAGCGACGTCATCCACGTGGGCGACATCCACTCGGGAAAGGAGTTCTGCACCGAGGACTACGACGCCTCGATCGCGTCCGTGTGGCAGACCTTCACCAAGCCGCTCGTCTACACGCCGGGCGACAACGAGTGGGCCGACTGCCACAAGGCGTCGAGTCTCACCTCCCCCGGTGAAGGCGGCGGCTTCTACGACTCGGCCTCCGGTGCGATCAACTACATCGGCACGAGCGGCCTGTCGACCAACCCGGCGGACTGCGTCAGCTACCACTGCGGCAACCCGCTCGACAACCTCGCCGAAGTCCGGCGGGACTTCTTCGCGCAGCCCGGCCACACCCTCGGCAGCGGCACACTGAACGTGGTGTCCCAGGCCACCGCCTACGACCCGAGCCACCCGGCCGACGCGCAGTACGTCGAAAACGTGATGTGGGCGCAGAACGACATCGTCTTCGTGACCATCAACGTGCCGGGTGGCTCGAACAACGACGCCGACCCCTGGTACAAGGTGCCGACCGCGACTCAGGCGCAGACCGACGAGCGGACCAACCGGACCGCGGCCGACGTCCGCTGGCTGGATGCCGCCTTCGCCGATGCGCGGGCCAGGCACGCCAAGGCAGTGGTGATCACGGCGCAGGCGGACATGTGGGACCTCGACGGCAAGACCAAGGACCACCTGACGAACTATGAGCCGATCATCAGCGAGGTCGCGGCGAAGACGACCGAGTTCGGCCGTCCCGTGCTGATGCTCAACGGTGACTCTCACCTGTACCGCTCGGACAACCCGCTGTCGCCGACGGCGACGTGCACCGGCGAGACGGACCCGGCCACCGGCGCCGGCGTGTGCGCCCACGACCCGGGGAACAACGCGTGGAACGAGCACCCGTACTACAACGTCTCGAACTTCCACCGGATCGTGGTGCACGGCAGCACCACCCCGCTTGAATGGCTGAAACTGACCGCAGACCCGAACGCCAACTACGCCGTGACCGACTCGACCTACGGCCCGTTCAGCTGGCAACGGATGCCGCAGCCACAGCTGTAGACCCGCTGAGCGCGACGACCGGCCATGGTGTCCTTGGTGTATATCTGGCCGGTCGTGCCCCCCCCGGGAACATTGTCGATACGCGCCGCGAACAACCTCGAAGTCGCTCCAGCGTGTCAACCTCTCCGTGATGGTGAGGATGCTGTGGAGGACGGGAAACAAGCCTCCGGGCTCCCGGAACCCCTCCCTACCCTCCGGGAATCATGGCAACGGAACACGCGCAGCAGCCCCGGCCGACCGTCGGGCATTCCCGCAGACGTTTCCTCACGGCCGTCGGCGGCGCCGTCGGCGCGACCGCGTTACAGCCCGGAGCGCGGGCAGCCGCGGCCACGCCCTCCCGCCGCCGCGTCGCCGTCCTCGGCGGCGGCGTCTCCGGGCTCAGCGCCGCCCACGAACTCGCCGAACGCGGCTACGCCGTCACCGTCTACGAGTACTACGACACCCTCGGCGGCAAGGCCCGCTCGATGGATGTCCCCGGCACGGCCGCCGGCGGCCGGGGGCCCCTGCCCGGCGAGCACGGCTTCCGCTTCTTCCCCGGCTTCTACCGGAACCTGCCGGACACGATGCGCCGCATCCCCTTCCCCGGCAACGCCGACGGCGTCCACGGCAACCTCCGCAACGCCACCGAGGAGTTGTTCGCCCGCGGCTCGGGCCGCCCCGACCTGCACTTCCCGCTGCGCCGGGTCACGACCCCGCCGGCGCCCGGCGACGTCACCGCGTCCTGGATCCGCGACCAGATCCTGTCCGTGCTGGATGTGGGCACCCGCCTGCCCGCCCACGAGGTCGCCTACTTCGCCGACCGTCTCCTCGTCCACCTCACCAGTTGCGACGCACGCCGCGAGGGCCAGTGGGAGAAGGTCGCCTGGTGGGACTTCATCCGCGCGGGAGAGATGAGCAGGGAGTACCAGACGCTCCTCGGCATCGGGCAGACCCGCAACCTCGTCGCCACCCGGGCCGAGGTGGCGTCGACCAGGACGGTCGGCCGCGTCATCATCGAGGCCCTGATCCTGTGGGGCCTGCTCGGCCGCGGGATGGACGGCGACGCCGACATCGACCGCGTCCTGAACGCCCCCACCAGCGAGGCCTGGATCGGTCCCTGGGAGGCGCATCTGCGCTCGCGCGGCGTCGAATTCGTGACCGGCACTCAGGTATTGGAGGTCGGGTACGAGGGCGGGCGGGTGACCGGCGTCCGTGTCGCGGCCCGCGAGGGCGGCCACGAGCGCACGGTCACCGCCGACCACTACATCTCCGCAATGCCCGTCGAACATGCCCGCGCCACCTGGGGCAGGACGCTGCGCGCCGCCGACCCGCAGCTCGGCCGGTGCGACGCGTTGAAGACGGACTGGATGACCGGCGTGATGTTCTACCTGCGCACGCCCACACCCGTCGTGCACGGCCACATCAACTGCCTCGACTCACCCTGGTCGGTGACGGCCGTCGGCCAGGCGCAGTTCTGGGACGTACGGGACTTCTCCCGCGACTACGGCGACGGGCGGACCCACGATTGTCTCTCCGCGATCATCTCGGAGTGGGACAAGCCCGGCATCCTGTACGGCAAGACGGCCAAGGAGTGCACCAGGGACGAGATCGTCGCCGAGCTGTGGGCACAGCTGAAGGACGGGCTGAATGACTCGGACAAGACCACGCTCAGGGACGAGGACCGCCTCGGGTGGTTCATGGACCCGGCGGTGACGGGCCTGGGCGGCCCTGACCCGCACAACCGCGAACAGCTCCTCATCCACCCGACGGGCACGCTCTACCATCGCCCCTCGGCGCGGACGGCGATCCCGAACTTCTTCCTCGCGGGCGACTACGTCCGCACCGACGTCGACCTCGCGACCATGGAAGGCGCCAACGAGTCCGCGCGGCGAGCCGTCAACGCCCTGCTCGACGCGGACCGTTCGGACGCCGAGCGGTGCCGCGTGTGGGAACTGTACCGGCCGCCGGAAATGGAGCCCCTGAAGCGGATCGACGAGGTGCGCTACCGAATGGGTCTGCCCAACACCTTCGACCTGGGGTGAGCCGGAAGTGCCGCTGCTCCGGCGACCGCGGCGGGATCGGATCAACCAGCACGCGAGAATTCGAACCTGGTATGAGGCGCAACAGGGACCGGAAGTCCGTCATCCCTCTCAGTCGGTGCTCAGCCGCGCCCGTATCCCTTGCCCCACGCGTCTGCGTGCCACCTCAACGCCCGGCGCGCATAGGTGACACCAAGCCGGACGACCTGCTCGATCGTCAGGTCCGGCGCGGGGATGCTCCGGTAGACGAAGTCGGGCGCGAACCCGTTGAAGACCAACGGAGCGTTCGGGGCGGTTACAGGTCGCTCGGGACCGGTGTCGCCCAGCAGGGCGCGCGCCCGGTCGAAGCAGAAGTAGCCGCCGTAGGCGCGGGCCTCCTGCTCGCGGGCCGACCGCCTCGTCGCGCCTGGCCCGTGGCCGGAGCCCGGCCCGGTCAGGTAGACCAGCCGGAACTGGCCTTCCTGAATCTGCCAGCCGAAGCAGGGGGTCGTCTCCGCGGTGAACATCTCCACGATGCCCTGGCCCCGGCTCATCGCCGTCCGCACGATGGCCCCCTCCTGCTCGATCTCCCGCGCCAGCTCTGCCCGGACGAGGCTCGAGACGTGCAGGTAACGCATCTTCTGCACGGTCGCGTCCAGTCGAGCGCTCCTGAGGATCGCGACCGCTTCCTCCGGCAGCAGCAACGGTTCCGCCCCCGCGGGGGTGCCGACCTCTGCGGCCAGTTGCACGAGCTTGTCGATCAAGTCGAGCCACCGCTCGAACACATCGGCGCCGAACCCGTCCGTCCTTCGAAGATCGGGCAGACAGGGCCGCAGCGCTGCACACAGGTCCTCGTAGCTGCGGTAACGCCAGGTCAGACCGTTCGGAGTCGTCCATGAGCCGTCCGGCCAGCCGGGAGCGACCAGGCTGAGCAGTATCAGGACGGGATGGTCCAGACCGTGGAGCTTGCCCGCTGCGTACGCGTTCAACTGGCCGGTGTCCGGGAGCGAGAACACCTTGTTCTCGATCACCAGCGGGCTGCGCCCGGGATGCTCCACGACCAGATCGAGGTTGCGCCACTCCCGGCGTACGCTCGCCTCGCGTGCATGGCCGGTGCGGGGTACCTGCCAGGCGTCCAGCAACGCCTCGCCAACAAGTGGACATCGGTCGAGGTACCAGGCGAGGGTGTCGCTGTGGAACAGCTCCTTGCTGCCCCTGGACATCGCGAACACCACATCGCCGGTCAGCGACTCCACCAACGTCGCGAGCCGGGCGAACGAGTCGTCCAACGCCTTGCCTCCTCAGTTCCCGCGAACTCATTCGATACGTGGTGGATGGATCAGTACCGAATCTCGACGAGGCGCCCTTCCGCATCCGGCTCGGGAACCTCAGGAACGCGGTTCGCTGTCCCGAGCGCGATCCGGTGCGCCGACCAGGCCGCCACAGCGGCGTCGAGCACGTCGTCCACGGGAACGCGGTCCGCCTCGCCAAGTTCGTCCGGGAGCACGAGGCCGGCCTCGGCCAGCAGGGAGCGGCGCAGGTTCTGGCCGCGCCAGGTCTTCTTGGCGTAAGCCAGCGGCACTCCGCCGGCCAAGGCGTAGAAGGACATCTCGGGATGCACCTCGTGGACCCGCTCATCGGCGAGCCAGCACGCCCGCGCCTCCAGCAGCTTCGGCCTCAGCGCCCACGCCTGCCGGCTCAGCCGATTACCGGTGAGCTTCTGGCACAGGTCCGCGGCCGCCCTGTAGTCCGGCTCCTGCCACGCCGACCTTGGCGCTACAGGAAAAACGCTGCTGCGCCGCACCCCGAGCAGCGCCCTGGCCGCGAGATCTGCGGCACGCCAGCCCTTCTCGACAAGGCCCAACGGCATGTCCACCGCGATCGCATCCACCGTGGCGGCGCGCTCGATCAGCCTCTCGAGCCGGAGATCCACCAGGCTGCCCGCGTACGCCCCGTCCGTGAGCCTGATCCCCACCCACCCCTGCTTACCGCAGGCATCGACCCCAAGGACGTCCAACCCACGCCACCCCTCACGCACAAGTCCGAGCCGCAACGTAGCAGCACCCGCGGTCCCAGAAACCGCCACCCGCCGCCGTTCCCATCTGTCTGTGCCCGGCCGGGATGCGCACTGCGACCCCTGCCAACGCCCTGAACCGGCATCCGGCAGGTGAGCAGCGTGGAAGGCAGTCGGTCGGCGGTGGCCAACTCGCCGAGGAACGCGCTATGTCAGGGCCCGTTGTCCGCGCCCCGCGAACGGGCATGGGGTCACGCCCACGGCACCGCGGTGTGCTACGACGCACTTCCCGAGCCCGGCTGGACCGCACTGACGCTCAGAAGGCCGACCGTACCGGCGCAGGCCGTTGCGTTGTAGGCGACGTAGATCGGAGTCGTCTGGCCCGGCGGATAGACCTGGAGGTACTGCGCGCCCGTCGGATGGCACTGCGTCGTGGGGTAGTTACCGGCGTCTGTGATCCGCAGCAGCGCGTTGCCCGTGGCCCCCGGTGCCAGCGTCACCAGCGCGCGAGGGGCTGTGGTGTTCCGTGTGGCGGCCGGGCCGATCTGATGCACGGGGCTGCCGCCGGCGAGCGACACCCCGGGGTAGCCGTACAGGGTGCAGGTGGTCTGAGAGATGTTGGTGAAGTCGATCACCTGGTAGACGCTGCCGGCCGTACCTTGGCTGACACCTGGTCTGGCGTTCAGATCACGGGTGGCGCAGGCAGCGGTGCGCTTGTGCGTCGTCCCGGCCGACTGCGCCTGAGCGCTGGTGACGGTACTGCCGGACCGAGCCGTGTTGGCCGCGGCCGGCGTGGCCGGTGCCGTCGTGGCCGGTGCCGTCGTGACCGGTGCCGTCGTGACCGGTGCTCCAGAAGCCGTGACTGCAGCGGTGCCAACGGAGGAGGAGGTGGACGAGCCTGCGCTGCAGCCGGTGGCGAGCACCGCGACACAGGTGAGCGCGGTGGCCGGGAATACTCGCCGGAGCGTGAGTGGGGATGACATCGAGGTTGCCCTTCTGCTGCGCAAAGCGGCTCATTGGCCATGTGACACTCATGACGCCGCAGGGTGCCGCGCCGGTTGTACCGGACGCGTACCAGCAACTTCACTGTTGTGTCACGCCGCGCGGACCACGCGGGCCAAGGCGGAGCTTCGCTCACTGGCGGGCGGTGTCCGCCCGTCGCCCGGCGTTCTGATCGAGCCATGGTCTCCGACTGCGACTCGCCGCCCTGAGTGCGCGGTTGCTCGTTGATGTAGAAGGGCCCGGAGCCTCCACATTCGAGCGATCGCCAGCTTGTCCCTTCGGCTCGCGCCCTTACATCTCACGACCAATGCGACATTCATCACAGATTGGAAATATTAAGCAAAGCGACAGGTCTCCCTTAGTGTGGTCGGACATCATGCCTAAACCGGATGTACTGGCCATCTCCTTCGAGAGCCATCATCAGCGGACCCCGACTGTGGATGCCGCTGTGCCGTCGACCGGCAGCGCGCCTGCGCTCAGCCCTGCTTCGACGTGACCAGTACCAGCACCGATTTGAGCACCGAGTGGTGCCGACGGAGGTAGATCTGTGGCGTTGGCCAGAATCAAAGTGGCGACGACAACCGCCCTCACGGCGGCGATCGCGGGAGCCGTGCTCACGGCGTGCGGGCCGCACGCAGGCGGGCACACACCCCAGAGCTCGCCCAGCAGGGTGACTCCCTCGCCGACGCTCTCCTCTTCCAGGCCGCACTCGTCGTCCCAGGCGCCGTCGCCCTCGTCCGCTTCCCCGTCCGCGTCGGCATCCGGCCGCACGGCAGGAGGAACGCAGTCCAGCCGCAATGGAGGCTCCGCCGCGGTGCCGTCCGGTCCCGCTTCGCGGTCCGGCTCGGCGAACGCCTCGGGGCAGGTGCCGAGCGCCCCGACGGGCTCCGACGTGCTGGTCGCCCACGGGGTGGAGGGCAGCGGCAAGTCCGTAGCGCTCACCTTCGACGACGGCCCAGACCCGCGGTGGACCCCGCAGGTACTCGCGCTCCTGGCTCAGCACCACGCGAAGGCCACCTTCTGCGAGCTCGGGCCGCTCGCCCAGCGCTACCCGTACCTGACCAAGGCGATCGTCGCGGACGGGGACCGGCTGTGCGATCACTCGGTCCATCATGACGAGCAGCAGAACCGCAAGTCGGTCGAGTACAACATCCACGAGATCGTCGACGCCAAGCGCGAGATCACCGACGCCGCGGGAAGCGCCGTGAAGCTGATGTACTACCGGGCACCCGGCGGCGACTGGAGCCCGACGATCCGGGGGATAGCGGGCGCCAACCACCTGCAGTCGCTCGGCTGGAGCGACGACGCCAACGACTGGCGGCGCCCGGGTGTGGACGGCATCCTGCGCAACATCAACCAGGACTTGCGACCCGGCGCGATCATCTTGATGCACGACGGCGGCGGTGACCGTTCGCAGACGGTGCAGGCGCTCGCCCGTCTCCTCAACCAGCTGGACGCTGAAGGCTACGGCTACGGCTTCCCGGCCTGAGCCCGACGCTGTCGGGATCTTGCAGGCGTCAAGGTCATTCGTGGACGGCCCGCCAGGTTCTCAGCGGTGCAGTGGCATCCGGATCTTGAGCGGCCGGAGTCGCCGAGGTCGAACCGCACCCGGGTGACGTCGAGCCCCAGAAGCTCGGCAGCGAGTTGGATCATGACCGTGCAAGGCCATCGCCATGCTGCGGCTCGATGCTGCCCGGCGTGCACACGATCCGGCTCTCGCCGTCGTCGACGATCTCACGGTGGCGAGTTCCGAGTTCCGCCCCGGGTCGGCCTCCGCCGTCTCACCGGTACCACCGAGCCGGCCATCGTCACGACGACCATGAGAACAACTGCCCCGGCAAGAACAGGGGCCCCAGCCGCCTCCCGCGTGACTTACCGCTCCGGCAGCTCACAGCCTGGGACATGGCGAGCACGCCACAAGATGTGGGACGTCCGGGCTATCAGGCCTTGTGGCGCTGATAGTGGCGGGCGACGCGCACTCGGTTGCCGCAGCGGGCGGCCGAGCACCAGCGGCGGCGCGGATGGGCGGGCAGGAAGAGCATCACGCAGTCGTCGGCCTCGCACTCCCGGATCTTGTCGACAGCCGGATCTGCCAGCAGTTCGGCGACGGCCTCCGCGAGGAAGGCGGCCAGCCGCCGGCCCGGTGAGCCGTCGCGTCGGCGCGTGGTGACCACCGCCGAACCGCTCCACGCCAGCTCGTTGATCGCCGGCGCCGCACGCTGCGCCTGGTTGAGCGCCTGCAGGTCGGCAGCCAAGGGCTCGTCGCCTCGGCGTACGTGGTCGAGGGCGCGCGCGGCGTGCTCCCGTACGGCGCGCACGGCGGCCAGATCCGCGGCGGTCACCCCTTCCGGCACCTCGTCCGGGAGACGGTCGGCCTCGAGGGCCCACCACGCCCGCAGGTCCTCGGGTGTCATGAGCAGGTCACCAACGGTTGGCCGGGTGTTGACCAGGTCCAGCGCGAGGGGTTCTCCGATCAGGGGCACGAGTTCACTCATACGGCTAATGGTACATCGCCGGTTTGACACGTTAGCTGGATCCGGCCTATACCTAATGCGTCATACGACGAAGGAGGAATTAGATATGTCTACTGCAGTCGCCCGTACCGTCCACCGCCACCTGGAGGTCGACGGCGTCCGCGTCTTCTACCGGGAGTCCCTCCCCGACCGGGCGGACGCGCCCGTGCTGCTGCTCCTGCACGGCTTTCCGTCCGGTTCCCACCAGTTCCGCCGCCTCATCGACGTACTCGGCTCCCACTACCGGCTGATCGCCCCGGACTACCCAGGCTTCGGCCACACCCAGACCCCGGACGGTTTCACCTACTCGTTCGACCGGCTCGCCGACATCACCGAAGGCTTCGTCCAGCGTCTGGGCCTGGACCGGTTCGTGATGTATGTCTTCGACTTCGGTGCACCCATCGGCTTCCGCATCGCCGAACGCCACCCCGAGTGGATCGCAGGGCTCGTCGTGCAGAACGGCAACGCCTACGAGGAAGGGCTCTCGGACGCGGCACGCGGCCTCATCGGCCTGACCCCCGAGACGCCCGGCGCCGAGGACGCCATCCAGGGCATGCTCACCCTCGACGGCACCCGCAGCCAGTACGAGATCGGCGTCGCAAACCCCGGCCTGATCGCGCCGGACGGCTGGACCCTCGACCAGCACTTCCTGGACCTGCCGGGCCGCAAGGAGGCCCAGCAGGCACTGATCTTCGACTACCGCTCCAACGTCGAGAGCTACGACCACTGGCACGCGTGGCTGCGCCGGCACACCCCGCCCACCCTCATCACCTGGGGAAGCAACGACCCCTTCTTCCCCGAGCCCGGAGCCCGCGCCTACCTCCGCGACCTGCCGGAGGCCGAACTCCACCTCTTCGAAACCGGCCACTTCGCCCTCGAGACCCATCTGCCGGAGATCGCCCCGTTGATCGCCGGCTTCCTCGACCGCATCTGGAAGTGATCAAGCCCGCTGGGCGGGGATGCCGCAAACCGTCCGGCCCTCCGCGTCGACACAAGGAGAGTTGACGAGCAGCGTCACGCGGGCGAGGGCGGTCCCGGATGGGGCCGACGATGACGGTGCGATCTGGTCGACCATCGTGGACGGGCCGACCGGTTTCGCCGAGCCGGTGAACCAACGGACCCTCGTCATCGACGCGTTGCCCGCGCCCGGTGATCCGCTCCGCGAGGGCTTCCTCTTACGACAAAGCAACTACGAAGCGAGCCGTGCGCCGTCTCCGGTCAGCTCTCACCGGCGAGCAGCGGTGACCTTCACACTGCACTGCAGATCAGCGAGGTAGACCTGGGAGTGTCCGCTCGGGTCGAGCTTCAGCGGGCCGCCGCCTTTGGGGACTGTGCCCAGGTCGACGGCCTCTCCGTTTGCAGCGTCGCGTAGATCAAGCCTGCAGTCGCCGGCACCGTTGAAGTCCAACACCCTCACGGATATCGGCCCCCGCGCACTGAAGGCTTCGGTGTCGCCCGTGCCGTACTCCCGGGTGGCGGGCAGCACCGCCGTCCCCGCTCCGGATCGGTGGACCACCTGGCAGCCCGGGTTGTTGGCCGCCCAGCGAAACGGTCCTGAGGTGTGTGCCAGGAACGACTTGGTGCCGTAGTTCTCAAAGACCTGCTGCTGACCGGTGTCGGTGTTGGTCAGCGTAACGGTGCAGCCATTGTCCCGGCCCCCGATCTGGTCGCTGACGACGAGCCGCCACGGAGACGCCGCGGTGAAGCCTCCGGATGCCCGGCTGTTTCTCTCCTCGGACGGCTTGCTGTGCGAAACCTTGGCGGGCCCAGCGTGGTCCGGCAAGAGCTGGGCCGCGGCGGTTCCACCGGCCGCGAAGACCACGGCCGCACCGGCGGCATATGCGACACGTCGGCGCCGCGGGTGCTTCGCCGGTGTGACACCCCTGAGGCCCGGCACCGCTCCGTGCGGCGACTTCACGCCGCCCTGCAGGCCGGGCAGCACCCGCTCCACCTCATCCCGCATCGCCTCGGCGGTGGGGAAGCGGAGCGCCGGGTCCTTGCTCAGCGCTCGGGCCACCAGGGCGTCCACCGCCGGGCTGATCGCCGGGTTCATGCTGGACGGCGCGGGCGGCTGCTCCTCGATGTGCTGATAGGCGATGGAGAAGGCCGTGTCCCCGTCGAACGGCGGCCGCCCGGTGAGCAGTTCGAACAGCATGCAGCCCACCGAGTAAAGGTCGGTTCGGGCATCGATGCTCCTGCCCAGCGCCTGCTCCGGCGAAAGGTACTGGGGCGTGCCCACCACCATGCCTGTCTGCGTCATGGACGTCACCCCGGGCTGCAGCGCGCGGGCGATGCCGAAGTCCATCACCTTCACCACCCCGCGCGGGGTGACCATCACATTGCCCGGCTTGATGTCCCTGTGGACCAGGCCCTGTTCATGGGAGGCGGCCAGCGCCGAGAGCACATCCGCGGTGATCCTCAGAGCACGGTCGCAGGGCATCGCGCCGTGCTTGTCGATCTCCTCTCGGAGCAGTGCCGACAGCGACGCGCCCTCGACGTACTCCATGACGATGTACGGCACCGGGCCGGTGTCCGAACCGACGTCTTCACCACTGTCGAACACCGCCACGATGTTGGTGTGGCTCAGCCGCGCCACCGCCTGTGCCTCGCGGCGGAACCGCTCGCGGAAGGACGGCTCGTGGCCCAGGCCGGTGTGGAGCGTCTTGACCGCCACCGAGCGCTCCAGCACGGAGTCGTGTGCAAGGTGGACGGTGGCCATCCCGCCCTGGCCCAGTAGCTGCCGCAGCATGTACCTGCCGTGGCCCACCGTGCGCAATCCGGCGCCCGCCCCACCCGTAGTGTCATCACCCATCGGCCTCAACATCCCCCTCGCCCGCCGGGACGCGTACACCGCGTGCCCGTGGTCCGCAGACCGCCGGGCGGCCCCGCTCGGCCCCCCAAACGAGCACAAGATTATCGGCACGGACAACTGGACCACTCGCAGCGGTGGCCGACAGGTCGGCACCGCGGACACCACAGGTCTGTGTAAATCGCTTCACCGCCTCTGGCCTCGAGTCATGAACCTTGGCAGCGGTGGGGCAAGATCAGTCTTCGTGCTCGTTCGGCTGATCTACCTGTTCGCCACGCGGGTCTTCGCACGGCTGGCTCTGCTGCGCCGATCTACCGCGGCGAAGAACGCGGAGATCCTCACTCTGCGGCACGAGGTCGCGGTGCTGCGCCACCAGGTCGCCGCGCCAAAGCCGGGCTGGCCGGATCGCGCGCTGTTGGCGGCGCTCGCCCGGCTCCTACCGCGGGCGCTCCGCGTACACCGGATCGTCTCCCCACGCACCCTGCGCGCCTGGCACCAGCGCCTGGCCCCCTTCCAGGTCGCCCGCTGCTGCCCGACGAGCTTCGAGACCTGATCGTCCGACTCGGCGCCGAGAACCCTCAGTGGGAATTCCGCCGCGTGCACGGCGAGCTGCACCGACTCGGGCACAAGGTCAGCACGGCCACGGTGCGCCGCGTCCTGCATGCCGCCGGAATCAGCCCGGCGCCACGCCGCCACCCGGCGCGCCGCGAGTGGGCCGCCTTCCTCAAGACCCAGACCAGCGGATTGCCGGCCACTGACTCCTTCCACGTCGACACCATCGCGCTGCCTGGGCTGTACGTTCTGTTCGTGATGGAAGTGCGCACTCGCACCGTGCACATCCTGGGCGTCACCGCGCAACCCTGCTCTTGCCGAATACCTCATCCATGCAGCTGGGAACGGGTTTTCGGCACCAGTCGAGGCCGCTCGAGTCGCAGCTATCGCGCGGCGGCGGTCGGCGCGGCATGATGATCAGTCGTGCTGTTGAGACTGGCGTACTTGGGCGTGACGAACGCGTTCGCGATGCTGCGGCTGCTGCCGATGAGCGACCGTGAGAAAGACGTCGAGACCCTGCCTTTGCGCCACCAGATCGGCGTTCTGGAGCCGCAGCTGAACAGGCAGCAGGTTCGGTTCCACGCGAGCGACCGGGCGTTCCTGGCGTCGCTCCTCCATGGCGTGCCAGGGGAAGTGCTGCGCCGGATGCGGCTGCTGGTGCGGCCGGACACCGTGCTCCGCTGGCACCGCAACGTCATCGCCCACCGGCACGCCGCCCAGCCCCGACCCAAGCGCGGAGGCCGACCGCGGACCGTTTACTCGATCCGAGCCCTCGTACTGCGCCTGGCCAGGGAGGTGCCCCGCGAGCCGCACCATTTCCATCACTCCGGGCGAACTTGGCGGCCAGCTCGGCGGCGACGGCGACCGCCTCGGCGTCGTCGGCGATCACATGGGTCATCGCGCGCTCCCGGCACCGGCGAAGGGGACCTGGGCGGCGGGGGCCACCTGCTGCCCGTACGGGTGCCGCCACAGACCCTGCGCCTGAAGCTTCGGCAGAACGCCCTCGCCGAACCAGTACGCCTCCTCCAGATGCGGATACCCGGAGAAGATGAACTCCTCGATCCCCGACGCGGCGTACTCCTTGATCCGCTCGGCAACCTCGGTGTGGCTGCCGACCAGGGCGGTCCCCGCCCCGCCCCGCACCAGACCGATGCCCGCCCACAGGTTGGGATGGATCTCCAGCCCGGTGGGGGTCCCCCCGCTCGAGCGAAGCCGAGAGTGGGGGAGGCTCCCACCCCCGTGCAGGGCCAGCATCCGCTGCTGTCCCTCCGACTCGCTGAGGGCAAGCCCGGCCTGAACCTGCCGCACAGTCTCCGCATCGAAGCCCGCCAGCAGCCGCTCCGTCTCGGCCCAGGCCTGCTCGGAGGTGTCGCGGGTGATGACGTGCAACCGGATTCCGAAGCGGACGCTGCGACCCTCCTTCGCGGCCAACCCCCGGATCCAGGCGATCTTCTCGGCAACGGCGGCGGGCGGCTCACCCCAGGTGAGGTAGACGTCGACATGCCTGGCGGCAACTTCTCCGGCGATCGGCGAGGAGCCCCCGAAGTACACCTCGGGCACCGGGTCGGGCACCCGGGCCAGCCTGGCGTCCTCGACCTGGAGGTGCTCGCCGGCGAGGTCGACGGTCTTGCCCTCCCACAAGCCCCGGACGATTTCCAGGAATTCGCCGGTACGGCGGTACCGCGCGTCCTTGTCCAGGAAGTCCCCGTAGGCCCGCTGCTCGTGGCTCTCGCCGCCGGTGACGACGTTGAGCAGGAGCCGTCCACCGGTCTGCCGCTGGAAGGTGGAGGCCATCTGCGCCGCGAGCGTCGGCGAGACGAAGCCGGGGCGGAAGGCGACGAGGAACTTCAGACGCTCGGTGTTCTGGCTGACCATGGCGGTGGTCAGCCACGCGTCCTCGCACCACGCGCCGGTCGGCGTGAGAGCGCCGACGAAGCCGAGGTCCTCGGCGGCGCGGGCGATCTGGCTCAGGTAGGCGACCGTCGGTGGCCGGTCGCGCCCGGACTGCGTGGCGGGGGTGCCGTGGCCGCCGCCGACGACGTGGCGGCTGTCACCGTTGGTGGGCAGGAACCAGTGAAAGGTGAGGGACACGTGGGGGCTCCGATCGGTGTTCGTCAACGTGCGTCAGAGGAGGCCGTGCCGGGGCGGCCTGGTGCCGTTGAGCACGTAACGGCCGATGTGCTGGACCTTCCAGCGGGCAGGGTCGTGCAGGGTGTGGGTGCGCGCGTCGCGCCAATGGCGGTGCAGGCCCAGGGAGTCGAGGGCCGAGCGGGTGCCGGAGACCTCGAAGAGGGCGCTTGCGACCTCCACGGCGGCCTCGGCCGCCGTCACTTTTGCGGTGGCCACCGCGATCGAGGCCTCGGCGGCCGAGTCGTCGGTCAGGTCGGCGCGGGCGTCGTCGACCACGCGGGCGGCCTCGCGGAGCAACGCTCGGGCAGCCCGTTCTCTGATCGCCAGTTCGCCGAACCGCTGGATCAGCAGCGGATCCTCCGCGGCGGTCGCGTGCCCCTCGGCGGCGCTCTCGAACCAGGGGCGGCTCTTCGTACGGACGAACTCCACCGCCTCGGCCAGCGCCCCGGAGGCGATGCCGGCGTCGATGGCCGCGTGCAGCAACTGAGCCACCGCGCCGTGGAGTTGGGGGCCCTGGAAGGTGAGGTGGTGTGGCACGACGCGGTCGGCGGGCACGGGCACCGACTCCAGGCGGACGGTTCCGCTGGCGGTGGTGCGCTGTCCCATGCCGTCCCAGTCGTCCACGACCGTGAGGCCCCGCGCGTCGCGCGGGACGTACGTCACGTGCAGGGTGTCGTCCTCGGTGCGGGCGAGGACGGGGATCCAGTGGGCGAACAGCGCGCCGGTGGAGTAGTGCTTGACGCCGTCGAGGACGTACGACCCGTCCGGGAGCCGGGCGAGGCGGGTGCGGATGTCCTGGACGTGCTGGGTGCCCGCCTCGGACTGGGCGTTGCCGAACCGCTTGCCGGCCAGTACCTCGCCGAAGAAGAACTCCTGCTGCTCGTCGGTCCCCTGCCGGCGCAGCACGTTGACGTACACGAAGTGGCTCTGCGGGATCTGGGCCAGGCTGGCATCGGCGGCGGCCAGCAGTCGGAAGATCTCGGCGAGCGTGTCCGCACGGACGTCCGCGCCACCGAACCGGGCGGGCACGGTCACGGCGAGCAGCCCGGAGGCGGACAGCCGCTCCAGCTCCGCGTGGGGGAGCCTGCGCCGCGCGTCCCGCTCGGCGGCGCCCTTGCGGAAGTCAGCGGCCAGCTCCGCGGCCACGGCGAGGGCCTCGGCGTCGTCCGCGATGACGTGCGCGGCGCTCATCCGGCGGCCGCCAGCAGCGTCGTCCGCTCGCCCAGCGCGGCCGAGAACTGGTCCGTGACCTGCGCCAGAGCCTCGGCCGATCCCGGCGCGACTTTCAGCGTGCCGTCCTCGCCCACCGTGATGTCCTTGTCGAGCGTGAACCAGCCCGGCGTGATGTGCGCGGGGCCCATGGAGGCCAGCACCGGGCGCAGGGCGTAGTCGATGGCCAGGACGTGGGCGGTGGTGCCGCCGGTGGCCAGCGGGAGGACCGTCTTGCCCGCCAGGGCGTACTGCGGGAGCAGGTCGAGCAGGGACTTCAGCAGTCCGGAGTAGGCGGCCTTGTAGACGGGGGTTCCGATCACCACCCCGTCCGCCTGCTCGAACAGGGCGGTGGCCCGGACGATCGCCGGGTGAGCGAAGTCGGCCCCGAGCAGCGCCTCGGCAGGCAGGGTACGAACGTCCAGCGCAATCACCTCGTGCCCCTGGGCGATGAGCCGCTCGTCCAGGTGGCGCAGCAGCCGAGCTGTGCGGGAGGTGGCTGAGGGGCTTCCGGAGACGGACAGGACAGTGGCCATGGGAGGACCTTTCGGTTCGTCGTTTCGTGTGCGGGCCGCGGTCAGGCGTGGGCGGCGGCGGGCTCGGACGCGGCTTCCTGTGCCTCCAGTTCGCGCACCAGGGGCAGCACCCGCTTGCCGAAGTACTCGACCTCCTCCAGGTAGTGCAGGAAGCCGAGGAGGAAGAGGTCGACGCCGAGCCGCTTGTAGGCGACGATCCGTTCGGCGATCTGCTCGGGGGTGCCGATCAAGCCGGTGCGGAAGCCGTCGTTGTACTGGACGAGGTCCTCGAACGTCGAGTCCTGCCACATGCCCTTGCCGTCGCCGGTGGACGGACCGGCCTGCTGGACGGCGTCGCGGAAGCCGTGCACGGCCTGTGTGTCGGCCTTGGCGACGATCTCGCGGAGCGTCTCGCGGGCCTCGGCCTCGGTGTCGCGGGCGATGAGGAAGCCGTTGAGGCCGAACTTCGGTGCCGTGCGGCCCGCTTGGACGGCGGAGGAGCGGACGTCCTGGATCTGCTCGGTGACGCCGTCGAAGTCCTTGCCGTTGGAGAAGTACCAGTCGGAGACGCGGCCGGCCATGGCGCGCGCGGCGGTGGAGTTGCCGCCCTGGAAGATCTCCGGGTGCGGACGGTCGGGGGTGTTCAGCGGCTTGGGCTTGAGGGAGAAGTCACGCAACCGGTAGAAGTCACCGGCGAGCTCGGCGTGGTCCTCGGTCCAGATCTTCCGCAGGGCGCGAATGAACTCCTCTGAGCGCCGGTAGCGTTCGTCGTGCTCCAGCCAGGGCTCGCCCAGCGCGGTGAACTCGCCCTTGAACCAGCCGCTGACGACGTTGACGGCGAAGCGGCCGTTCGACAGGTGGTCGGCGGTGGCGCCGAGTTTGGCGAGGACGCCCGGGTGCCACAGGCCGGGGTGGACGGCGGCGATGACCTTCAGCCGCTGGGTGGCGAGCAGCAGGGCGAGGCTGAAGCTGGTGGACTCGTGCTGGTACTCGGCGCCATAGCTGGCCATATAACGGACCTGGCTGAGCGCGTAGTCGAAGCCGTTGTTCTCGGCGAGGACGGCGAGTTCGCGGTTGTAGTCGTAGCCCCAGTCGGTGCGCTGCTCGACGGTGCTGGTGACCAGACCGCCACTGACGTTCGGCACCCAGTAGGCGAAGCGGACGGGATCGGATCCGGGGTATGCGGAGGATGCGGGCATGGGAACTCCTGGCAGGAGAATGCTGCGCGGGCAGGACGAATGAGCTCCGCGGAATTCAGGCACGCTGGAGCGGCGTTTCCGGGAAAGCCGTCGTCACGACGGAAATGAGCCGGGACCGGAATTCACGGAAGGAAGTCACAGAGGGAGCGGGTGGGAGGGTTTCGGGTGCGCTCAGACCCGACAGCGACAGGAGGCGCTGGAAACACGCGCAAGGTCGACGTGGCGTCGCCGCGTGAGGTCCTGTCGCTTCATGCCATCGATCGAACCAGGTGGGAGTCCGGCCGGTCAAGAATGCCCGGATGTGATTCCACATGGTGAGAGTCGGTATTCACGAGGTTGTGACAGGGATTCCCTTGAACCCGGTCCCCGGGCGGGCGCAGTCTCCTGTTCGTGCGTATCGAACAGCTCGAATACATCGCTGCCGTCACACGGCTCGGTTCGCTGCGGCGCGCCGCCGAGGAACTGCACCTGTCCCAGCCGGCGCTCAGCGAGACCGTGCGCAATCTGGAGCGCGAACTCGGCGTGGACCTGCTGGAGCGCAAGCGGTCCGGGGCGAAGATCAGCGACGAGGGACGCGAGCTGCTGCCGCACATCATGAGCGTGCTGGACGCGGTCGACCGGCTGCGCGGCGCGGCCGGCGACCAGCACCGCATCAGCCGCATGGTCCGGCTCGGCACGGTGAACACGGCTACCGTGCCGCTGGTCATCCCGACCGTGCGCGAGTTCCGGGCCTCGCACCCGGTCACCCAGGTGGAGTTGGTCGGCGCACAGCAGGCCGACATCCACCGCGGGCTGTTGGAGGGCGCCTTCGACCTGGGACTGGTGAACTACCTCCGGGGCGACGACATGCCACCCGGCTTCGAGACGACGGAGTTGCTCTGCGGCCGGCCGGTGGTGTGCGTGCGTCCGGACAGTCCGCTGGCGGCCCTGGATGCGGTGGACGCGGACAGTCTTCTGGCCGAGCCGCTGGTCGTGATGCGGTCCGGCTATGTGATGCACCGTTTCGTGCACCGGCTGCTCCGCGGCCGGACGCCGTCCTTCTCGTACTCCACCGACGGCGCGGAGATGGGCAAACTGATGGTGGCCGAGGGGCTGGGGGCCACGGTGCTGCCGGACTTCAGCGTCGTCGGCGACCCGCTGGAGCGACGGGGCGCGATCACTGTGCGGCCGCTCGCGGGGGATGCGACCGACGTACTGCTGGTACTGCAGCGCCGCCATTCCGGCTCCGTTCCGCGGGCGGTCCGCGACCTGTACGAACTCTTCGTGCGCAACGCCCAGGCGTACGGCACTTCTTCGCGACGGCTGACGGAGGGATGATCCCGTGCTCATCGTCATGGGCGACCTGACCGGCACCGGCAAGACCACGCTCGCCCGTCTCCTGGCGGCCCGGATCTGCGCGGTCCCTCTGCGGGTCGACACCATCGAGCAGGCGATCGTCCGTTCCGGGGCGGCCCGGCGCCCGGTTGGTCCCGTGGGCTACGCCGTCGGATATCCCCTGGCCGAGGAACATCTGCGGCAGGGGCTGACCGTGATCGCGGAATCGGTCAATCCGCTGAGTGTGACGCTTGACGCCTGGCGGGACACGGCCGTCAGGGCGGGCGTGCGTGTCGTCGAGGTGGAAGTGGTGTGCTCGGATCCGGCGGAGCGCCGGTGCCGCGTGACCTCGCGCTCGGCCGACATTCCAGATCTGCCGCTGCCGGACTGGCAGCAGGTCGTCGACCGGGAGTACGAGCCGTGGGACCGCGAGCGCGTCGTCGTCGACACCGCGGGACGGAGCCCGCAACAGTCACTGGCTCTGCTCCTCCGGGGCCTGGCATCGGGCTGACCGGTACCGGGCGGCTGTGCAAGCACGCGGCTCGGCCAAGTCGTCGCGTACGTCCGGTGGTTCAAGCACCTCGATGCCGGGACCCGAAGTCCAAGAAGCGGCGTCGGGCCACGGGCGGAGAGCCGCGGCGAAGGACGCACACGAGGTCGTCTCAGCATGGTTGTCTTCACGTGGTCGCCTTCACGCAAAAGGTCTTCCGCTGTCGGCGCGGTGACGAGGCGGGCCGCGCCGAAGCGGTCGCGTGCAGCCGGTCGGTGGGGTACTCCCGAACGTCAGCTCGACTGGAAGGAGTGACCCCGGCGGCGCCATTCCTCCGCGAGCAGTTCGTATGAACGGACCCGGTCCGTATGGTCGTGGGTGATGGTCGTGATGAGCAACTCGTCGGCGCCCGTGGCCTCCTGGAGCCGTTCCAACTGGTCGGCCACCCGGCCCGGTGAGCCGACGAACTGGGTGTCGAGGCGGTCCTGGACGAGGGCCCGGTCCTCGTCGGTCCATGGGTGGGCGCGCGCTTCCTCCGGCGTCGGATACTCGATGGCGCCCTCGGCGGTGCGGATGCTGCGGACCCACGGGCCGTAGCCGGTGGCGAGTGCGCGGGCGGTGGCGTCGTCCTCGGCGACGACGACGTCCGCCGAGACGCTGACGTACGGCTTGTCGAGGAACTCGGAAGGCTGGAAGAAGGACCGGTAACCCTCCACCGCCTCCAGGACCGTGCCCGGGCTGACGTGGTAGTTCGCCGCGAACCGCAGACCGCCCCGGCCCGCGACAGCGGCGCTCTGACCACCGCTGCTGCCCAGGATCCACACCTCCACGTCGGCGCCCTCCCCCGGCACGACGTGCGCCTCGACGCCCTCCGGGGAGCGGTAGGTGCCGGCGAGTAAGGCGAGGATGTCGTCGATCTGCTCGGCGTAGTCCTGTGACTCGGCGCCCGGCAGGAGAAGCAGCCTGCGCTGCAGCGCGATGCGGGGTGACCCGAGCAGATGCTCGAAGGAGAAGCGGGGCGGGATCAACAGGCCGTTCGGGGTGCGGCCGTCGACGACCGGGGTCGCCGTCGGCAACGGTGCGGCCGGCTGTCCCGGCGGGCGGCCGCCCGAGCGGCCCAGGCCCAGATCGAAGCGGCCCGGGTGCAGCGCGTCGAGCAGGCCGAACTCCTCCACCGTGGACAGCGCCGTGCGGTGCCCGAGCTGCACGGCCCCGGAACCGAGCCGGATGGTGGAGGTGGCGGATGCGGTCAGGGCCAGGACGACTGCGGGGGACGTGCCGGCCACGCCCGGATTGAGGTGGTGCTCGGCGAACCAGTAGCGGGCATATCCGAAGCGCTCGGTCTGCTGTGCGAGGTCGATGGAGTTGCGCAGGGCATCGGCTGCCGTCGAGCCGGAGGGGATCGGGACCAGGTCGAGAACGCCGAGGGCAATATCAGACATGGGCGGACTCCTGGGTGAGCGGTGGCGCCGGAAGCACGGGTCCCCACCCGAACGGCGGGTCCGGGATCTCGCGGCGCAGCACGGGGGCGACCTTGGACTGGAACAGCTCGAGGGAGGCACGGTGCTGGGACTCCGTCAGCCCGCTCGCGTCGGCGTGCAGGTGGAGCACGGTGTGCCCGAACTGTTCGTGGTAGCGGTGCACCTTGTCGATGACCTGTTGCGGGCTGCCGATCAGGGCGGAGCTGCGTTCGACGAAGTCCTCCAGGGTCTCGAAGACGACCGGCAGGCCGGCTTTCTTGAAGAACGCCAGGGTGGACTCGAAGACCGGCCGGTACCCAGCCAGCGCCTCCTGCGAGGTGCGGGCGATGTAGATGCCCGCCGTGCCCGCGCCGACGGCGATCTGCGCCGGGTCGTGGCCGTAGTGCTCCCACCGCTCGCGGTAGTGGCGGATCAGCTCGGCATACGGCTCGATGGGGTTGGTGACGTTCGCCGAGAACAGCGGGTCGCCGTAGCGGGCAGCCAGGTCGACGGACTCCTTGCTGGTCGCGCTGCCGTGCCAGACTCGGACCGGCCGCTGATACGGGCGCGGCCACACCTCGGCGTCCGTCAGCGGGGGACGGAAGCGGGTCTCGGCGGTGACCTTGTCCTGGCGCCAGATCTTCCGGAAGACCTCGTAGCTCTCGGCGTTGCGGTCCCACTGGTCCTCGGGCGTGACGTGGAACAGGTCGCGCTGGGCGGCGCCGTTGCCCTTGCCGATGATCAGGTCGAGGCGCCCGTTGGACAGGTGGTCGAGGGTGGCGTAGTCCTCGTATGCCCGGACCGGGTCCAGCAGGCTGAGCGTCGTGACGGCCGTGAACAGGCGGATGCGCTTCGTCAGGGCGGCCACATGGCTGAGTACGACGGTCGGTGAGGAAGAGATGAACGGCCGCTCGTGGCGCTCCCCCACGCCGAAGCCGTCGAAGCCCAGCTCCTCGGCGAGCAGCGCGTTGTCGAGGACCTCGCGGAAGCGGTCGTGGGTCGGCTTCTGTACCCCGGTGATGGGATCCGGGCGGTGCACGATGAGTGTGACGGCGAGGAATTTCACGACGCCACCTGCTCCTCGCCCCGCATGTCGTCAGGGTGGGCGAGGCCGAGGTGGTGGCGGAGGGTAGGGCCCTCGTAGTCGGTGCGGAAGACGCCCTGTTCCTGTAGGAGCGGTACGACCTTGTCGGCGAAGTCGTCCAGGCCGGTGGGGGTGATGTGCGGGACGAGGATGAAGCCGTCACTCGCGTCCGCCTGGACGTACCCGTTGATGGTCCGGGCGACGGTCGCCGGGGAGCCGATGAAGTTCTGCCGGTTGCCGGTCTCGATGACGAGGTCGCGGATGGACCAGTTGTTGGCGGCGGCCAGCTCGCGCCACTCGCGGGCGGTGGCCAGCGGGTCGCGGTACATGCGCACCTGGGCGCGGCCCTTGGAGATGTGGTTGTCGCTGACGTCGGGGTCGATGTCGGGCAGCGGGCCCTCAGGGTCGTAGGAGGACAGGTCCCGGTTCCAGACGAACTCCAGGTGCTTGAGGGCGGTGGCGCCGCTGACCTGCTGCCTGCGCACCTGTACGGCGAGTTCCTCGGCCTCGGCGTCGGTGTCGGCGAGCACGAAGGAGGCGGCGGGCAGGATCAGCAGCTGGTCGGGGCGGCGGCCGTGCTTGGCGAGGCGGTTCTTGACGTCCGTGTAGAAGGCCCGGCCGCCCTCAAGGGTGGCGTGGCGGCTGAAGATGGCGTCGGCGCTGGAGGCGGCGAACTCGCGGCCCTCGTCGGAGTCACCGGCCTGGAAGATCACCGGACGGCCCTGCGGTGAACGCGGGACGTTGAACTGGCCGTGGATGTCGAAGTGTTGCCCGCTGTGGACGAAGGAGCCGGCCTTCGCGTCCCGGAGGAAGACGCCCGTCGCCTGGTCGGCGATGATCTCGTCGCCGTGCCAGGAGTCGAAGAGCTCGTTAGCGGTGGCCAGGAACTCCTTGGCGCGGGAGTAGCGCTCCGACTGGGGCAGGAAGCCGCCGCGGCGGAAGTTCTCGCCGGTGAAGGCGTCCCAGGAGGTGACGACGTTCCAGGCGGAGCGGCCGCCGGAGAGGTGGTCGAGGCTGGCGAACTGGCGGGCCACCTCGTAGGGCTCGTTGAAGGTGGAGTTGATGGTGCCGGTCAGGCCGAGGTGATCGGTGACGGCGGCGAGCGCGGCGAGGACGGTGAAGGTGTCGGGGCGGCCGACGACGTCCAGGTCGTAGATCTTGCCGCCCTGTTCGCGCAGCCTGAGGCCCTCGGCGAGGAAGAGGAAGTCGAACTTGGCGCGTTCGGCGGTCTGTGCGAAATGCACGAAGGAGCTGAACTCGATATGGCTGCCGGCCTTCGGGTCGCTCCACACGGTGGTGTTGTTGACGCCCGGGAAGTGGGCGGCCAGATGGATCTGCTTCAGCGGCTTGCTCATAGTGGGTGCGGTCCTTCCGGGTCAGGCGGTCGCTGCGGCGTAGCGGTTGGCGGGGCGGGGCAGGCCCAGCAGGCCACGCAGGGTGTCGGCCTCGTAGGCGGTGCGGAAGGCGCCCCGGCGCTGGAGTTCGGGGACCAGGCCCTGGGTGATGGCGGGCAGGTCGTGCCCGGCGACGGCGGGCCGCAGCCGAAAGCCGCTCAGGCCGTTCTGCGCCGACTCCTGTAGCAGATCGGCGAGTTGGACGGGCGTACCGGCGAATATGCGTGCGTCGCTCGTGTACGGCTGCCCCGCGAGGGCGTCGAGCCGGGCACGCCGGTCCTCGGCAGCGGCCTGATCATCGTCCAGGAAGACCACCAAGTCCCCGAAGATGTACAGGGGTTCGTCGCCACGTCCGGCCGCCTCCTGCTCGGCACGGATCTGGGCGACGATCGCACGTGCCTGCTCGGCGTCATGCGGGGTGACGTAGCCGACGTCGGCCTGGCGGGCGACCAGCCGGTACGGGACGGTCTGGTGGGCGAGGGCGGTGACGAGGGGCTGGCCCTGCGGTGGTCGCGGGGTGATGGAAGGGCCCTTGACCCTGAAGTGCTTGCCCTCGAAGTCGATGTAGTGCAGCTTGTCGCGGTCGATGAAGCGGCCGGTGGCGACGTCGCGGATCTCCGCATCGTCCTCCCAGCTGTCCCAGAGCCGGCGCACCACCTCGACGTAGTCGGCGGCCTCGTCGAACAGATCGGTGAGCCTCTCCTGTCCGGCCGGCGTCTGCAGTTCCTCCAGGCTGATCGGCGGGAAGGTGCGGCGGCCGAAGTGCTCGGCCTCGTGCGGGCGGGCGGAGATCTGCACGCGCAGGCCCGCGCGGCCGCTGCTGACGTAGTCGAGGGTGGCGATCGCCTTGGAGATGTGGAAGGGCTCCGTGTGGGTGGCGATCACCGTCGGCACCAGGCCGATGTGCCGGGTGAGCGGGGCGATGCGGGAGGCGATCAGGACGGCGTCGAGGCGGCCGCGGACCTGGTCGGTGCGACCATCCGGCTCGCCGTAGTGCGAGGACTGCAGGCCGAGTCCGTCCTCCAGGGTGACGAAGTCGAGCAGGCCGCGCTCGGCCTCGGCGACCAGATCGGCCCAGTATCCGGCGGTGAACAGGTCCCGGGGGCGGGCGGTTTGCTCGCGCCAGGAGGCGGGGTGCCAGCCGGTGCCGTCCAGTGCGACGGCAAGGTGCAGGTGGGAAGGGAGAGTTGAGGCCACGAGGGTACCTTCCTGGAGGTCCGTACGAGATCGCCGGGCCGCGGGAATCGGGGCGCACGGCGGTGGGCGACCGCAGGGAGATGGGGGTCCCCCGGCCGAAGGCTGGGGGAGGGTCAGGAACAACAGAGGGCGCCGGCCACGCGCTGGAGGTCGATGTGGGGCCGGCTGTGGAGGCGGACGGCACGCGGTACACGTGTCACGCGGCCCACCTCCGAGTCATCGCCCTCGACAAGGACAACGACACGGCTATGCCGTTTCTTCCAGTACGGCGACTTCGGTCTGCCGTACAAGTGAGAAGACCGTACGGCGGCGCAGGCTGAAGCCGATCGACTCGTACAACCGGATCGCGTTCGCGTTGTCGGCCCTGGCGTGCAGAAAGGGCTGCTCGCCGCGCTCCTTGATGCCGGCCGCGACGGCGCGGACCAGGCGGGTGGCCAGACCCCGGCCGCGATACGCCGGGTCGGTGCACACGGCGCTGATCTCGGTCCAGCCAGGTGGATGGAGGCGTTCGCCGGCCAGGGCGATCAGGCGGCCGCGGTGGCGGATGCCCAGGTAGGTGCCCATCTCGAGGGTGCGGGGCAGATAGGGGCCGGGTTCGGTGCGGGCGACCAGGTCGAGGATCTCGGGCACGTCGGCCGGGCCGAGCCGTACGGCCTCGGGGTCGGCCTCCGCGCGCAGGCCGGTGTCCACGAGCTGGACGCCGTGTCCGGTGCCGACGACCTCCCAGCCCTCCGGCGCCTCGGTGACGCCCCGCACCGAGGCGGTGCCACCGGGGCCGACGAGCGCGGCGAGATCGCCCCAGGCGCGCGGGTCGTCCTCGCCGGAGACGGCGTGGAAGGGAGCGACGTCCTGGTGATAGCGGGCGGCGTGGCCGATGCGTTCGGCGAAGTGGGCGTGGGGTCCGGTGAGCGCGGCCCAGGCGGGGTTGTCCAGGATGTGCGGGAAGCTGGCGTCGAGGGTGGTGACGGACATGGTGTGGCGGTCTCCGGGGTGCGGCTCGGGGTGTCCGGCGCGCGGGGACTCCATCGCGGGGCGGTGGTGGAGTCCCCGGCACACGGTGGTCAGGAGTTGTCGAGCGGCAGTCCGGGCGGGTTGACCTCGGACTTGGCGACGGCCTCGTTGGAGAGGTTGTAGGCCTTGAGCCACTCGGCGTACTGACCGTTCTTGATCAGGTAGTTGATGGCGTCGGCGAGGGGCTTGGCGAGGCCGCTGTCCTTCTTCGCCGTTGCCGCGATCAGGCCCTGGAGGCTCGCGCCCGCGCCGGAGTAGGTGCCCGCGGTGCGGGTGGCGTTGGGCGTGTTGGCGACCTGACGGTTGTGGTAGGCGAAGCCGGGGTTGGGACCGAAGGAGGCGTCGATCTTGCCGCTGTTCAGGGCGAGGTAGGTGCTGGGGCTGTCCTGGAAGTACTTGACGGTGAGCTTCTTGCCCTCCTTGGCCAGCTTCGCCTTCCACTCCAGGAGGATCTTCTCCTGGTTGGTGCCGGAGCCGACGGCGATCGTCTTGCCGGCGAGGTTCTCGTAGTTGCCGTCGAAGTTCCAGGTGCTCTTCTTCGGCACGATGAAGGCGAGGTTGTCCTGCCGGTAGGAGGCGAACTCGTATTTCTTCTTGCGCTCCTCGGTGTCGGTGACGTTGGAGAAGGCCACGTCGACCTTGCCGCTGTCGATGCCGACGAAGAGGTTCTCCCAGGTGGAGTTCTTGACCTCGGGCTTGAGCCCGAAGACCGCGGCGACCAGGCGGCCGAGGTCGGGTTCGGAGCCGGTGAGGGTCTTCTGGTCGCCGCCGACGTAGGCCAGCGGCGGGAATCCGGCGGGCAGGGCGCCGATGCCGATCTCCAGCTTGCCGCTCTTCTTGATGGCGGCGGGCAGTTCGGCGCTGATGGACTTGACCTCGGAGACCTTGATGGTGCTCTGGGTGGCGGCGCCGTTGGAGACACGTCCGATGACGACCTCGCCGGACTTGGCGGCTTCGGTGGTGGTGGCCGCGTCGCTGTTGCCACCGCAGGCGGCGAGCCCGGTGGCCAGGGAGGCGACCGCGGTCGCCGCGGTGATGCCGCGTATCAGGCTGCGTCGGGTGAAGTCGGTGGGCATGGCCGTTCCTTGTCGCTGAAGGTGATGAGGGTGGCGTGGGGGGAGGTCTTGGGGGTGCGGCGGGTCAGAGGACCTTGCTGAGGAAGTCCCTGGTCCGCTCGTGCCGCGGCTGGTCGAGGACCTCGGAGGGCGGGCCCTGCTCGATGATCTTGCCGCCGTCGATGAAGACGACCCGGTCGGCGATCTCGCGGGCGAAGCCGATCTCGTGGGTGACGATGACCAGGGTGGTGCCGCTGGTCGCCAGGTCCTTGATGACGGCGAGGACTTCACCGACCAGTTCGGGATCGAGGGCCGAGGTGGGCTCGTCGAAGAGGATGACGCCGGGGCGCAGTGCGAGGGCGCGGGCGATGGCGACGCGCTGCTGCTGGCCGCCGGACAGTTGCCGCGGGTAGGCGCCGACGCGTTCACCGAGGCCGACGCGTTCGAGGAGTTCCTTGGCCAGCTGCCGCGCCTCGGGCTTGCCGAGCTTTCCGGTGGCCACGGGGGCGGCGGCCACGTTGTCCAGGACGGTCAGGTGCGGGAAGAGGTTGAAGTTCTGGAAGACGAACCCGATCCGCCCGCGCTGGGTGAGGATGGCCCGCTCGCTCAGCTCCTTCAGGCGGTCGCCGTGCCGCTTCACGCCGATCAGCTCGCCGTTGATGCTGACGTAGCCGATCTCGGGCTTCTCCAGGTGGTTGATGACCCGCAGCAGGGTGGACTTGCCGGAGCCGGAGGGGCCCAGGATGACGGTGACCTCGCCAGGGCGGACGGTCAGGTCGACGCCGTCCAGTACCCGGTGGGTGCCGTACCACTTGTGCACGTCGTGGACCTCGACGGTGGCGGCCTCGACGTCTTCCACGGCTTCGAGCGTCTCGGCGGTCATACGGCCCTACCTTCTTGAGTGCGTCCCGCGAGTTCGCGACTCTGGGACTGCGCGGGTGGGGCAGGGATGGTTTTCATGCTGGCTGCCCTTG
>NZ_JBVIEB010000031.1:0-25720 GCF_055572075.1 Streptomyces sp. NPDC030820
AGCGTCACCGACCCGGTGGCCAACATCACCGCGGCCGCCAACTACGCCGCCCACCGCTACGGCTCCATCGACAACGTCAACTCCGCGTACTGAGCGGGGTTTACCGGGTGCACGCTGGTACGCGGGCACCGTCGCAAGGCAGTGACGACCTGGTCGTAGCGCCCAATGTTTCTGTGGCGGTCTGGAGAGCACCGGGGGCTCCGCTCTAGATAAAGGCCTCATGGGCCGTAGGGTCACTGGAGTCGCACCCGGTGCCCACCGGACCGCCACGCTGATTGGGCTCCGCCAACTACGTATTAGGGTCAGCACGTGGCTTTCATCATGGTGTGCGAAGACGACGCGGCGGTCCGCGACGTCCTCAAGCGCGCCTTGGAGCACGACGGCCACATCGTCTCCGTCGCCGCCACGGCCGACAGCCTGCTGCGGCAGCTCGCACCGGCGCCCCAACTGGTCGTCCTGGATCTCGGGCTCCCGGACGCCGACGGCCGCGACGTCTGCCTGGCCCTGCGGGCTCGCGGCCTCGACGCGCCGGTGTTGATGCTCACCGCCTTGGACGGTCTGCATCACAAGGTGGGCGGCTTCGAGGCCGGCGCCGACGACTACATGACCAAACCCTTCGACATCCCGGAACTGCTGGTCCGCGTCCGGGCGCTGCTGCGCCGGGCCACCGTGGCGCCCGCACCGCGCGAGGTCGTCCTCGATCCGGCGAAGCACGTGGTGACCTACGATTCGGTGAGCATGAGCCTGACCCCGACCGAGTTCCGGCTGCTGGGCCGCCTGATCGCCTCGCAGGGCGACGTGGTACGCCGCCACGCCCTCATCGCTGCCGGCTGGCCGCACGGAGCGCAGGTCAGCGACAACACCCTCGACTCCTATGTGCGCCGGCTGCGGGCCAAGCTCGGTCCGCTGGGTGTGGCCGAGCGTCTGGCGACCGTCCGCGGCGTGGGCTACCGATGGCAGTGACGGGATTCCGTAAGCGGGTCGTCGCACTCACCGTGCTGATCGCCACCGCCGTGGTCGCGATCCTGGTCGTGGTCTCACACGTGCTGCTGAGCCGGGTGACGGACGCCGACGCGCACGATCTGGCACATACTCGCGCCGAGGTGGTCGCGGCGAACGTTACCGCCAAAGGCGGCCGTGTCGTACTGACGGAGAACGGCAGCGAGGCGCTGGACGAGGTCGCCTGGGTGTATGCCGACGGCCGCCTGCTCGACGGGAACGTGCCGCCGAGCCTGGTCGATCGCGTCGAGGAGCTGGCGGACTCGGGGCGATCGCAGACCGCGTCGGTCGGCGATTACCTCCTGTACGCGCGGCGGGTCCCGATCGACGGCCACCACGTCATGGTGATCGTCCGGGTGGACCTCACGCCCTACGAGACGTCCGAGCAGCGCAGCCTGACCTTGTCCCTGATACTGGGCGGCCTCACGATCCTCCTCGCCGGCGGTGTCGCACACCTCGTGGTGCGGCGCGCGCTGCGGGTCGTGCACGAGATGGCCGCCCTCGCCGACGACTGGGGCAATCACGAACCCGGGCGCCGCTTCAACCTCGGAGTCCCCCGCGACGAGTTCGGGGAACTGGGGCGGACCCTGGACCATCTCCTGGAGCGCGTCGACAACGCGCTGGCGGACGAGCGCCGGCTCACCGATGAGATCGCCCACGAGCTGCGGACACCGCTCACGGTCCTGCGGGCCGAGGCGCAGCTGGCGCAGCTGTCCGGCGAGCCGGTGCCGCCGGAGGCGGTGCTGAGCGAGGTCGACCGCCTCGATGCGGCGATCACGACGCTTCTGCGCGCCGCGCGCGCACGGACGGACAAGGGGACCCGATGCGATCTGCGTTCCGCCGCGCGGCAGGCGATCGCCGGCCGCGCGGTCGAGGTCGCCTTTCCCTCGAAGGTCGAGGTCGCCATGGCGGCCGATGTCGCCGTGTCGCTGCTGTCGCCCCTCCTGGAGAACGGCCTGCGGCATGCGCGGTCGCGTGTGTGGATCACCGCGCGCAACCAGGGCGAGGCCATCGTGGTCGATGTCCTGGACGACGGCCCCGGATTCGATCCCGCGGACGTCGACCGGGTCTTCGAAGCGGGTGTGACCGGCGGCGACGGGTACGGGCTGGGGCTGCCGGTGGTCCGGCGCATCGCCGCCTCGGCCGGTGCGGAGGTCCGCGCGATCGCGGACGGCCGCGGTCACGTCGAGGTGACACTCCCGGCCGCCCGTGCAACCACGTAGTCAGGTTACGTGCAGATTCCCCGCGTAAACCTCCCCGCATGACAACGACAACGGAAGCACGCACGCGCAGCGGGCGCCTCATGCTCAACAAGGTCCCCGAGGTCACCATCTGGTTCTGGGTGATCAAGGTCCTGTGCACGACCGTCGGTGAGAGCTTCGCCGACTGGATCAACATGAAGCTGGGCGTCGGCCTGGTGAACACGGCCTGGATCTTCACCGCGGTGTTCGTGATGGTCCTGGCCGTCCAGCTGCGGCTGAAGCGGTACGTTCCGTTCCCCTACTGGCTGACCGTCGTCGTTGTCAGCGTCACGGGCACCCTGTACACCGACATCCTGACCGACCAGCTGAACGTGCCGCTGTGGATCAGTTCCGCGGTCTTCTCGGTGCTGCTCGCGGTGGTCTTCGGCGTGTGGTGGGCGCGTGAGCGCACGCTGTCGATCCACTCGGTCACGACGCTGCCGCGTGAGTCGTTCTACTGGCTCGCCGTTCTCGTCACCTTCGCGCTCGGCACCGCGACCGGCGACTGGACGCTGGAGCTGACCGGCTGGAGCCCGGGCGTCTCCGTGTTGCTGCCGCTCGGCCTCATCGCGGCGATCACGCTGTTGTGGAAGTTCGGCGCGAACCCGGTGCTGTCCTTCTGGCTCGCCTACATCCTGACCCGCCCGCTGGGCGCGAACATCGGCGACTGGCTCGCCTCCCCCAAGGTCGCCCAGAACCCGGGCGACCCGACCGGTCTGGCGCTGGGCACGTTCACCACCAGCCTGATCTTCCTCGGCCTGATCCTGGTGACGGTGGTCTACCTGACGGTGACGCGCTCGGACGTGACCGAGACCCACGAGGCGACCCACGCCGCACCGGCCACCAGCAACCCGCGCAAGGAGCGCACCGCGCTGGCCGGCTTCGGACTGCTGGCCGTCGCCACCGCGGGCCTGCTGGTCTGGGCCCACAGCCAGCCGCACGTCGGCCCGGCGCCGGAGGAAGACAACACCTCCGCCGTCCAGATGGCTCCCGGCCAGGCGGTGAAGAAGTTCCCGCCCGCCAAGGTCGCCGCGCTGAAGACCCTCGCCTCCACCTCGCTCAAGGACGCACGCTCGGGGAACGAGACCGGCGCGCACGCGGCCGCCCAGTCGCTGCGTGACCTGTGGGACGCCGACCAGGCCTCGCTGCAGCCGCTGGACCAGACCGGCTGGACCTCCATCGACGCCCAGATGGACAAGATGCTCAAGACGTTCGGCATCGATCACTCGAACCCGCCGATGTCGCCTGCGCAGCAGGAGAAGGAACTGAACGCCCTCCTGACGGACATGGGCTGACAGACCGCACTGCGCCCGGCCGGCCCACCCGGCCGACGGGCTCAGTGTGCCGAGGCGGCGCGGAGAACCGCGCTTCCTCGGCACACGCCGGCGATCCGCGGACACCGCAATGCGGCCGGGGCCGCCTGCGGCAGCCCGGGCATGTCCGCAGACTCTCGGGGGGCGGTCGCTGACCGGATGGCGTCGGCCGATGAGTGCAGACTACTGCGCGAACAGGCGAGGGCCGGTCAACTCTTCGTCCCGGCCCCACCACTCAAGTCGCAGGGCTCGAGGCGGTAGCCATGCCCTCGGAGCGTGGCGATGTGAGGCAACCGGCAAAGGCGGCCGGACTCCTCGGCGGCCTGGGTGAGACGTCGGCGCAGGCCGGCCATGGTGACACCGGTGGCGGCCACGGGACGGGCATCGGCCTCGCCCTCGCTGCCGAACTCACCCACTCCATCGGCGGCCGACTCTCGCTCACCAGAAGGGCTCCGGCCACGTTCACCCTCCTCGTCGCAGTCCGCGGGGCCGGCTCCGAAGGCAACGCACCGGCCTGCAGATGAAATGCCTCTGTCCGACATGCTCGGCTCCAGGGTGTGGCTTGTTCGCCTGCCGTTGTGTCGAGCCGGTCCGATGGGCCCGGACCGACGACGGCCACCGCAGACGGGGGACCTGCGATACCGCCGGGCGTGACAGGCCCGCAGCCGTGCCCTCGCCGGAGCGGGCCTTCCCGACAGGGAGGCGGTCGTCAACGGAGGTGAACGATGGGCCTGGGGGCTGGAGCCCGTCCCCATGCGGGCCGTGGACAAAGAGCCTTTCGAACTAGTCGGCTGGGTAGTTGGTTGACTGGGACGCATGACATCATCCGCGTTCGAGACGGACAGGCCCGACCCCGTCAGCTATCTCGACCGGCTCGCCACGAGCGATCTCGGCCGCTCCTACAAGCGGCGGATGCTCGACGCACTCGACCTGCGTGCCGGACACCGGGTGCTCGACCTCGGCTGCGGCCCCGGTACCGACCTTCGGGCGCTCGCCCAGGCTGTCACCCCGGCCGGCGCTGTCGTCGGCGTCGACCACGACCGGAACATGGTGGACGCCGCGCGGGCCCGCACCGCTGGTGAGGCCGTGGTGGACGTCCGGCACGCGGACATCCACGACCTGCCGATGCCCGATCACACCGTCGACCGCGCCCGCACCGACCGCGTCCTGCAGCACGTCGCCGATCCCCTGGCCGCGCTCGGTGAGATCCGCCGGGTCCTGCGGCCGGGCGGGCGGCTCGTCATGGGCGAGCCCGACTGGGAAACCCTGGCCGTCGACCATCCGGACAGCGACCTGACGCGTGCCTACACCCGCCATGTGGCCGAACGGGTCGTCCGCAACGCGGGGATCGGCAGGCAACTGGCGCGCCTGGCGACCGAGAGCGGCTTCAGGGTGCCCACGGTCATCCCTGTCACACCTGTCTTCCGGGACGTCCAGGTCGCGGACAAGATCCTCGGCCTGGAACGCACCACCCGGCGCGCAGTCGAGGCCGGCTATTTCAGCGACCGGGCGGCGGAAGCCTGGCTGAGCCATCTCACGCGGGGCCCCTTTCTCGCGGCGGTGACGTTCTACATCGTCGTGGCCGAGACGTAGTCGCCCGTCGCATGGCCGTGCCCGTCGCGGAGCTCGAGCATCGGGGGCGGAGCGGGTGTCATGCCGCGGGGTCCCGGCGGACGAGCACGAGGACGGCGGCGCAGGTGGCCAGGGTGATCGTGGCCACTTGCGCCACGATGCCGGTGCCGAGGTGGGCGGTCCCTGAAGAGTCGAAGAGGCGGGTCCAGTCCTGCCAGTAGTGCACGGGCAGGACGATTTGCACGGCGTGCAGGGCGTGGGAGCCGTTGAGGATGCTGGCTGCGATCACGAAGGCGACGACGGCGCCGAGGGCCTCGATTCCGCGGGGCAGGAGAAGTCCCAGGATGAACGCGATCGTTGCGATGCTCAGCATGCACAGCAGGCAGTAGCCGGTCGCCGACAGGACGCGGGTGGCCGTCTCGCCGCCGGTGAGATTCGGAGCGCCGATGATGTGGAACGGGTGCCAGCCGTAGATGGCAACGCCGGCGAGCAGGCCGGCCGTCAGCACGCACAAGGTGGCGATCGCGGTCACAACGGCCAGAGCTCCGAGCTTGGCCGCCAGCAGGCGTGCTCGGCTTACTGGCGCGACGTACAGGTAGCGCAGGGTTCCCCACTCTCGGTCGGACGAGGCGATCGCGGCGGCCGGCAAGGCCACCATGATCGGCAGGAGCAGCGGTTCGATGAACGCCATGCTCGCCATGGCGTGGTTGAGCGCGGAGTAGGGGGAGGCGCCGAACAGGCCGGTCTGACGGCCGTTGCGATGCCCCGCCTCGGATGCGTACGAAAAGCCGGACAGCACGGGGACGGCGGCCAGGCAGGCGAGGACGACGAGCGTGCGGATCCGCAGGAGTTGGGTCGTCAGTTCAACGCGCAGCATGCTCGCTAGCTCCTTCGGTCATGGTCAGGAACGCTTCTTCCAGGGACTTGCTCTCCTGCTGCACGGACGTGACGCCGATGCCCTCCGTGACCAGGGCGCGTACCAGGTCGCGGGAGTGCACGCCGGGGGCGGTGACGACGATCTCGTCCCGCTGCGTCGTAACCGTCGCGACGCCGTGCAGTGCGCGCAGTACGGCGGCAGCCTGCTCGGTGTCGTCGACCTGGAGGCGGTAGGTGCCGGCGGCGCCGAGCAGTTCGTCCATCGGTCCTGCGGCGATCAGTCGGCCGTGGTTCATCACGACGACGTGGGTGGCCAGTTGCTGCACCTCGGCGAGCTGGTGGCTGGAGACGAGCACGGCGGCCCCTCGTCGGGCCAGCTCACCCAGGTACTCGCGCAGGGCCCGGACCTCGCCGGGGTCCAGTCCGTTGGCCGGCTCGTCCAGGATCAGCACGTCGGGCTTCCGCATCAGGGCCTGGGCCAGCATCAGCCGCTGCTTCATCCCCATCGAATAGCCCTTGACCTTGCGGTCGAGCGCCTCGCCGAGCCCGGCGAGATCCAGGGCGTCGTCCAGAGCGGGGGGCAGCCATGCCCGTCGTGTCGCCGACCACAGGAGCCGCAGGTTGGCCCGGCCGGTGAGGTGCGGCACGAACGCCGGGCCGTCGATGAGCACGCCGACGCGGCGCAGCACGTCCGCGCCGAGGCCGACTGGCTCGCCCAGGAGGCGCGCGCTGCCGGTGTCCGGGGAAGACAGGCCGACGAGCATCCGCATCGTGGAGGTCTTGCCCGCCCCGTTCGGGCCGAGCAGCGCGCAGATCTGGCCGGCTTGCACGGTGAGGCTGAGCCCGCTGACGGCCTGCCTGCGGCCGTACCGTTTGGACAGCTCGCGGGCGCAGATCGCAGGAGTTGCTCGGTCGTGCGGTGTGGACGGTTGCATCGTCACGCCTTTCCCCGGTGCTTGTCTGGTCGTCGAAGGTGGGTACCGGCCCCGCCGAAGCGGCGGCGCGAGCCGGAGAAGTCGTACGGGAAGCAAGCGAGCAGGAGAGCGGCTGTGACCAGGGACGTGACCAGGCCGGCGCCGAGCGTGAGGGCGGCCAGGGCCGGTACGGACGTCAGCGAGCCCGTCTCGAACACCCGCCACAGTGCGTCCCGGAACGCCGTCGCCACGCTGATCGCGACGCACCCGGCGACGGCCGATGCCTCGGCGATCCGGCGGGTCCGGGTGCGCGCCGGCCGGGCGATGAATCCGGCGACCGCGTTGCTGATCACGCAGAACGCGAGGTTGGAGGTCGCTGCGACGATCAGAAACCAGGCGGTGAGCAGCGGATCCGTCCAGCCCTCGCCGATAGCCTGTGCACCGGTGACAGCCGCTGCGGCCAGCGTGCTCAATGTGACGAACACCGTCATCGCGCGACGGCGCACCCAGACCGCCGCGTCCGGGCCGACCCAGCGCCGCAGCACGGGTATCCGCCGGCAGACGAAGACGGCGTCGCCGAGCCAGTCATGCCGCCATGGGCCGGCCGAGTCGTGCCCTCGGCGGCCTCGCACGAGCAACACCGTAACCGCCACGGTGAGTACGGAGGTGACGACCAGCCCGCTGATCAGCACCGATGCCCATGTCCCCGAGGATGAGGCAGGCGTCCTGGCGATGACCGCGGCCCACTCGGACACCACCGTGAGCCCGATCAGCGCGACCATCGCCCCCGCCGCACGCAGCGTCTGCCGCACCCGGTCCGCGCCGCCCGGTGCCCGCCACGCGAGCAGCCGTGACGCGATCACCAGGGCGAGCATCGGCACCGCGAACTGAGCCAGGGACACCACCACGTCGTACGGGTCGTCCTGCCACGGGCTCGCGGCCCTGACCGTCTTGTCCTGGGTCTCCAGCACCGTCAACGCCTCGAACACACCGGCCGCGCCGAGGCTCGCCCACACCACGGCCGAGGAAGCCCGGCCGTTCTCCTTCACGTGTTCCATGGGCCGCCATAGTACGCGTCCCGTACTACGTGACAAGTAGTATCGCGGCTCGTAGTATGTGGATCGGAGGGAAGGAGGCTCATGCACAGCAACGACGCCCAGATGCTCGTGCTCACCGTCCTCGCGGACGGGCCGCGGCACGGATACGCCATCAACACCGCGATCGAAGAACTCACCGGCCGCAGACTCGGCCCCGGCAGCCTCTACGGAGCGCTGTCCCGACTGGAGGGGCGCGGGCTGATCCAGCCTGCGGACGAGGCGGCAGAAGCCCAGGAACGCCACCGCACCATGCAGATCACCGACGCCGGCCGCGAGCAACTGCGCACCGAACTGGAGCAGATGGCCCGCATCTCCGCCGCCGGCCTGCGCGCGCTCGGGGTCAACCCGGCATGAACGCGGCCACGCTCCTGACCCGGCTCTACCCACCTGCCGTGCGCGAGCGATGGGGTGAGGACATCCGTCACGAGGTGTCCGCCTCCGGAATCCGGTCCTGGCCCGACACCCTCGCGGGGGCCGCGCGCCTGTGGCTCCACCCGGGCGACTGGCCCGAGATGTCCAGCGGACAGACCCGCCGCGTGCTGACCGTGGCCCTGTTCGCGCTCACGGCGGCCACCGGCCTGCTGCTGCGCTCGGCCGAACCCTCCACCACCCTGACGGCCGACATCCGTCACCCCGTCACCAGCCTGTGGCTCGCTCCTCTCCTGCTGGGCATCGGCCTCGCAGCGCCGCTTCCCCCGCTGAGCGGCGCAGCACTCCGCGGCCTGACTGCCGTGGCGGTCCGCACCCTGGCCGCTCCGACCGCCGCGGTCGTCGCCCTGTGCCTGATGGCATGGAGCGGCATGGCCGAACACCTCACCGGCTTCGCCGACGCTGCCGTGGTCACCTCCTACTGGCTCACGCTCGGGTTCGTCGCACTCCGCCTGTGTGTCCTCGTCGCCCGCATCTCCCGCACCGCCGCCCTGCCGACCACACGCCGGCTGTCCACGGCCCTTCTGTGCATCGGCACCGGACTCACGCTCGCGGCGAGCCAGAACCTCCTCGCCGCCGTCCGCACCGCCGTCAGCCCCGGCTCCCTGGCCGAGAGCACGGCACTGGGCCTCCTGGCCGCCACGGCCATCAGCGCCGGCCACGACCTACGGCAGAAGAGGGCGTAGTCCCCAGCCATTGGAGTGCGACCAGCGCTCCGCGAACGCTGGGTGCCGGTATGGCTGAATCGTTCCCGACCTCTGACCCCTGACTCAGGAGTTGCCGATGAGCGCCGTGTCCCCGAAGGTCGTTGTCGTCGTGCCGACCTACAACGAGCGGGACAACCTGCCCGTCCTGGCCGACCTGCTCGCGGACCTGCCCGTGCCGAACCTGCACCTGCTCGTGGTCGACGACAACTCACCCGACGGCACCGGCGCGGTCGCCGACAAACTCGCCGCCCAGTCACCGGACACCGTCGGCGTGCTGCACCGCACCGCCAAAGACGGACTCGGCCGCGCCTACCTGGCCGGAATGACCCGTGCGCTGGACCAGGGTGCCGACGTCGTGGTCCAGATGGACGCCGACCTCTCGCATCCGGCCTCGGCGATCCCGGCCATGGTCGACACCCTCCTGACGAAGGACGCCGCGGTGGTACTCGGGTCCCGCTACGTGGCGGGCGGCTCGACCGCCGCCGACTGGCCGTGGCACCGCAAGGCCCTGTCCGCCTGGGCCAACCTCTACGTCAACGCGATCCTGCGGCTGCACGTGAAGGACGCCACCGCCGGATTCAAAGCATGGCGGGCCAGGACACTGCGAGCGATCGACCTGCCGTCGATCCGCAGCAACGGCTACTCCTTCCAGGTCGAGATGAACCACCGCACCGTCAAACAGGGTCTGACCATCCTCGAAGTGCCCATCCGCTTCGAGGAACGCGTGCAAGGGACATCGAAGATGAGCCTGGGCGTACAGCTCGAATCCGCACTCACTCCATGGAAGCTCCGCTTCGGCAGCACCTTGAACTGAGACCTCGTGGCGCATGAACTGGTGGGCCTCCACAGTCACTCGGCGGAGGAACCGTGGGAGGAGCGGCAGGCGTCTTCGAAGCGATCAAGCTTGAGGAGTACGCGGAGTGCGGATCTACATCAGCGCGGACATGGAAGGCGTCACGGGGCTCGTGGGTGCCGAGGACGTCCAGCCCGGCGGACGCGATTACGAGTGGGGACGGCAGATGATGGCGGAGGACGTCGACGCCGCCGTCCGAGGCTCCGTCACAGCGGGCGCCACCGACATCACCGTCAACGACGCGCACGGCCCCATGCGCAACCTGCTGCCCGACGCTCTGCACCCGGCAGCCCGCCTCATACGCGGCAAGCCCAAGCAGATGCTCATGCTCGAAGGACTCACCTCCGAGCATGACGCGGTGATCTGCGTCGGCTACCACTCGCGGGCCGGCGCGCTGGGCGTACTGAGTCACAGCTTCATGGGACATGAGATCGAGGACATGTGGCTGGACGGCCGGCCGGTGGGCGAGATCGGCCTGGCCCATGGCACCGCAGCGGCCCTCGGAGTGCCGGTGGCGGTCCTCACCGGTGACGACCGCGCCTGCACCGAGATGACGGAGTGGGACGCCTCCGTCACCACCGTGGCCGTGAAGTATGCGCACGACCGCTTTGCGGCAGATCTACGCCCTGCGGACGAAGCCAGGAGGGCAATCGAGGAAGCCGTCGCCTCCAGGCTCTCCGCACCCCTGGCGACCCCGTCCGTAGCCTCGGCCCCCTCCACCCTCACCGTCCGCTGGCAGTCGGCCTCAGTGGCCTCCACCCTCCTGGGAATCCCAGGGGTCACTTCGACAGACACCCGAACCGTCCAGGCTCAGGGCGCGCTGCCCCACCTGTACCGGCTCTTCGGGGTGTGGATGCGGGTGGCGGCCTCCCTGACCAACCAGCCGCGTACTGCTGAACGTCACAGCTCCACAGCAGGCGTGAGTGATGCGTGAGCGGACACTCCGGCACGAGGTGTCAGACGCGGGATTGGGGGACCGCGCGTGGCTGTGGCGACGTACGATGCACCCATTGCCGAGGAGTTGGTGGAGGGCGGCGCTGACCCGGACCGGAACCTGCCGGACGGGACCACTCCGATGTGGCATGCCGTCGACGGCGGTTCGCCCGCGGTCTTCTCTGCGGTCCTGGGCAAGGAGCCCCGACTGCGCCTTCTGGAGGCCCGCCGTGAACGACTCCTTGCCTCGGCGCGAGGCCGGCACGAGACGGGTGTGGCCGAGGCACTGCGGCGCAGGACGGGCATGCCCGGTCCCGCAGCGACGGTTCGCGTTGAGGACGACGAGTACGACCACGTCGATCAGGTCTCGCTCGGTGGACTCGTCGTGCGGGCCGGGCACGGAGCCATCCTGACCTCGCTGGCGTGGGCCACTCAGTTCGCGCTGCGTTGGATCACCGGTCAGGAGGCGGTGAGCGTCGTCATTCCGGGTGTGCGCAACGCCGAGCAGGCACACGTCAATGTGGCGGCCGCGCCGGCTCCGCTGGATCAAGAGACGCCCAAGGCCGTGCAAGGCATCTACGACGAACTGATCCGCCCTCGGATCCGTCGCCAGTGGTGAGTGTCACCGCTGAGCGGTGGTGCCCATCTCGCGCAGGATGTCGAACGCGCGCAGCAGCGGTGCCGGGCCCGAGTCCTCGATGCCCGACGCCCGGCGCGCCCGGCGGGTCCGCAGTACCGCCCGCACCGCCGACAGGGCCCCGCAGGCGATCACGGCTGCCCTGAGGTCGGCGTCGGGCGTGTCCGGCGGCAGGCGGCGCAGCACCAGAGCGGTCAGGCGTTCTTCGAAGTCCGAGAAGGCCTGCACGAGCCGTGTGGTGACGACGTTCTCGATGTCCTCCAGCGGGTGGCTGAGGGCGGTGAGCGTGGACGCGGCGAACGGCTTTGCGGCCGCCAGCAGGGCGTTGCACACCGCGTCCAGCGGATCCTCGTCGGCGGGCCGCTCGGCCAGGGCGCTCTCGACGTAGGCGAACAGTTCGACGCCATCCGGCAGCAGCAGTGCTTCCTTGCTGTCGAAGTAGCGGAAGAACGTCCGCACGGAGACGTTCGCGTATGCGGCGATGTCCGCGACGGTGGTGCCTTCGAAGCCGCGCTCCTTGAACAGGCGGGCACCGCCTTCGAGCAGCAGGCGCCGCGTCTCCTCCTTTTTGCGTTCGCGCAGTCCCGCGGGGGCGATCTCACTCGGCATGTCAGGAAGCCTCCGACATGGTGTCCCGGCTGTCAATTGACACTCGTGTCATGGGCGGCCGATGGAGTGCGTACGGGGCCATCGACACAGATCTGTCCATGATGCCAATTGTCATGCATGCCACTTTGCCTTTAGGGTTCGTGTCACTCGTGACACTTTTCTTTTGGGAGAGCACCGTGCCCCGACCCCAGCAACTGTCCCTCGAAGCGGCTGAACCGGACGCCGACCGGCACCGGCAGACCACCGCGGTCCCCGCTGCCCGATCCGGGCTCGGCCGCCTCGGGGCTCTCTGCGCCCGGCGCCCGGTAACGGTGATCGTCCTCTGGCTGCTGGTCCTGGCCGCCGCCCTCGCCGGACGCCACATCGCCTCGCCCACCTTCAGTGACCAGGTCAGCCTGCCCGGCACCGCCTCCCACACCGGCGCCGACCTGCTCGCCACCTCGATGCCCGGAGCCGGCCGGCCCAACGGCAAGGTCGTCTTCCACACCGACTCCGGTACCGTGGCCGGACAGCAGTCCGCTCTGGACCGGACGCTGGCAGACCTGCGCGACCTTCCGCACGTCACCTCGGTCTCCGCCCCGGTGACCAGCAGTGACGGACGCACGGCGTACACCACTGTCTCCTTCGACCAGCAGCTGAAGGACCTCGGCCACGCCTACACCGCCCGGCTGGACACCGCCACCGAGCCGGCCCGGGCGGTCGGGCTCGGTGTCGCATACGGTGGCGACCTCGAACAGGTCGTCCGCACACCCGCCAACGACAGGGTGAGCGAGATCGTCGGCATAGTCACCGCTCTCGCGATCCTGCTGCTCGCCTTCGGCAGCGTCCTCGCCGCCCTGCTGCCACTGGTGACCGCGCTGATCAGCGTCGGTGTGGGTCTGGGCATCGTCGGCATCGTCGCCGCCACCATGTCCTTCGCGACGTCCGCCACCACACTGGCCACCATGATCGGACTGGGCGTCGGCATCGACTACGCCCTGTTCCTGACCACCCGCTTCCGACAGGACCTCATCGACGGTCACGGCCCGGTCGAGGCCGCCGCCCGCACCGCACGCACCAGCGGGCGTGCCGTCCTCGTGGCGGCTGCGACCGTCGCCGTCGCGATGCTCAGTCTCTACGCGTGCGGACTGAGCTTCATCGGCAAGCTCGGCCTGGCGGCCACCGTCGCCGTACTCGTCACCGCTGCCGCTGCCCTCACCCTGGTGCCGGCGGCACTGGGCCTGGTCGGCCGGCGCATCGACGGGGTGCGTCTGCGCCGCCGCCCGGTAGCGGAGAGCGCGGGCGAACACGATGGCTGGCACCGCTACGCGGAACTCGTCGCCCGGCGGCCCTGGACGTTTCTCGCCGTCGGCCTTGCCGTGCTCACTGTTTGCGCGGCGCCGCTGGTGTCGATGCGTCTCGGACACGTCGACGCCGGCGCGGACCGGCCGGGCAGCAGCACCCGTACCGCGTACGACTGGATCGCGCACGCGCCGGGTCGGGGCTTCGGACCGGGTGCGAACGGCCAGGTCGTCACCGTCGTCGACCTCCGCCACGCGGGTACGTCGGCCGACCGAATCGCCGACGACGTCACGCGAGCCTTGAAGGACACGCAGGGAGTGGCGTCGTTCACCTCCGTCCAGCCGAGCAGCGACGGCAGGATCCTCGTCACCACCCTGACACCGACCACGGGTCCGCAGGACGCCGCCACCGGCGCCCTGCTGGAGACCCTCTCCGGAAAGACACTGCCGAAAGCCCTCGCCGGCAGCGGCGCCCAGGCCTACCTGACCGGCACCGTGGCGGGCCAGGCCGACTTCCGCAGCACCGTCAGCGAGCGGCTGCCGATCATCATCGGCATCGTTCTGGTCCTCGCCTTCCTCCTGCTCATGGCGGTCTTCCGCAGCGTGGTGATTCCGCTCAAGGCCGTCGTCCTGAACCTGTTCACGACCGCCGCGTCCTACGGCGTCCTGGTCGCGGTCTTCCAGTGGGGCTGGGGCGACTCCCTGCTGGGCCTGTCCGAGTCGGTGCCCATCGAGTCGTACGTACCGATGATGATGTTCGCGATCGTCTTCGGGCTCTCCATGGACTACGAGATCTTCCTGCTCTCCCGGATCGCCGAGACCTGGCAGCGCACGAAGGACAACCGGCTCGCGGTCGGCGAGGGGCTGTCCGCGACGGCGCGCGTGATCTCCAGCGCGGCCTTCATCATGACGGCGGTGTTCCTGTCCTTCACCGCCTCACCCACCGTGGTCGTGAAGATGCTCGCCCTGGGGCTGGCGATCAGCGTGATCCTGGATGCCACCGTGGTCCGACTGATCCTGGTCCCGTCCGCCATGTTCCTGATGGGGCGGGCCAATTGGTGGATGCCCCGCCGCCTCGACCGCGTCCTCCCGCGCCTGCACGCCTGATCTTGCGGCTGTCGCCGCGTCATTGCCCGACTGCCGTCCCGACCCGACCGATCCGGAGGACGTGACCTTGAACCGTCGTAGGAAGACCATCACCTCCGTCGTAGGCGCCGCGGCCGTGGCCGTCGCCGTCTGCGCCACCGATCTGGTGGTCGAGCACCGGGCCGAACAGCGGGTCGCCGAGGTGGTGTCATGCCGTCTGAAGCCGCGGGGGCCCGTACACGCCGACCTCACCACCCCCCTGGCCGGTCTTCGCGCACTCGGCGGTGACGTCGGCGACGTCGACGTCCGTGCCGAAGGGGTCCGGCGCCAGGACGTCGTGATGGACGTCGCCGTCTCCCTGAAGGACGTCACGACGGACGGCGCCAGCGACGGCGGCACCGCCAACGCCACCATCGGCTACGACCAACTCGACCGGCACATGGGTTCGCTGGGCGACGGGCTGACACCGGGCGGCCGGGACGGCGACCTCACCCTCAGCGGAAGCGTCGGCAGCCTGGGCCTGCCCGTCACTGTCGTGGCGAAGCTGTCGGCACAGACGAACGCGGTCACCATCACCCCGACGACCGTGACGGTCCTCGGGCGCAGTGTCCCGGTCGCCGATCTGACCGCCCTGCCGGCCGCCGCCCGACTGAAGGACGAGCTGAAGCCACGCACCGTCGCGGTCACCGGACTGCCCCGGGGTGTCGCCCTGACGGCGGCGCACGCCCGGGACGACGGCCTGGTCCTGGACTTCTCGATAGCGCGCCGGGCTGCGCTGGGCACGGGCAACCGTTCCGGCAGCGGCTGCGCGGCGGCGTGACCCACCCGGCTGGGCGCCGGCCCTCTAGGCCAGGACGGTAGGCCTGAGTACGTCCTCGCACCACTGGCGGAAACCGGTGGGCGCGTTGTCGGGAGTGCTCGGGTGGGTGGCGCCGTAGAGGCCTTGGTCGTTGGCCCCCGCTGTTGATCGACGGCCGCTCACAGCACGGCGTCGAGTGTGATCGGCAGATCGCGGATGCGCTTGCCGGTGGCGTGGTACACGGCGTTGGCGATGGCGGGCGCGATGCCGACCAGGCCGACCTCGCCGATGCCCTTGGTGCCGGTGGCGGTACCGCGATCCGGCTCGCCGACGAAGACCACGTCCAGGTCCGGGACATCGGCGTTGACCGCGACCAGGTAGTCGGCGAACGTGCCGTTGGCGATACGACCGGTGCGCGGGTCGGTGACCGTCTCCTCGAACAGGGCCATGCCGATGCCGCCGACCGTCCCGCCGATGATCTGGCTCCTCGCCGTCTTCTCGTTGAGGATGCGGCCACCGTCGATCGCGGAGACCACCCGCGCCACCCGGATGAGGCCGAGGTCCGCGTCGACCCGGACCTCCACGAACTTCGCGCCGTACGCGCCGGCGAGGGACATGCCCAGCTCGGTGGGGACCGGTGGTGTGCTGGTCCCGTTCGCCGTGAGTTCGGACAGCCCGTGCCGGGCGAGGATGTCGGCGTACGACTCCCCAAGGTCGGGGCGGCCCGCGGGGTGGATCCTGCCATCGGTGCACTCCACGTCGTCCGGGGAGCAGCCCAGCAGGGGTGAGTCGGCGTCGCCGCAGGCGAGTTCGGCGAACGAGCGGATCAGTCGCCGGCACGCGTCGTGCACGGCGTTGCCCAGCGCGCCGGTGAGGCCGGAGCCGCCCGCCATCATCGAGTTGGGCATGTCGGAGTCGCCCAGGTCGAAGCGGACCCGGTCCAGGGGCAGGCCCAGTTCCTCGGCAGCGAGTTGGGCCATGACGGTGTAGGTGCCGGTGCCGATGTCGGTCGCCGCACTGCGGACCAGCGCGCTGCCGTCCCTGTTGACGGTGGCCTGCGCCGCGCAGGGCTGTGCGAAATAGGGGAACCACGCGCTCGCCATGCCGTAACCGACGAGCCAGTTGCCGTCACGCATGGAGCGCGGCTCGGGATTCCGGTCGAACCAGCCGAAGCGTCGCGCACCGACCTCGTAGCACTCCAGGAGCGCCTTGCCGGACCAGGGCAGCCCGTTGCGCGGGTCGACGTCCGTGTGGTTGCGCAGCCGCAGCTCCAGGGGGTCCATGCGCAGTTCGCGGGCCAGCTCGTCCAGCGCGGACTCCAGCGCGAAGTTGCCCTGCGCCTCGGCCGGGGCGCGCATGGACGTCGGCACGGCGATGTTGAGCCGGGCCTGCCGGTCCTGCGTGATCACGTTGGGGCACCGGTAGGCGAAGGCGGTTCCCGACGCGAACGGCTCGAAGTCGGTGTCCTCCATGCTCAGGGAACTGAGGCTGCGGTGGTCCAGGGCGACCAGCGCGCCGTCGCGCGTGGCACCGACACTCAGCCACTGCACCCCGCTGGGCCGGTGCCCGATGGAGGTGAACATCTGCGGCCGGGTCAGCACCAGCTTGACCGGTCGCTTGATCATCCGGGCGGCCATCGCGGTGAGGACCACGTGCGGCCACACGCGCAGCCCGGCGCCGAAGCCCCCGCCGACGTAGGGCACCAGGACCCGTACGGAACTCTCGGGGATACCGAAGACCATGGCGAGGGTGGTGCGCACCATCGACGGCCACTGGCTGGTGTCGTGGACAGTGAGGGTGTCTCCCTCCCACACGGCCAGGGTGGCGAACAGGCCGAGCGGGTTGTTGGTGTTGTCCGCCGTGGTGTACGTGACCCGCAGGGTCACCTCGGCGGACTCCAGGGCTGCGGCGGCGTCGCCGCGCGAGGTGTCGGTGCCCCACGGGTCGACGAGCTGTTCGGCCCGCGGGTCCTGGAGGTCCAGCAGCGGCTCCGCGGTCTCGTAGTCGGCCTCCACCAGCCGCGCCGCGGCGGTGGCCTGCTCCGGGGTGTCGGCCACCACGAAGGCGATGTGCTGCCCGTGGTGGTTGATCCGGTCGTTGCGCAGCGGTGCCGGAGGCGTGGCTCCGAGGACCGTCACGGGACCCGTGCCGACCTTCGGGGCGTTCTCGTGGGTGAGGACGGTCATCACGCCGGGGGCGCCTTCGGCCGCTTCGGTGTGGATGCGGACGATCCGGCCCGCTGCGACGGTGCTCTGCACCAGGGCACCGTAGGCCTGGCCGGGGACACTGAAGTCCATCGGGTACGGGGCGGTGCCGGTGACCTTGCGCGGGCCGTCGACCCGGTTGACGCCCGCGCCGACCCGCGGCCTGCTTTCCACGGTGCTCATGCGGTCACTCCTGAGACGGTCTGCAGCTCGCGCACCAGGGTGCGCCGGGCGAGCGGCACCTTGAACGCTGTTCCGGGGACGGTGAAGGCGTCGCGCATGGTCGCCTCGGCCGCGTCCTGGAACGTGGCCGTCGTGGCGGACGCGCCGGTCAGCACGTGTTCGGCCTCGTAGGCCCGCCAGGGTTTCGTCCCCACGCCGCCGAGGCCCACCCGGGCCTGACGGATCGTGCCGTCCTCCACGACGAGCAGCACCGCGGCGGAGGTGAGGGCGAACTCGTACGATGCCCGGTCACGGACCTTGAGGTAGCCCGAGCTGGCGGCGGGCGGCGGGAGCGGGATCTCGACCTCGGTGATCAGCTCGGCGTGTTCCAGGACGTTCTCGCGCTGGGGGCTGTCGCCGGCCGTCAGGTAGAACTCCGTCAGCGGTACGGTGCGGGCCTGCGAGAGCCCCTGGATGTGCACGACCGCGTCGAGCGCCACCAGGGCGACGGCCAGGTCGGACGCGTGCAGCGCGATGCACTGCTCGCTCGCGCCGAGCACGGCGTGCATACGTGCCGCGCCCCGCACCGCGGCACAGCCGGAACCCGGCGTGCGCTTGTTGCATTCGCCGACCGTGGGGTCGCGGAAGTAGCGGCAGCGGGTGCGCTGCAGCAGGTTGCCGCCGATGGTGGCCATGTTGCGCAGCTGCACCGACGCGCCCAGCAGGAGGGACTCGCGCACCATGGGCAGCCGCTCGGTCACCGTGGCGTCGACGGCCAGTTCCTCCATGGTGGCCAGGGCCCCCACGTGGAGGGTCTCGCCGCGTCGTTCGATGCCGTGCAGCGGGAGCCGGGTGATGTCGATGAGCCGCGGTGGCTCCAGGATTCCGTCCTTCATCAGGTCGAGCTGTGTCGTACCGCCCGCGAGGCAGGACGCCGCCGGATCCTCCGCCAGCAACCGCACCGCCTCGCGGGTGTCGGTGGCGCGGACGTAGTCAAAGGCGCGCATCGCGACCTCCCCGGGAGGCCGCCTCGCGGATCGCCGCGATGATGTTGGGATAGGCGCCGCACCGGCACAGGTTTCCGCTCATGAACTCCCGGATCTCCTCGTCCGACCCGGCCCGGCCTTCGGCCAGGAGCGCCACCGCGGACATGATCTGCCCCGGCGTGCAGAAGCCGCACTGGAAGGCGTCGTGCTCCATGAACGCCTGCTGCACCGGGTGCGGACCGTCGGCGCCGGCGATGCCCTCGATGGTGGTGATGGCCCGGCCCTCCGCCTGTGCTGCCAGGGTCAGGCAGGCCAGCACCCTGCGGCCGTCCAGGTGGACGGTGCATGCGCCGCAGGCGCCCTGGTCGCAGCCCTTCTTGGTACCCACCAGACCCAGCCGGTCCCGCAGGGCGTCCAGCAGGGTCACCCGCGTGTCCATCCGCAGTGCGTACGACCGTCCGTTCACCGTCAGCGTCATGACCCGCTCCGGGGGCACGGGCCGCTCACCCACGTCCCGCCTGCTCGCCACGTCCGTCATCGCGCCCTCCTCGGGACGGTTCGCACACGGCTCCAGCCCCACCCGCGGCGCAGACCCGGTGAGCCGATTCGACACCTTTGGGAAGATTGACCACTTCGCCCCACGATATAAGCCAGACCGGTGATCGGCATGCGGTCCGCTCGCGAGGCGCCCGGGGCGCTCGGGCGACCCCAGCTACCCTTGTTCCATGGCCGCGCAGCCCGATACCGAGGTTGCCTCGTCGTCTCCCGGTCCGGTCGCAGGGGAGCCGAAGGCCCGGCTGCTCATTGAGGCGGTGACCCGGCTGCGGCGTGCGCTGCGCTCCTCGATCCGCACCGACTACCCGTGGGAGACCCTGCCCATGGCGCAGGTCGAGTTGCTGCAGGTGCTCAGCGAGCAGTCGCCGGCCCGGGTCGGCGACCTGGGCGCCCGTCTATGCCTGGCGCAGAGTACGGTCAGCGGGCTGATCGGCCGGATGATCGCCGCCGGGTTGGTCACACGTGACGTGGACCCGGCCGACCACCGTGTCTCCGTCGTCGCCCTCACCCATCCGGGACGGGAGAGGCTCGCCGCCTGGACCGCGGCCCGTGAACGCCGCATCGACGCGGCCCTCGCCGCGCTCGACGACAGCGCCCGGGTGGCTGTCGAGGACGCATTGCCCGCCCTTTTCCAGTTGGCCGAGCGCCTCGGGCGAGCGGCTGAGCGTCACTGAGCGGGCGGAATGCCGTCGATGGGCCCGTATCCGCCCCCGCCGGGGGTGCGGATCACCAGGAGGTCGCCACTCGTGACGTCCGCCGTGTCGCAGCCGCGCAGCCGACGGGTGCTGCCATCGGCGCGTTCGATCAGGTTCTCGCCGAGGGCGCCGGGTTCGCCGCCGGCCATGCCGTAGGGCGGGATGCGGCGGTGGCCGGAGACGACGGCGACCGTCATCGGCTCGGCGAATCGGATCCGGCGCTCCACTCCGCACCCGCCGTGCCAGCGGCCGTCGCCGCCGCTGCCCTCGCGGATGCGGAACTCCTCCACCCGCACCGGGTAGCGCCACTCAAGGATCTCGGGGTCGGTCAGGCGGGAGTTGGTCATGTGGGTCTGCACGGCATCCGCGCCGTCGAAGCCCTCGCCCGCGCCGGCGCCGGAGGCGACGGTCTCGTAGTACTGGAAGCGATCGTTGCCGAAGGAGACGTTGTTCATCGTGCCGGAGCCCTCGGCCTGGGCGCCCAGGACGGCGTACAGGGCGCCGGTGACGGCCTGGGAGGTCTCGACGTTTCCGGCGACGGTGGCGGCCGGGTAGGCGGGGGAGAGCATGGAGCCCGCGGGGATGCGCACGTCGAGGGGCTTCAGGCAGCCGCTGTTGAGCGGGATGTCATCGGCGACAAGGGTGCGGAAGACGTACAGCACGGCTGCCATGACGACGGAGGTGGGTGCGTTCAGGTTGCCGGGCTGCTGGGGTGAGGTGCCGGTGAAGTCCAGTACGGCGCTGCGCCGTTCGCGGTCGATGTGCAGCGCGACCTGGATGACGGCGCCGTTGTCGGTCTCGTAGCGGTGCTCGCCGTCGTCGAGGGTGGCGATGATGCGGCGCACGCATTCCTCGGCGTTGTCCTGGACGTGGCGCATGTAGGCGTGGACGACATCGAGGCCGAACTGGTCGATGACACGGCGCAGTTCGCGGATGCCCTTCTCGTTGGCGGCGATCTGGGCGCGCAGGTCGGCGAGGTTGGTGTCAGGGTCTCGTGAGGGGTGGCGGGCGCTGGTGAGCAGGTGGCGGGTCTCCTCCTCGCGGAAGTGCCCGTCGCGCACCAGCAGCCAGTTGTCGAAGAGCACACCCTCCTCGTCGATGACGGTGCTGAACGCGGGCATGGATCCGGGGCTGATGCCGCCGATCTCGGCGTGGTGGCCGCGCGAGGCGACCAGGAAGAGGAGCCGATCGCCCCTCTCGTCGAAGACGGGGGTGACGACGGTGATGTCGGGCAGGTGGGTGCCGCCGTGGTACGGGTCGTTGATGGCGTAGACGTCGCCGGGCCGCATCGAGCCCTGGTTGCGGCGCAGGACCTCCTTGATGGATTCGCCCATGGAGCCCAGGTGTACGGGGATGTGGGGCGCGTTGGCGATGAGGCTGCCGTCGGGGGCGAAGAGGGCACAGGAGAAGTCGAGGCGTTCCTTGATGTTGACCGAGTGGGCGGTGCTCTCCAGCCGTACACCCATCTGCTCGGCGATGGACATGAACAGGTTGTTGAAGACCTCCAGCATCACCGGGTCGACGGTGGTGCCGACCGCCGTACGCGAGGGGCGGGGACGGGAGCGGGTGAGGACGAGGTCGCCGTGCTCATCGGCCGCGGCCCGCCAGCCGGGGTCGACGACCGTGGTCGCATCCGCCTCGGCGATGATCGCCGGGCCCTCGACGCTGTCACCGAGGCGCAGGTCCCGGCGCCGGTACAGCCGGGTGGGCTGCCAGCGGTCCTCGGCGAACATCCGTACGGTGTCGGCCGGTTGCAGTGCGCCGGTCTGCGGCGGCGGGACGGCCGGCGTGGCGGTGCGCGGGCCGGAGGAACCGGTGGCCTCGACCTCGATGGCCTCGACGACCAGCGGCTTGCCCATGGTGAAGCCGTAGCGGTCGCGGTGGTCGCGTTCGAAGTGGGCCTGCATGTTCTCGGCCGGGCCCAGCGGAACGGGCAGCGAGAAGTCGGTTCCCTCGTAGCGCAGCAGGGCGCGGGCGGCCGTGCGGACGGTGGCGTCCGGTACGCCGTCCTCGCGCAGCTGGGTGCGTGCCTGTTCCTCCAGCTCCGCGCGGACGGCCTCGATGCGGGCTGCCGTTTTCGGCCGGTCGAGGGCGGCCTCGACGGAGCGTTCGCGCAGCGCGACCGCGTCCGCCACCCCGATGCCGTACGCGGACAGCACCCCGGCGAGCGGCGGGATCAGGACGGTGTCGATGCCGAGCCGGTCGGCGACCGCGCAGGCGTGCTGGCCGCCCGCGCCACCGAAGGCGACCAGCGCGTAGCGGGTGATGTCGCGGCCGCGCTGTACGGAGATCCTCTTCACCGCGTTCGCGATGTTGAGCACGGCGATGTCGAGGAATCCCGCCGCGACCTCCTCCGGGCTGCGGCGTCTTCCGGTCGCGTCGGCGGTCTGCTCGGCCAGCTCGGTGAAACGGGCACGGACCGCGGCCTCGTCCAGCGGCTGGTCGCCGTCCTTGCCGAACACCCGGGGGAAGAAGGCCGGTTGGATGCGGCCGACCATGACGTTGGCATCGGTGACGGTCAGCGGACCGCCGCGCCGGTAGCAGACCGGGCCGGGGTCGGCGCCGGCCGAGTCCGGGCCGACGCGGTAGCGCATCCCGTCGAAGTGCAGAATCGAGCCACCGCCCGCGGCGACGGTGTGGATGTCGGTCATCGGTGCCCGCATCCGCACTCCGGCCACCTGGGTGCCGAGGACCCGTTCGATCTCGCCCGCGTAGTGGGACACGTCGGTCGACGTGCCGCCCATGTCGAAGCCGATCGCCCGGACATGGCCCGCGCCGGTGGCGGCGCGCGCCATGCCCACGACCCCACCTGCCGGACCGGACAGCACGGCGTCCTTGCCCCTGAAGCGGCCCGCCTCGCGCAGGCCGCCCCCGGACTGCATGAACATCAGTCGCACACCGTTCAGCTCGGCGGCCACCTGGTCCACATAACGGCGCAGGATGGGGGAGAGGTAGGCGTCGACCACGGTCGTGTCGCCTCGCGGTACCAGCTTGATCAGCGGGCTGACCTCGTGCGAGCAGCTGACCTGCCGGTAGCCGACGGCGCGGGCCGCCTCGGCGACGGCGGCCTCGTGCGCGGAATGGCGGTAGCCGTGCAGGAAGACGACCGCGGCGCTGCGGAACCCGTCCGCGTACGCCGCGGCCAGCGCCTCGCGCGCGGCGTCCAGGTCGAGCGGACGGACCAGTTCGCCGTGTGCGCCCACCCGCTCCTCCACCTCGATCACCCGGTCGTACAGGGCCTCCGGAAGCAGGATGCGCCGGTCGAAGATGCGCGGGCGGTTCTGGTAGGCGATGCGCAGGGCGTCCCTGAAGCCCCGGGTGACGACCAGGACGGTCGGCTCGCCGGTGTGTGTCAGCAGCGCGTTGGTGGCGACGGTGGTGCCCATCTTCACCACCTCGATCCGGTCGCCCGGAATCGGCTCGTCCGCCTCCAGGCCCAGCATCTGGCGGATACCGGCGACTGCCGCGTCCTGGTACGCCTCCGGCTGCTCCGACAGCAGCTTGCGGCTGACCAGCTCGGAATCCGGCGTCACCGCCACGACATCGGTGAAAGTGCCACCGCGGTCGATCCAGAACTGCCAGCGACCACTCATACACTCATTGTGCGCCCTCGACCTGCTCCACCGCAGAGCCTCCCGTTGCCGATGGGCGCAGCCCAGGGCAGGGGTCGAACCTGTGTCCGGCCGTTGCAGAGCCGGCCACTCCACCGTCCGGTCTGCCTCGTCGTGCAACCCGTGGCCTCGCGAAAACCGAATGCCGGCCCGCAGGCCCGGTTGCTAGCATCGGTCTCATGATCACGCCTTGGCCTCAGCATCGGATGATGCCCCGTCGACGGGGCTGCTGAGCATGGACGCGTGACAAATCCGAGGCCCCGGGGACGGGGCCTCGACGTGCTTGTGCGGATCGGGTCTCGTCTCCCTGACAGGAGGTTCCGATGACCGCACCTCGCCACTACATCACCACGACGATCCCGTACGTCAATGCGCGCCCGCACCTGGGCTTCGCCCTGGAGCTCGTCCAGGCGGACACCCTGGCCCGGCACCGCCGCCAACGGGGCGACGAAGTACGCCTGTTGAGCGGGACCGACGACAACTCCCTCAAGAACGTACTGGCTGCCGAGGCCGAGGGCGTCGACGTGCAGTCGCTGGTCGACCGCAACGCCGAGGCCTTCGCCGTCCTGCGGGGCCCGCTCGCGCTGTCGCTCGACGACTTCATCCGTACCAGCCGCGACCCGCGCCACCGCGTCGGCGTCGAGCGGCTGTGGCGCCGGTGTGCCGCGGCGGGAGACCTGTACCGCAAGCACTACGAAGGCCTGTACTGCGTCGGCTGCGAGCAGTTCTACGCCGAGGCCGAACTGGTCGACGGTCGCTGCGCCGAGCACGGCACCGAGCCGCAGCTCGTGGCGGAGGAGAACTGGTTCTTCCGGCTGTCCCGTTACGCCGACCGGCTGCACGAGCTGATCGACGGCGGCACCCTGCGCATCGAACCCGCCGCCCGCCGCAACGAGGTCCTGTCCCTGATCGCGGGCGGCCTGCACGACTTCTCCGTCTCCCGCTCCCACACCCGTGCCCGCGGCTGGGGCATCCCCGTGCCCGGCGACCCCACCCAGGTCGTCTACGTGTGGTGGGACGCGCTGGGCAACTACGTCACCAGCCTCGGCTACGGCACCGACGACCCCGCCTACGAGCAGTGGTGGGTGACGAGCGAACGCCGCACCCATCTGATCGGCAAGGGAGTGGTGCGCTTTCACGCCGTGTATTGGCCGGCGATGCTGCTGTCGGCCGGTCTGCCGCTGCCCACCGACATCCTCGTCCACGACTACCTCACCGTTGACGGCCGCAAGATCAGCAAATCCGGCGCGACCACGGTCGACCCGGTCGCCCTCGCCGACGCGTACGGCACCGACGCGGTGCGCTGGTGGCTGCTGCGTGAGGTCCCCCGCGTCGGGGACGCGGACTTCACCCCCGACCGGCTGATCGCGCGTGCCGACGCGGACTTCGCCGGGGGCCTTGGCAACCTCGTCCACCGCATCGTGACCATGGTCCACCGCTACCGCGGCGGGACGGTGCCCTCTCTCGGCACCGACCGGTTCGCTGTGACGACGCTGCTGGACGTGTCCGCCAAGGCTCCCGCCCGGATCGACGCGGCGCTGGCGGACTTCGACTTCCGCCGCGCCACCAGCGCCACCTGGGACATCGTGGAGGAGGCCAACCGGTGCATCGACGCCACGCGGCCCTGGGAGCTGGCCCGAGCGGAACGCCACGGCAATGCCGCTGCGGGCGAACGTCTCGACGCGGTCCTGTCCGCCCTGGTTGCGGCGTGTCGTGTCCTCGCCGAGGAGCTGCGGCCCTTCATCCCTGACGCCGCGGCCCGGATCGCGGCGCAGGTGACATCAGTGGACGGGAGCCTGCCGCCCACGACCCCGCTGTTCCACCGGCTCCAAGAAGCCACGCCGCATCCGTGAGTCCCGACCCCGACAAGCCGAACGGCACCCGTCCTTCAGGAGGGTGCCGTTGTGCCGGCGTGCCGCAACGGGCTGGTTCAACCGGCCATGGACGGGACATAGGGCGACAGTGCGGGAGCAAGTTGCACTCCGGGGGCCAGGCCGAGGGCGACCAGGGCGTCGGGCAGGCCGTGTCCGACGCGGGCCGCCTCCACGGTGCCCGGGGTGGCGAGTCGGCGGCAGCTGGCGGCGATGATCTCGAACAAGTGCTGCACCCGGCCGGATCCGCGGGGCAGCAACTGGCCGTGGAAGTCCTCGTGGTGAGCGAGA
>NZ_JBVIEB010000032.1:0-21880 GCF_055572075.1 Streptomyces sp. NPDC030820
AACGCCAGCGCCGGATCCACTTGTGGGCTGTGGGACGGGAGATGCCCATCTCTGCGGCGACGTGGGCGACGGGACGGCCGGAGCGGACACGTTCGACGAGCAGTCGCCTGCCGTGAACGGTCAGCCGGGCATTACGGTGGGACACGAAGGCCTCCGTGCGGTGAAGATTCGACACCTCCACCACACACGGGGGCCTTCGCCACGATCAAGACCGGCCAGCGTTAACAACGCTCGTGATCAATACATCTAGCGCGCGCTGGCAGTCCTTGGGCATGCCTGCTCGAGCGCAGATCTCGGCCTCGGCTGCATACAGCCAGGCTGTGAGGCGTGGAGACATGGCCTTGCCTCCGAGTCGCTGAGCATCGCGTATCAGCTGTACGGCCATGGGCGCGCGTCCTGCATCACACAGCACGTAGGCCTGCTCGGCAGTGGCGTGTGCGAGGTACATCGGCTCTTCGGCTTCTTGGGCAGCTCGTTTGCCTAACTCGTAGTGACGCCAGGCACGTTCGACCGCGCCGACGTCGAGTGCTTGCCAGGCTGCCAGGGTTGCGGCTCCAGCCAGTGCTCGGGCAACCGGGCGCCGGGTCTCGGGAAGTACGGCGAAGGTGAGGGCGTCTTCCAGAGTCGCCAGGTGGGCCGTCATCTGATCGACCAGGCTGGCGGCACCCATCTGCCGGTCCATGGTCCGCAGCAGCTCTGTCTGATCCATGAACGTGGTGACCATGGTCAGGCTGATGCTGCGAGCCGCATCAATCCGGCCCATGAGCTCGTCGTACCCGTCTGCTGTGGGCGGCGGGGCCAACGGCGCTGTTTTGCCAGTTAGTTCGTCGTCTGTGACGCCGAGGAGTGCCCGAAGGATCTTTGCGTAGCGAGCTGAGATCTGGCGCCGGCCGTTCTCCCACTCCGAGACGTACACGCGCAGGCTGGATGTCGATGCGACGTCGAGTATGTGCTGTCGCGCATAGCGCTCAATCTCCCGGACCAGCCGCTCTTGCGACCACTCCCGTGCGTTCCTTGCCGCCCTGAGTCCGTTCGTCACGTCACGCCGTCCTGCTTGGGTTCCAGGGACCTAATAGCAGCATGCCTTACATCAGTGCAGGTCGGCAGGGGTTAACGCGTCAGGTGTTAACCCCTGTTGGCTACCGGTGTGTTGGTCTGGGCGGTTCCTTAGAACCGTCGCAGTAAGGCGAGTTGAGAAGCCGAAGCCGCGACAGCGCTTGACATCTGGTGCGCACCAGATGCAACCTTCTGGTGCGCACCAGTTGGAGGTGCAAATAGTCGCAGCTTTGCTGCGGTCATCCGCCAACGCACGGGAGCGGCGACCCACCGCCAAGCAAGTGCGCCGCTCCCGTCCCTCTCAAGGGAGTTCCATCATGCGTCAGATCCCTGTCGACACATCCGCCGCGACCGTGATGGTCGCCAAGACCCCTCAGCCCAAGGTCAAGGACCGCCGTACCGGTGAGATCGCCACCGACGCCGAGACCGGCGCGAAGCTGATGACCGTGGACGTGATGTTCGCGGCGAACGACGAGGTCGAGATCCTTTCCGTCACCGTCCCGGAGCCGGGCATCTCCGGTGAGCTGACCATGGGTACCCCGGTCGCGCTCACGGGCTGATCGCCCGCCCGTGGGAGAACGACTTCAACGGCCAGAAGCGGCACGGCATCGCGTTCCGCGCGGTCGCGGTCACCTCGCTCGCCGCCAGTGACTCGGTGAAGGCGGCCTGATCATGACCCGGTTCACGGTCTCGCTGGTGCTGGTCGTTGCCGCTGCGGGTCTGCTGCGGTGGCGGCGCCCCGCCTGGTACTGGCTGACCTTCGGGGTCACCCTCGCGACGTTGCGGGTGCTGGTCCGCTACGCCTCCGTCATGGATGCGTGCGGCCTGACTGTCCCGCCGTCGCGGTGGCGGCTGGCGTTAGCCCGGGCCACCAACCGGGCCGCCCCGGAATCGCGCCCGCCGCGGATCCTGCGGCTGCGTCCTACCCGGACCGGCCTGGTCCTGAGGCTCAAGCTCCGCCCGGGGCAGGACGCCTTCGACGTCGCTGCCGCCTCCGACCGGCTGCGGCACTCGTTCTCCATGTACGGTGTCACCTCGCGGGAGCTCCGCTCGGGTGTGGTCGAGGTGCGGATGACCGGCTACGACGTGCTCAAGCGGGTGCAGATGCCCGCCACGACCGACACCCGTCCGATGCGGGTCCCGGTGGCCCTACGGCAGGACGGCTCGGTCCACTACCGCGACTACCGGGTAATACCCCACGCCCTCACCCTGGGCGCCACCGAGTCCGGCAAGTCCGTCTACCAGCGCAACCTGGTCGCCGGCCTCGCCCCGATGGACGTCGCCCTGGTCGGCATCGACTGCAAGCAGGGGGTCGAGCTGTTCCCGCTGGCCCGCCGGTTCACCGCCCTGGCCGACAACCCCGACACCGCAGCCGAACTCCTCGACGCCCTCGTGACCCGCATGGGGGAGATCTACCAGCTCATCCGCGCCGAGCAGCGCATCACCGCGGATGTCCCGGACGCGGAGATCGCCGCCGATATCTGGGACCTGCCCGACGACATCCGCCCGACCCCGGTCGTGGTCCTGGTCGACGAGGTCGCCGAACTCGCACTCTTCGCCACCAAAGACGAGGAGAAGCGACGCGACCGCATCATCACTGCCCTGGTCCGCCTCGCCCAGCTCGGACGCGCCGCCGGCATCTACCTCGAAATCTGCGGACAGCGCTTCGGCTCCGAACTCGGCAAGGGCATCACCATGCTCCGCGCCCAGCTCACCGGCCGCACCGCGCACCGTGTCAACGACGAAGCCTCGGCGAACATGGCCTTCGGCGACATCTCCCCGGACGCCGTCCTGGCCGCCATCCAGATCCCCGCCGAGATGCGCGGCATCGCCATCGTCGCCGACTCGACTGGCGGTTGGCACCGCATCCGCGCCCCCCACACCTCGCTCCGCCAGGCCGCCAACATCTGCAACCGGCACGCCCACCGCACCCCGGAACTGCCCGAACTGGCGCCCTTCCGGCCCGCGCTGACTGGCACTCCTGCGGCTCTGGTGCCGCTGTCCAAGGCCGCCCCGGCCACTGCCTGACCCTTCCAGCCCCCTCGGTCCGCGCGACCGCCTTCGCGCCAGGTCCCTACCCCCTCCATGCCTCAACACAGAAGGGAGCAATCCGTGTTCTGCGAGCACTGCGGCGACGTCGACGGCGACGAGACCGGCATCGACCACGACGAACGCGACTGCCCCTGGTACGACACCGACAACGGCACCGTGACCATCGACCCTGACGGGCTGGCCGACACCCTCCTGGCGAAGGCGGACGGCTCCCCGGCCCTGCGGGCCGCGATCGGCCTCCTCGTCGATCACGGCCTGTGGATCAAGCGGCTGGCCGAACGGCCCGGCCTGCTGCTCATCGACTACTCCAGGTCCGAGCCGGCAGCGTACGGCGTCGACTGGCTCAAGGTCGTCCAGGCCCTGGAAGCCAAGGAGCTGCCCGCATCCAGCGGGGAACTGCGCATCCTGGCCATCGTCGCCTCCCTCGCTGACACCGCCGCCCGCATCCCGCTCGGCGACGCCGTCAGCGGCCTGGACGCCACCAACCTCGACCGCGTCCTGAAAGCCATTGCTCTGGCCAACGGCCGACCCGGAGCGAGGTGACCGGTCATGGCCTCGCGACTGCGCATCGACGCTGTGCTCGTCCAAGCCGTCATTGCCGGGGCGCTGTCCTTCGCTCACCTGCACGATCTGGCCGCCGCTGCCGGACAGGACGGCTGGAAGGCCTGGGCCTACCCGGTCAGCGTCGACCTGCTCCTGGTCGCCGCCTGGCGACGGCTCCGCAGCGAGGGGCCGTCCCGGCTGGCCTGGTCCTGGTTCGTGATCGCCCTGTTCGCCTCACTCGGCGCCAACATCGCCACCGCAGGATTCCTCGACCTGGCCAACCCTCCCGCCCTGCTCCGCCTCGGCATCGCCGGATGGCCCGCCCTCGCCTTCCTCGGCGGCACCCTCCTCGCCCACTCCAGCGAGCACCGGGAACCGCAACCGCCGACGCCCGCAGCCCCCGACCCATCACCCCACACCGAACCTGATCCCATCCCGGATCCGGAGCCTGACGCCGCCCCGGTCACCGCGAATGAGGACGCCCCGGCCCTTCCGGCCGCCGACCCGGCGCCCGCAGTTCCGGCCGTGCTGGTCGAGCACGCCCGCAAGGTCGCCGCCGACCACCAGGCCCGCACCGGCACTCGGATCGACACCGAGACCCTGCGCGCACGGCTCGGCGTCCCGGCTTAGCTGGCCGACGCCATCGCCGCCCAACTCGCCTGACCCCGAAGGGAGAACCACCGTCATGCCTGCCCGTGACCACTTCCACTCCGTGATGCGGATCGGCCCGGTGCAGATCGGCACCCACCGCGACCGCCACGGCCACACCAAACACGCCGCCGTGTGCACGAACGACCGGTGCGGCTGGTCCGCCGACTACTCCAGCTCCTCCGCCGCACAGCTCGCCGCCCGCACCCACCGCTGCCGCGTCCGCTGAAGGAGGCCACCCGTGCAGGTTCCGCTCTGGCTCGCTCTGCTCGTCGTCGGCTACCTCGGCGTCAAGCTCATCCGCCCGCCTGCCTGGCTCGTCGCCGTGCTCCTCCTGGGCGGCTTCCTCCTCGCCGACAGCGTTCTCGCCCCTGCCATCGACAGCTTCCTCAAATAACCGATCAGGAAGGAAACGCCCAGCCATGCTCCGCCCCAAAGTCCCGACCAACCCGATGCCGACCGGTCGCATCGTCCCGCCCATGGTCGTCGAGCCGACCACCGTGGCACAGCACTCGATCGACCCCGCGCCTGTTCCGGAGTCCTCGGCTCCCGTCCGGCCCACCGTCCAGCTCACGCCCGGTGCGGTGGTCGCTCTCGTCGGTGGCGGCACGGCCGTGGTCATGGTCGTCGGCGCCGTCCTGGTCTCCATGCTCCTGGCTGTCGCCATCACCGCGGCCTCGGTCGCCGTCTGCGCCCTGGTGATCCGCTCGCTCATCACCGCCGACGCTAAGCGCCGCTGACCGCCCGTCGGGTGGCGCACACACCGCCAAGCACGCCGCCACCCCTCCCGAGACCGGGCTCCGCCCCAACCGCCATCACTGAGGGAGAACGTCATGGATCTGCAGTCAGCCGCGAGCCTCGTGCCGTTACTCGGCTGGGCCCTGCACGGCGGCATCCTCGCCCGCCGCCTCGCCTGCGCCCGCCGCGACCCGCTCACCGGCCTGCTCACCCGGACCGGATGGGCCGCCCGAGCCGAACACTGCATCCGCCGGCACCCAGGCGCCGCCGTCCTCCTGGTCGACCTCGACCACTTCAAGACCCTCAACGACACCCACGGCCACGCCGCCGGGGACGCCGCCCTCATCGCCACCGCCGACCGGCTGCGCACCTGGTGCGGCCACAACGGCACCGCAGGCCGACTGGGCGGAGACGAGTTCGTCGCCGTCGTCCCGGATCTGGCCGCCGCCGACCTCGACACGCTCACCGTCGCACTGCACCGGGCCGCTGCACCACGGCGGTATGTCGCTACCGCTAGCCGCCTCGATCGGCGCCTGCCACCTCGCCGACCTCCCGGTGCCCACCCTGACCGACGCACTCGCCGCTGCCGACGCAGCCATGTACGCCGCCAAGGGCCGGGGCCGTCGAGGCTCTACGCCTCTCACTGACCAGCCGCCGGGTGGCGCACAAGCCGCCAAGCACGCCGCCACCCGGGGCCGTTCCCTCCAACCGCAATCGAAAGGAATCACCATCATGACCGACCGCCCCACACCTGCGCCCCGCGTCTGCCCTGATTGCGACGGCTTCGCCTCCGCTGCTATCACCCTCGGCGGCCGTGACCAGCGAGGTCACCTGCGCACGATCACCGTCGACTGCCCGGCCTGCCAGGGCGCCGGCACACGCCCGGCCCGTGTCCGGGAGGGCGCCCGTGCCTGACGCGCTGCTCGATCCGACCACCCTCGGCGACGTGCTGAGGGTGGCCTCGGCCGACGACTACCACCGCTGGGAAGAGCAGATCCGCCGCACCGGCGGCTGCGCCGACCCCATCCACCTGCGCGGCTGGATCCTCCACAAGGACAAGACCACCGGCCAGACTCTGCATCACTACTCCACCGAGAACGAGCCCGGCGGCAGCCTGCGCGTCGCGTGCGGCAACCGCCGCGCCTCCCGCTGCCCGTCCTGCGCCTGGACCTACGCCGGGGACACCTACCATCTCATCCGCGCGGGCCTCGCGGGCGACGACCGCCGCGACATCCCCGCCACCGTCCGCGACCACCCCCGCGTCTTCGCCACCCTCACCGCCCCGTCCTTCGGCCGTGTGCACAACCGGCCCGACCGCGGCGTCTGCCGCTGCGGCACCCGCCACCACGCCGACGACCCCGCGCTCGGCACCGCCCTCGACCCGGAGCGGTACGACTACGCGGGCGCCGTGCTCTTCAACAACCACGCCGGACAGCTCTGGCAGCGCTTCACCAACCGGCTCCGCCGCGAGATCGCCGCCCGCGCAGGCCTGACCCAACGCGAGCTGAAGGAACGTGCCCGGCTCTCGTTCGGCAAGGTCGCTGAGTTCCAGAAACGCGGTGCCGTGCACTTCCACGCCGTGATCCGCATCGACGGACCCGAAGGCCCGGACACCCCGCCGCCGTCCTGGGCGACGGTTGGCCTCCTCGCCGACGCGATCCGCGCCGCCGCCGCGCACTCCTACACCTCTGTCTCGGTGCCGGCCGCAGGCGACCAGCCCGCGCGCACCTTCCGCTGGGGCACCCAGCTCGACGTCCGCCCCGTGAAAGCCTTTGGCGACGGCTCGGAGATCACCGAACAGGCCGTGGCCTCCTACGTCGCCAAGTACGCCACCAAAGCCGCCGAGAACACGGGCTCCACCGACACGGCCATCTACTGCCGCTCGTGCCGGGGAACAGGCCGATCCCGGCTGTACGACCGCACGGGTTCCGCACTCAGCCAGTGCGCCACCTGCCGCGGCACCGGCCTGGGCGAAGACCTCGCCCGGCTGGACATCCCCGATCACGCCCGCCGTCTCATGGCCGCCTGCGTACAGCTGCAGCCGCTCTACCCGGACCGCCACCTCGCCCGCTGGGCCCACATGCTCGGCTTCCGCGGCCACTTCAGCTCCAAGTCCCGCCGCTACTCCACCACCCTCGGCGCCCTGCGCCAGGCCCGCGCCGACTACCGCGCTGCCCAGGAACGCGAAGCCCTCGGCCCGGACGACACCGAGCCGGACACCGTCCTGGTCCTCGCCGACTGGCAGTACGCCGGCCACGGCCACACCCCCGGCGAGTCCGTCCTCGCCGCCACGATCGCCCGTGATCTCCAACTCAACCGCGAAACCGCCCACGAAGAACTTGCCGCCACGGAAGGAGCCTGACGTGAAAGACGAGCTGATGACCGTTCCGCAGATCCTCGACGAACTCGGCGGGGTTTCCCGGCGGACGTTCTATCGGTGGCGTGAGCTAGGGCAGGGACCCGCCGCCTTCAAGCTCCCGAACGGAGAACTGCGCGTCTGGCGTAGTGATTTCCGCACGTGGTTGCGGCAGCTGGAGGCGGCAGCGTGAAGTCTCTCGACGTGAAGGTCTGGGGTGTCCGGAAGCGGGACACCAGGGTCCCTTCATACGGCGTTCGCTGGAATGTCGCTGGCAACGTCTTCTCCGAGAGCTTCCGGACAAAGGCACTTGCCGAGCACTACCGCGCCAAGCTCATGCGGGCTACGAGAGAGGGGGAGGAGTTTGATACCGAGTCCGGCCTTCCCGCGTCAATGGAAGAGCAGAAGCCGGAACTCTCCTGGTATGACTTCGCTCTGAGGTATCTCGCGATGAAGTGGCCTCACGCAGCCCCCAACACACGGGACGGGATCAACGAATCCCTGACGAGCGTGACGGTGGAGCTCTTCAGCGAGCGCGCAGGACGACCATCAGATGAGGCGATTCGTAAGGCGCTGCGAAATTGGGCTTTCGTATTGCCTGGGCCTAGCGATCGGGACGTCCCGGAGGATGTGCAAAACGTACTGGACTGGGTGTCCAAAGCCTCTCGTCCGCTCGCTGACCTGGCGGAGCCCGCCACGGCCCGGGCTGTGCTCGACTCCCTGAAACTCAAGCTCGATGGCACAGCGGCAGCAGCCGAGACCGTACGGCGTAAGCGCCGAATCCTCGTCAATGCTGCGAATTACGCCGTCGACCTGGGGGAGCTGCGTGAGAATCCGATCACGGCGGTTCGCTGGCAGAAGCCCAAGGTCTCGAACCAGGTCGATCCGCGCGTTGTCGCCAACCCGGAGCAGGCCCGGAATCTCCTGGCGGCAGTGTCCTACGTGGGCGGCCACCGGCGTGCTCGCGGCCGGCGTCTTGTCGGGCTGTTCGCAGCGATGTACTTCGGTGGCCTCCGTCCTGCTGAGGCGGTCGGCTTGGTGGAGACTGACCTCGTCCTACCCGACCAGGGCTGGGGATCCGCGCTACTCCACCGGACTCGTCCTTCGGTCGGCAAGCAGTGGACTGACTCGGGGGAGACCCACGACGACCGCGGGCTGAAGAATCGGCCGGTTGAGGACGTTCGGCGCGTGCCTATTCCACCCCAGCTCGTAGCAGTGCTGCGGGAACACCTCGCTACGTTCGGCACGGCGGAAGACGGGCGGCTCTTCTTCAGCGAGAAGGGCTCGGTCGTCCCGTCCTCGACCTACTACCGCGTGTGGCAGGAAGCCCGGCTCCTAGCGCTCCCACCGGCCGTTGCGGCCTCGCCGCTCGCGAGTAGGCCGTACGACCTCCGGCACTCGGCGCTGTCGACGTGGCTCAATGCCGGAGTCGATCCCACCGAAGTTGCCGAGCGCGCCGGCAACAGCGTTGAGGTCCTGCTGACCCGGTATGCGAAGTGCCTCGACGGACGGCAGGACGTCGCCAACCGGCGGATCGAGGACCTGCTCCGCGAGTACGAGTGAGACAACCTACTCCCACACCGAGACCCCAGGCATGTTGCCTGGGGCCTTCGTCCTACCTCGCTAGGTCCTTCACGACCAGGCCGCGGCCGATCTGCACGGCCCAGAAACCCACGCAGGCACCACCCGTTCACCTTCGGGTGGTGCCTGCCGCGCGCTGCTGTCGAGACTCAGGCCTTGTTGACCTTGGCCGCGCGTCCCGGTCCTTGGATCTGGAACGAGACGGTGTCCCCGGGATGGATCTCGTCGGGGTCGATCACGAGGTCGTCTACCGTGAAGTACAGCACGGGACCACCTTGGTCGTTCTTGATGCTTCCCTCGCCCGGGTCCGCGTTCCACTCATGGATCTTGCCTTGGTCCATGGCTGTGTCTCCTTGGCTTGATGGGGGGCGAGCTCCGGTCGCATGCCGGGCTTGGTCCCAGCGAACGCGAACCCGCGTGCGTCAGCGACCGCTGTGCGTCGAACAGGTGACGACGGCCGCCAGCCCACCGACGGGCGTTCAGCGCTCCCATACCTCCGGGCCGCCACCGTGCCACTCGATCAGCGGCGAGTTCACCAGGTCCACCACGTCCAACCCCTCCAGGCCGGCACGCTCCAGGAACACGCTCAGGTCATGCAGGCTGTATGCGGTTCCCAGCGTCTCGCTGCCGACCTGGATGCGACGGCCGCCACCCTCTCCGGGCGGGAACACGATCACGCGACGCTCAGCCATAGCCTCAGCCTCGCCCAACGGCAGGTGAGGCGCATTCGGGGGACGGCTGTCAGTGGCGGCGGTTGCCCCACGGGGGTCGCGTTGTCGTCGTGGTGTCTTGTGGCCGAGCTACACCAGCCGGTGTAGCGTCGTAATCAGCAGTCGTGGTTCCGAAGTCCCGTTCGCCCGTGATCGCATCGCGGGCGTTTTTGCTGTTCAACGCCTCTCCGGACCAGGGCGATCACCTCCGGGACCCGCACGGTGCGGGACCCGATACGAGTCCCCTCGAAGGAGACAGGCACATGGCCAAGGGCACTGTGAAGTGGTTCAACGCGGAAAAGGGCTTCGGCTTCATCGAGCAGGAGGGTGGCGGCCCCGACGTCTTCGCCCACTACTCGAACATCGTCGCCCAGGGCTTCCGCGAGCTGCAGGAGGGCCAGAAGGTCGAGTTCGACGTTACGCAGGGCCAGAAGGGCCCGCAGGCGGAGAACATCCGCCCCCTGTAACGCCACACGCAAGAGAGGCCCCAGCTGGTGGGTACATCCCGGCTGGGGCTTCTTCGTTCCCGTCCGCCGGTTGCGCCTGCCGGGGCCGCCCTACCTGTCAGCCCTCGCTCGGGACGATGAAGCCCCTCGCTGGCCTGGGCTCTTCCGGGTCACGCGAGTCCGGCTGCTGCGTGCGCTTCCGAGTGAAAGCCCCGCCTGTTGTCTGGGTCCTTTAGTGATTCCGGCCCTACCTGCGGCGATGCTTCATCCGATAGAGCGAGCGGGGCCGCGAATGCTTGCCCTGCGGTCTTGTGGCCTCCTCTGGCTTGCTGCTGGCATGTCGGCAACGTCAATGCGGGAGCAGGGGGGCCTTGTGGAGCTGCACGTCACACGATGGATGCGCTACGGGCATGATCGTCTGTACGCCAACCTGGCTGATGGCACCGCGGTCGGTTGGGCGGACGTCACGACGGGGGACATCACGGTTTTGCGGGCCGAGTGTCGTGACGACGTGATCGCCGTGCTCACGAAGCACTTACAGAACCTCACCGAGCCTGTCCCGCCAGACAGGGCGCCGGAGGTTCAGGCGCGTCCGATGCTGCCGCCTCTGACGCCGGCCGACGACCTGGCCGTCAACCGTCCCGGGCAGGCGTTGCGTGATCTGCTCGCCGAATACGGCCCGGGGCTGATGGAGCGAGTCGTTTCACGGCTACTTCGGCGGCCCTCCGAATGGGACTCCTGGCGAAAGGGATTGGCGGGGGAGCGGCGAGTGGGAGCCGAGTTGAACCGCTTGGGGCGCTACGGCTGGCGCGTCCTGCACTCCGTTCCCTTGGCCAACAAAGTGGATATCGATCACTTACTGATCGGGCCTGGGGGAGTGTTCAGCATCAATACGAAGCACCACCACAAGCGGGCCGTATGGGTGGGGGACGATTCCGTGAAAGTCGATCACGGGAAACCGGCACCCTACGCACGCAAGAGCCGGGCGGAGGCCAAGCGGGTCGCCCGAGTGCTTGAGCGCTATTGCGACTTCTCGGTGCCGGTGGAGCCGGTGCTCGTCTTCGTGGGTGTCACCGAGCTGAAGGTGGTCGCTACGCAGCTCGATGTCCGGGTGTACCAGGAGCGCCAGGTATCGGCACTCGCTCCCCTCTCAGGCGTTCTCACGGCCGACCAGGTGGAGCAGGTGTACGGCGTCGCTCGCCATCGCCAGGCTTGGAGTCTGGCCTGAGTCGGTGCGTCTCAGCGAGCTGCCGGCCTTCCCTGCGGGGCCTGTGGGTGGTTTCCAGGGTGTGGCCGTCGTCGGGGCGAGGGGCCCTGTCAGTGCCGTCTCTTACGCTCCGCTCTTGAACAAGCAGTTCGAGTGGAGAGGGGACGCGGATGGGTGGCAACGCATGGACGCACACGGGCCCGTATCAGCGTGATCTGGCGGCCGCGTTCCGGCAGGAGCAGGAAGACGAGCTGGCGCGGGACAACCACGGCTTCGAGGGGCGGTCCGTCGAGGAACTGTGGCGCGACCCGGAGTGGCATGAGTACATCTTCACCGGCGGCACGGGCTCCGTGTTGGACTTCCCTCTCATGATCGAGGCCGCGGACACCGATGACGGTCCGTTCATGCGGCCGCTGACCGATGACGAGGTGCGAGCGTGGGCTCCTCACGGCCGGCCCACCTACGAGGAGTGGGACGCCGCGCTCGACTCCGAGCAGTTGGACTTCCCAGGCCGCGCCCGGGGGAACTGTACAGTGCTCTACCGCGACGGTAGGCCCGCGCAGATCGCCTACTGGGGGGTCACCGCCGACTAGGGGAGTCGGTACAGCCTTGCGCTGTGGCCCCACACCTGTCCCGGGCGCGGGGCCACATCGTTTTGCGGGCTTACCTGGGAGAACGCTCCAAGATCCCGTCCACGCCTCGTCCACGGACCCCGACATACGGCAGCTCCGGGCCGCATACGCCTGCATAAACGCGAAGACCCCGGCCTCAGCGTTTCCGCTGGTGACGGGGTCTTTGGGCACCTCATACAGGGTGCCCCCGGCAGGATTCGAACCTGCGCACACGGCTCCGGAGTGAATGCGTAGATCGCCCCTCATAGCCCTCTGACCTGCGGCGGAGTGTGTCGGAGGGCGCCTGCGACCCGGAGTGTGTCGGAGGTGTGTCGAAGCTGCGGCCGGACCGGGCGTCTGTGGTGTGGGATCCGGGCTTCGATGCGCAGTGCCTCTGGTGCCGCACCCGGCGGGACTCGGCAGGACAGGCGCGTAGAGATGCGGGCACACCCCAGCGACCTGGCCAACCCCGTCTGCGTCACTTCCGCGACCGGTTGCCGGGGGCTGTCGTCGTCCGCGCTCGTTGCCGTCATTGCCGTTGGTTCCTTCGCCGCGACCAGATTGCTGCGTAGAGGGGACGCTTGCTTTCCGTTGCTGGTCGCTGTCCGCTCGTCTCCGTGACTCCATGTGGTTCGGGGCCGAGCACCCCGGACATAGCGCTCGCAGTTGCAGGGGGGTGCCGTACCTCTGTCGTCGTGGCTCGGTGTCACGGGTATGACCTCGGTCTCGTCTGGTCACTGGAGGCTTTGTGGATCAGGGCGCGGCTGCTGTGTTGGGCGCGGCGGGTAGATCCGGGAACTGCCATTGCCCAGCGCGAGCAGCGGCAAGTGCCGACGGGCAGTGCGCAGGCTCGTAAGTTCAGTGGTTCCGCGGTCCGCCCATGGGCTACCGTGGTTAGGTGATGGGTACTCAGTAACCGTTGGCCAGACGGGAGGTGACTGAATGAGTGACACGTGGGTCAATGTGATCACTGCCACCTCGGGGGCTGGCCTGGGGGCGCTCGCCGCCTTGCTGATCACTCGCGGCGCGCGAGACGCTGTGCATCGCATCGTGCGTAGTGACAGTGATCTTCTCGGCACGCTGGCGATCTTGATGGGATCAGAATCCGCGAAGAGCGAAGTTCACAGGAAAGCCTCTGAGGCTGATGCCGAGGCATTCTTACGCAGATATGTAGCGGCAGAAGCAAAGGCGCGCCACGAGGTGGAGAGTGACTGACTCCACCAACACAGACCTCAACAGCGAGGGTGTCGCGAACGGAGAGGGCGCCACCAGCGGAGAGAGCACTCCGAGCGTAGAGGGTGCTCCGAGCCTCAACGGTAGACCGGCAACATCTACCGTACCGGGGCAAAGGAAACGGAGCTCTACGCCCCGTCGGTCGCCGACCACACCGAAGACTCGCAACATTGCCGCCGCGGGTGGCGGCCTTGGTGGCACGCTGATGCTGTCTCTCAGCCATCAAGTGCCGCAAGACAGCGTGTGGTCGACGATCCTTGCATGGTCCGCTCCCGGCTTCGCTGCTGTCACGGGTGCGGTTTTTCCCATGCTTAAGGAGCAGGGCGGGCGCTGGGGTGTTCACTTCAAGGTATGGCGCTCTTGCCGAACGATTAACAAAATGCTTAAGCGTGACAACCTGTCGCCAGAGCGAAGGGCTGAACTTCAACATTACCTAGATGAGGCCGACAAGCTCCGCGGACAGAGGGAGTTCAAAGCTATCCGCGAAGCTTTCGATGCCGACTAATGAGATAGAGCGAAATTTCTCGCTGAAGTCGGCCGGCGCGAGCACGCTGCTGCTGGAGTGCTCTGCCAGCGATGGTCGCGCGCACGTCCTCCAAGTCGCACAAGGCCGAGCTGCGTGACGTTTGGTACCGCGATGGCCTGGCGCTGACGGAACTGCCGTGACACCCGCTTTAGGAGTTCGATCCCACGCTCCCTGTGGGCCTGCTCGTCGCATCCTGACGGGCGCCCATCAGACCGGGCCGAACTGCCCAGATCCGCCAACGTCCGTGCTCGTTGATGTCAGGCACGGATGTCACCCACTGAACCATTAGGCCAGTCCTCCGGGCTTGGGCATGGTGGTACCAGTGTCGCAGATCCAATCGGATGACCTGGGCTGTCGGTCGCTACGACTGTCGTTACTAGGCGTCATCGGTCGCCATTGAGCGGCCTTGGACGGCCCAGGGACGGCCCAGCGAAGATCACTCCTCGGCTGCCCGCCACTCATCGAGCCGGACCTTGACCTGGTGGTTGCGGGCGGCATGCCAGATGACCTCCCCGCTGACGAAGGCCCCGAGGGCCGGGAGGTCCATCCCGTGCGGCATGGCCGTGATCTCCGCCAGCGCTACGGCGTACGGCGCGCCGTCTATGCGTATGAAGACACCGAAGCGCTGGCGACCGATGACGTCGCCGGTGATCCGGGTGCCTACAGGCAGGGCCTCGACGGTTGCCGCCCAATTCGAACAGACCGCGTCAGCGATCGGCACTTCAGGGTCTGTGGGCAAGGCGTACTCATCCATCGGTAGATCATGACGCCCTGGGACCGGCGCTTAGAAGCCCTTGGTGGCGGAACAGACGGTACCTTGCCAGTGCCGCTCTGGGCTGTGGAGTGCCGTTGCCCGGCGGCCGTCGTTGCCGTCAGCGCTGCCGCCACCGCCGTGGGCAGCTGCTGTGAGCAGCGCTTTAGGGGAGCGGCTGGGGTGTTGCCAGTGACCTGCGGCTTCCAAGGCCGAGCTAGCGGGTGCCCCACTGCCGACCTGATTTCACGGCGGAATCAAGCCAAATTGGCCGCAAAACGCCACCCGCCCTCTCCCGGTTAATGCCTGTGCTAGTCTCCCCTGTGCGTTATCGCACATATGGGCAGAACTTGAAAGGGAATATCAATGCGAATTACTTCAAAGAAGAGACTCATCCTGCGGGCTGCCATGACTGCAAGCCTTCTAGGGCTTTCGGTACTTGCCGCTCCCGTACAAGCCCAGGCGGCATCTGCCTGCCCTGGAAACCTACTTGGGAAATTTTCGCTCGGTGACCACCCGGCCCACGTTGAGGTCTACTATTCAAATGGGTACAATTGTGCAATTACGGTCAATGAGAAGCCGAGCAGTTCCATTAAGCCCTACCTTGGGGTCGGAATTTCGGTCTATAGCGACGGCCCCGATCACTGGGTAGAGGATGGCGGATACTACGGATATTACGCCGGTCCAGTCAAAGTTTACGCCCCCAATAACTGTATTGACTTTTACGGGGAATACGGGCAAGGGAAGACGTATTGGACGCATGAATTCTGCAGTTAGCCGCAAGCCTCATGAGAGGCGGCGCCTGATTGCTGATAGGCTGACGCAATTCGGAATGGTCGATGTCTGCTGAGACGTCGGGAAAGCCTCAATGGGCGAGCCAAGCCGTACACGGTCTTGAAAACCGTCGTGGCGCAAGTCACCGTGGGTTCAAATCCCACACCCACCGCGCAGGTTGACGGCCCCTGACCAGGAGACACGGTCAGGGGCCGTTGCGTTCTGCTGTGCCCGCTGGTCTCCGTCGTTCCCCGTGGTTTCCCGCTCGATCGGGCACGGATGGGGCACGGTCGGTTGGCCGGCCGGGTAGCGGTGATCAGTAGCCGGTCTACTGATCACGGGTCCCGCCGACCAGTGGGACTGACGAAGCCCACGGCTCTGACCAGCTCAGATGTCGTGGGCTTTTGTCGTTGTCGGTCGGCATCGAGTGACCTCGGACGGCCCAGAGACGGCCCGGTCTTCACCGTCGGCTGCTGCCAGCCTGGGGAAGACCTCTTGGTCCCGAACTCTCGGCCGGATGGTCATTGCGGTGCAGGACGCTGGTCGTGGGGCCTTTGAAGGTCTTTGCCGGTTGGCTGCGGTTGTGATGGTTGCTGTACTTCGCTGCTGTACAGCAACCATCGGCTTGCTCGTGACCTGCTGGTTGTCACATGGCGGATGGCTGCGGGAAGAAGCGGGTTGCACGGGGGTGTCACGCCATAACAAGGCCCTGGTCGACCATACTTTGACCGGCTGCTACGACGGCGTTGAGGCTTGGGCGGGGCTTCCACCCCAGGATGTCGCGCGCCTTGTCGGTGGAGAAGCGGCGGGCATAGCCCAGGTCTTGAACGGCCGAGCGCAGCGCAGGGTTGGTGGCGGCGCCGGCCCGCACGGTCTCATCGGGGATGCCCTCGGTGGGAACGCGAGCTGCGGCCTGGTCGAGATGGGTTCGCAGCATGTCGGCGATCTCAGCCATCTTCAGCGCGGGGCTGCTGCCCAGGAGGAGCCGCTGCCCGGCAGCCCCGGGCGTGGTTGCGGCGGTGACGTGAGCTGCAGCGATGTCGCGCACGTCGACCACGGGGTAGTACAGGTTCAACAGTCCGGGCATCTGCCCGGTGAGGAGTCGCTGGACAACACGGTTGGCTCCGGAAACCTCCGCACTCAGCACAGGGCCCATCACGGCGACCGGGAGCAGTGTGGTCAACTCCATTTCGCCGCCGTCCTCGGCGACGAAGTCCCAGGCCGCACGCTCGGCGAGCGTCTTGCTGCGCCCGTAGGCGTCGGTACCGGGGCCGTCCAGGACGGTCCAGTCCTCCTCGGTGAAGACGCGGTCGTCGTGCGGGTGCCCCCAGGCGACCGCATGGAACGCCGAGGTGAGGACCACACGTGCCACGTTCGCGTCGCGTGCCGCCCGCAGCACCCGCAACGTGCCCTCGCGAGCGGGGGCGATGACCTCTTCCTCGTTCTCGACGTGTCCTGGCATGACCGGTGAGGCCACGTGGATGACACGGTCGATACCGTCGAGAGCCTGGGGCCAGCCCTCCTCACGTGTCAGATCAGCGGCGACGAACTCAAGGCGGTCACCGACTGTCATACCAGCCTCACTCAGAGAGGCGCGCACTGCCTTCTCCCGGTCCAGGGACCGGACGGTGGACCGCACCTGATGCCCCCGGGCCAGGGCCTCAAGCACGACATGCCCGCCGATGAAACCTGAGCCCCCGGTCACCAGGATGTGTTGTTGGGACATCTCACGCACTCCTTGCCATCGAAGCTGCCCGGCCACTGGGTCGAAGCACCGTGGCCGGCTGCCGCGCCAGGGTTGATCCTCTTGCGGCTCTTGTCCGGCCAGCATGAGGGTGCGCGGGGAGGCACTACCAGGGTCCTCCCGACACTGGTAGTGCCAGGGACAGGCAGGGCACCCGGCTGGCTGCTTACGCTGGTAGCCATGGACAGGGAGCCGAACCTGCTGGGCGAGTACCTTCGTGCACGCCGCGAACTTGTCACCCCCGAGCAGGCCGGAATCCCGGTCCTTGGGCAACGGCGCGTCCCGGGGCTGCGCCGGGAGGAGGTCGCCATGCTCGCGGGCATCAGCGCCGAGTACTACCTGCGTCTCGAACAGGGCCGCGACCGCAACCCCTCGGTCCAGGTGCTGCAGGCCATCGCGCGGGTGTTGCACCTGGATGACGACACCTATCTCCTCAGCCTCGTGGACGGCAGACCGCGACGCAGGAATCGACGCCCGCGGCGCGAAGTCGTGCCGCCCAGCACGGCTCGCTTGGTCGAGACCCTCGACCTGCCCGCGTTCGTCGAGGGCCGCTACCTCGACGTACTGGTCGCAAACCGGCTGGCTACCGCCTTCTCGCCCCGTCTGACGACAGGACGCAACCGGCTCAGGGACCTCTTCCTCGACCAGGCCGAGGCGGCGATGTTCCCCGCATGGGAACAAACCACCGCCGGTCTGGTTGCGAGCTTCCGCAACTCGGTCGGCACCGATGCCGATGACCCACGCGTGATCGAGCTGGTCGGGGAACTCTCAGTAGCCAGCCCGCACTTCCGCCAGCTATGGGCCCGCCACGATGCCGGGAACCGGCGCACCACCGCTACCATCACCTTCGCTCATCCCCAGCTCGGCGCTATCACCCTGGACCGCGAGAAACTGCTGGTCAACGGGACCGACGGCATCATGCTCGTCATCTACCACCCGGAGCCCGGCTCCGAAAGCGCCGACAAGCTCAGCCTCCTCGCTTCAGCGTCGCTCCAGTCCGCCACGCCTGGAGCGACCCGGGCCAAGTCTGATTCAGCCTGGCTCAGTCGACCACCTGCCGCTGGCAGCAGCGACTGACCCTCCCCTCCCCACGTCCTCGACAGCGTCGTACGTGTGGTCCTCATACGCCGAGGCCCCGGCCTCTGAAGATGGGGGCTTGTTTGGGCTGCGGTTCAGCTGAGGCCTGAAAACAGAGGTCGGCGGAGCGGCTTTGGGGTGGCGCTGCTTTGGCGCGAGTGATCATGGCCCCGTAAGCTTCCGGCGCGTCGGGCAGTCTGTGGACCTGCCCGGTAAAGCACGACGTTGGGGCCATGATCTTCGAGGCTCGCGCCAAAGTGGCTCCGTAAAGCCGTGGAGCCGACCGCCCCAGCCACGACGTACGCCTTCTCTGGCATCAGGCGTCTGATTGCTGTCTGCGCGGCACGGGCGCCGGCCGGGCTGGAGCGGGACGAAGGCAGGAGCGCAGGCCCGGCCGGGGGCCGGGCCGCGCGCGGTGAGCGGAGCGAGCCGCCTTGATCAGGTAGCGACAGTTTCGCGTTCCGCAGTTCACGTCTCTCAGGCAGAGCAGATTGGAAGTCGCCTCCGGCTCCTACGCCTATTGAGAGTTCGGCTTCGCCGACGGGCTGCAACACTCCCGGAGTGTTGCAGCCGTCTGTGAGCGGACAGCCCGGACACCGGCATTACGAGCTGTCCGGGCCATTTATGCAGGTGAGAGGCAGAACCGGACAGCCGGACAGTGCGGACACCTCCCAGCGGGGTTCCATCGGACCCGGACAGTCCGTCCGGGTTCTGGCCCCTTCGCTGCCGCACGCTGGTCATGGTGGCGGAAAGGCTGTGATCACTTACCGGTTCCCCGCCGCGTCGGTACCGTGAAAGGCGCCCCTACTCAGCAGCGGGAGGCAACACCCCATGCGTGGTCTTGGAGATCACCTCAGCATCGGCGAGCGCATCGCGTTCTACCGCAGGCGCCGCGGCTACACGCAAGAGGTGCTGGCCGGCCTGGTCGGTCGGAGCACTGACTGGCTGGCGAAGATCGAGACCGGTCGCAGGAAGCCGCCCCGCATCGACATGCTCGCGGAGCTGTCGCGCATCCTGCGCGTGCCCCTCGGAGACCTGCTCGGACAGACCGTCCTCATGGAAGACGAGCGGCAACAGGACGACGTCCCCGCTGTGCGCGACGCCCTTATGAGCCCGCGCCGGCTGTCCCGTCTCCTCTTCGGGCCGGACGCTGAGGCTCAGCTGCCGACGCCTGTCCCTGTGGCCGTGCGCGTGGAGCAGGCGTGGAACGACTACCAGGGCGGCCGGCTCGGCAGCGTCATCGCTGCACTGCCTGCGCTGCTCCAGACAGCTCAGGAGCTTGAGGAGCGAGCGGCGCGCCGAGGCGAGGACCGTGGTGACTGCTGGGCAGTGTCGGCCCGCACGCACCACCTTGCGGCTACGACACTAGCCAAGATCGGCGAGTCGGACATCTCGTGGCTCGCAGCCGAGCGTGCGATGCGAGCCGCTGACGAGTCGGATGATCCGCTCGTGCTGGCGTCCGCCGCACGTTCGGGTACACACGCTCTGCTGGCCAACGGGCGCTATGACGACGCCCTGGAACTGGGCAACACGGCCGCAGCCTGGCTGTCGTCTCAGGTAACTGATCACAACCCGGCGGCGCTCAGCCTGCTGGGAATGATTCACCTGCGCGCCGCCGTCGCGGCGGCGCGCCATCAAGACCGGCCTACCGCGACGGCACTGCTGAACCGTGCCTCGGAACTCGCTGACGATCTCGGTTCGGACGAAAACTACTGGCAGACCGGTTTCGGGCCGACGAACGTGCTGCTCCACCGACTGTCTATTGAGCTGGACCTTGACAACGTCTCGTACGTGGTGGAGCACGGCCGGATCAACGTCGACCACATGCCGCAGGAACGCAGCGTCTCGCACCGCATTGACTTCGCGCGTGCCCTGTCGCTCGCCAGGCAGGGTGATGATGCCTTCGCAGAGTTGCGTACGGCTGAGCGCACGTCGCCGCAGCTCGTACGCAACAATCCGAGGGTGCGCGAGACGCTGCGAGACCTGATCAAGCAGTCCCCTGTGACGGGCGGCTCGCGTTCGTCGGACGTGTTCGCGATGGCTCAGCGGTGCAGGGCGGTGCAGTGAGTTCAGGCAATCGTGGGGTGCTCGGAGTCGTCGGCTCAGCGGCCGGGGGCGTAGAAGCGTTGCGCACCGGTCTCGTGGAGCCCGCCATAGGTCGTGGATGGCGGGTGGCTGTCACGCTCACGCCGACCGCCGGACAGTGGCTGCGCACGAGCGGCGAGCATGAACGCTTGGAGAAGTTGACCGGCCTGCCCGTGCGCGACGAGCCCCGTCTGCCTGGCGAGGCCCGGCCACATCCGCCGGTTGACTGCTACGTGGTCGCCCCCGCGTCCGCCAACATGGTCGCAAAGCTTGCGACCGGCCTGATGGACAACCAGGCGCTGACGCAGGTTGGCGAGGCCATCGGCACTCTCGATCTCCCCGTCGTCGTTTTCCCGCGGGTGAACGCGGCGCACGCTCGCCACCCCGCGTGGCAAGGGCACCTCGACGCTCTCCGGGCGGGAGGAGTGCATCTCGTCTACGGCCCGGATGTCTGGCCCTTGTACGAGCCGAGGGATGCGCCGGCCGGGCGTGAACTCCCGTGGACGGCAGTGCTGGACGCCGTGGAGCAAGCCGCCCAATGACGAGTCGTTAACCTGGCTGACCTGCAAGGAACAGGACCCGGACAGTCTGTCCGGGTCCTCTGCTGTTTTGGGTCGCATGCTCATTGGCATGTCAGGGATCAATGAGCAGAGCGGCGAGTCGGGCGGCCTGAGCCCCGCCGAACTTGCCCTGATCAAAGAGAGCCTGAGCGAGGCGCGAGCCACGGCTGAACGACTACTGGGGCGTGCGGACAGGCTCACGGCGCGGGTGGAGTCTCGTCACCGACGAGCCGTTCCAGGCGATCAAGCCGCTCGCCGAGCGAACGAAGCGCGTCGTGGATCGCGCTGAGTTCAGCCGACAGCGCGGTGAACGCGGGGCTGCTGCCCGGCTCGGTGCCGAGCGGTACCGACGGGTCGCGGACGAAGGTTCCGCGACCCTGCTGGGTAAGCACGAGCCCCTCGTCACGGAGCTGCCCGTATGCGCTCTGCACGGTCATGAGCTGCACGCCGAGGTCTTTGGCGAGCCTGCGAGCCGCCGGCAGCTGATCGCCCGGTTCGTACGAGGGGTTCGGACCCGTGATCTTCGCCCGGAAATCGGCGGCGATCTCCTTGGCCGTGGGTGCCTGCTTGGGCACTTCTGGGCTCTGCTCCATGACTACGAGAGTAGCCGGACCTAGGTCAATCTCCGGTTCCTCCGATGGTTCCCCTTGACATTCAGATTGACCTAGGTCAATCTGAAATCCGCGGCGCTGGTACTCCCCAGCAAGGTCGCCCGTCGCCGCGGTTCTCCCTGCTCCTTCGACTCAGGAGAGCACCATGCACACGTATGTCGGCCATCAACAGGCCGTATCGGCAGAGGACTTCGTGGAGCTGGCCCTTGGCACCCCGATTGAGCTCTGGCTCGGGGCTGAGGGCGAGACGGACGAGGAGCGTGCGGCCCGCTTGGACGCGGCGCGCGACATCCTCGCTGACCCGGAGTTCAGCAGCCTGCCGGGACGACGTGGCCCGCATCGCCGCCGAGGTGATCGAGGCGCACGCCCCGGAGCTGTTCAACGTCGTTCCGCTGGCGCGCCCGGCGAGGCGCCGCCGGCCCTCCCGGAAGGGGGCCGCTGCCTAATGCTGAAGTCAAGCCACGAGACGGAGTTGAGGTCGGTCCTGGTAGGGCCGGCGGTCACGCAGGATGGCGTAGAGCACGTTGACGCGGCGTCGGGCGAGGGCGATGAGCGCCTGGTGATGTCGCTT
>NZ_JBVIEB010000033.1:0-20807 GCF_055572075.1 Streptomyces sp. NPDC030820
GCTACGAGCGCAAGGCCGAACACTTCCTCGCCTTCGCCGGCATCGCCGCAGCCCTCATCAGCTACCGCCGACTCACCAACTGAAACGACGTCTTAATGCCTGGGTGGTGAACTGGACGCAGCTGTACGACTGCTACGGGGATGTCGATCGCGTCCCCGCGCTTCTGGAACGGGTGGCACTCGAGGACAACGCCGAAGCATGGGAGGAACTGGGATACCGGCTGGTCCTCGAATACGACCTCGTCTTCCCCGCCAGCTTTGCCGCCCTGCCGCGCCTGGTGCGTCTCGCCTCGAGGAGCGCACGGGCGCGTGGACTGGCCGGGACGATCCTGCGATGCGCGGCAGGACACCACGGCTGCGACGATCTGCTGGCGGGCTGCGCCGACGCGATCGCGGAGTTCCGCACGCTGCTGGACCGGCACTTGCAATCGCGGCCGGTCGGCTACCTCGCCACCTTCCGCGATCTGATCGCGGCAAGGGAGCAGTACCACTGGAGTGCCGTTCTGGGGGACTTCGCGGACGACTTCTACCACTTGGCCTGCCCTCACTGCGCCGTGGAAGTGACGATCGCCATCGGGGACCACGGGCGCTATTCTGCGATCCGGGACTGGCACCTGGGCGACGTGGACCATCGCGGCCTGCGGCCGGCGTCCTCCGAGGAACTCTCCGGCACCGGCCGGTGGATGTACGAGACTGCCGTCCGCGACGGGCACGAGGCACTCGCCGACGTAATCGCCCACCTCTTCGGCAAGGCCGAATGCCCACACTGTGCCAGCGTGTTCAACATCGCGGACGAGTACACATCGGCCAACCGCCCCGTCCTGGAGTAGGCCAGAGTGAAGCAGATGCGCGAGCTGATCCGCTCCGACGTCCTCATCCTGGACGACTTCGTGATGCGCCAGCTCGCTGCTGCGCAGGCCGACGATCTCTACGAACTGGTCAGCGAGCGGCAGGCCGGTCCCTGATCATCACCAGCAACCGGGCGCCCAGCGACTGGCCTCTTCCCCAACCCCGTCGTCTCCGAGTCCGTCCTGGGCCGGCTGATCAACACTAGCCACCAGGTGATCACGAACGGCCCCAGCTACCGGCCCAACAAGCGCCCCAAGAACCCCACCGACAACCCCTGATCACCTAGATCCATGGCAGATCCGAGCACCGACGCAGCTGCCCACCAGCGCGTCGGCGTTCCCGCCTTGGTGTCCTTACCGCGTGAGAGGCTGCCGACTACACCAGAAGATTGAGCGGGGAGCTGGTGGGATGGGTTTCGAAGGCGAAGTCTGGCGACTGATGCGGCAAGGCAAGCTGCTCGGCGAGATCGTGATCGACGAGGGTGACTTTCCATGGCTCAACGGGCGCTTCGTTCCAGCGCTGGCGTTCGCAGAGGTGAAGCCGTGGTTCGACGAGTCGCTGGCTCTGATGGAGGCGGAGGAGTACGAGCGGTTGACGACTCCTACGACCGGATCGCGGGCGCCTTGTCGCTGGTGGCCCCGTCAGGACCGGTCGCGGAGTTCCTCCTGCACATCAGCGACGGCCGTGCTTGGTTCAGGTGGAGTGACGAACCGTTCGATGAATCCTGAGCCCGTCAAGTCCTGAAGATTTGCGTGACCACAGCTCCTGAGGAACTACGCCGTCGTCGACACTCGGCCGTACCCGCCGGACCGGGGCACGCCCGGGAGGCCGCCTCGGACGGATGTCGCCGTGCGCTCGCCGCCCACAGCCAGGCCGCGCCGCCGTGCCGGGTGGCTCCGGGGCGTTCCCTGAGTCGGAGGGACCCCCCGCCGATGAGCCGGCTCCGATCGATACGGCGCGCGTCCGGCGTCGTCGGGAAGCCGACGCCTCCCACGCGGCGGCCATGCGCCGGGCCCGCGCGGAACGAACAGGACGGCAGCCCGAGACGGCGGCTGCGGTGAAGAAGTCGGCGTCGCTGCGGTCCACAGCGTGAACGGGGCAGCGGTCCCAAGGCCCGAGGTGTGGCCGGATTTCAGCACGGAGGCTCCCAGACAGAAGGGAACGCATGTTTCATTCTTGGGGTAGTGAGTACGGTGCGGCCGTCGGATGGTTGGATACCGGTATCTGGTGGTGCAGCGGCTTGTTGGGCTTACAGCGGGCCCTGGCTGCTCCGCCGGTGATGAGGCTCGGTTCGAGGGGATGGAGGGCCGGCCGGTGAGTGACCGCAGTGCGATCGAGTGGACCGAGGCGACGTGGAACCCGACCACGGGATGCGACCGCGTCTCCAAGGGATGCGACAACTGCTACGCGTTGACGCTGGCGAAGCGGCTGAAGGCCATGGGGTCGCCGAAGTACCAGGCCGACGGTGACCCGCGCACTTCCGGGCCCGGGTTCGGGCTGACGGTGCATCCGGACGCCCTGCGCGTGCCGTACGGGTGGAAGAGTTCTCGCACCGTCTTCGTGAATTCCATGAGCGACCTCTTCCACGCCCGGGTGCCGCTCGACTACGTGCGCCGCGTCTTCGACGTGATCGCGGAGACCCCGCAGCACACCTATCAAGTGCTCACCAAACGGGCGCGGCGCCTGCGGCAGGTCGCCGACCGGCTTGAGTGGCCGGAGAACCTGTGGATGGGCGTGTCCGTGGAGAGCGCAAAGGAGCTGCCGCGCGTCGACGACCTGCGGCAGGTGCCCGCGGCGGTGAAGTTCTTGTCGTGCGAGCCGCTACTGGGGCCGCTGGACGGGCTGGAGCTCACGGGCATCGACTGGGTCATCGCGGGTGGCGAGTCCGGGCCTGGGCACCGGCCGCTAGACGAAGCCTGGGTGACACAGATCCGGGACACCTGCCAGCAGGCCGGAGTGGCCTTCTTCTTCAAGCAGTGGGGCGGCCGGACACCGAAGGCCGGCGGCCGCGAACTGGAGGGCCGCACCTGGGACCAGATGCCTCTACCCGTGGCCGTGTGACCAGCCCCGGCCTGAAGCACTCCGAAAGCAGGCCGCCCGAGTGTTCAGGCCGCGACGCCCTTGGGGTGCAGCGTGATCTCGCGGATCTTCTTCACCCCGACGCCGTTGCTGGGCGTCATGCCCTGGCCGTGCAGTATCCGGACAGCCTTGCGCACCACGGGCTCGGTCACCTGACCGTAGTGGCTGCCGAACACCTCCAGCGTGTGGTCGACAAGCTTGACGGGCCGGCGGGTGCGCAGCAGCAGTGCCGCGAGGTTGTTCGTGATCTCTTTCAGGGCCTGGTCCTCGACTTCCTGGGGGTCCGGGCGCGCCGAGAAGAACGACAGCTGACCCTCCATGTCCTCCTCCTCGCGCAGCTCGTGCGACTTCCACCATTCATCCCGAGCTCGCGCCACGGCGTCACCGAAGACCCAGAGGCCGTACTGGCTGCGGGTGGCGAAGACCAGCCGATAGACGGCGCGCTTGTGCGGCGCGTGCGAGACGGGCACCGACTGCACGAACATGCCCGTACGGCCGGCGAGCCGACGGGAGTATTCGGCTGCCACGGCCTCGATGGCGTCCTCCGCTGCGCCGACCCGGGCGGAGGAGGCCGCCGCGTCGGCAAAATAGTTCCGCCACCAGGTCCCGCCGCACACCTCATCGAAGCGCTGCAGCGACCTCTCGTTGCCCTTCGGGGAGCGGACGTGGCCACCCAGGCGCCACACCGCCATCATGCTGAAATTCATCAGCAGCTCAGTCGCCGGCTTTTTCTGCGGTCGCTGCTGCGCCAGCACGTTCACGAGCCGGTCCTGCGGCAGAGCCAGTCCGCACGGGTCCAGGAACAGAAACAGCGGTTCGCGCGCGGCCCGCTGGATCACGCTGTCGAGGACCCCGTCGACTTCGCCGCGGTGGGCGTGCGCGAGGACGCCGCGGCCCCTGTAGTTCTCGACCACCTGGTGCAGCCGCTCAAACGACTTCTGCTGCGCCTCGGTGAAGAAGCACTCCACCGTGACCCCGTGGCGCGAACGGAAGTGGGAGGCGACCCTCAAGGCGATCTCGGCTGAGGCCGGCTCACCGTTCTCATAGCGGCCCTCGCCCGCGTATCCGTCCAGGTAGACCACGCGCTTGCCGTGTGACTGGCTGCCCAGCATGCCCCCGAACTGGGGAAGATACCGTTTCAGTAGCTCGTGCTTGAACACGCTGGGCAGAGCCTTGTCCGCCCAGTAGTTGCTCCTCGTTCCTGTGGACATGGCCCCCCATTTCCGGCACGGCTCAACAAGCCGTCTGTAACGCATGGTCAGCCACGCGGTGGAGCCCCACAAGAGGCCCATTGCGCCACCCACTCTCTCGAGGAGTTGGCCTGCGCCAGTTCGGAGAACGAACCGTCGCGGCGAGGGACGTGGCGGAGCTGGTCAGTGAGGCGGCGCCGAAAGGGTGCGCGCACAGGCTCGGCGAGGTCATTGCGGGCAATGCGTGCTGCTACGGGTTGCGGTAGCGGTCGTGAAGGATTTTGACGGTGCCGGTCCAAGCGCTGCCGGCCTGCTGGGGCAGGTGGTGGCCGACATGGTCGGCCAGTCGCCACCAGCATCGCCATCCTCAGCACTTACGCCCGCCGTGGCGTTGCGATATTGGCCGTCCTGGAAGACGACCGCCACCACCGGCTCGACGCAGGCCCGGCACTCCCATATGCCCTTGGGCTCCTCGGTCGCCGCGGAGGGTGACCGCCACCTGGGTGAGCTGACGCCATTCCCGAGCGCCGTTGTTACGGTCCTCGGTTGCCCTGAGGCAACCGCCAGGGGAGATGGGTCAGAGGGGACCCAGGTCGATGAGGGCTTGGCCTCAGCTGGTGGGCGGCGTGTTGCAATCCTCGGCCGCCCGGGAGGGCGACCGCCACCGTCTCGTCGTGGGCCACCGCGATCACGGCCTTGGCGTTGCGATCCTCGGCCGCCCCGGTGGGCGGCTGCCACGAGCCGGTACCCGGGGTGACGACGAGAGAGCCGGTGTTGCGATCCTCGGCTGCCCAGGAGGGCGGCCGCCACGACCGTGACCAGGACCAGGGCGATGGCAAGGTTGCGATCCTCGGCCCGGAGGACGGCCGCCACAGACCGAGCAGCTCGTGTTGCCGGGTTTCGAGGTCGTTGCGATCCTCGGCCACCCCGGAGGCGGACGCCACTCGGCTGCTACCTGCGCATGCTGCTGCCGATCATGAAGTTGCGATCCTCAACCGCCCAGGAGAGCGGCCGCCACCCGCCGTTGCGCTCGCCCGCCTCCTGGCCGGCGGTGTTGCGATCCTCGGCCGCCCGGAGGGCCGCCGCCACCCCGGCCCATCGCGTACAGAGTGCCGCGCGAGTTGAGCTTGCGATTCTCGGCCGCCCCGGAGGACGACCGCCACACTCCTCAGTCACCCGCTGCTGCCAGGTGTACTGTCGTTGCGATCCTCGGCCGTCCCGGAGGACGGCCGCCACTCGTACATCTGCCGGCGGCCGGGCTGACTGTGCCGGATGTCGCGATTCTCGGCCGTCCCGAAGGACGACCTCCACCATGCCGGCGAACGGAGCCAGTAGCCGGAGCCGTTGTTGCGATCCTCGGTCGTCCCGAAGCACACCGTCACTTGGGGTCGAGGCGCCGGTACGCGGCGAGCCCAGTCTTGCGATTCTCGGCCATCCCCGAGGACGACCGCCACGACGTTCCTATGGTTGGCCTTCTTCGGTACGAGAGGGTTGCGAGCCTCGGCCGTCCCGGAGAACGACCGCCACACCGCAGACTCCGCCGTCACCTCCAACGGCCCCACGTTGCGATTCTCGGCTGTCCTGGAGGAGGACCGCCACAGTGGACCAGATCCTCGTGTCGCTCACGGCGCAGGCGTTGCGATCCTCGGCCATCCCGGAGGACGACCGCCAGCCGACGTCGATCCGGCGATCGCAAACATCATCGCGTAGTTGCGATCCTCGGCTGTCCCGAAGGACTGCCGCCACGTCCAACCACGAGCCCAGACCGACAGACCAGTAGGTGTTCCGATCCTCGGCAGTCTGGTAGGACGGCCGCCACCTCGATGTACTGCTCCAGCAGCCACAGCGGCGGGACGTTGCGACTCTCGGCCGTCCCGCAGGACGACCGCCAAGACGGGCGTAGCGATCGTGTGCGCCCCGACCGTGGTGTTGCGATCTTCAGCTGTCCCGGAGGACAGCCGCCACTCCAGCGGCACCCACACCTCGTCGCCGTACTTCGTGAAGTTTCGATCCTCTGCCGTCCTAGAGGTCAGCCGCTGCCCGTGAGGTTCCGGGGCGTAGCTGTGCGAGTAGGCGTTGCGATCCTCGGCGGTCCAGAAGAATGGCCGCCACGCTGGACCCCAGCGCCTACTACGCGCTCACCCTCGGGCTGTTGTGATCCTCGGTCGTTCCGGAGGACGACCGCCACATCCCGAGAATACCGATGAGGCGCTCGGCTAGGGGTCGCGATCTTCAGCTGTCGAGAAAGGTGACTGAGGGCCTGTGTTGGCCCAGTGCACTACGCAGGTGGTTCGATCCCGCGTTGCGGGTGGTAAGGGCCTGTCCACTCATACAGGTCGCCGGCGATTTCGAGGGCGTGACCTGCACTGATCGCTGTTTCCAGTTCTTTTTTCGGGATGGCGGCCATGTGGTCCTGCAGTGTGCGGAAGCTCTCTGGTGTTGGTGCTCCGTTGCGGAGTTGCTCGACGGCCTTCTGGGCGGCTCGCCGATCGTTCTGGGTGAGCTGAGAGCGGATGACGACGACGGCCACGGATTGTTCGTTGTCGATCATTCGCATTCTGCGGGCGACTTCCGGGTAGTCCAGCTTCTCTCGCAGTGCCTCAATGGCTTCTCCGGTGGCTCCGTTGGGATCGGTGGAGGAGCGTCCGGCCTGGAGTTGGTAGCGGTGCTGGTAGTAGGAGCGGAGTTTGTTGAGGTCGTCGGGGTCTGCCAGCCCTTCGCCGAAGCGGCGGGATGCTGCGGTGATGCCGGACTCGTTGTAGATCACGTGTGGTTGGAGACCGTCGGTTGGTTCGAAGATGGTCATGACGCTGTCCTCGGTTGCAAGGTGCCCTTCGCGGTTGATGCGTCCGGCTGCCTGCTGTTCGGACTCCGGCAGTGATCTGGCGCGGAATCCGCGTGGGAAGTCGAGGTTGACTCCGGCTTCGATCAGCGATGTCGATACTAGGAGTGTGTCCATGCCAGCGGCGCGGCGGTGTTTTGTCTCCTGGATGGTCTCTTTGCGGTGGCCGCCGGTCATGCGGGTCGACAGGTGCAAGGTGCCGGGATGCTCCTCGTGGTTGCAGAGCCACTTCTTGTGCACCGTGCTGGCGTCCTTGGTTCCGTTGACTACCACCAGAGCGTTCCCGTGGTCGGCGGCCTCTGCGGCGATGCTCCCCAGAGTCACGTTGGGGCCGGTGCGCCAGTCGTAGCGGACCCGGCGCAGCCGTTTGAAGAGCGGCGCGGGGTCGGCGACGATGTTGCGCTGCGGCAGGCCGGTCTGCCAGGGATTGAGCGCGGTGAGTTCCGGTTGTGTCGCCGAGGACAGTACGAGCGTCGCTCCGTAGTGCTCCACGAGTTCCCGCAGTCCCGACAGGATCGGTGTCAGCAGGTGGTCGGGGAGGGATTGGACCTCGTCCAGGATGATGACGGAGCCCGCGATCCGATGCAGGCGGCGGGTGGCGGATGGGCTGTTGCCGAATAGGGTTTCGATCAGGCGGACCGTGGTGGTGACGATGAACGGGGCGTCCCAGTTCTCTGCGGCCAGTTTGGCCCAGCGGTTGAGACGTCCACGCTTTTGATCTGCGCTTGCTGAGCTGCCTGGCGATCGTGGTGCCAGTCGGTCGGATGTCTCGAAGTTCACGGCCGAGTGGTGTTCCAGTACCACCCGGGGCCCGTGTTCTGGATCCAGAAGGTCCCGGTAGACAGTCGCGTTCTGGTCGGTGATCGAGATGAACGGGACTGCGACGATAATGCGGCGCAGGCCGTGCTGTGCGGCGTGGCGCAGGGCGAAGCCTCCGCCTGTGAATGTCTTTCCCGCTCCGGTCGGCAGGTGTAGCCGGTACACCCCCGGCTTGCCTGCGGCCGTTTCGATCGCTTCCTGATAGACGTCTTCGCGGAGCTTGTCCAGCCATGAGGGCTCCTGCTGGCGCCGACGCTCGGCAAGGGCCTCCTGGCGCCGGGCCTCGTACCTCTCCCACAGTTCTGTCATGCTCACGTCAGGCTCGCGGGCCTTGGGCCTGAAGTGTGCCGAGGTGTCGAGCCGGTCGGCGTCGACCACGGCCGAGTAGGTCATGCGGACCAGCATCTCCACGTTGGTCTTGTTGCGAGGGTCGAGCCAGTGCGGGACGGTCGGGCAGGTTTCCTCCAGGATCTCTGGCAGGACCTTGGCGACCTGGCTGATTGCCTCGTCCACCTCGGTGGAGTCCCGCATCAGAGCTTTCAGTCGGGACCTGACCTTCGACCAGGCGGACAGGCCCGTGTGGTGCCCCTCGATGACGCCGGCGAAGGGCGTCAGTACGGGATTCTGCCGGGCGGCCCGGGCGAAGAGCACCGCTCCGGCGTCATTGTGTGAGGGTCGGTGGATCTTCCGGCCCGTCGTGGCTTCTTCGATCAGTCCGTCTTGCCAGGCGCACGCCCCTTTGCCGGTGTCGTGGTCACGTCCCAGCCGGTAGGCAAGTTCCCCGCCTCCCCACGCCTCGGCGAAACCGCGGGCGAGTTCGCCGGTGCCGCGGGCGTGGTCTTCGTACCAGTGCCAGCTACCGCGGTGGCCCGGTGAGTGGGCTATGAGTCTGCCCGCTGGCACTGGCATCGGCTCGCATATCTGATCAACTGCCTTATTTTCAAGCATATTTGACATCCTGTCAGGCATGCGCTGTTATCCCATCAGATCACCGCATTTCACTGCCGCCCCGGTCTGGGACAGGCCGTGGACCGCCATCGCGCGATGACGCTAGCCGCCAGCACTGACAACGGGCCGAGCCAGCCAGTGCATGAAGGAGGAAGGTGCATGAGGACGGCACAAACCCGGCAACGCGGGGAGTGGGCTGACCGGCCACTTCACGTGCAGGTGGAGGCGTGGGGGCCGCTGGCCTGCTTCACCCGCCCGGAACTCAAGGTCGAACGAGTCTCCTACCCGACCATGACCCCGTCGGCAGCGGCAGGACTGTTGCAAGCGATCCTGTGGAAACCGGAATTGAGCTACCGGATCGAGAGGATCGAACTGCTCAAACCGGTGCAGTGGACCACCTTCCGACGCAACGAAGTCAACAACTCGGTCATCACGAAGAAGACCTACGCGGAGCTACGCGCCAACAGCGGCTACCGGTATGACGTGGCCGAGGACCGAGGGCAGCGCGTCACCGTCGCGCTGCGAGACGTCGCCTACCGCATCCACGCCACCATCAACGCCACCGAACGCTGTACCGCACCTCTGCCGAAGTACCGCGACCAGTTCGACCGCCGGCTCAAGCGCGGTGCCTGCTTCGAGCAGCCCCACTTCGGCTGCCGCGAGTTCGCAGCCTTCTTCGGTCCCCGCGGATCAGCCGAGGAGGCCGGCGTCGTCACCGCTGCCGACCGGGCAGGCATCCCTCCGGTCGAGGAGATCGGGCTGATGCTCCACCACATCGAGTACCTGCCAATGGGCCAGGAGCGCTACCACTGGTTCCGCGCCCGCCTCGAACGAGGCGTTCTCCACGTGCCGGATCGCCCCCTCGACCCCGCCCAAGTGGGCGGGATGCCCGGGGCCGAGGGGCGGGCGTCTGCCGAGGGGACGGTCTGACGTGCTGCTGCACAGCCTCGTCCAGCACGCCGACAGCCGCGAGGACGCCGTCCCCGACTACTACCAGCGGCGCCCGGTCATGTGGCGGATCGACCTGTCCAGCACGGGCAACGCCGAGCCGCTGATCACCGATCTGCGCCCTGCGAAGGGGAAAGAGCCGCGGACGGTCACCGCTCCGTACACCGGCCGCTCCGGGAAGAACCCGCCGCCGTTCCTGCTCGCCGACAGCGCGCTGTACGTCCTGGCCCATCCCGGCCTGGTGAAGGAGCCGGACGGAAAGAAGGTTCCCTCAACCAGCGCGAAGGACATCACCAAAGCGAACGAGCGGCACACCGCCTATCGCGCCATGGTGACGTCCTGGTGCAACGAGCACCCCGGCCTTCCCCAAGCTCGCGCCCTGGCCCGGTGGCTGGAAAACCCTGCACCGGACAGCTGGCCGGAGGGCATGGAGCAGGGGCACCTCGTCGCCATCAGTGTGGACGGCGAATGGATCCACGACCTGCCCCAAGCACAACGATGGTGGGCCGAGAAGGTCAGAAGCGCGAAGAGCGGCAAGCCGGGCACGTCCCAGGAAGGCATCTGCCTCGTCTGTGGACAGCAGGGGTCGCTGCTGTCCACTCTCCCCGTTCCCATCAAGGGCCTTCCCGGCTCCGGGATGAACACGCAGTTGATCTGCCTCAACCAGCCCGCCCACTACCGGGCTGGCCTCAAACAGCTCGGCGCCACTCCCATCTGCGTGGTGTGTGGCACCAAGGCCACCACCACCTTGAACACGCTGCTGGCCGACCCTGACCACCACACCGGCATCGGCGACTCCGCCCTCGTGTGGTGGACCCGCGACCCCAACACCGAGACCGACATGTGGACCCTGGACAACCCCGAACCCACGGAAGTTGCCCAGCTCGTCGACGGCCTCCACCACCCCCACCAAGGACGCGATGCCCTGGCCGCCGTCGACGAGGACGCCTTCCACGCTGTCACCCTGCGCGTGAACACCAACAGGGTCATCGTCGCCGACTGGATCACCATCCCCGTCCCCGAGCTGAAACACCGGCTCGGGACCTGGTTCGCCGACCAGCAGACCTGGGACGGCTGGAACAACACCTACCTCTACTGGTCCGTCTGGCGCCTCGCCCTGGCTGCCGCCCGCTGGGACAAGCGGAAAAACAAGTACATCGACACCACCACCCCCAAGCATCTGCAGGCCGACCTGGCTAAAGCCGCACTCCACGGCACCCCACCACCGGCGCACGTCCTGCCCATCCTCATGCAGCGCATCCGCGCCGACCACCACATCGACCGGCCCCGCATCGCGCTACTGCGCCTCGCCCTGACCCGTACCACCACTCGCCACAAGGAGCTGTGCGTGCCCCAGTTGAACACCGCCTCAACGGAACCCGGATACGTCTGCGGGCGGATCATGGCCATGCTCGAAGCAATCCAGCGCAAAGCCATGCCCAAGGTCAACACCACCATCACCGACAAGTACCTGACCACCGCCGTCGTCTCTCCCCGAGCACCCCTCACCAGGCTCCGCATCGGCGCACGCCCCCACCTGCGCACCATCGCCCGCACAAGCGAACCAGCCGCCAAGGCCATGGAAAACCGCATGCGGGAAGCCTTCGACCTGCTCGACAGCCTGCCCGCCCACCTCAACGCCGAACAGCAGGCCCTGTTCATCCTCGGCTACGAACACCAACGCGCCCACTCCGCCCGCGCCGCCGCCCAAGCCATCAAGGCCCGTGAAGCCGGCAAGGAACTCTCTGCCGACCAGGCCGCGGACGCCCTCCCTGAAGCCACCGCCGACGATGACGCAAAAACCTCCGACAGCACCCTCTGGTAAGGGCCCGACAATCCCCAACCACACCACCACAGCCGAAGGGACACCGAACACCGTCATGCCCGCCGTACACCTGGACCCCACCCGCAAGCACGACTACGTCTTCCTCATCGACGTCAAGGACGGCAACCCCAACGGCGACCCCGACGCTGGCGGCATGCCCCGCACCGATCCCATCACCAGCCAGGGCCTCATCACCGATGTCGCCCTCAAGCGAAAGATCCGCAACACCGTCACCCTCGCCCACCAAGGGCAGCCCGGCTTCGAGATGTACGTCGAAGAAGGTGTCGCCCTCAACCCGCAGATCCAACGCGCCTACCACGAAGGCGGCGCCAAGGAAGGCGAGACCGCCACCGCCCAGCAGTGGATGATCCGCAACTTCTACGACGTGCGCCTGTTCGGCGCCGTCATGTCCGTCGGCGATCAGAAAAAGCACGCCGGGAGGGCCCGCGGGCCCATGCAGCTCACCTTCTCCCGCTCCATCGACCCCGTCACGCCCCTTGAGGCCGGCATCACCCGCGTCGCCCCGAACAAGCCCGAAGACCTCGCCAGAGGCAAGGTCACCGAGATGGGCAACAAGCACTACGTGCCCTACGGCCTCTACCGCGGCCACGGCTTCTACTCCGGCGCCCTCGGTACCAAGGGCGGCGTCTCCACACAAGACCTGTCCGCCTACTGGCAAGCCATGACCATGATGTTCGACCACGACCGCGCCGCCTCCCGCGGTGAAATGGCCATCCGCGGCCTCTACGTCTTCACCCACGACGACGCCTACGGACGAGCACCCGCCCACAAGCTGTTCGACCTGATCCGCATCAAACCCCTCGGCCACAGCGAGGCACGATCCTGGGACGACTACGCCGACCGGATCAACATCGACCAGGACAACGTGCCGGAGGGAGTAACCCTCACCCGCCTCATCGGCTGAAACCAGCCCAGGAGTACAACATCGGGCTGACACCACACCGTTTCGAGCAGCGACCGAGCATCGCAACATGCGGCGTTGCTGGATCGGCGCTGGACCAGCAACGCCGCGAGCGGTGGTCGCTTTGCGTGGCGGCCTCGGATCACCATGCGATCATCCGGGTTGCGGCCGCGATGCTGGCAGTCTCGTGGCGGTGGTCCTCCGGTTCGAACAGGGGGCGCAACTTCGGGGAGGACTGGCCTGAAGGCGGTCGCCTTTCGAGGCGGCTGGGGATCGCAACTTGTCCAGCAGGAACTTGGCTTTGCCCGCGTCCTTGCTGGCGGTCGTCTTTCGGGGCGACCGAGGATCGCAACTCCGGGACCTGGGTGTGCCCATACCAGCCGCCCTGCGCGTGGCGGTCGTCCTCCGGGGCGACCGAGGATCGCAACTGACAGAGGACGTCCCAGCTGTCCTCGATGCGAATGTGGCGGTCGCCCCCGGGGCGACCGAGGATCGCAACCAGTGCATCAACGGCTACGCGCTCCGGCTGTTGGGTGGCGGTCGCCCTTCGGGCGATCGAGGATCGCAACCCCGGTCGCCAGTACTTCGTACTCGGCGCGACCAATGTGGCGGTCGCCCTTCGGGCCGGCCGAGGATCGCAACGCGAACGGCGCGGAGATGCTCGTCGGCGGCCTCGACCGTGGCGGTCGTCCTTCGGGGCACAGAGGCTCGCAACTTCCCCGTCCCCGCCGGAGCCGCACAGGCGGGCATCGTGGCGATCGCCATCGCCCTTCAGGGTGACCGAGGATCGCAACTTCGCCTGGAGCGACCTCCCCGAGACCACCTTCGCCGTGGCGGTCGCCCTTCGAGGCAACCGACGATCGTAACAGCAACGACGTGCCCTACGACCGCACCAAGCGATTTGTGGAGGTTGTTTTCCGAGGCGGTCGAGGATCACAACTGGTTCTGGCCCTGCATGTGGTTGATGACGTCGGCGTGTGGCGGTCGTCCTCCCGGGCCACCGAGGATTGCAACCGATCGGCATTCCACAGCGGGTAGAACCGCAGGGCGGTAGAGCGGTCGCCCTCCGGCGCGACGAGGATCGCAGCGAGCTGGATTGGCCGCGGGCGTGGCGGTGGTCCTCCGGGGCGACCGAGCAACGAAGTCGGCCACCTCATGGACGCACGGAAGGCCAGACCGGCCTTCGCTCTCGGGGGCGACCGAGGATCGCAACTGCGGGGTCAGCGGGTCACCGTAGCTGAGCACCAGGCCGTGGCGGTCGCCCTCCGGGGCGACCGAGGATCGCAATGATGAGGGTATCTGGCCCTTCCCCAAGCAGGGCCTCGTGACGGTCGCGCTCCGGGGCGGCCGAGGATCGCAACTCACCGGTGGGCCGGCTCCTGCGGTCGAAGCCGCAGGTGGCGGTCGCCCTTCGGGGCGACCGAGGATCGCAGCTTCAGGTCCTGGAAGGACACCGCGTCGCCCTTGGTGGAAGTGGCGGTCGTCCGCCGGGGTGATCGAGGATCGCAACTCGGTGATGCGGTCGACGGTCTCCTGGGAGATCTCGTGGCGGTCGCCCTTCGGGGCGATCGAGGTTCGCAACGCGGCGGGTGGGTTGAGCGTATGGCGGGGGTCAAACGGTGGCGGTCGCTCTCCGGGGCGACCGAGGATCGCAACTCCTTCACGGTGATCCAGGAGTTCGCCGCCATCCAGCGTGGCGTTCGCCCTCCGGGGCGACCGAGGATCGCAACATCGGTCCCGCCTACCCGGACGACGACGAGTGGGTGTTGGCGGTGGCTCTCCGGGGCAACCGAGGATCGCAACGGATTGCTGTACGTTTCGTAAAGCCTGCCCTCTCCCGTGGCGGTCGCCGTCCGGGCCGGCCGAGGAATCGCAACATCCACGACGCCGGTATGCGCCTGCTGGTTGAGTGGTGGCGGTCGTCCTCCGGCGCGACCGAGGATCGCAACTTGAACGTCCGGGTCATCGCCTGCGCGATCGTCGCGGGTGACGGTCACCCTCCCGGGGCGGCCGAGCATCGCTTGCCGGACCCGCCCCATCTGGCAGTACTGGACACGTCCCGGCGTTGTCAGGGCCGCTCTCGCCCTCCCCGGCATCACCCGGATCAGGCTGCCCTCAGCTTCAACCCGACTGCTGCTACAGCGAGTTGGTGCAGGTCTTCCACCTCCACTCGAACCAACAGCGCCTCACGGCGCAAACGGAAAGCGAGCCAGAACCGGAGAACGGACAGCACTTCGACGTCGGTTCTGGAGGCGGTTGGCCACCGCGGCTTGGTCCGAATGTTCACGAGTTTCGACAGCACCGGGCCGGCTCGGGGCGTTCCTCTGTGGCCAAGGACTCGGCGACGGTGAGAACCCGCAGCCCAGGCAGGGACGCCGTGCTGAGCTACATGTGGACCTGCCACCACCGGTCTGCCTCAGCATGAGCCACTTCGGCGTCGTACTGGCTGACGTCAAAGTGGAACTCCGGCAGCGGGGAGGCGGGGGCGGACGGAACTTCCCAGTCCGACCACTGCACGATGTCCCCGAACCGTTGCACTACGACGGACAGGAAACCGCAGCAACCGCCGGTACACTCCGGTTCCCCCAGTTCCAGACGGCGTGCCTCGCTGGTCGCCCGCAGGAGGCTGGGTCGGCCAGTTGGTAGCACGTCTGCCGCGAACGGCCCACGGCCGCCCTCGTCGACCGCACCTTCGATCACGTCCTCGCCGTTGACCCAGAACCGCAACTGGGCAGCGAACCGGGGTCCCGGTGGCAACACCCGGATCTCCAAATGATCGAACATCAGACCACCCTATGGGGCGCGCCGAAGTCGGCGCGTGGCTCGGCCGACACCTACCTCTACACGGCCCACAGAGCGACGACGTGAACATCGACCACGGCCCGGGCGGGGCGCCTCCCGTCGTGCACATCTGCCGTCGGAACTCGTGAACAGAACCAGACAGACCAAGGAAAGTCGTCCCCGGGCCCGCGGGGGTAGCTCGGCTGGGTACCGGGAGAGTGCTCAGGCCCTCTAGTCGTCCCCGCGCTCGCGGGCATGTTCCCTGGTACTTCGACAAAACCACTCCGAGACTAGGGGTCGGGATTGCTGTGGCCGTAGCGGTGGCACGATTAATGAACCAGTTTTGTTCTGAGGTGAGTTGGGGGATTCGTTTGCAGGGGGATACCCGGCGTATTCAGACGGCGGTGCTGGGTGGTGCGGAGTCGGAGGTGCCGCTGTTGTTGCCGCTGGAGGCGATCGAGGTGGACGCTTTCCGTCGCTGGCATGAGGGGGATACGTTCTGGTGCGGGCTGTTGTTGGGTGGTTGTGGTGGGCAGTTGGCTACGAAGCTGTACACCGACCGGGTCTGCCATTTCGCCCATCACCCTGATCCGGACGGGCTGCCGCACGTGTGCGGGCGTCGGGCTCGGGACGTTTCCAGCGCCGACCACCTGTATCTGAAAGCGGCCGCGCAGGTGTGGCTGGCTGACCGTGGGCAGCGGGCTGCTTTCGCGTATGCGCAGCCGGATGGGGCGCCGATTGGGTCGGTCCTGGACATCACTTTCGAACGGCACAGGGGTCGCGGTCTGCGAGTGCATCTTGATGCTGCTGTGGCTCCGGTGTGGGACGACGACGGGGCGGAGCCGGTGCTGGGGGTGTCGGTGCCGGTGGATGAGGAGACGCTGGTGCGGCGCTGGTATGTGCATCGGGTGCGATTCGAGAGTGTTGGTACGACGCGGCGGGTGCGTGTCGGTACGCAGGCCTTCGCGCGGGAGACTGAGTGGTTCGGTCTGGACGACTGTGAGATGACCGAGGAAGGCCTGCGGACTCCTGCGGTGGAGCGGATCGTTCGTAACCATCGCACGCCTGCGCCTCGGCACGTGGTTTTCGGCCATTCAGATCGCACGGTGGGGTCTGCGGAGGTGAAGCGGGCCGACCCGGTGCGGCGTCTGCGGGCCGCCCTGCAGTCCGAGGCCGTTTCCGCTGTTGCCGCGTTGTGCGACGAGCTGGAAACGGCGTCGCCGTCAGGCGTTGAGGCGGACAAGCTAGCCGCCGCGCTTGCGGAAGCGCGAGCCTTCCTTGAGCGGCAGACCAGCGTGCGGCGCGAGCTGTTCGAGGAGCTGTACCAGGCCATTCATGACCGCAAGGCCGTTCGGGTGCGGGCGCTGTTAGCACGTGCGGAAGCAACGGTCGGTAGTGCCCGCAGCCAAGAAGAGGACGCGCTGATCCTGGCGGCAGGCACGTTCTTGGAGGAGCAGAAACGCAATGCTGGCTGGGAAATCCGTGATTCGGCCCCGAAGGTCCGCGGACCGAAGTTCTCCCGGATCCGTACCTCCGCGTCGGGTACGTCGCGTGCGACCGCTGCGCGTAGTAAGCGGCCGGACCCGGCGAGGGCGGCGCATCTCAGGATGCGCGATCTCCTCAGCGATTTGCGGCGCTTGGCCGACCAGCTGCCCGCACGTGAGGTTCACCGGATGATCGGTGTCCTGAAGAGGACCGTTGAGGAGGCTGGCGAGCATGTGACCGCCCTGCAGCGGGATGAGGTCGACTCCTGGATTGCCGTCACTCACACGCTCCATCCCGCTGCGCGCAGGAAGCCCACGGCTTCGGGACCGGAGCAGGCCGCCGTGCGCAGGGTACGGTCGGCGCTGCGTCACTTGCGCCGCCTGCCTGGCCCGGCTCTTACGTCGGAGACGCGACGGCTGATCGGCTTGCTTGAGAAGGATGCCGGAGAAGCCGGCGCCCACCTGGCGGCCAAAGACAGGCAGGAGGTCACCTGGTGGATCGCCCGGGCCAGTGCTCCACAGCCCGCTGAAGACGAGCCGACCGAGGGAGAAGAGCCGACACAGCAGCGGGGCCAGGAGCGAGCGGGCAGCGAGCGCAGTGCGGCGTCCCGAAGGTCAGCAGATACGCACAGGGTCGGCGGCTCTAAGGTCAGGCAAGGGCCGGCCCGGCTGCCGGAGGCCAAGGTCGGTGAGGTGGCGGCCGCCGTGCGGGGCGCGTTGAAGAAGACTGCCCGTGAACGCTCCACCACCTCCTGGTCGCGGCTACGGCGTCAACTCGGCCGCGCGTTGCCCCGCCTGCACCCGGATGACCAGGTTGACGTTCTCGCCCGGGTGGATGCCGAGACTCCGGTCGGCGAACCTCTGCTGACGGCGCTTATCGCGGTGAGCGACACCAGGTCCCTGGAGCTGTACCAGGGGCTTGCGCGCAGCCTCGGCCGCGATGTGCCGGAAGACCCCTCCGCGGCGCGCGCTGAGTGGCAGCGGGAAGTACTCCAGCTCTATCAGCTCTACCGGTACCAGTGATGCTGCCCCCCTCCCGAGAGGCTGGGGGAAGCGGTGAGGGGCTGAATGGTGATCAGGGGGCGGCAGTGAGCGGCTCGTGGTGTGCCGGTCTTGTGCGAAGGGGGAGATCGTATGCAAGACGACTTGCTGGTGGTCGGCTTCGATTTGGAGACGGGTCGCGAGGTGCATGTCGCCGAACGGCCGTCTGAACAGTGGAAGCGTTTGGGGTACGGCGGTACGGGGCAGTTGGTGTGCTTCTACTGCTTTCACGGTTTCGAGGCTGCGCCGGGCACGCGGGCGCCGTTGGTGACGCGCGGCCGTGTGGGCGGGAAGGTGCGTCGGCACTTCGCCCATCCGCCCGGACAGGCGCCGGCAGGCGGCCACCACCCCGAAACGGTCTGGCACATCACGACCAAGCACACCTTGGCCGCCTGGGCGCGGTCGCGTCCCGGCGTTGCGCGAGTGCGTCTGGAGCAGTGGACCGTGGACCGGGACCGGCGGGCGGACGTCGAGGTGCTGCTGGAGGACGGCACGAAGGTGGCCTTGGAAGCGCAGCGGATGCTGATGACCGATGATGGCTGGCGGGCCCGTCATCGGGACTATGCGCGTCAGGGCGTGGTCGATGTGTGGTTCTGGCGGCCGCGGGTGCACTTCCCGCACATTGCGCTCAAGGAGGGCCTGCCGGTCTGGTTCTACTTCGTCTCGAAGCGGGAAGCAGCGACATCGTTCGGGCAGCCGCACGTGCGCCGTCACCAGTGGTGGCAGGCCGGGGACCTGTCGGTATTCGGGCTGCACCATCCGCCGTGCGCGCTGGATGAGCTGGAGCGTGTGTCGATGCCGCTGGGCTCGCTGGGACTGGGGCCGACCGGGGCGGTGCTACCAGAGGACCTGCAAACGCGGCTGCGTGACTCGCAGCGGGAGGCGCGGGAGGAAGCGAAGCAGCGGCTGGCCAGCCAGGCTCGCTACGCCCGGGCGGTCCGGGAGTCCCGTGAGCGTGCAGTGCGGCAGCCGAAAAGTGCGCCCCTGCCTCCGGCGCCACGGGGCGGGCTGCGGTGCGAGGTGTGTAGGAGGCCGCTGGATCCGGTGTTGGCGAAGGCAGGGCGGCACCTCATGTGCTGAGCCACGCTCAACGCGGCTCGGTGCGCTGGTCAGCGCACTGGCTGGCGATGAAGTCGGCGAGGTGATGGTCGAAATCGGAGCCATGGACCAAGAGACAGACGTTCAGGGCTCACCAGGCGCGAGCCGACCAGGAACCGGAGCTCGTCTTCACGGACCTGCCCCGCGAGCAGGTCCGTGACTGGCGGACCCGCGCTCTTCGCGCCTGCGGGGATGATCCCGCGAGACCGGTCACATCGTGCTCGGCCGCCTGGCGTGCTCGCCGCGCCCGCCGGGACGGTCCCGGCTTCCGCATCCGCATCGCAGAGGCAGGAGAGTGCTCTTCGCGCCCGCGGAGGCCTGTGTGGGCCCATCACCGTCCACACCCGGTGCGCCCCGCGTGGGCCGCCGCCCGGCCATCGCGTTCCCGTACCTCCGCACCGGCCCGCAGCACCGCAGAATGTCCTCGTCGAACGCGCCGACGGCAGCCGCGACGTCCGGCCCCGTCCCACTACTCGGCGTCCGCCCACCCCGCAGCAAGGAGCGGCCGTGACCTGGCAGCGGCCAGCAGGATTCGGGCTGGTAATCCCGCGGTGGAGTTCCTGCGCAGTATTCGCCCACAGGATTCTTGGTATGTGGTCCCGGGATCGCGCTAGCCTGAAACTCAAGCCCGCTAAAGTTTGGGAGGCCGGGATGAGTGAGCAGCCGTGGACCATCGAGCGGATCTGTGACGCCCTCGGCAACCCTGTCCTGGCGCAGAAGTTTCTTGGTGAGATCAACCGTGCGCCGGAGGGCGAGCTGCTGCAGACGTTCGCTGAGTGGGTGGAGCGGGCGGAGCGCGTTGTTGCTGCTGTCGAGCGCGGCCGGGAGATCGCAGCCGCTGAGGCCCGTGGCGAGGAACCCCCGGGGCAGTGGGTCGACGTCACCGAGCGTGTTCTCGGGGATGCTGCGCGAATCCGGTCACAGGGCGCTGCCTGACCTGACAAGCTGGGGGCTGTGTACCGGCTCCTCTGCGACGAGACCCTCCTGACGGCATGGGACTCCCTCCCTGACGACGCCAGCGCACAGCTCACCATGGCGCTGTCCGACGTCTGCCACGAGCCGTTCATCGAAACCGAGCCCTACGGCATCGACGACGGAACCCACCGCATACTCGTCCGGCCCCTTGTGATCGCGATCCTCGCCGTCAACGAGGACAAGCAGACCGTCCGGATCTACGACATTCAGCCCCGGCACTGAACAGCCTCGACCGCACCCGCGGCGGGAGCCCGCCATGTGTCCGAATCGCATCCTTGTCGCCAGGTTGGCCCGACTCCACCCTGTTCCAGGTCACTGGTGACCATGAGGGGGGAACGTGCCATTCGGCAACGCAGACAGGGAGTCCATCCGGCAGATCAGCCACCAGCTCACCCAGATCACAGCCGACCTCGCCGCGATCAAGCAGCAGGTCTCTGACCAGCAGCACACGATCGACCAGATCCGGCAGGACACCACCGCCGCCATCACCACCGGCCTCACCGAAATCCGGGCCGTCGCCCGCGACGCCATGGCCCGCACCAACGACATCACCACCGGACCACTCGCCGGCATCGGCAACGAACTCGTCGCCATCCGCGGCACCATCGCCCAAGTCGACGGCCAGCTCCGGGCGCAGGCCGCCAGCACGTCGGCCGTGCCGGAAACCGACAGCCCACCCGAGCCCGAGCCGGCCGCGGATCCCTCACCGCCGACACAACGCGAGCCAGCGGCGTCGCAGCCGCACTCGGAGGCTGAGGCCCCCTTCCCTGCCGAACCAGATCCGGACATCCTCCGCGCCGCCGCGGGCGTCGCCCACGCCACCGTCGAAGCCCACCGCGACACCTGGGCCTTCCTCATCCAAGTCGCCGGAAACGAACAGCACTTCCACATTCCCGGCAAGGTCGAAGACCACGACGGATTCGTCAGCGTCCGCTTCTCCGGACCCAGCCTCGTAGCCGCCATCACCAGCCTCGGCCAGGTGGCGGAGACGACCGGTAACCCCGTGA
>NZ_JBVIEB010000034.1:0-12250 GCF_055572075.1 Streptomyces sp. NPDC030820
CGTTCCGCCGGCCTGTCCGCGAAGCAGACCGCAACGCCGCACGCGGCCCTGATCTCCCAGAACCCGGACAGACCCAGTTCATGTCCTCCCACCCCCGTAGTGCAGCCCACGCCTCTTGATGAGAGTGCCATGAATCAGGTGTGTACCCCATGAAGCAGTCACCTGATGAGCACGTCAACGGATCATGTGATCAAGGACCCTTAGGACTCCCTTAGGGCGTGTCGCTTGCCGCAGCCGGTGCCGGCCCGAGTGTGCCGAAGTGAAGTCGATGCTGATGTACGTGAACGGCCTGTCCGTCGAACTGCTGACGGAGCTGGTCGCGCTGGCGGTCGAGAAGACCGCGCGGGGCGGGGCTGAAGCTGATGGGTGAGGGCGGGATTCTGTCCGAGCTGGCCCAGCACCTGATGCAGGCGGCCCTCGAGGCCGAGATGGACCCGGGCCGCCGAGCCGGCCGGGTCGGCGTGCGTGGGTCACTTAACGAACTACCGATGGGTAACTTGATGGTCCGTATCGGCAGGCCGCATGTCCAGGGCATGGTCCTCGACGTAGTTCAGAGCGTGCCGGACGGCTCCGACCGAGACGATAGCGTCGCCAGTCGCGAGACGGCGACCAGTGGCGGAGTAGATGTGTACGTCGACAGCCGGGCTGTGAGGTCTGGGGTGATCGCGTCGGCGGACTCGGCGACTGCGCCGCCGATGACCATCAGTGCCGGGTTGAGCAGGATGCCCAGGGATGCGATCACCCGGGCCATGGACGTGGCCAGCCGGTCCAGGATCTTCAGAGCCACGTGATCCCCGTCGGCTGCGGCGGCGAACACCATCTCTGCCGTGAGGTCGTCCGGGGAGTTGTGGCACATCTCGCTCAGTGAAGTCGGCGCGGCGGACCGGACAGCTTCCCCGCCCCATGCGCGCGCGAGGGCGGCCAGACCCGAAGGCCCTTGACCCCCTCGAGCAGGCCCCACGTAGCCCAGCTCACCAAAGCCGCCCCGGCTGCCGTGCAGAAGCCGCCCCGACTCGAAGACTCCCGCGCCGATCGGTCGCCCGCGAGTAGGACGGCGAGATCGTCAACGCCCTGGGCTGCTCCCCGCCACCGCTCGCCCAGCGCCGCCAGGTCGGCGACGGTGGACGACATCCGGTTGCATACCTCCTGCAGCGCCCGGAAGCCGAGCGGCTCCGCACGCAACTCCCAAAGCGCGAGCAGCATCCAGCGGCGCCCGAGCAGGTCCAGCAGCGCCATGATCGGCCGTCCGGTGCGCGATGACCACTCTGGTCGGCCGGGCAGCGGTGCGGGCATGGGCAACCTCCAAGATTGCGCTTCGATTTTCGAAGCGCTATGGTCGCTTCGTTTTCCGAAGCAGACGTCAGGAGTGTAGTTCATGACTCACGCCCCCACCGGCCCTCGGATTCCACCGCTGGAGCCCCCCTACGACCCGACCACAAAGACCATGCTTGACAAGTGGATGCCGCCCAACAGCGGAATGGAGCCGCTGGCGCTCTTCCGCACCTTCGGGGTGCACGACGACCTCGCCTCCCGCATGCGACCGCTCGGCGCCGGCATCCTGGGACACGGCCGGGTCGAGCCGCGGCTGCGCGAGGTGATGATCCACCGCACCTGCGCTCTCTGCGGCGCGGAGTACGAGTGGGGGGTACACGCCGTCGGTTTCGCCAAGCCGCTCGGCTTCACCGATGACCAGCTCTTCTCCACCGTCCACGGCAGCGCCGAGGATCCCGTGTGGTCGCAGGACGAAGCGCTGGTCTTCCGCCTCGCCGACGAGCTTTACGCGACGAACGGTGTCGGCGATGAGCTGTTCGCCGCCCTGAGCGCGCTGTTCTCGCCCGACCAGATCCTCGAGCTCGTGATCACCGCAGGGTGGTACCGGACGATCTCCTACGTCATCAACACCGCCCGGGTCGAGCTGGAGGAATGGGCACCGCGATTCCCTCTGGGATAGGTCGCACCCGGTGTGGCCGGGCCGGATACTCGCAGGTGACGGTACTGGCCGCCGGAGGCGGGTAGGGGTATCCGAGCAGGCTGCTGGGCGGACAGCACAAGGCAATGGGCGGATGGCCGCCCGGCTGGATGAGGGCGGCAAACCGGCAAGGACGGAACGCCTTGTGACCTCCGGCCCGGTCCTCGCACCACATGCTGGCCCGCCTGGCGCGGAAGATTCGGTGCCACCCCTCGGCAGCGTGATCGTCGGCGGCACCGGGTTCCTCGGGAACGGGGCCGCCTCGGCGAGCGTGTTCCCGGGGGTTTCGCACCTGTGCGAGGATCTCGACCCCGCTCTGTCTGCGCTGCGGCGGGGCCGGGCAGCCCTCCGTGTCCAGCCTCCCTGCTCGCGCGGATACCGCCACAGCTTCGCGCGCAGTAGTGCGGCCTCATCCAGGCATGGACCGGGCCGCCCACTCGGCTGCTTCACATGGCCCTCTCGATCCCGTCGAGGATCAGGTCGAGCCCGAACTCGTCGCTGTAGTCGTAGCCGGGTCGCAGCACGTGCTCCGGGCACGGCGCGCCGCCCACGGCGACCGTGACCGCCGACCGCGGCCCCCGGCCGAGCTGGTTGTTGGCTCGGCCAGGTGTGGGTACCGGTCGGTCGCCTCCTGCGTGAGGATGGCCTGCGCCAGCTCCGCAGTCTCCTCGGGGGTGTCGAAGGGCAGGCTGCGTTCCTGCAGGGCGAACCCGTAAACGTAGCTGCCGAGGGCCGAGTAGAAGACCTGAGCCAGAACGATGGTGAGGGCGATCTGTGCTGTTCTCATGCGTCGGCGGTCCTGCGGCGGCGTTCGGCTCCCAGGCGGGCGTAATAGTCGACGATTTCGGGGGCGTCCACGGCGGCGGGGTTGACGACCTGCTCGGGGGGAGTGCCCTGGAGAAGGCGCTTGACGGGGACTTCGAGTTTCTTGCCGGTGCGTGTGTGCGGGATGGCCGGGACTTCGAGGATCTCGTCGGGGACGTGACGAGGGGAGGCGCCGGTGCGGATGGCTTCCTTGATCTTCTCGCGGAGGGCGTCGTCCAGGGTAACTCCTGCGGCGGGGACCACGAACAGGGGCATCCAGTAGCCGCCGTCAGGTTCCTCCGCGCCGATGACGAGGGCTTCGGTGATTTCGGGAAGGCGTTCAACGACGTCGTAAATGTCGGCGCTGCCCAGGCGTACGCCGTTGCGGTTCAGCGTGCTGTCAGATCGGCCGTGGACGATCACCGAGCCGTGACCCGTGACCGTGATCCAGTCGCCGTGCCGCCACACGCCGGGGTAAGAGGAGAAGTAGGCGTCGCGGTAGCGGGTGCCGTGGGGGTCGTTCCAGAAGTACAGCGGCATCGAGGGCATGGGGCGGGTGACGACCAACTCGCCGACCTCGTCGGTGGCTGGGAGGCCCTCGGCGTCGTATGCGGCCAGGGCCACGCCGAGGTGGGGCGCGGACAACTCCCCGGCCCAGGCGGGAGTGTTGGGCGCGCTGCCGGCGAAGCCGGACACCACGTCCGTGCCGCCGCTGGTGGATGCGAGCAGGACATGGTCGCCCACGTGGTCGCGGACCCAGGGGTAGGCGGAGGCCGGCAGGGCGGAGCCGGTGCAGCCGACCACGCGGACGGAAGACAGGTCGTGGCCGGACGGGTCGATGCCCAATTTGGCCATGCTCAGCAGGCACTGGGGGCTTGTGCCGAAAACGGTGACCCGGTGGCGCGCGGCCAGCTCCCACAGGATGTCGAGCTTGGCGAAGGGCGCAGGACTACCCTCGTACGTGCACGTCGTGGCACCGGTCAGCAGTGTGGAGACGACCAGGTTCCACATCATCCAGTGGGTGGTGGTGTACCAGAGCAGGCGGTCGCCGGGGCGCAGGTCAGAGTGCAGGCCCAGTGTTTTGAGGTGCTCAAGCAGGACCCCTCCGTGGCCGTGGACGATGCCCTTGGGCAGGCCGGTGGTGCCGGAGGAGAACACGACCCAGAGCGGGTGGTCGAACGGCACCGGCGTGCAGGCGAGTTCCTCGGTGCGGGTGGACGCGTCCTCCCAGGGCACCGCCAGGGACGGGCGGGTGGCTTCGGGCCATGGCAGGCCCACGTGGTCCACCAGCAGCGTCGCCTTCAACGTCGGAAGGGCGTTGGCCAGTTGGAGGGCGGCCTCCCGGCGGTCGTGGGTGGTGCCGTTGAAGAGGTAGCCGTCGGCGGCGATCAGGACGGTGGGTTTGAGCTGTGCGAACCGGTCGGCGGCGGCCTTGGGGGCGTAGTCCTGCCCGCACACCGACCACACGGCGCCGAGACTTGCGGCAGCGAGGAAGGAGACGATCGCGTGCGGGGTGTTGGGCAGGTAGCCCACCACTCGGTCGCCCTGCCCCACCCAGGTCGCGCAGGGTTGCTGCCACCGAGGCGACCTGGGAGCGTAGCCGCTTCCCGGTCATCTCGTACCCGAAGCCGGTCTCGTGGAGGGCGATGATCGCCACGTCGTCGTCCGTGAGGTTGCGCAGGGCGTGGTGGGCGTAGTTGAGGGTGGCACCGGCGAACCAGCGGGCGCCCGGCATGGTCTCCTCGGCCAGGACCCGCTCGTACGGGGTGTCCGCCTCGACGTCGAAGTACTCCCACACCGCGCCCCAGAAGCCCTCCAGGTCGGTGACCGACCAGCGGTGCAGGGCGGCGTAGTCGGCGCCGCCCTCCGGGCCCCCGTGCCGGGCCGCCCAGCGGGCGAAGTCCACGATGCGACTGGCCGCTGCGGCCTCCGCATCGGGTGTGAAGAACGGGTTCGGGTACGGCGTGTTCATCGCGGCATGCTCCTCAACAGGCGTTTTCGGATAGGTCCGTTGAGCAGGGACAAGGGATTCGGGTGGTATGCAGCAGGGAAGCAGCGCGGCAGTCCGCCCGTGCCTTGCGCAGCCAGGCGGTGAGCCGACCGTCGTCGCCGTGGACGGTCCGGGCACCGAGGCCGTCAGCGATCGCCTGCCGTGCGGGGACAGCGGTGCAGCCGTCACCAGGGCGAAGGAGTCGCCGAGCAGGTCGTCGAGTCGGGCGCGGCGTTCGAGGACGACGGTATGTATTCCGCGCTGGGCCAGGAGGAGGGCGGCGGTCACGCCCACGGGTCCGGCTCCGACGATCACGACGGGTACGTCTGCCGAGTTGGCTCGACCGTCATGTACGGCGCACTTCGGGTATCGGTTCGCGTCGGTCAGTTCGCGTCGGTCACGGGCGTTCGCTGCTCGCCGAGCTCGATGCGTCCGTCCGGGGTGGCGATGGCCGCGGTCACCACATCGCCCTGCCGCAGGTAGTGGGGGTTCTTCGCCTGGCTCTTGAAGAACGCCTTCCATTGCAATCCATCCTGGACGTCAGGCTCCAGGGCGGCAGAACCATCGCAGAAAGCCGTCAGCCGGGCACCCATGTAGATGCTGAAGGGCTGGGAGACAAAGGCCCCTCGGGCGAGTACCAGATTCGGGGTATATGCGTTCACCTCAGCCTCACCTCATTAGTGACTGAATCGATCTCACGCGTCAGGCGGGAGATGAGCCTCTGCGACGCGGCTGGCATCAGCCGCTGGTAGAGGCGCGGCGCGTGGCGCTTGACCGACCACAGAATGCGGGCCTGCCGCGGGGTCACCACGTAGAAGCGTCCTGACCCAGCGGCGTGAAGCATCTCTTTTGCAACAGTGCGAGCGTCCAGGCCCGAGCGCTCCGCCAGTTGCGCGGTGAGGGCACGTGCCTCCTCGCTCCCGATGGTCAGTTCCGGCAGCCGGGAGCGGTAGAAGGCCGACAACTTCACTGTGACGCCGATGCCGCTGCCTGCGAGTTCGGACGCCAGCGTCTCCGACAGGGCGAGGACCGCCGCCTTAGAGGCGTTGTACGCACTTACCCGCGGCAGAGCGTGGAAGGCGGCCGCGCTGGCAACATTGACGATGTGGCCTGCCTTTTGCTGACGCATCACCGGTAGTACGGCGCTGCAGCCGTGCACCGTTCCCAGCACGTTCACATGCAGGACTTCCTTCCATACGTCGACCGGAACCTCCTCGAAACGCCCGCCCGCGCCGATTCCCGCGCTGTTGACAACAAGATCGACCCCGCCGAATGTGACCACGGCTTCGTCGACGACAGCTTGGACGGCATCGGCGACCTTGACATCGACGCCCCTGTGCAGAGCGCGGCCCAGTGAGGAGTCTGCTTTCAGGCGGGCGGTGTCGATATCCGCGGCCATGACTCTCCACCCGGCGTCGAGCAGAAGAAGCGTGGTCTCGCGGCCGAGGCCGCTCGCCGCACCGAAAACGAGGGCCCGCTTTCCCGGGAACCGGCGGGTGAGCTGCGAAGCACTGTGGGTCATGACGGCAGGTACTCCGAGGTGATGTGATCGGCTGCCACTCCGTCTTGAACCATCCGGCGCACGGCGTCGGACTCCGCCCAGTCGGAGAGCGTGGTGACGGTGTCGCTTCCGGGTTTGGCGGCCGGAGCGCCAGATCGCAGCGGGCCACGGCGGCTGAACCGGAGATACGTCGGTGCCACCGCCGTGACCGATGTTCCGGCGGGGTGGTTGGGCTCACGGAGTAGGCCCAGCGTGCGGGTGGGATCGTTTGACGCTTCCTGCTCGCGTATTTCGTCGAGACTGCGTACAGGGATCGCTCCGGCTCCGGCGGCGCGCAGAGCCGCGACTGCATCGCGGACCGTGCGCCGTCGCAGTGCCGCAGCAATCTTCTCGGCCACCGCGCCCTCGCAGGTCAGGTCCGAGGACTCGGAGCAGGGCGCTATCGCGAGCGCATGAAGGACGTCAGTGAGCTGGTCGTCGCGGGCACCAAGTGCGAGATGGCCGTCGCGGGCCCGGTAGAGGCGCTGGAGCGCGCCGACTCCGACCGCATTGGGCCCGGACGGTTCTCCGTCGAATGCCGCATGGCCGTTGGAGAAGAGCATGAAAGGTAGTTGGGCGAGGCCGGCGGCGGCCGCCAGTGAGGTGCGGGCAGGAGGCGGTGTTCCCCCTCGGGCTCGGACCAACAGGCCCGCAACGGTTGCCAGCGCGGCGAGATAGCCGGTCAGTGCATCAACGCAGGAGGCGACGGCGTGCAGTTCGGGGGCACTTCCGCCGTAGCGGAGCATGATGCCCGTCGCGGCCTGCAGGACGGGGTCGTAAGCGCGTCGTTTTGCCCACGGTCCCGCAGAGGGTCCCTCAAAGGCGGAAATTGTGGTCCAGGCCACATGCGGGGCGGCAGCGCGCAGCTCGCGTGGGTCGAGCCCCAGGCGGGCCAATGCCTGGCCGGAGAAGTTCTCGACCACTACATCGGTGTGACTCAGCGCGCGACGCAGCGTCTCCGCGCCTTCGGGCCGAGCGATGTCGAGGAGGACGGAGCGCTTGCCGCGATTGACCTCCAACCCGTACCAGCAGACCATTCTCGGACCGTGATGAGGCCGCGGGGCATCGATCTTGATGACGTCGGCGCCCAGTTCGGCCAGGGTGCGTGCCGCTATCGGCCCCGCGACCATGCAGGACAGGTCGATGACGCGGCAGCCCTGCAGAGGCAGGCTCTTGGGCGGCGGCACCGGGAACGGTACGCCCTTTGCCTCAGGTTCGGCGTCGTACCACACGGCCGGTCCCGGAGCGCGGATACCGTTGCGGTCGGTGAACAACCCCGCCAGTGCCGTCTCGGGCAGCGCCGCCCACTCCGCAGACGTCCGCTGCACAGCGCAGGGCAGACCCGCGTCGCCGAGCAGCCGTTCCCAGTCGTGTGCGGGTCGAGTCGCGAATGCGTCGGCCAGAGCCTTGCGCACCTTGCGGCGTGCGGCCGACGCAAGTGCGCTGCCGTCAAGAAGGTTGTCGCGACGCGACGGCCCGTAGAGGCTGTGGGTCCCCAGGCCCGTGGAGCGAAGACCGTCAAGGACACCGACCTTGTCCAGGAGCATGGTGGGGAGTCGGTCATGGTCCATGGCGAAGACGTAGAGGAGCCGACCGTCCGCGCAGGCGTAGGAGTCCATGAGCGGCGGGACCAAGCCGCTGGCCAGCCCGCCCACGCGTTCCCGAAGTCTTAGGGGCGCGTGCGCAAGGACGGCTCGCGCCGCCCCGACCAGCGGCTTGACCAGGGCAGGGAGAGGCGGCGTGTCGTAGCGGCTGGGCTGGCGTTCGAGGTGCAGCAGCACCGGCCCCATACCAGCCAGCAGCGATGCCGCGAGTGGGACTTCCACATGATCTCCACAGCCGTCGCGCTCACGGCCGACCAGCGCTGCCACTGCTGCCAACGCTCCGTGTACCCCACCGTAAACGGACGCTAGCGGCAGCGCGGTGAATACCGGAGGCAGACCCACGAGTCCACGAATGAGGCTCGTGTCGGTGTACAGCCCACAGGCCGCGCCAAGCACCACCTCCCAAGCCGGCAGATCGGACAACTCGGTGTCGGTGCTCGCGAAGCCCGGCTGGCTCACCCAGATCAGTCGGTCGTCGCGCGCGCGACAGTCTGCGGCGTTCAGGCCCGCCCGCTCAAGTGCGCCCGGGCGTGCGTTTTCGAGCACTACATCGCACCCTGCAATCAGCACCTCGGCCTCCGCGCGGTCCCGTGGCTGACGCAAGTCGAGCGATACCTCCTCCTTGCCGGCCGCCAACGCGCGGTCGAGTGGCTCGGGAAGCTTCGCCGACCCGGCAGGCACGACGCGGATCACGTCCGCGCCCAAGTCGGACAGGAGACGTCCAGCCAGGGCTCCGGCGAGCCAGCCTCCCAGCTCCAGAACGCGGATACCCTGCAGCGGTTTCACGCGGCCCTGCCTTTTTGGGTTCGTCCTGAAAGTTCCCGACCGCGGGGCTCCTCTTCGGCCTCCAGCAGTTGCATGATCGGGTCGGCCAGTTCGGGCGGAAGGGTGCCCGGCAGGAACCCAAGGGCAGGGACTTCGGCGTGTGCGGCAGCGCTGCACGGGAGTTCGTCGAAGGCCGCCGCGGCCACGACACCTTCGAAAGCCGCACCGGGGTGCGCGGTGGTGCTTTTCATCATCATCGTTCTCACAGGGGCAGGCGGGAAAGATGTCGCGACAGGTGGCGCGTCGCGGTCGCGAAGTCGGCGGGCGGCGGTGCCACACAGAAGCCGCTTCGATTTTGAAAGTACCGTAGCGGTTCGAAAATCGAAGCACAAGTCGCCGGGAAAGCGGCACCAGTTGCGCGACCCGGAGGCGGCAACCTCCGCCGCGCAGTGGCACCCGTGTCCCCGCTCTCTGAGAGGAGGTGACGCAACCATGGAACTCGACCTCGAGGCTCTGGCGATGCTGCCCGCCGAGGAGGAGGCCGGCTACCTGGGTGAGTGGACCTGCACCGGACCGTTCTTCCTGCTTCTTCAGCGGCCGGCCCTGATGACAGCCAGTCGGCGGCTCGCCTCGGCTCCTCGAAGGGAGGTGATCATTCATGGAGCCAGACCTAGACACCTTGGCCATGCTCCCCGCTGAAGAGGTGGAGACCGGCACCTTCTCTGCTGCAAGTTCGCAAGCTGGATTTGGGAGGCGGCCGTATGAGGGGCCGTCCCTCCCCTCTCTCTGGCTTCGGCGTCCTCGTGAGGCCACCGCCGAACAGGCCGCAGCAGCATGCTGTCGTCCAGCAGCGGCAGGAGTTGCTCGGGGGGACGGTCTCGGCCGACGCGACCGGCCCGAAGGCCGCGCCGAGCGGGGCCCGCGTCCCGGTCCCGTAGATGCGCTCTTGCGTTTCGCGGGATGCCGGCAGATTTCCCAGCCGTACGCCAACTCGGCATGGGAATCGGGACAGGCGCCCCTGTCGGTGGGTTCCGGGAAGCGGACGCCTGGCCCAGGCGTGCGGTGGATGGCTTCCGAGGGCGGGTGGGTGTGCCCTGCGGCGCATTCGAGCACGACCTGGACGGGCTGCTCGCAGGCTTCTTCACCGCGACCCGGGCGGTTTCGTGGGCGTTCGTTCACCGGCCGGCCGCTGTCTACGTCCGGGGAGCACCCACGGACGCGCCCCGCTACAAGGCCGTCCCGTCCGTGCTGGAAGGGCACGCGATGAGCACGGACGGGTGGGTGTCATCGCCAAGGTCACCGAGGTGATCCTCGACGCCGAGAATGGTCCGTGGCCACGCGATCCCAGTCGGATCTGGGTGATCCCCACGGAGGTCCCCGAGAGCCACTGGGGCGGACGCGGCCAGATCACCCCGCTCGCGGCCATTCATGACCCGGCTCACCGGCTACGACCCCGAGCAGGCCGGTGAGCTCGCGGCTCAACGCATCGCAGCCAGCCGGGCCGAACGCGGCTGCGTACCGCAAGCCGACTGGTGAGCGGCCCGGGTCAATCACATGGGAGTGACAGCCGGCGCCCGGCACCTGCGGCGCCCGTGCCGCCGAGGACTGAGCCGCGCCCGCACTCAGGACAGTGCCTGCACCCCCAGCCCGAAGCCGCGAAAAGTCAATGTCCAACCGTTGGCTACCCACTCACCCTGAGAGTGGCGCCGTCACCCTGCCCCGGGTCGGCGCCGAGCGCCTTCGGGGCGGTCTCCATCGCGTGGCGCCGGGCGGGTGTCGGCAATGTCTTGAGCCCACGCCTTGCTCCAGGCGTCCAGGGGCTCAAGCGCGTCAAGCAGTTGCCGCCCTCGCCTGGTCAGCGCATATCCGGCGCCGGGGTCGGCGGTCACCAGCCCCGCCTCGTCGAGCTCGGCGAGGCGGTCGCTCAGCACGCTGGACGACATCCGATCGCACGCGTCCTGCAGCGCCCGGAAGCCGAGCGACTTAGTGCGCAATTCCCAGAGCACGCGCAGCGTCCAGCGGCGCCCTAGCAGGTCCAGCAGCGCCATGATCGGCCGTCCTGTGCGCGATGACCGCACTGGTCGGCCGGGCAATGGTGTCGGCATGGGCAACCTCCGCGATCCGCTTCTATTTTCGAAGCGCTAGTATAGTCACTTCGTTTTTCAAAGCAGATATGGAGTGTAGTTCATAACTCGGTTTCCACGCTGGCTCGCAGATACCGCCGTTGGAGCCTCCCTGTGACCCGGCCACCAAGAGGATGCTTGACGAGTGATTGCCGCCCAACAGCGGGATGGAGCCGCTGGCACTGTTCCGCACCCTTGGCGTGCACGACGAGCTCGCCTCCCGTATGCGACCGCTCGGCTCCGGCATCCTCGGGTACGGCCGGGTCGAGCCGCGACTTCGCGAGGTGATGATCCACCGGACCTGCGCACTCTGCGGCTCTTCTCGACTGTCCACGGCAGCGCCGAAGATCCGGTGTGGTCGCAGGACAAGGCGCCGATCTTCCGCCTTGCCGACGAGCTCTACGCGACAAATCCTAGCGGGGGAGCAACGGCACGGCGCGCCATCACTGCCACCTGGACTCGCCTCTATGCCTGACCAGCGAAGACGAAACCATCCTCACGTCCGGAAAGCCGACAGCTGCCCATTTCATGACCTTGGAGCAAGTTCAGCGGGCTCCGGCCGGATTGGTGTCCTCGCCAAGGTAGGTGCCGTATCCCTCGATGACCAGCGGGCCGTCGAAGATGAGCACTTCGTTGACCAGGCCGCCCTTCTGGTTGCGGTAGTTGATGACCAGGCAGTTCACGCCGACGTAGCTGCCAAGTACTTCGAATCGCAGGTCGGGGATACGCCGTAGGCCTTCTGCCCAGTAGGCGCGCAGTGCGTCCTTGCCTCGGATGACCCCGTCACCACCGAGCAGTTGCGCGGCCACTGGCGACCGGAACGAAACGTCCTCGGCGTAGTGCGTCAGCACAGCCTCCAGTTCGTGCGCGTTCCACGCCGTTACCCAGGAGTCGACGAACTGCCGCGCGGTCGCATGATCCATGGGCGCATTATGCCAGGCCGCCCCAGGACCGGGGCGGTCCACTCGGCGGGCGCCAGTTCCGTCGGAGCGGTGGGCAAGCCCGTCGCCGTCGAACTGTTCTGCGATCACGCCCTGATGCAGGGAAAGCCGCAGTCCACAGCATGCAAGGCCGACCATCGCGAGCGCCTCAAGCAGTGCGGGCAATCGCGTCCGAGGCTGCCCTCCCCAAGACGATCACACTCGGCGGCCACCACGCGGCACACCTCGGCCGGCTACTTCGCGAGGTGGAGCGATTCCTCGCCCCCAGCACCTACACCGGCACAACACCGTTCCGAGCGCTCTACTAACCGGTCCTCCTCGCCCGGATCTGGGGGTCCAGCGCCGAGCTGGACCCCTTCCCGCGCCTCGCACCACCGTACTCGCGGTAATCAAGAGGGGCGGGCTGGGCGACGGGAGTGGGAGCTGGAGGACCTGAACTGGGTCTGTCCGGGTTCTGGGAGATCAGGGCCGCGTGCGGCGTTGCGGTCTGCTTCGCGGACAGGCCGGCGGAACA
>NZ_JBVIEB010000035.1:0-7757 GCF_055572075.1 Streptomyces sp. NPDC030820
ATCGTGGAGATCGGCAAGCAGCTGCTGATCACGCGCGGTGCGCTGACCACCTTCTCCATCGCCAACGACGTCGCGAAGTACTTCGCGATCATCCCCGCCCTGTTCGCGGCGGTCTACCCGGGCCTGGACAAGCTCAACATCATGCACCTGTCCTCGCCCAACTCCGCGATTCTGTCGGCCGTCGTCTTCAACGCGCTGATCATCATCGCCCTGGTGCCGCTGTCCCTGAAGGGCGTGCGGTACCGGCCGATGAGCGCCGACAGGATGCTGCGGCGCAACCTCGGGATCTACGGCATCGGCGGACTGGTCGCGCCCTTCATCGGCATCAAGATCATCGACATGCTCATCTCCCTCGTCCCCGGGCTGTGACTCTTCAAAGGCGTGCTGATCACCATGAACAACTCCGTAACGAACACCGCCCGGTTGCTCGGGGCGGGCCTGCGGGCCCTCCTCGTGCTGACCCTGGTGACCGGCGTCATCTACCCGCTGGTCGTCACCGGCATCGCGCAGGCACTGTTCAACAACGAGGCGAACGGCTCCGAGATCAAGGCGGACGGCAAGGTGGTCGGCTCGTCGCTGATCGGGCAAGAGGGCTACAGCCTCAGGTACTTCCAGCCCCGCCCGGCGAACGGCCTCGGCACGAACAGCGTCAACACGCAGTACAGGCTGATCCTGTCCGGCGCCACGAACCTGTCCGCCGACAGCAAGGTGCTCCTCAAGCAGGTCGAGGACGCCAAGGCCGAGGTGGTCAAGGACAACTCCGTCCCCGGTTACACCGTGAAGCAGTCCGACGTCCCCGCCGACGCCGTCACCTCCTCCGGCTCCGGGCTGGACCCGGCCATCTCCCCGGAGTACGCCGAACTCCAGGTGCACCGGGTCGCCGCGAAGAACGGCCTGCCCGTCGCCGCGGTGGAGAAGCTGGTGAAGGACCACACCCAGGGCCGCACCCTGGGCTACATCGGCGAGCCACGGGTGAACGTCCTCGAACTCAACATCGCCCTCAAGGACCTCGTGGCGAAGAAGTGACCGCCTTACGCGACTCCCGCAGGCATGACAGGTGACAGGAGAGGCACACCCCCATGACCCGGGTGCTCGTGGTGGAGGACGACCCGCAGCTCGTTCGGGCCCTCGTCATCAACTTGCAGGCACGTCGCTACGGCGTGGACGCCGCTCCCGACGGGGCCACGGCCCTCCGGCTCGCCGCCGCGCGTCAGCCCGACGTGGTGCTGCTGGACCTCGGTCTGCCCGACATGGACGGCGTCGACGTCATCAAGGGCATACGGGGCTGGAGCCGGGTGCCGATCCTGGTGCTGTCCGCCCGGCAGGCGTCCGACGAGAAGGTGGCCGCGCTCGACGCAGGCGCCGACGACTACATCACCAAGCCGTTCAGCATGGACGAGCTGCTCGCCCGGTTGCGGGCCGCCGTCCGCCGGACCGAGGACGCCCCGCTGATCCCTGAGACGACACGGGTCGAGACGGAGCACTTCACCCTGGACCTGCTCGCCAAGAAGGCCGTACGGGACGGCAGGGACGTACGGCTCACCCCGACCGAGTGGCACCTGCTGGAGATCCTGGTGACGAACCCCGGCCGGCTGATCACCCAGCAACAGCTGCTCCAGGAGGTCTGGGGCGTCGCGCAGAGCAACAAGACCAACTATCTGCGGGTCTACATGGCCCAACTCCGCCGGAAACTGGAGTCGGATCCCTCCCGGCCCCGCCATCTGATCACCGAGCCCGGCATGGGCTACCGCTTCGAGGGATGACGCCTTGAGCTCCTGGAGGACGTCCGCAGCCGGGATGTGGGCCGGTAGCCCGGCCTGCTACGTTCGCCAGCATGGTGAACCAGCGCCGAACCGGGGCGGAGGCCGCGCCGGCTTCGGCGGCCTCGGCCCGGCAGATGTGGCCGCTGTACGCGGCCGGGTTCACCACGGCCTTCGGGGCGCACGGCATCGCCGCGAACCTCGGCGGTCACGCGAAGGGCGCGGTGACCTCGCTGCTGGTGCTGGGCGGGCTGCTCGCCCTGTACGACGGCGCGGAGGTGATCCTCAAGCCGGTGTTCGGCACCCTCGCCGACCGGGTGGGCGCCCGCCCGGTGCTGCTCGGCGGCCTCGTGGCCTTCGCGGCGGCGTCCGCGCTGTACGTGATCGCGGACAGCCCCGGCTGGCTGTGGGCGGCCCGGCTCGGCCAGGGTGCCGCGGCCTCGGCGTTCTCGCCGTCCGCGTCCGCGCTGGTGGCCCGGCTCAACCCGGCCGTGGGGCACGGCCGCGCCTTCGGCAGTTACGGCTTCTACAAGTCCATCGGCTACACGCTCGGCCCGCTGCTCGGCGGTGTCCTGGTCTGGGCCGGCGGCCTGTGGCTGCTGTTCGCCGTCCTGGCGGTGCTCGGCGCGGCGGTCGCCGTCTGGGCCGCGCTCGCCGTGCCTGTCGTACCGCCGTTGCCGAAGGCCCGGCAGACGGTGCTGGACCTCGCCCGGCGGCTCGCCGACCCGGCCTTCCTGGCCCCGACCGCCGCGCTCGCCGCTGCAACCGCGGCCCTCTCGGCGGGGGTGGGCTTCCTGCCGGTCTCCGGCCGTGCCGTAGGGCTGGGCACGGTGGCCACCGGGGCCGCCGTGTCGCTGCTCGCCGCCTGCGCGGCCGTGGTCCAGCCGCGTGCGGGGCGGGCCCTGGACGAGGGACGCCTGACCACCCGTACAGGTCTCGCCGCGGGCCTCGCCGTCACCGCCGCCGGTCTGGCCTGCGCCATGCTGCCCGGCCTCACCGGCCTCCTCCCGGCCGCCGCCCTCATCGGCATCGGCACGGGTCTGATCACGCCCCTCGGTTTCGCGGCGCTGGCCTCGTCGACGCCGCGGGAACGGCTGGGGCAGACCATGGGCGCGGCGGAACTCGGACGCGAACTCGGCGACGCGGGCGGCCCGTTGCTGGTGGCGGCGGTTGCCTCTGTGGCCACGCTCACCTATGGGTTTGCCGCGCTGGGGATTCTCATCGGGGCGGGGGCGGCGTTGGCGTTCACCTTCCGGCGTCCGGCACCGGTCGCGCCCTGAACGGCGTGACGCGGCACCCCGGTGGAGCGCACAGGCACCCGCTCAGCAAGGCACATCAACGGTGACCACCGCCCCACCCCCCGAGTTCTCCGCCCGCACCGCACCCCCATGAGCCACGGCCACCGCCCGCACAAACGCGAGCCCCAGCCCCGATCCCTCGCTCGTCCGGCTGGCCTCCGCCCGGGCGAAACGGTCGAAGGCGCGGGGCAGGAACTCAGGTGGGAAGCCCGGCCCCTCATCCGTGACGGACAGCCGCAGCCGACCCTCGTGGACGACGGCCGTAACACGGACGGCCCCGTCACCGTGCCGCAGCGCGTTGGCGACGAGGTTGCCGATGGCGGGCACCAGCCAGCGCGCGTCGACGTCGACGACGGTGTCCGCCGCGTCGGCGGAAACACCGCGCCCGGCCCGTTCGGCGGTGCGCAGATGCGGGGCCACGGCGGTGCCGACCAGGTCGGCGAGTCGTACCGGTGCCCGCGTGATGTGGCCGGTGCTGCCGAGTTCCTCCAGGTCGAGCAGGGCGTTGGAGAGGTCGATCAGGCGCTGGACCTCAGCGTCCACGGAGCGCAGGGTCTGGTTGAGTTCCTCGGCGGTGCGGGGGCGGTGCAGCGCCACGTCGACCTCGGCCCGCAGCAGGGACAGCGGGGTGCGCAGCTCATGGCTGGCGTCCGCGACGAAACGGCGCTCGCGGACGGCGGACGCCTCCAGGCGGTCGAGCATGCGGTTGAGGGTGTGCCCGAGCCGGGTGATCTCGTCGTCGCGGTCGGCGGGCACGTCCAGGCGCAGGTTCGGTCCGCCGTCGGCGAGGGCGGCGGCAGCGGTGCGGTAGCGCTCGACGGGCCGCAGTGCGGCGCGGGCGGTGCGGTAGCCGACGTACGAGGCGGCGATCAGGGTCAGTCCGGAGGCGAGCGCGAGCTGGGCGAGGAGTTCCCGCAGGGCCTCGTCGCGATGCCCGCGGCGGACGGCGGCGACGACGACCCGTACCGCTCCGCCCGCCCGGACCCGCTCGGCCTGCAGGCGCAGGGTGTCCGGGGTGATCGGCAGCAGGGAGCCGATGTCGCGGCGTACCGCGTGCCCGCGCACGGCGGCGTCGAGTTCGGCAGGGGTGAGCAGCGCCCGAGGGCCCACGGCGGCAGTGGAAGCGAGGACCCGGCCGTGGGTGTCGAGGACCTGGCAGAGGCTGCCGCTGGGGCCCGGAGGCAGCGCGGTGCCGGCGCGCACGGCCCGGTCGAGGCTGTGCCGGTAGGTGGCCAGGTCGTCGTGGAGCTGACGGTCGAGGGCGGTCTGCACCCGCCAGTAGACCAGCCCGGCCGTACCGGTCAGCACCAGGGACATGGTGACGGCGACGGCCAGCACGAGCCGGGTGACGACGGGCAGCCGGCCGAACCACGCGCGCAACCGGGAGGGCAGCCGCTCGCCCTCCGCGCGCAGCCCGCCGGGCAGGGTCACGGGGCGGTCTCCAGGCGGTAGCCGCGCCCGCGCAGGGTCGTGATCGTCGTACGGTCGAAGGCCCGGTCGACCTTCGCGCGCACCTTGGAGACGTGCACGTCGATGGCGTTGCTGCGCAGGTCGGTCTCGCCGTCCCAGACCTCGTCGAGCAGCTGCAGCCGGGTCACCAGGCGTCCGGCGTTCTCCATCAGCACCCGCAGCACGTCGAACTCCCGCCGGGACAGGTCGAGTTCGGTGTCCGCCCGCCAGGCCCGCTGCTGCTCTGGGTCGAGGACGAGGTCGCCGACCTTCAGACGGCCCGACAGACGGCCCGAGCCGTCGGGGCGGCGCCGGGATATCGCCCGCAGCCGCGCCAGCAGCTCCTCCAGGGCGAACGGCTTGACCACGTAGTCGTCGGCGCCGGCGTCTAGACCGGCGACCCGTTCGCTGATCGCGCCGCGCGCCGTCAGCAGGATCACGGGCACGTCGACGCCCTCGCCGCGCAGCGTCCGGCACACCTCGACCCCGTCCATCCCGGGCAGCATCACATCCAGCAGGACCCCGTCCAGGCGGGGGTCACGGGCGGCGGCCAGCCCCGAGGGGCCGTCGTAACGGCCCTCGGCGGTGTGTCCGGACTCGGTGAGGTAGCGGACGACGAGGTCGGTGAGGCGGGTCTCGTCGTCGACGACCAGGTAGTGCATGGCGGTCAGGCTAACCGCCGGCGCTCCCGGCTCCGGGCGCCCGGAAGCCTTCATGGTCCGTTCATGTGACATCCCTACCTTCCTTCACGTCGCGGTGCTCCGCGGACCGCGACCGGTCCGCCGTCCGACGTGCCGGGACGGAAGGGACAGTCATGCACGCACTGGTGCTCGCCGCCAAGGGCATCACCCACCACATCGCCCCCCTCGATCTCGTCACGCGTGGCGGCCTCGACGTGGTCGCCCTGCTGGTCCTGGTCGGCTGGCTCTACCGGCGCCGCCCCAGCGCACCGGCGATGCCGCTGGTCCTGGCCGCGCTGAACATCGGGCTGTTCGCGGCGATGAGCACGATCAGCGCGGGCAAGTTCCCCGCCGGGGTCGGCTTCGGACTGTTCGGCATCCTCTCCCTGGTCCGGCTGCGCAGCGCCGCCTTCACCCTGCGCGACGTCGCCTACACCTTCGTGGCCCTGGTCATCGCCCTGTGCACCGGACTTCCGCAGCGCGACAGCTGGCTGGTGATCACGCTGGACGCGGTGGTGCTGCTGGCGGTCCTGCTGGTGGACGACCCCCGCGCCTACCAGCCGACGACCCGCACGGTGAAGCTGACCCTGGACCGGATCTACGACGACCCCGCCCTGATCTCCCAGGACGTCGCGTTCCGCTTCGGCCGGGCTCCGCTGTCGGTCGAGGTCGACGAGGTCGACTACGTCCGCGAGACCACCCGGGTCTCCGCCCACTACCCCGTCGTACCGGGCGAGGCGGCCGGTGCCCAGGACGCCGAGCCGCGCGAGCCGGTGACCGTCGCATGAGCTCCTCCTTCGCGGCGGACCTCGGCCTCACCGCCCTGCGCGGCGCCACGCTCGCCGAGGTCGACGCGGCGGCCGCGCTGCAGCACCGCACCGACCGCAAGTACCTGGTCCCGCTCGACCGCGCCCGCGACCTCGTCGCCCGGCTCGCCGACAGCCACCATGTCCTCGACCTGGCCGGCCGTCGTACGACCGGCTACCTCAGCACTTACTTCGACACCGAGCAGCTCGGCGCCTGGCGGGCCCACGTCCAGGGCCGCCGCCGGCGCTGGAAGGTCCGCACCCGCCTGTACGCGGAGGACGGACTGTGCCGGGTGGAGGTGAAGACGAAGGACGGCCGTGGGGCCACCGTCAAGCACGCCCTGAGGATCCCCGCTCACGCCTACGGGCGGCTGGACGGCTCCGCCGCCGGGTTCGTCGACGGGGTGCTGGGCGCGGCGGACATCCCCGTCACCACCGCGGCCCTGTCCCCGGCCGCCGAGATCCGCTATGTCCGCGCGGCCCTCGCCGATCTGGACCACGGCACGCGTGTCACCCTCGACGGCGGACTCACCTGCCACCACGGTGACCGCACCGCCGCCCTCGACCCGGGGCACGTCCTCGTGGAGACCAAGGGCGGCACCCGGCCCGCCCCCGCCGACCGGCTCCTGCTGCGCGTGGGTGCCCGGCCCGTCTCCCTGAGCAAGTACGTCGTCGGCCGGTCCCTGCTCACCCCCGGCCTGCCCGACAACGACGTACGCCGGCTCGCCCGCGCCCACTTCACCACCGAGGCGAGCCCCACCCCGCTCCTCGAAAGGACCCCCGCCGCATGAACGCCCTGCGTGGCATCAAATGGCCGTACGCCGTCATCGCGCTGATCGCCGTGGCCGCCGCCTCCTTCGGTCTGCTGCGACCGCAGCTGGCCGCCGCCGGATTCCCCGGGCTGAAGCTCTCGGCGACCGACCGCATCAAGCAGAACCCGCCCCCGGCCCTCTTCACCGACGCCGAGATCGCGCCGATCGGCAAGCTGGCCGCCGAGCAGAAGGCGAAGGCCGACGCCCTCTTCGCCCAGTGGAAGAAGGCACACGGCGCCACCCGCGACGACCAGGCGTTCGCCGCCTGGGCCGCTCAGCAGGTCCCCGCCCCGCCCACGGCGAAGCAGCGCACCGCCGAACTCCACCAGGTCCAGGCCCTCGCCAGGACCCGTACGGCCGCCGGGAAGAAGGCGGCCGGCTGGCTGGAGCTGAACGGCAAGAAGGACATCTGGAAGGTGTACCTCCACGACCAGACCGAACTCGTCCCCGCCGCGAAGGGCACGGCGGAGAAGGCGGAGCTCAAGGCGGCCCTGAAGCTGGCCAAGACGATCAGCGACCAGGTGGCGGCCAAGGACAGGCAGCCGGCCCCGTTCGTGCTGGACCCGAGCCTGCGCCCGGACAAGCACATCAAGCCCGGCGCCAAGGGCCCGTACTCCTACCCCTCCCGGCACGCGGCCCGTTCCGCGGCGGCCGTCACCTTCCTCGGCGCCCTCTCCCCGCACCGGACCGGGGACTACGCGTGGATGCAGGCCGAGGTCCTCTACTCCCGCCTCTACATGGCCGGTCACGTCACCAGCGACCTGACCGCCGGAACCCTGCTCGGTGACCTGGTCGGAGACTACGAACTCGCGATCAGCGGGCACTGACAGCGGGTACTGACAGCGGGTACTGACAGCGGGGTGGTGGGGGGGGGGGGGGGGGGGGGGGGGGGGGGGGGGGGGGGGGGGGGGGGGGGGGGGGGGGGGGGGGGGGGGGGGGGGGGGGGGGGGGG
>NZ_JBVIEB010000036.1:0-6563 GCF_055572075.1 Streptomyces sp. NPDC030820
TTCACGGGCACCGCCGGTCGCGCTCCGGCGACGGTCGTGGAGGAGGTGTTGTGCGGGCTGTTCGCGGAGGTGCTGGGGCTGGAGGCGGTCGGCGCGGAGGACTCGTTCTTCGAGCTGGGTGGGGACTCGATCATGTCGATGCTGCTGGTCTCGCGGGCCCGTCGGGCGGGGCTGGAGATCACCGCGCGGCAGGTGTTCGAGCATCGGACCCCCGCCGCCCTCGCCACGGTCGCCGCCGCCACGGGGACCGGCACCGGTCTCCAGGGCGTCGACGTCGCGGTGGGTGAGGTGCCCCTGACCCCGGCGATGCGTGCCCTCGTCGAGCAGTCGGGTGTGGAGGCGCTGGCCGGCGGGCTCTTCCAGTCGATGCTGGTGCGCGGGGAGCGCGAGCTGGACTTCGAGAGGCTGGTCCGTGCGCTCGGGGTGCTGGTGGACCATCACGACATCCTCCGTGCTCGTCTCGAACAGTCCTCGGACGCGGCCGGCGCCGCGTGGCGGCTGCACGTGCCGCCGGCCGGAAACGCACCCGTGGCCGACTGGGTACGGCGCGTGGACGCGTCCGGGCTGGAGGGGCCGGAGCTGGAGCGGCTGATCGGCGAGGAGACGCGGGCGGCGGCGGCGCGGCTGGATCCGTACGGCGGGGTGATGGTGCAGGCGGTGTGGTTCGACGCCGGTCCCGGAACTGCCGGGCACGTTCTGCTCGTCGGGCACCATCTGGTGGTGGACGGGGTGTCCTGGCGCATCCTCCTGCCCGACCTGGCCGCCGCCTACCGTGCCCTCGCGACCAACCCGAACAACCCGAACAACGTGGACGACACGAACGACCAGGAACCGGCTCTGGACCCGGTAGGAGTTTCGTTCCGGCGCTGGGCGCGGGAGTTGGCCGACCGGGCCGTCGCGGCCGAGCGGGTCGCCGAGCTTCCGGTGTGGACGCGGATCCTCGACGGTGAGAGCGGCCCGGACCCGTTGGTCGGTTCTCGTGCCCTGGACCCGGCGCGGGATCTGGCGACAACCATGAGGCGGACGGCGGTGACGGTCCCACCGGACGTCACCCACGGCTTGCTGACGCAGGTGCCGTCCGCCTTCCACGCCGGCGTCGACGACGTGCTGCTGGCGGCCCTCGCCCTCGCGGTGGCCGCATGGCGTCGCGGGCGGGGCGGGGGTTTCCGCGACGACGTGCTGATCGATGTCGAGGGTCATGGGCGTGAGCCCCTCGCCGAGGGCATGGATCTGTCACGGACGGTCGGCTGGTTCACCAGCGTGTATCCGGTGCGGTTGGATCCCGCCCCGGTGGACTTCGCCGAGGTACGGGCGGGCGGCGCGGCCGCAGGCCGGGCGGTGAAGCGCATCAAGGAGCAACTGCGGGAAGTCCCGGGCGACGGTCTCGGATTCGGGATGCTGCGTCATCTCAATCCGGAGACCGCGCCGGTCCTGGCCGCGTCGCAGTCACCGCAGATCGGGTTCAACTACCTGGGCCGGTTCACCGGCGCGGCAGCGGGCGGCCCGGGCGGTGGCCCGGACAGCGGGGAGTGGCAGCCGGCGGGGGAGCACGCCCTGGGCGGCGGTGCCTCCGAGCGCATGGCGGCCGCCCACGTCCTGGAGGCCGCCGCGGTGGCCCAGGACACCCCGGACGGCCCCGAGCTGCTGCTGTCGTTCACCTGGCCGCGGCACCTGCTGGGCGCGGCGGACGTCGACGGACTGGCCGCGGAATGGAAGGCCGTGCTCGTCGGGATCGCGGCGCACGGCACTCTCGCCGACGCCGGCGGTCACACACCGTCCGACTTCTCCCTCGCGGACGTCAGTCAGGACGAGCTGGACGAGTTCGAATCAATGGCGAAAGAGATCGAAAGGGGAACACGATGAGCGACTCCGCGCTCGTGGGAGTCTGGCCTCTGGCGCCATTGCAGGAGGGCTTGTTATTCCACTCCCTGTACGACGACGAGGGCCTCGACATCTACATCGGTCAGCGCGTCCTGACCCTGCACGGGCCGGTGGACCCCGTCGCCCTGCGCGCCTCGTGGGAGGCGCTGGTGGACCGGCACGAGAGCCTGCGCGCCGGTTTCCAGCGCCGGGCCTCCGGCGCCCCGGTGCAGGTCGTCGTCCGCCAGGTGGCACTGCCCTGGCGTGAGGCCGATCTCGCCGGCCTGCCCCCGGAGGAGGCGGAGGCTCAGGCCGTGCAGCTGGCCGCCGAGGAACGGGCCCGGCGGTTCGATCTGGCACGGCCGCCGATGATGCGGCTCGCCCTGGTGAGGCTCGGCGAGAACCACCACCGGCTGGTGATCACCCTCCATCACATCGTCATGGACGGCTGGTCGATGCCGGTGCTGATGCGGGAGTGGATGGCGATCTACGCCGCCGACGGCAGGGCCGACGGGCTGCCGGCCGTGACCCCGTACCGCGACTACCTGGCGTGGCTGGCGCGGCAGGACAAGGAGGCCGCGCGGGAGGCGTGGCGTGAGGCCCTGGCCGGCGTGGACGAGCCGACGCTGGTGGCGCCGGCCGACCGGGACCCGGCACCGGTCATGCCCGACGAGGTGGTCATCGGGGCCGGTGAGGAACTGGCCGCCGCACTGCGGGCCGTGGCCCGCCGCCACGGTCTGACCGTCAACACCCTCGTCCAGGGAGCCTGGGCGATCCTGCTCGGCAAGCTGACGGGCCGCCGCGACGTGGTGTTCGGCGCGACCGTGGCCGGACGTCCGGCCGAGCTGCCGGGCGTGGAGGACATGCTGGGCCTGTTCATCAACACGGTGCCGGTACGGGTGCCCCTGGACCCGGCCCAGGCGGTGAGCGCCCTGTTGTCCGAGCTGCAGGACCGGCAGTCGCTGCTGCTCGCCCACCAGCACCTGGGCCTGACCGAGATCCAGCGGATCGTCGGCCCGGGAGCGGCCTTCGACACCCTGATGGTGTACGAGAACTACCCGGCGGACCCGGCTGGTGCTCCGTCCCCCACGGGCCTGAACGTCAGCGGAATGGCCGGCAAGGACGCCGCGCACTATCCGCTGAGCCTGGTGGCGGCGCCGATCGGCGGACTACAGCTCCAACTCGACTACCGTCCCGATCTGTTCGACCCGCACACCGCCCGCGCCCTGGTCGAGCGGCTGCGCCGGATCCTGGAGCAGTTCGCGGCCGACCCGGAGATCCCCGTCGGCCGGCTGGAGATACTGGACGACGCGGAGCACCGGACGGTGCTGTCCGCGTGGAACGACACGGCCGGGGAGGTGCCGGCGGGCACGCTGGGCGAGCTGTTCGAGGCCCAGGTGGCACGGACACCGGACGCGACCGCGGTGGTGTACGGGGACGTGGAGTGGTCGTACGCCGAGCTGGACGCGGCGGCGAACCGGGTGGCGCACGAGCTGATAGCGCGCCGGGTCGGGCCCGGCGACCTGGTCGGTGTGGTGATGCGCCGGTCGGCCGAACTCGTCTCGGTCCTGTTGGGGACCGCCAAGGCCGGTGCGGGATTCGTACTGGTCGACCCGGAGTACCCCGAGGCCCGGATCTCCTACATGCTCGACGACGCGCGCCCCGCGCTGCTGGTGTGCACGCGGGCGACCGAGCACGCGCTGTCCGGGGACGGACCGGCCGGAGGCGGACGGTCCGGGGACGAACTGTCCGGGGACGAACTGTCCGGGGACGAACTGTCCGGGGACGAACTGTCCGGGGACGAACTGTCCGGGGGTGGACTGTCCTGGGCCGTCGGCACCGGGCGTCTGGTGATCGACGACCCGGCGGCCCGCGAGACACTCGCCGCCAGGTCCGCCGAAGCACCTTCCGACGCCGACCGCATGGCTCCGTCGGCGGTCGGTGACGCGGCCTACGTCGTCTACACATCGGGTTCCACGGGCCGTCCCAAGGGCGTGCTGGTGTCCCACCGCGGCCTGGGCGCCCTGGTGTCGGCACAGGCGGAACGTTTCGATGTCGGCCCGGGCTCGCGGGTGCTCCAGCTCGCCTCGCTGAGCTTCGACGCGGCCGTGTCGGAGCTGTGCGTGACCCTGCTGTCGGGCGGCGCACTGGTCCTCGCCGACTCCGGGAAGCTGCCGCCGCTCGGCGACCTGGGCGAGGTGGCGGAGGAGTACGGAGTCTCCGTCGTGACGGTGCCGCCCTCGGTGCTGGGCGTCGTGGAGAGCCTGCCGGCCGCTGTCCGGACGCTGGTCGTGGCCGGTGAGGCCGCTCCGGCGGCGCTGGTGGCCCGGTGGTCGTCGGAGCGCCGGGTCGTCAACGCCTACGGCCCGACCGAGACCACGGTCTGCGCCGCCATGAGCGATCCGCTCACGGACTTCCCCGCCGACGCGGTGGTGCCGATCGGGCGCCCGATCACGAACACCCGGGTCTACGTCCTGGACGAGTTCCTGCGGCCCGTACCGCCCGGAGTGACCGGCGAGATGTACGTCGCCGGCTCCGGACTCGCCCTCGGCTACCTGGGCCGCCCCGGCCTGACGGCCGAGCGGTTCGTCGCCTGCCCGTACCCCGCCGGCGACGGCCCGGCCGCACGCATGTACCGGACCGGCGACCTGGCCAGGTGGACGTCCGACGGACAGCTCGTGTTCGCCGGACGCGCCGACGAGCAGGTCAAGGTCCGCGGCTTCCGGGTGGAACCGGGCGAGATCGAGGCGGTGCTGGCCGCGCATGCGTCGGTCGACCGGGCCGTGGTGATCGCCCGCGAGGACCGGCCCGGCGACAAGCGGCTCGTCGCGTACGTGGTCCCGGCGGACGCCGCTGCACCTGACGACGCGCACCCTCGCGAGTTCATCGCGGCACCCGACGGCGCGCACCTGCGCGAGTTCGTGACGGACCGGCTCCCCGACCACATGGTCCCGGCCGCGGTGGTGGTCCTCGACGCCCTGCCGCTGACCGTCAACGGCAAGCTCGACCGGGCCGCGCTCCCCATGCCCGACTACGCGGGCCCCGCGGGCGGCCGCGGCCCGGCCACACCCGTCGAAGAGGTTCTCTGCGGGCTGTTCGCCGAGGTTCTCGGAGTGGAACGGGTGGGAGCCGAGCAGTCGTTCTTCGAGCTGGGCGGCGACTCCCTGCTGGCGATGCGGCTCGTCACCCGGATCAGAGCCGTGCTCGACACGCGCATCGGCATCCGCGCCCTCTTCGCCACCCCCACCGTCGAGGGCATGGCCGGGCTGATCGAGAGGGGCACCGCCGCGGACCACGACGGCGAACGGCCCCGCCCCCCGCTCGTCCCCGTCGAACGCCCCGAGGCCGTGCCCCTCTCGTACGGGCAGCAGCGCATGTGGTTCCTCAACGGCCTGGAGGAGAAGGGCGCCGGCACCGCCTACAACCTGCCGCTCAGGCTCCGGCTGTCCGGCGAGGTCGATACCGCGGCACTGGAAGCGGCCCTCCGCGACGTCGCCGACCGGCACGAGGCCCTGCGCACGGTCTTCCCGGAGGCCGACGGCGCCCCGCGCCAGCAGATCCTGCACGGCCCGGCCGGACGGCCGAAGCTGATCGTCGACCAGGTCACCGAGGCCACCCTGGAACGCGAACTCGCCGAGGAGAACGAGCGCGGCTTCGACGTGGCCCGCGAACTGCCCTGGCGCGCACGGCTGCTGGTGCTGTCCCCTACCGAGAGCGTCCTGATCGTCGTCGTCCACCACATCGCGGTGGACGGCTGGTCCATGGGCGTGATCGCCCGGGACCTCGGCGCGGCCTACGCCGCACGACGCCGCGGCCAGGCCCCGGAATGGGTCCCGCTGCCGGTCCAGTACGCCGACTACGCGCTGTGGCAGCGCGAGGTCCTCGGCGACCTCACCGACCCCGACAGCCTGATCAGCTCGCAGCTGGACTACTGGCGCACCGCACTCGAAGGATCACCTGAGGAACTGTCGCTGCCGACGGACCGACCCCGCCCGTCGGCGGGTTCCTTCCGCGGCGGCTGGGTCCCCCTCGCCGTGCGCCCGCAGGCCCACGCCCGCCTGGTCGCCCTCGCCCAGCGCCAGGGCGCCACCATGTTCATGGTCGCGCAGGCAGCCCTGACCGTCCTCCTGGCCCGCATGGGCGCCGGCACCGACATCCCGCTGGGCACACCCGTGGCAGGCCGGGGTGACGCGGCACTCGACGACCTCGCCGGGTTCTTCGTCAACACCCTCGTCCTGCGCACCGACCTGAGCGGAAACCCCAGCTTCGCCGAGCTGCTGGCCCGGGTGAAGCAGACGGACCTGGCGGCCTACGCCCACCAGGACCTGCCCTTCGAACGGCTCGTCGACGACCTGAGCCCCGACCGTTCCCTCGTCCGCCACCCGCTGTTCCAGGTCATGCTGACGATCGAGAACACCCCGCCGGCGAAGTGGGAGCTGGCCGGCCTGGACACCCACCCCATGCAGCACGGCCCGGAGGCGGCACGCTTCGACCTGTCGGTGACCCTCGGCGAGCGACGCGACGACCAGGGCGCCCCGGCCGGGCTCGTCGGCGGCATCCAGTACGCCGCGGACCTCTTCGACGAGGAGACCGCCCGGTCGTTGGCCGACCGTTTGGTGCGGGTGTTGGAGCAGGTGGCGGCTGATCCGGGGGTGCGGGTGGGTCGGGTCGAGGTTCTGGGTGATGCGGAGCGGCGTGCGGTG
>NZ_JBVIEB010000037.1:0-5149 GCF_055572075.1 Streptomyces sp. NPDC030820
CCGTTCCTTGAGAACTCAACAGCGTGCCAAAAATCAACGCCAGATATGTTGATACCCCGTCCGTCGGAACATTCCGATGGTCGAGGTTCCTTTGAAAAACACAGCGAGGACGCTGTGAACCGCCGGACTATTCCTCCGGTGGTTCCGCTCTCGTGGTGTTCAACCGGATTACCGGTAAACATTCACGGAGAGTTTGATCCTGGCTCAGGACGAACGCTGGCGGCGTGCTTAACACATGCAAGTCGAACGATGAAGCCCTTCGGGGTGGATTAGTGGCGAACGGGTGAGTAACACGTGGGCAATCTGCCCTGCACTCTGGGACAAGCCCTGGAAACGGGGTCTAATACCGGATACGAGTTTCACCGGCATCGGTGATTCTGGAAAGCTCCGGCGGTGCAGGATGAGCCCGCGGCCTATCAGCTTGTTGGTGAGGTAACGGCTCACCAAGGCGACGACGGGTAGCCGGCCTGAGAGGGCGACCGGCCACACTGGGACTGAGACACGGCCCAGACTCCTACGGGAGGCAGCAGTGGGGAATATTGCACAATGGGCGAAAGCCTGATGCAGCGACGCCGCGTGAGGGATGACGGCCTTCGGGTTGTAAACCTCTTTCAGCAGGGAAGAAGCGCAAGTGACGGTACCTGCAGAAGAAGCGCCGGCTAACTACGTGCCAGCAGCCGCGGTAATACGTAGGGCGCAAGCGTTGTCCGGAATTATTGGGCGTAAAGAGCTCGTAGGCGGCTTGTCACGTCGATTGTGAAAGCCCGAGGCTTAACCTCGGGTCTGCAGTCGATACGGGCTAGCTAGAGTGTGGTAGGGGAGATCGGAATTCCTGGTGTAGCGGTGAAATGCGCAGATATCAGGAGGAACACCGGTGGCGAAGGCGGATCTCTGGGCCATTACTGACGCTGAGGAGCGAAAGCGTGGGGAGCGAACAGGATTAGATACCCTGGTAGTCCACGCCGTAAACGGTGGGAACTAGGTGTTGGCGACATTCCACGTCGTCGGTGCCGCAGCTAACGCATTAAGTTCCCCGCCTGGGGAGTACGGCCGCAAGGCTAAAACTCAAAGGAATTGACGGGGGCCCGCACAAGCGGCGGAGCATGTGGCTTAATTCGACGCAACGCGAAGAACCTTACCAAGGCTTGACATACACCGGAAACGTCTGGAGACAGGCGCCCCCTTGTGGTCGGTGTACAGGTGGTGCATGGCTGTCGTCAGCTCGTGTCGTGAGATGTTGGGTTAAGTCCCGCAACGAGCGCAACCCTTGTTCTGTGTTGCCAGCATGCCCTTCGGGGTGATGGGGACTCACAGGAGACCGCCGGGGTCAACTCGGAGGAAGGTGGGGACGACGTCAAGTCATCATGCCCCTTATGTCTTGGGCTGCACACGTGCTACAATGGCCGGTACAAAGAGCTGCGATACCGTGAGGTGGAGCGAATCTCAAAAAGCCGGTCTCAGTTCGGATTGGGGTCTGCAACTCGACCCCATGAAGTCGGAGTCGCTAGTAATCGCAGATCAGCATTGCTGCGGTGAATACGTTCCCGGGCCTTGTACACACCGCCCGTCACGTCACGAAAGTTGGTAACACCCGAAGCCGGTGGCCCAACCCCTTGTGGGAGGGAGCTGTCGAAGGTGGGACTAGCGATTGGGACGAAGTCGTAACAAGGTAGCCGTACCGGAAGGTGCGGCTGGATCACCTCCTTTCTAAGGAGCATCTAGCTGCCGCAAGGCAGCCAGAGCCACTACGTCGGCGAACGATCGACGGTGGTCAGCTCATGGGTGGAACGTTGATTATTCGGCCGGAACACGGGTCGGAGGCTGCTAGTACTGCTCGCAGGAGCGTGGAACGCATGATCTCCGGACGGGATCCGGCTGGGCACGCTGTTGGGTGTCTGAGGGAATGAACTTTCCTCGGTCGCCGGCCCCGGTGTACTCGAGCCTGTTGGTTCGGGGTGACGGGTGGCTGGTCGTTGTTTGAGAACTGCACAGTGGACGCGAGCATCTGTGGCCAAGTTTTTAAGGGCGCACGGTGGATGCCTTGGCACCAGGAACCGATGAAGGACGTGGGAGGCCACGATAGTCCCCGGGGAGTCGTCAACCAGGCTTTGATCCGGGGGTTTCCGAATGGGGAAACCCGGCAGTCGTCATGGGCTGTCACCCGCTGCTGAACACATAGGCAGTGTGGAGGGAACGCGGGGAAGTGAAACATCTCAGTACCCGCAGGAAGAGAAAACAACCGTGATTCCGGGAGTAGTGGCGAGCGAAACCGGATGAGGCCAAACCTACGACGTGTGAGACCCGGCAGGGGTTGCGTCGTGGGGGTTGTGGGATCTCTCTTCTGTCGTCTGCCGGCGACAGGACGAGTCAGAAACCGTTGATGTAGGCGAAGGACATGCGAAAGGTCCGGCGTAGAGGGTAAGACCCCCGTAGTCGAAACGTCAGCGGCTCGTTGGAGAGACACCCAAGTAGCACGGGGCCCGAGAAATCCCGTGTGAATCTGGCGGGACCACCCGCTAAGCCTAAATATTCCCTGGTGACCGATAGCGGATAGTACCGTGAGGGAATGGTGAAAAGTACCCCGGGAGGGGAGTGAAATAGTACCTGAAACCGTGTGCCTACAAGCCGTGGGAGCGTCGGAACGTGCTTGCACGTTCTCGTGACTGCGTGCCTTTTGAAGAATGAGCCTGCGAGTTTGCGGTGTGTTGCGAGGTTAACCCGGGTGGGGAAGCCGTAGCGAAAGCGAGTCCGAATAGGGCGACTCAGTAGCACGCTCAAGACCCGAAGCGGAGTGATCTAGCCATGGGCAGGTTGAAGCGGAGGTAAGACTTCGTGGAGGACCGAACCCACCAGGGTTGAAAACCTGGGGGATGACCTGTGGTTAGGGGTGAAAGGCCAATCAAACTCCGTGATAGCTGGTTCTCCCCGAAATGCATTTAGGTGCAGCGTCGTGTGTTTCTTGCCGGAGGTAGAGCACTGGATAGGCGATGGGCCCTACCGGGTTACTGACCTTAGCCAAACTCCGAATGCCGGTAAGTGAGAGCGCGGCAGTGAGACTGTGGGGGATAAGCTCCATGGTCGAGAGGGAAACAGCCCAGAGCATCGACTAAGGCCCCTAAGCGTACGCTAAGTGGGAAAGGATGTGGAGTCGCACAGACAACCAGGAGGTTGGCTTAGAAGCAGCCACCCTTGAAAGAGTGCGTAATAGCTCACTGGTCTAGTGATTCCGCGCCGACAATGTAGCGGGGCTCAAGCGTACCGCCGAAGTCGTGTCATTGCAGCATGAGCCCCAACGGGTGCTGTGATGGGTAGGGGAGCGTCGTCTGCCGGGTGAAGCGGCACTGGAAGGTAGTCGTGGACGGTTGACGAGTGAGAATGCAGGCATGAGTAGCGATTCACACGTGAGAAACGTGTGCGCCGATTGACTAAGGGTTCCTGGGTCAAGCTGATCTGCCCAGGGTAAGTCGGGACCTAAGGCGAGGCCGACAGGCGTAGTCGATGGATAACCGGTTGATATTCCGGTACCCGCTGTGAAGCGTCAAACATCGAATCCAGTGATGCTAAGGCCGTGAAGCCGCCCCGGAGCCTTCGGGCAAAGGGGAGTGGTGGAGCCGCCGGACCAAGTTGGTAGTAGGTGAGTGATGGGGTGACGCAGGAAGGTAGTCCATCCCGGGCGGTGGTTGTCCCGGGGTAAGGGTGTAGGACGCAGGGTAGGCAAATCCGCCCTGCACGTGTCTGAGACCTGATGCCGAGCCGATTGTGGTGAAGTGGATGATCCTATGCTGTCGAGAAAAGCCTCTAGCGAGTTTCATGGCGGCCCGTACCCTAAACCGACTCAGGTGGTCAGGTAGAGAATACCGAGGCGTTCGGGTGAACTATGGTTAAGGAACTCGGCAAAATGCCCCCGTAACTTCGGGAGAAGGGGGGCCAGCTCTGGTGAGAGGACTTGCTCCTCGAGCTGGGGGTGGCCGCAGAGACCAGCGAGAAGCGACTGTTTACTAAAAACACAGGTCCGTGCGAAGCCGTAAGGCGATGTATACGGACTGACGCCTGCCCGGTGCTGGAACGTTAAGGGGACCGGTTAGCTCACCTTCGGGTGGGCGAAGCTGAGAACTTAAGCGCCAGTAAACGGCGGTGGTAACTATAACCATCCTAAGGTAGCGAAATTCCTTGTCGGGTAAGTTCCGACCTGCACGAATGGCGTAACGACTTCTCGACTGTCTCAACCATAGGCCCGGTGAAATTGCACTACGAGTAAAGATGCTCGTTTCGCGCAGCAGGACGGAAAGACCCCGGGACCTTTACTACAGTTTGATATTGGTGTTCGGTTCGGCTTGTGTAGGATAGCTGGGAGACTGTGAAGCATGCACGCCAGTGTGTGTGGAGTCGTCGTTGAAATACCAGTCTGGTCGTGCTGGATGTCTAACCTGGGTCCGTGATCCGGATCAGGGACAGTGTCTGATGGGTAGTTTAACTGGGGCGGTTGCCTCCTAAAGGGTAACGGAGGCGCCCAAAGGTTCCCTCAGCCTGGTTGGCAATCAGGTGTTGAGTGTAAGTGCACAAGGGAGCTTGACTGTGAGACCGACGGGTCGAGCAGGGACGAAAGTCGGGACTAGTGATCCGGCGGTGGCTTGTGGAAGCGCCGTCGCTCAACGGATAAAAGGTACCCCGGGGATAACAGGCTGATCTTCCCCAAGAGTCCATATCGACGGGATGGTTTGGCACCTCGATGTCGGCTCGTCGCATCCTGGGGCTGGAGTCGGTCCCAAGGGTTGGGCTGTTCGCCCATTAAAGCGGTACGCGAGCTGGGTTTAGAACGTCGTGAGACAGTTCGGTCCCTATCCGCTGTGCGCGTAGGAGTCTTGAGAAGGGCTGTCCCTAGTACGAGAGGACCGGGACGGACGAACCTCTGGTGTGCCAGTTGTTCTGCCAAGGGCATGGCTGGTTGGCTACGTTCGGGAGGGATAACCGCTGAAAGCATCTAAGCGGGAAGCCTGCTTCGAGATGAGGACTCCCACCCACTTGATGGGGTAAGGCTCCCAGTAGACGACTGGGTTGATAGGCCGGATCTGGAAGCCAGGTAACTGGTGGAGGTGACCGGTACTAATAGGCCGAGGGCTTGTCCTCAGTTGCTCGCGTCCACTGTGTT
>NZ_JBVIEB010000038.1:0-4238 GCF_055572075.1 Streptomyces sp. NPDC030820
CGCCGTCCGACTTCCCTCTGGTCACGCTCGCCCAGGAGCAGGTGGAGGAGCTGGAGGCCGCCGAGCCGCAGCTGGCCGACGTCTGGCCGCTGTCGCCGTTGCAGGAGGGGCTGCTCTTCCACGCCCTCTACGACGAGCAGGCCGTGGACGTGTATGTCGGGCAACGGGTCCTGGATCTTCGGGGACCCGTCGACGCCGGCGTGCTGCGGGCCTCGTGGGAGGCGCTGCTGGCGCGGCACGCGAGCCTGCGCGCCGGTTTCCGCCAGCCCATCGGCGCCGGACAGCTGGTCCAGGTGGTCGCCCGGGGCGTGACGCTGCCGTGGCGCGAAGTGGACCTCTCGCATCTCCCCGCCGACGAGGCGGAGGTGGAGGCGGAGCGACTGGCCGAGGAGGAGCGCGGGAGGCGCTTCGATCTGGCGAGCCCGCCCCTGCTGCGACTGCTGCTTATCCGGCTGGGCGCCGACCGGTTCCGTCAGGTGGTCACGATGCACCACATCCTGATGGACGGCTGGTCGATGCCGGTGATGATGCGCGAGTGGACCGCCCACTACACCGCCGGGGGACAGGCTGGTGGTCTGCCGCCGGTGACGCCGTACCGCGAGTACCTGGCGTGGCTGGACCGGCAGGACGACGAGGCCGCGCGGGAGGCGTGGCGCGAGGCCCTGGCCGGGGTGGACGAGCCGACCCTGGTGGCGGCGGCCGACCGGGAGACGGTGCCCATACTCCCGGGTGTGGTGGCCGTCAAGGCCGGTGACCGGCTGGCCGAGGCGTTGCGGGCGATGGCCCGTGGGCGCGGCCTGACGCTCAACACGGTGGTGCAAGGGGCCTGGGCGCTGCTGCTGGCCAAGCTGACGGGCCGGCGCGACGTGGTGTTCGGCGCGACGGTGGCGGGACGGCCGGGCGAGCTGCCGGGCGTGGAGAACATGCTCGGCCTGTTCATCAACACCCTGCCGGTGCGGGTGAGCCTGGACCCCGCACAGTCCGCGCTCGACCTGCTGACCCAACTGCAGGACCGGCAGTCCTCGCTGATGGCGCACCAGCATCTGAGCCTGGCGGAGATCCAGCGGACCGCCGGCTCGGGCGCGAGTTTCGACACCCTGATGGTGTACGAGAACTATCCCGTCGACCCGGCGGGCCCGCCCGTGCCCCCCGGCCTCGAACTCGTGGGGGCCAAGGGGCAGGACGCCGCGCACTACCCGCTCACCCTCGTGGTGGTCCCGGTCGACGGACTGGAGCTGCGGCTGGACTACCGGCCGGACGTGTTCGACGAGACCACCGCTCAGACGCTCGTGGGCCGTCTGGTGCGGGTGCTGGAGCAGGTGGCGGCCGATCCCGAGGTGCCGCTGAGCCGGATCGACGTGCTGGACGAGGCCGAGCGCCGCACGGTCCTCGCGGAGTGGAACGACACGGCCGGGAAGGCCCCGGCGGAGACCCTGGGCGAACTGTTCCGGTCCCAGGCGGCCCGTACCCCCGACGCGCCGGCGGTGGTGGCCGGTGAGACGGAGTGGTCGTACGCCGAACTGGAAGCCGCCGCGAACCGCATCGCCCACGGGCTGCTCACCCGGGGCATACGCACCGGACAGTTGGTCGGCGTGGCCATGGAGCGGTCCGCCGAGCTGATCGCGGTGCTGCTGGGGATCGCGGTGGCCGGGGCCGCGTATGTGCCGGTGGACGCCGGTCATCCGGCGGAGCGGCTGCGGCTGATGCTGGCGGACACGGCGCTGACGGTCGGCGATCAGGTCGTGGCCGGCGAGGACGTGGTGCCGGTCGCGGAGCTGCTCGCGGGTGCGGACGACAGCAGGCCGGTCACGACGGCGCGGGGCGACGACCTGGCGTACGTGATGTACACGTCGGGTTCTACGGGTTTGCCGAAGGGCGTGGCGGTGTCGCAGGCCTCGGTGGCCGCGCTGGCGACGGACGGCTGCTGGGAGGCGGCCCCGGGCAAGCGGGTGCTGATGCACGCCCCGCATGTGTTCGACGCCTCGACGTACGAGGTGTGGATGCCGCTGCTCAGCGGCGGCACGGTCGTCGTGGCACCGCCGGGGCGGGTGGACGCGGAGTCGCTGGAACGGCTGATCGCACGCCACGAGGTCACCTCCGTGCACGTCACGGCTGGTCTCTTCGCGGTGCTGGCGGAGGAGTCCCCGGAGTGCCTGGCGGGCGCCGCGGAGGTGCTGACCGGCGGTGACGTGGTCCCGGTGGGTGCCGTGGCGCAGGTCCTGGCCGCGCATCCGCATCTGGTGGTCCGCCATCTGTACGGTCCGACCGAGGTGACGCTGTGCGCGACCACGCACACGATCCGCCCGGGCGATCAGGTGCCCCCGGTGCTGCCGATCGGTCGTCCCCGTGACAACACCCGGGTGTACGTGCTGGACGAGTTCCTGCAGCCCGTGCCGGCGGATGTGACGGGTGAGCTTTATGTGGCGGGCGCCGGTCTGGCTCGCGGGTACGAGGGCCGGTCGGGGCTCACGGCCGAGCGGTTCGTGGCGTGCCCGTTCGGCGAGGCCGGGACGCGCATGTACCGGACGGGCGACCTGGCCCGGTGGACGCCCGAGGGCGAACTGGTCTTCGCCGGCCGTGCGGACGAACAGGTGAAGATCCGTGGGTACCGGGTGGAGCCGGGCGAGGTCGAGACGGCTCTGGCCGCGCATGCGTCGGTCGGCCAGGTCGTGGTGATCGCCCGCGAGGACCGGCCGGGCGAGAAACGCCTTGTCGCCTACGTCGTACCCGCCGCCGGGGACGATGCGGACGGCGCGCTGCTGCGGGACTTCGCCACCGACCGGCTGCCGGACTACATGGTCCCGGCGGCAGTGGTGGTGCTGGACGCGCTGCCCGTGACCGCGAACGGCAAGATCGACCGCGGTCGGCTCCCCGCTCCCGACTTCGCGGGCCTGGCCGGCGGCGGCCGGGGCGCGGCGACGCCGGACGAGGAAGCGCTGTGCGGTCTGTTCGGTGAGGTGCTGGGGCTGGAGCGGGTGGGGGCGGAGGACTCGTTCTTCGAGCTGGGCGGCGACTCGATCATGTCGATGCTGCTGGTCTCCCGCGCCCGCCGAGCCGGTCTCGTCGTCAGCGCACGCCAGGTCTTCGAGCACCGCACACCGGCCGCGCTCGCCCTCGTGGCCGAGCGGCTCTCCGAAGCGGCCGCCCCGTGGAACGATGCCCGGGCGACCGGTGTGGGCGAGATCCCCCTCACTCCGGTGATGCGTTCTCTGGAGGACCAGTCCGGTCCTGAGGCCGTGACGAGGAACTTCTTCCAGTCGGTGCTCCTTCGGACCCCGCAGGGTCTCGATGTCGATCGGCTGGTGCGCGCACTCGGAAAGCTGGTGGATCACCACGATGTGCTGCGGGCGCGTCTGGAGCGGGGTCGTCTGGTGGTTCCGCCGCCGGGGGGTGTCGCGGTCGGCGAGTGGGTCCGGCGCGTGGACGCGGCCGGGCTGGCGGGGCCGGAGCTGGAGCGGCTGACCGGTGAGGAGATGCGGGCGGCCGGGGAGCGGCTGGCTCCGTCGGCCGGGGTGATGGTGCAGGCGGTGTGGTTCGATGCCGGGCCCGAGAGCCCCGGGCGGCTGCTGCTGGTCGCGCACCACCTGGTGGTGGACGGGGTGTCGTGGCGCATCCTGCTGCCGGATCTCGCGGCTGCGTACGAGCGGCCCGGCGAGGCCTTGGACCCCGTCGGTTTGTCGTTCCGGCAGTGGGCTCTGGCCTTGGCCGCTGAGGCGAACAGTGCGGAACGGGCCGGTGAGTTGTCGGCGTGGACGCGCATGCTCGACGGCGACGGTCTGTCGGTGTCACGGCCCCTGGACCCGGCACGGGATCTGGTTTCTTCCATGCGACAGCTGACGGTGACCGTTCCGGCGGCAGTCGCCTCGGAGCTGCTGACGCGGGTCCCGGCGGCGTTCCACGCGGGTGTCGACGCTGTGCTCCTGGCGGCACTGGCCACAGCGATCGGCGAGTGGCGCGGTGATCCGGGCAGTGGGCTGCTGGTCGATGTCGAGGGTCATGGGCGTGAGCCGCTGGTCGAGGGCATGGATCTGTCGCGGACGGTCGGCTGGTTCACCAGCGTGTATCCCGTACGGCTGGACGCCGGAGGTGTCGACTTCGCCGAGGTACGGGCCGGTGGCCCGGCCGCCGGCCGTGTACTGAAGCGGGTCAAGGAGCAGTTGAGGGCGGTTCCCGGTGACGGTCTGGGCTTCGGACTGCTCCGTCATCTGAACCCGGAGACCGGCCCGGTGCTCGCGGAA
>NZ_JBVIEB010000039.1:0-3699 GCF_055572075.1 Streptomyces sp. NPDC030820
GCCTACGCCCACCAGGACGTGCCGTTCGAGCGGCTGGTGGACGAGTTCAGCTCCTCCCGCTCGCTGGCCCGCCACCCCCTCTTCCAGGTCATGCTCGGCGTCATGAACAGCCGGCCCACGCAGTGGGAGCTGCCCGGTGTGCGGGTGCGCGCGATGGAGCAGCACGGGCTGGAGACGGCGCGCTTCGACCTGTCGGTGAGCCTGGGCGAGCGCCGTGACGGCGACGGCGCCCCGGCCGGGATCGACGGCGGCATCCAGTACGCCACCGATCTCTTCGACGAGGCGACCGCACGGTCCCTGGCCGACCGCCTGGTGCGGGTGCTGGAACAGGTGGCCGCCGATCCGCAGCTGCGGGTGGGCCAGGTGGAGCTGCTGGACGACGCCGAGCGCACGGAGCTCCTGTCGGGCTGGAACGACACGGACCGGCCGTTGCCCGCGGGGACCGTGGGCGAGCTCTTCGCGGCTCGGGCGGCTCGTACTCCGGACGCACCGGCGTTGGTGGCCGGTGAGGTGGAGTGGTCGTACGCGGAGCTGGACGCCGCCGCGAACCGGGTGGCGCACGAGCTGATCGCGCTGGGTGCCGGTCCCGGTCGGCGGGTCGGTGTGGTGCTGGAGCGGTCGGCGGAGCTGATCGCGGTGCTGCTCGGCGTCGCCAAGTCCGGTGCGGCGTACGTCCCGGTGGACACCGGATACCCGGCCGAGCGGGCCGGGCTGATGCTCGCCGACACGGTGGCCGTGGTGGCCGACCGTACGGCGGACCGGACGGTGGACCGGGCGTTGGACGGTCGGGACGTGGTGCCCGTCGTGCCCGTCGAGCGGCTGCTGGCGGGTGCGGACGACAGCGCTCCGGACGTCCGTGCCGGCGGTGGGGATCTGGCGTATGTGATGTATACGTCGGGTTCGACGGGTGTGCCGAAGGGCGTGGCGGTGTCGCAGTCCGCTTTGGTGGCGCTGGCGCTGGATGGCTGCTGGGAGGCGGATGCGGGCAAGCGGGTGCTGATGCATGCCCCGCATGCCTTCGACGCCTCCACCTATGAGCTGTGGATGCCGCTGCTCAACGGCGCCACGGTGGTCGTGGCCCCGCCCGGGACCGTGGACGCGGAGTCGCTGGAGCGGCTGATCGAACGGCACCGGATCACGTCGGTGCACCTGACGGCGGGTCTGTTCGGTGTGCTGGCCGAGGAGTCGCCGCGGTGTCTGGCCGGTGTCTTTGAGGTGCTGACCGGCGGTGACGTGGTCCCGGTGGGTGCGGTGGCGCAGGTTCTGACGGCCAACCCCCATCTGGTGGTCCGGCATCTGTATGGTCCGACCGAGGTGACGTTGTGTGCGACCACGTACACGATCCCGGTCGGTGGTGAGGCGCCGCAGGTGCTGCCGATCGGTCGGCCGCGTGACAACACGCGGGTGTTCGTCCTGGACGAGTTCCTCCAGCCCGTTCCTGTCGGTGTGACCGGCGAACTGTACGTGGCCGGCGCCGGTCTGGCCCGTGGCTACGCGGACCGGCCCGCTCTGACCGCCGAACGCTTCGTGGCGTCGCCCTTCGCCGGGCCGGGTGCCCGCATGTACCGGACCGGTGACCTCGCCCGGTGGACCCCTCAGGGTGAGCTGGTCTTCGCCGGGCGTGCGGACGCGCAGGTGAAGATCCGTGGTTTCCGTGTCGAGCCCGCCGAGATCGAGACGGTGCTCACCGCGCACGAGTCGGTCGCCCAGGCTGTGGTGATCGCGCGCGAGGACCGGCCGGGGGAGAAGCGCCTGGTCGCCTACGTCGTCCCGGCCGCGCAGAACCGCGTCGGCACCGCCGTCCTCCGGGAGTACGCAGAGGCACTGCTGCCCGAGTACATGGTCCCCTCGGCTGTGGTGGTACTGGACACGCTCCCGGTCACCGAGAACGGCAAGCTCGACCGCGAGGCGCTGCCCGCCCCCGACTTCACGGGCGCCGCGGCCGGCCGCGGTCCCGTGACGGTGCTGGAAGAGGTGGTGTGCGGGCTCTTCGGCGAGGTGCTGGGCCTGGACTGGGTCGGGGCCGAGGACTCGTTCTTCGAGCTCGGCGGCGACTCACTCCTCGCGATGCGACTGCTCGCCCGTATCCGGGCCGTACTGGACGCCGAGATCAGCATCCGGGAGCTGTTCACCGCACCGACGGCGGCCGGGGTGGCCCAGCTGGTGGAGGGCGAGACGGCCGCGACGCGGGTGCCGTTGGCGGCGCGGCCGCGTCCCGAGGTGGTGCCGCTGTCGTTCGGGCAGCAGCGCATGTGGTTCCTCAACCGGCTCGAGGAGAGCGGCGCCGGCGCCGGATACAACCTGCCGCTGGTCCTCCGGTTGTCCGGCGAGGTCGACACGGCCGCCCTCGAGGCCGCCCTCGGTGATCTCGCCGACCGCCACGAGACCCTGCGCACTGTTTTCCCCGAGACCGCGGGCGTCCCCCGGCAGCACGTCCTGGAGGGCCCGGCCGCCCGGCCGACCCTGGCCGTCGACCGGGTCGCCGAGACGGACCTGGAGCGGGAAGTGGGCGCCTACGTAAGCCGCGGGTTCGACATGGCGCGCGACCTGCCGTGGCGGACCCGCCTGCTGGTGGTGTCCCCGACGGAGAGCGTGCTGGTCCTGGCGGTGCACCACATCGCCGTGGACGGCTGGTCCATGGGTGTCCTCACCCGTGATCTCGGGGTCGCCTATGAGGCGCGTCGTGCGGGCCACGCCCCGGACTGGGCTCCGCTGCCGGTGCAGTACGCGGACTACGCGCTGTGGCAACGCGAGGTGCTCGGCGAACTGGACGACCCGGAGAGTGTGATCAGTGGTCAGCTCGCTTACTGGCGGGGTGCCCTGGCGGGTCTGCCCGAGGAGTTGTCGCTGCCCAGCGACCGGCCGCGCCCGGCATCCGGGACCTTCCGCGGCGCCTCCGTACCCGTGCGGCTGGGCGCCCGGGAGCACGCACGGCTCGTGGAGCTCGCGCAGCGCCACGGCGCCACGATGTTCATGGTCGCGCAGGCAGCTCTGGCCTCCCTGCTCTCGCGCCTCGGTGCCGGCACCGACATCCCGCTGGGCACCGTGGTGGCCGGCCGCGGGGACGAGGCGCTGGACAGCCTCGCCGGGTTCTTCGTGAACACGCTGGTGCTGCGTACGAGCGTGGACGGCAATCCGACCTTCGCTGAACTGCTGCGTCGGGTGCGGGAGACGGACCTGGCGGTGTACGCGCATCAGGACGTGCCGTTCGAGCGGCTGGTGGAGGATCTGAGCCCGACCCGGTCCCTGACCCGGCACCCCCTCTTCCAGGTCTCGCTCGGCATGCAGAGCGTGCAGGAACCGCAGCCCCGGGCGCAGACGCACACCGACCCGTGGGGCCAGTCCGGTCTCCAGGTCAGTCCGGTCAAGCCGGCGGCCGAGAACGCGCGGTTCGACCTGTCGTTCTCGCTCACCGAGCACAGGAACGGCACCGGCGCTCCCGTCGGGATCGAGGGCCTCATCCAGTACGCGGTGGACCTGTTCGACGAGGAGACGGCCGAGGTGCTGGCGGGCCGTCTGGTGCGGGTGCTGGAGCAGGTCGCGGCCGACCCGGACACGCGGATCGGCGAGATCGACGTGCTCCACGAGGCCGAGCGCGGAAACCTGGTGTCCGGCTGGAACGACACGGACCGGCCGCTGCCTTCGGGCACCCTGGGCGAGCTCTTCGCGGTTCAGGTGGCTCGTGCTCCTGGTGCGCCG
>NZ_JBVIEB010000040.1:0-3536 GCF_055572075.1 Streptomyces sp. NPDC030820
GCTGCTGGTCTCGCGGGCCCGTCGGGCGGGGCTGGAGATCACCGCGCGGCAGGTGTTCGAGCATCGGACCCCCGCCGCCCTCGCCACGGTCGCCGAACGACTGCCTGACGGTGACGCCGATGACGCTGAAGCTCTCGCCGTGCTCGACGCCGTGGGTGAGGTGCCGCTGACCCCGGCGATGTCCGCGCTCGCCGATGAGGCCGGATCGTCCGCGCTGGAGGGTGGTTTCTTCCAGTCGATGATGGTGCAGGTTCCGGCGGGGCTCGACTTCGGACGGCTCGGCGAAGCCCTGCGTGTTCTGGTCGATCACCACGATGTGCTGCGGGCGCGGCTGGAGTCCTCGGCGGCGGGGATGGTCGTGCCGCCGGCCTCCGAGGCGTTGCCGGTGTCGGACTGGCTGCGCCGGGTGGACGCGGCAGGCTTGGACGGTCTGGAGCTGCACCGGCTGATCGACGAGGAGGCCCGGGCGGCCGGTGACCGGTTGGACCCGACGGCCGGGCTGATGATGCAGGCGGTGTGGTTCGACGCCGGTCCCCGGACCGCTGGGCGGCTGCTGCTGGTGGGACATCACCTGGTCGTCGACGGGGTGTCCTGGCGCATCCTGCTGCCCGACCTGGCGTCGGCCTACGCCGATCTGACCGCTGGGCGTGAGGTCGTCCTGGATCCGGTGCGGGTGCCGTTCCGCCACTTCGCCGTCTCACTCGCCGAGCAGGCCGTCGGCGCTGAACGTACCGCCGAACTGCCGACGTGGACGCGGATTCTCCAGGGTTCCGAACCCTTGCTGGGGGCCCGCCCCTTGGACCGGGAGCGCGACGTGGCGACGTCCATGCTGCGGGTGGCGACGACCGTTCCCTCCGACGTCACGCAGGAACTGCTGACCCGTGTTCCGGCGGCGTTCAACGCGGGCGTCGACGACGTACTGCTGGCCGCGCTCGCTCTCGCGGTCGCGGAATGGCATCGCAGGCGCGGTACCTACGCGAGCGGCGGAGTCCTGGTGGACGTCGAGGGCCACGGGCGCGAGCCGCTGGTCGAGGGCATGGATCTGTCGCGGACGGTCGGCTGGTTCACCAGCGTGTATCCGGTGCGGCTGGATCCCGGGACGGCGGACTTCGCCGAGATACGGGCCGGAGGTCCGGCCGCCGGCCGGGCGGTGAAGCGGGTCAAGGAGCAGCTGCGGGAAGTCCCGGGCGACGGTCTGGGATTCGGGATGCTGCGTCATCTGAACCCGGAGACCGCGCCCGTCCTCGCCGAACTGCCGCAACCCCAGATCGGGTTCAACTACCTCGGCCGCTTCACCACGGGTGGGACGGGCGGGACGAGCGGCGGCGAGGACTGGCAGCCCGCCGGTGAGAACGCCCTGGGCGGTGGCGCCGACGCCGAGATGGCTGCCACCCATGCCCTGGAAGCCGCCGGACTGGTCCACGACACACCCGACGGTCCCGAGCTGGTCCTGTCGTTCACCTGGCCGCAGCAACTGCTGAATCGATCGGCGGTCGACGATCTCACGTCCGGCTGGAAAGCCATGCTCGCCGGGATCTGCGCGCACATCACCCGTCCCGGCGGCACCGGCGGTCATACGCCGTCCGACTTCTCGTTGGTGACTCTCGCTCAGCACCAGATCGACGAGCTCGAGCTCGACCTGGATCTCGATCTTACGGACGAAAGGTAAGACCTCAATGAAGCAGATGCGCGTCGAGGATGTCTGGCCGCTGTCGCCGCTGCAGGAGGGCTTGCTTTTCCACGCCCTTTATGACGAGCAGGTCGTCGACGTCTACGCGGCTCAGCGAATCCTGGACCTCGAAGGGGCACTCGACACCGGGGTCCTCCGGGCGTCGTGGGAGGCGCTGCTGGCGCGTCACGCGAGCCTGCGCGCGGGCTTCCGTCAGCCCGCGGGCGCCCAGCGGCTGGTCCAGGTGATCATGAGAAACGTGGCACTGCCCTGGCGGGAGGCCGACCTCTCGGACCTGTCCGAGGAGGAGGCGGTGGCCGAGGCGGAGCGCCTGGCGGAGGAGGAGCGCGAGCGCCGGTTCGACTTCGCACGGCCGCCGCTGCTGCGGCTGCTGCTGGTCCGGCTGGGTGCCGACCGTCACCGGCTGGTGATCACCCTGCATCACGTCGTGATGGACGGCTGGTCGATGCCGGTGCTGATGCGGGAGTGGCTGACGATCTACGCCGCCGGGGGACAGGCCGATGGGCTGCCGCCGGTGACGCCGTACCGCGAGTACCTGGCGTGGCTGGCGCGGCAGGACAAGGAGGCCGCGCGGGAGGCGTGGCGCCAGGCGCTGGCAGGGGTGGACGAGGCGACCCTGGTGGCACCCGCCGACCGCGATACGGCGGGGGTCATGCCGGGTGAGGCCGTCGCTCACGCCGGTGAACAACTGGCCGAGACATTACGGGTGGTGGCCCGGGACCATGGCCTCACACTCAACACCCTGATCCAGGGTGCCTGGGGTCTGTTGCTGGGGAAGCTGACGGGCCGTCGTGAGGTGGTGTTCGGTGCGACGGTGGCCGGGCGTCCGGCGGAGCTGCCGGGTGTGGAGAACATGCTCGGCCTGTTCATCAACACGGTGCCGGTTCGGGTGTCGCTGGACCCGGCGCAGACGATGATCGAGTTGCTCGGGGCACTGCAGGACCGGCAGGCGGCCCTGCTCCCGCACCAGCACCTCGGCCTGAGCGAGATCCAGCGGATCGCCGGCCCGGGAGCGGGCTTCGACACGTTGATGGCCTACGAGAACTTCCCGGCGGACCCTGGCCAGTTGGACGGTCCCGCCTCGCCGGGCGGCCTGAAGATCTCCGGAGTACCCGGCCAGGACACGGCCCACTACCCGCTCAGCCTGGCGGTCGTCCCGGCCGACGGCCTCAAACTGCGGCTCAGCTTCCGCCCCGATGTGTTCGACGAGGCGACCGTCGAGGCGCTCGTGGGTCGTCTGGTGCGGGTGTTGGAGCAGGTGGCGGCTGATCCGGGGGTGCGGGTGGGTCGGGTCGAGGTTCTGGGTGATGCGGAGCGGCGTGCGGTGTTGGGGGAGTGGAACGACACGGTGGTGTCGGTTCCGGGTGGTTCGTTGGTGTCGGTGTTCGAGGGGTGGGTGGATCGTTCGCCGGGTGTGGTGGCGGTTCGTTCGGGCTCGGATGTTCTGTCGTATGGGGAGTTGGAGGAGCGGGCGAACCGGTTGGCGCGGTATCTCCTGGGGCTTGGGGTTGGCCGGGAGAGTGTGGTGGGTGTGTGTCTGCCGCGGGGTGTGGACTGGGTGGTGGCGCTGCTGGCGGTGTGGAAGGCGGGTGGGGGGTATGTTCCGTTGGATCCGGAGTATCCGGCGGACCGGTTGGCGTTCATGGTCGCGGACAGCGGGGCCCGGGTGGTGTTGACGAGGTCCGGGCTGCTGGATGGCGTCGAGGGTGTGCTGTTGGACGACCCGGCTGTTGAGGCTGCGGTGGGGGCTGAGTCGGCGGATCGGCTGGGTGTGGATCCGGTGCCTGGTCAGTTGGCGTATGTGATTTATACGTCGGGTTCGACGGGGCGGCCGAAGGGTGTGGTC
>NZ_JBVIEB010000041.1:0-3416 GCF_055572075.1 Streptomyces sp. NPDC030820
CAAGTCCGGCGAACACAACCGCCGAAAGATCGTCTAGGGCAGACGTCAAGCATCACCCGACGCCAACCCGTCAACCATCAACTGAGACTCGACATCCCGGGTGAACGTTGTCGGATCCCGGTAGATGCTTGACAGTTCGGTCCCAGCTGATGGTTGACAGTGGCCGTGATCGGCTTTTCTGTGCGCGTCGTTGCGGCGCGTGGCAGGAGGCCGGGATTGGCGCTGGTGGAGTTGTCGGTTGTCGAGCAGAGATACCGGGCTGTCCTGGCCGTGCTGGCGGGAGCGACGGTGACCGAGGTCGCCGCGTCGCTTGGGGTGTCCCGGCAGACGGTCAGCGGCTGGAAGTCCCGCTATGAGACCTCCGGTCTGGCCGGGTTGGCGGATCGTTCGCGCAGGCCGGCGTCGTGTCCGCATCAGGCCTCTGCCGAGGTGGAGACGGCGGTGTGCGAGCTGCGGCGCAAGCATCCGAAGTGGGGTCCGCGGCGGATCGCTCATGTGCTGGAGCGGTCCGGGACGGTGAGCCCGGTGCCGTCGCGGATGACGGTGTATCGGATCCTGGTCCGTCATGGGCTGGTGGAGCCGGGGGTGCGGCGGAGGAAGCGGTCGGATTACAGGCGCTGGCAGCGGGACCGGCCGATGCAGCTGTGGCAGATGGACATCGTCGGCGGCGTGATGCTGGTCGACCCGGTCACCGGTGAGTTGACCGAGGCGAAGGTCGTGACCGGGGTGGACGATCATTCCCGGTACTGCGTGATCGCGTCGGTGGTCGAGCGGGCGACCGGGAGGGCGGTCTGCGCGGCGTTCGCCCGGGCTTTGCATGTGTTCGGGGTGCCGGAGGAGGTGCTGACCGACAACGGCAAGCAGTTCACCGACCGGTTCGGGCAGGGCGGTGAGGTGTTGTTCGACCGGATCTGTCGGGAGAACGGGATCGCGCATCGGCTCACCCAGCCGGCCTCGCCGACCACGACGGGCAAGGTCGAGCGGTTCCATCAGACACTGCGGCGCGAACTCCTCGACGACTGCGGCGCGTTCGAGAGCATCGAGGCGGCTCAGGCGGCGCTGGATGCGTGGGTGGAGGAATACAACTCCATGCGTCCGCATCAGGCCCTGGACATGCAGTCCCCGGCGGACCGGTTCGCCCCGGTTGCTGAGCAGGAGCGGGACGTGTTGGGCCTGAAGATCCCCGGAGTGCTGGCGATGGTGCCGCAGCAGCGGACACCTCCTGCGGAGCGGGATCCGGTTGAAGTGTCGCCCGCGTCGGTCAGCCTTCCTGGGCTGGTCCCGGCGGCGGTGCCGGTGGAGGCCGGTGGGCCGGTGGAGTTCGAGCGGGTGGTGCCTGCGAGTGGGAATCTGCAGGTCGCGGGCAAGCAGTTCTGGCTCGGGCCGGCCCGTTCAGGGCTGACGGTGACTTTCTGGGCGGATACCTCGGTGATCCATCTGCTGGTCGCCGGGATGCGGATCAAGACCGTGCGGTCGCACTTGTCGGTGGCGGATCTGGGACGGCTGGCCGTCCAGGGCGGACGTGCGGCCGGACCGGCCCCGCTTCCGGCCGGCGGTGGGGCGGCGTTCGAGGTGGACCGGGTGGTGAACAACAGCGGCCTGGTCGGCCTGGGTGGGCACCAGGTGCTTGCGGCGGAGATCCTCGGAGGGCGTCAGGTGGGTGTCCGGATCGATGAGGAGACGTTGTCGTTCTTCGACCTGTCCTCGCGGGAACTGCTGCGGGTGCGGCCCAACCCGCTGACCAGCGAGGAAGTCCGCAGGCTGCGGGGACTGCGGCCGGCCGGACCGCCGCCGCGTCCGGGCATCGAGCCCGTGCGGGTGCAGCGGCGGGTCAGCGCGGTGGGCACGGTCATGGTCTGTCGGCAGGTCGTTTCCCTCGGCCGACCGTACGCAGGGCAGACCGTGACCGTGCACGTCTCTGACTCCACGATCAGCGTCGAGCTGGACGGCCAGATCCGGGTGATCCGGCGCACGACCGACGTCCCGGTCCGTAACGTGAAAGCGAACAAGCCCCACGGGGCTCCCTACATTGTCTAGGCCCACCGTCAAGCATCACCTGGGACCAGAACGTCAGGCATCAGCTGGGATCCGACATCCCGGGTGAACGTCCCGATCCGGACGATCTACTCACGTGAGTAGGTGACCGTTACGCTTAGCGGGTCACCGCAACTCAACCTGTAGGGAGCGTGCGCACCGGATGGGGCCGAAGTCGGAGCGGGTCTACCGCACGATCCGCGAGTGGATCTCGACCGGGAAGTACCTGCCTGGCTCCAAGATCCCGTCTGAGCGGACCCTGTCCGAAGAGCTGAGCATCGGCCGGACGGCTCTACGGCAGGTGCTGGCGAAGCTTGTTGCCGAAGGCACCATCGAGGTGCATGGACGTAGTTCCTACCGGGTGCCTGATCGCTCTGTGGCCACGAAAGCGCCGGCCGATGTGGAGCGGTGGCAGATCCATGGTGAGCGGACGCTGTACGACAACCGCTGGGTGAAGCTCAGCCTCGTCGACGTGGAGCCGCCCGGGGTCCAGCGCTTTGAACATCACGTCGTGAAGCTACATCACGTGGCCATCGCCGCGGTCATCGACGACCAGGACCGCGTCCTGATGTTGTGGCGCTATCGCTTCGTCCCCGACTCCTTCGGCTGGGAGCTCCCCGGGGGCATCGTCGACGAGGGCGAAGAGCCCTTGCAGACGGCGTTGCGTGAGGTTGAGGAAGAGACCGGGTGGCGTCCGGATGCTCTTGAGCACGTGGTCACGTATCAGCCCATGGTGGGCATGGTCGACTCGCCGCATGAGATCTTCGTGGGCAAGGGCGCCAAGCTGGTTGGGGACCCGACAGACTTGGAAGAGGCCGGACACATCGCGTGGGTACCTCTATCCGACGTTCCTGGCCTCATGGCGCGGGGGGAACTCATGGGCTCGGGCACGCTTGTGGCTCTGCTGCATGTCCTGTCTTCGCGTGGCGCCGGCGCTTCTCCTACAACCGCTGCGTGAGCTGTTCGACGCGGCGTCGCTGACGCACTGAACCCGTGCGACTCGCAATAAGGCGGGCATGGCGCAGATGCTCTTGCGCCTGGTCGTACTCGCCGCGGGCCATGTGCGCCTGCGCCAGATCGCAGCGCAGTCCTGCGGATGCTCGGATGAAGGTGGGATCTGCCGTGTCGAGTGCCGTGTAGAGGCTGCCCACCGCTTCGTCATCCCCGATGAGGGCAAGCGCGTTGCCGCGCCAGCGGGTGAGGTGTCCTTCATTCAAGAAGATGCTCAGCATGTCTGGGTCTCGGGCGTCTTTGCCTGGAGGCAGGCATCGCGTAGCCCGCTCTAGCTGTATTGACCTGAAGCGTTGTTCACGCGGCTGATCGGTGGGTGGCCGCCGAGTGCGGTGTGGCAGCGGTGATGGTTGTAGGTGTGCAGGAAGTCT
>NZ_JBVIEB010000042.1:0-2086 GCF_055572075.1 Streptomyces sp. NPDC030820
CCGGAGCTGGAGCGGCTGACCGGTGAGGAGATGCGGGCGGCCGGGGAGCGGCTGGCTCCGTCGGCCGGGGTGATGGTGCAGGCGGTGTGGTTCGACGCCGGGCCCGACACTCCCGGGCGGCTGCTGCTGGTCGCGCACCACCTGGTGGTCGACGCGGTGTCCTGGCGCATCCTGCTGCCGGACCTCGCCGAGGCGTACACGCACCCGGACGACTCACCGGCACCGGTGTCCGTGGCCTTCCGGCAGTGGGTGCTGGCGTTGGCCGACGAGGCGAACAGCACGGAACGGGCCGCCGAGCTGCCCGTGTGGAAGCGGATCCTCGACGGCCGCGATCCCCTGTTGGGCTCCCGCGCGCTGGAACCGGCACGGGACCTGGCGTCGTCGAAGGGCCGGGTCACGCTGACGGTTCCGGCGGAGACCACCCAGGCGCTGCTGACCAGGGTGCCGGCGGCCTTCCACGCCGGTGTCGACGACGTCCTCCTCGCCGCCCTGGCCACGGCGGTCGCCGAATGGCGCGGCGCCGGGGAGTCCGGCCTGCTGGTCGACGTCGAGGGCCATGGCCGCGAGCCCCTGGCCGAGGGCATGGACCTGTCCCGCACGGTCGGCTGGTTCACCAGCGTGCACCCGGTACGGCTGGACCCCGGGACGCGGGACTTCGACGGGGTACGTGCCGGTGACCCCGTCGCGGGCCAGGTGGTGAAGCGGGTCAAGGAGCAGCTGAGGCAAGTGCCCGGCGACGGCCTGGGCTTCGGACTGCTGCGCTACCTGAACCCGGGGACCGGCCCGGTGCTCGCGGAACTGCCCACCCCGCAACTCGCGTTCAACTACCTGGGCCGGTTCGGCGCGGGCGGCACCGAGGGGGACTCCGGGGACTGGCAGCCGGTCGGCGAGCACGCCCTGGGCGGCGGCGTCGACGACCGCATGGCGGCGGCACACGCCCTGGAGGCCACCGCGGTCGTCCACGACCGCCCCGAAGGGCCCGATCTGGTCCTTTCCCTCGCGTGGCCACGGCTGCTGCTCGACGAGGCGGCGGCCGCCGGGCTGCTGTCCGGCTGGCAGGCCGTACTCGCCGGGATCGCCGCCCATGTCGCGCGTCCCGACGCCGCCGGTGGCCATACGCCTTCCGATTTCTCGCTGGTGACGCTCGGCCAGGAACAGATCGACGAGCTCGAAGCCGAACTCATGGACGGGGAGGGAGCACAGTGACTCAGCTGCGCGTCGAGGACATCTGGCCGTTGTCGCCGCTGCAGGAGGGACTGCTGTTCCACGCCCTGTACGACGACCGGGGCGAGGACGTCTACGCGGTTCAGCAGGTCCTGGACCTGGAGGGGGAGGTGGATGCCGAGGCCCTGCGCGCCTCGTGGGAGGCGCTGCTCGAACGGCACGCGAGCCTGCGGGCCGGATTCCGCCAGCCCGCCAAGACCCAGCAGTGGGTCCAGGTGGTCGTGAAGGGTGTGACGCTGCCCTGGCAGGAGGCCGACCTCTCGCATCTGGCACCGGACGAGGCGGTGGCCGGCGCCGAGCGGCTGGCCGAGGAGGAGCGGGGCCGTCGGTTCGACTTCGCGAAGCCGCCGCTGCTGCGGTTGCTGCTGGTCAAGCTGGGTGCCGACCGGTTCCGGCTGGTGATCACGATGCACCACATCGTCATGGACGGCTGGTCGATGCCGGTGATGATGCGTGAGTGGACCGCCCACTACACCGCGGGGGGCCGTGCGAACGGTCTGCCGCCGGTGACTCCGTACCGGGAGTACCTGGCGTGGCTGCAACGGCAGGACGACGAGGCCGCACGGGAGGCGTGGCGCGAGGCCCTGGCCGGGGTGGACGAGCCGACCCTGGTGGCCCCCGCGGACCAGGACCCGGCACCGGTCATGCCCGGGGGCGTGACGGTCCGCGCGGGCGAGCGGCTGGCCGAGGCGTTGCGGGCGATGGCCCGTGGGCGCGGCCTGACGCTCAACACGGTGGTGCAGGGTGCCTGGGGTCTGTTGCTGGGGAAGCTGACGGGCCGGCGCGACGTGGTGTTCGGCGCGACGGTGGCGGGACGGCCGGGCGAGCTGCCGGGCGTGGAGAACATGCTCGGCCTGTTCAT
>NZ_JBVIEB010000043.1:0-1724 GCF_055572075.1 Streptomyces sp. NPDC030820
TGTTCGACGAGGTCACTGCTCGGGGGCTTGTGGGTCGTTTGGTGCGGGTGTTGGAGCAGGTGGCGGCCGATCCTGAGGTGCCGTTGAGCCGGGTCGATGTGTTGGACGAGGTTGAGCGGCGGTTGGTGCTGGAGGAGTGGAACGAGACGGCCGGGGTGGTGCCGGTGGGGACTTTGGGGGAGTTGTTCGAGGCTCAGGTGGTGCGTACTCCTGATGTGCCGGCGGTGGTGTCGGGGGGTGTGGTGTGGTCGTACTCGGAGTTGGATGCGGCGGCGAACCGGGTGGCGTGTGAGCTGGTCGGGCGTGGGGTGGGTCCTGGCCGGTTGGTGGGTGTGGTGCTGGAGCGGTCGGCGTGGTTGGTGGCCGTGCAGTTGGGTGTGGCGAAGGCGGGGGCGGCTTTTGTGCCGTTGGATCCCGCGTATCCGGCGGAGCGGATCGCGTATGTGCTCGGCGATGCGCGGCCGGAGCTGGTGGTGTGCAGCACCGCGACGGTGGGCGTGCTGTCCCGGAACGACGACATTGCCCGGTTGGTGATCGACGATCCGGTGGTGGCGGCCCGGCTGGCGGAGCCGACGCCGCCCGCGCGGTCGTCGTCGGCGCCGGCGGACGGTGAGCGGGTTGCTCCGGTGTCCATGGCCGATGCGGCGTATGTGATTTATACGTCGGGTTCGACGGGTCGTCCCAAGGGTGTGGTGGTGTCGCACGCGGGGTTGGGTGGGCTGGTGGCGGGTCAGGCGGAGCGGTTTGGGGTGGGGCCGGGTTCGCGGGTGTTGCAGTTCGCGTCGTTGGGTTTCGATGCGGCGGTGTCGGAGCTGTGTGTGACGTTGTGTTCGGGTGGTGCGTTGGTGCTGGCGGATTCGGCTGCGTTGGCTGATGTGGTGGGGGAGTTCGGGGTTACGCATGTGACGGTGCCGCCGTCGGTGTTGTCGGTGGTGGAGGAGTTGCCGGCGGGGCTGGGGACGATTGTGGTGGCGGGTGAGGCCTGTCCGCCGGGGTTGGTGGCGCGGTGGTCGTCGGGTCGTCGGGTGGTCAATGCGTATGGGCCGACCGAGGTGACGGTGTGTGCGGCGATGAGTGAGCCGCTGACGGATTTCCCCGCGGGCTCGGTGGTGGTGCCGATCGGGCGGCCGGTGGTGAACACGCGGGTGTTCGTGCTGGATGCGTTTTTGCGGCCGGTGCCGGTGGGTGTGACCGGTGAGTTGTATGTGGCGGGTGCTGGTCTGGCGCGTGGTTATCTGGGGCGTTCGGGGCTGACGGCTGAACGTTTCGTGGCTGATCCCTTCGGCCTTCCTGGTTCTCGGATGTATCGGACGGGTGATCTGGGTCGGTGGACGCCCGGGGGTGAGCTGGTCTTCGCCGGGCGTGTGGATGAGCAGGTGAAGGTCCGTGGGTTCCGGGTGGAGCCCGGTGAGGTCGAGACGGTGCTGGCCGCGCACGAGTCGGTCGGTCAGGTGGTGGTGGTCGCTCGTGAGGGGCGGCTGGTGGCTTATGTGGTGCCTGTCGCGGGTGACGGTGTGGATGGTGTGGACGGGGCGGTGCTGCGGGAGTTCGTGGCGGCCAAGTTGCCGGACTACATGGTTCCTGCCGTGGTGGTGGTGTTGGACGGGTTGCCGGTGACGGCGAACGGGAAGCTGGACCGTGCCGCGCTGCCGGCTCCTGATTTCGCCGGGTCGGCCGGTGGTGGTCGTGAGGCGCGGACCCCGGTCGAGGGGTTGTTGTGCGGT
>NZ_JBVIEB010000044.1:0-1575 GCF_055572075.1 Streptomyces sp. NPDC030820
TCCAGGCAGTCGGTGCACTCCTGGGTGCGCAAGTACGAGCAGTCGGGCCTGCCGGGATTGGCGGACCGGTCGCACCGGCCGGCCTCGTGTCCGCACCGGATCGCTGGGGAGGTCGAGGCTCTGGTGTGTGAGTTACGGCGCCGGCATCCCGGCTGGGGTCCGCGCAGGCTGGTGCATGAGCTGGAGCGCAGAGGCCTCACGCCGGTGCCCTCACGGGCGACGGTCTACCGGGTCCTGGTCCGCAACGGTCTGGTCGAGCCGGGCGTGCGCAAGCGGCGCCGTTCGGATTACCGCAGGTGGGAGCGGTCGACGGCGATGGAACTGTGGCAGATGGACATCGTCGGCGGCATCCTGCTGGCAGATGGCAGCGAGTGCAAGATGGTCACCGGGATCGACGACCACTCCCGGTTCATGGTGATCGCGAAGGTGGTGCAGCGGGCCACGGCCCGGGCGGTGTGTCTGGCCTTCGGCGAGGCACTGGTGCGCTTCGGAGTGCCTGGCGAGGTGCTGACGGACAACGGCAAGCAGTTCACCGCCCGCTTCAGTCCCGGCAAGCCGGGCGAGACGATGTTCGACCGGATCTGCCGGGAGAACGGCATCACCCACCGGCTCACGAAGCCGCAGTCCCCGACGACCACCGGGAAGATCGAACGCTTCCACCAGACCCTGCGGCGCGAACTCCTCGACGTCCACGATCCGTTCGCCGACGTGGCGACGGCGCAGGCGGTGGTGGATGCCTGGCTGGAGGACTACAACCGGATCCGGCCGCATCAGGCCCTGGACATGGCCGTCCCGGCCAGCCGGTTCGTTCCCAGGCCGCGGTCCGAGCAGGATGCACTGCCAGTGATCCTGCCCGCCCGCCTCGACCCGGTCCCCGCTCTAGCCGCCCCTGAGCCTGCGCCCGAGCCGGTGGCCGTGGCCTGGCCTATGGCCGACGGCGAGGTCGGTGCGATCGAGGTGGAGCGGGTGGTTCCCGCGTCGGGGAATCTGAGCCTGCGCGGGCAGCAGATCTGGTTCGGCCCGGCCCTGGCCGGGACCACGGTGACCTTGCGGATCGACGTGAACCGGCTGCACGTCCTCATCGGCGGCGGCCGACACAAGACGCTGCCCTCGAAGCTGTCCGGCCGGGACCTCAAAGCCCTGCTGACAGGCGGAGGGGCCCGTCCCGCCGGACCATGGGCGGACGACCCCGGACCGGCCCAGACCGCTGACGGCGTGGTGGAAGTGGATCGGACCGTCAATGCGGTCGGCTACGTCGGCCTGGGCGGCGACAAGGTCCTGATCGGCTGGCCGTTCGCCGGACAGCGGGTCACCCTCCGGCTCGACGGCAAAGTCCTGCAGGTCCTGGACGAGCAGCGGGTCCTGCAAGCCACCCTGCCCAGCCCCCTGCCGCCCTCAGCCTGCGGACGCCTGCAGGGTGGCCGTCCGGCCGGTCCACCACCGCTGCTGCCCCCGCCCGCCGAGCAGATCGCCGAGCGGACGGTCAGCAGTGTCGGCGGCTTCATGGTCGCCGGACAGCGCATCCAGCTCGGCCGCGGCTATGCCCACCAGGTCGTCACCGCCCACCTGGACGAG
>NZ_JBVIEB010000045.1:0-1489 GCF_055572075.1 Streptomyces sp. NPDC030820
ATGGCTCTGCCGACCCCGCCGCACTCGATGCTCAACTCCGGTGCGCACGGGTTCTCCGAGGTGCTGTACGCGTTCACGTCGGCCTCGAACAACAACGGTTCGGCCTTCGCCGGTCTGAACGCGAACACCGACTGGTTCAACACCATGACCGGGCTCGCCATGCTGCTGGGGCGCTTCCTGCCGATGGTGTTCGTGCTGGCGCTGGCCGGCTCGCTCGCCGAGCAGAAGCCCATCCCGGTCACCGCCGGCACGCTGCGCACCGAGAAGCCGCTGTTCACCGGTCTGCTGGTGGGCGCGATCCTGATCATCACCGGTCTCACGTACTTCCCTGCCCTCGCGCTGGGCCCGCTCGCGGAAGGACTGGCGTGATGACCACCCGCACAGAGAAGTCAGAGGACTCCATGTCCACAGCCACCCCCACCAGGGCGCCGCACAGCGACGTCCCCACCGGGCACAAGCCGGCCGAGGGCCGTGTCGGCGCGGGCCTCTTCGACCCCAAGGCGCTGGTCAAGTCGTTGCCGGACGCGTTCCGCAAGCTCGACCCGCGGGTGATGGTCAAGTCGCCCGTGATGTTCGTGGTGTGGATCGGCTCCGTGCTCACCACGGTGTTCTCCGTCAAGGACCCGGCCGACTGGTTCGGCTGGACCATCAGCGCCTGGCTGTGGCTGACGGTGGTCTTCGCCAACCTGGCGGAGGCGGTCGCCGAGGGCCGCGGCAAGGCGCAGGCGGACACCCTGCGCAAGGCCAAGACCGACACCGTGGCCCGGCGGCTGCTCAAGGACGGCTCCGAGGAGCAGGTCCCGGGCACCGCGCTGACCGTCGGCGACCTGGTGGTCTGCGAGGCCGGTGACGTCATCCCCGGCGACGGCGATGTCGTCGAGGGTGTCGCCTCGGTCGACGAGTCGGCCATCACCGGCGAGTCCGCCCCGGTCATCCGGGAGTCCGGCGGTGACCGCAGCGCCGTCACGGGCGGTACGAAGGTGCTGTCCGACCGGATCGTCATCAAGATCACGACGAAGCCGGGCGAGACCTTCATCGACCGGATGATCAACCTGGTCGAGGGCGCGGCCCGGCAGAAGACGCCCAACGAGATCGCGCTGAACATCCTGCTCGCCTCGCTGACCATCGTCTTCCTGCTGGCCTGTGCCACGCTGCCGCCGTTCGCGGACTACGCGGGCACGCACCTGACCATGGTCGTGCTGGTGGCCCTGCTGGTCTGTCTGATCCCGACCACGATCGGCGCCCTGCTGTCCGCGATCGGCATCGCCGGCATGGACCGGCTGGTGCAGCGCAATGTGCTCGCCATGTCGGGCCGCGCGGTCGAGGCCGCCGGTGACGTCTCCACCCTGCTGCTGGACAAGACCGGCACCATCACCCTCGGCAACCGGCAGGCCGCCGAGTTCGTCCCGGTCAAGGGCACCACCGAGGCCGAGGTCGCCGACGCGGCCCAGCTGTCCTCGCTGGCCGACGAGACGCCCGAGGGCCGCTC
>NZ_JBVIEB010000046.1:0-1394 GCF_055572075.1 Streptomyces sp. NPDC030820
AGCTGGACCGTGCCGCGCTGCCGGCTCCTGATTTCGCCGGGTCGGCCGGTGGTGGTCGTGAGGCGCGGACCCCGGTCGAGGGGTTGTTGTGCGGTCTGTTCGGTGAGGTGCTGGGGCTGGAGGGGGTGGGGGCGGAGGACTCGTTCTTCGAGCTGGGCGGCGACTCGATCATGTCGATGCTGCTGGTCTCCCGTGCCCGCCGGGCCGGGCTCTCCTTCACCGCACGGCAGGTCTTCGAGCACCGCACACCGGCCGCCCTCGCCCTGGTAGCCGTACCGCTCTCCGAGTCGTCCGCCTCCCGGTCCGAGGCAGGGCTCTCGGGCGTGGGCGAGATTCCCCTCACGCCCGTGATGCATGCCCTGGCCGGGAAGGCCGGCCCCGCGGCTCTGGAGGGCGGGTTCTTCCAGTCCATGGTGGTCGGTGTTCCGGCCCAGCTCGAAGTCGATCGGCTGGTGTGCGCACTCGGAAAGCTGGTGGATCACCACGATGTGCTGCGGGCGCGTCTGGAGCGGGGCCGTCTGGTGGTTCCGCCGCCGGGGGGTGTCGCGGTCGGCGAGTGGGTCCGGCGCGTGGATGCGGCCGGGCTGGCGGGGCCGGAGCTGGAGCGGCTGACCGGTGAGGAGGCGCGGGCGGCCGGGGAGCGGCTGGCTCCGTCGGCCGGGGTGATGATGCAGGCGGTGTGGTTCGACGCCGGGCCCGACACTCCCGGGCGGCTGCTGCTGGTCGCGCACCACCTGGCGGTCGACGCGGTGTCCTGGCGCATCCTGCTGCCGGACCTCGCGGCTGCGTACGAGCGGCCCGGCGAGGCCCTCGACCCCGTCGGTTTGTCGTTCCGGCAGTGGGCGTCGACGTCGGCCGAGAACGCGAACAGCCCTGGGCGCACTGGTGAGTTGTCGGCCTGGACACGGATCCTGAACGGCGGCAGCGGATGGTCGATGTCAGGGCCCGTGCATCCGGCACGGGATGTGGCGGCGTCCATGCGGCAGTTGACGGTGACGGTTCCGCCAGAGGCCACCTCCGAGCTCTTGACGCGCCTGCCGAATGCCTTCCACACCGGTGTCGAGGACGTCCTCCTCGCCGCTCTGACCACGGCGATCGCAGAGCGGCAGGGCGGCGGCCCGGAGGGCGGGCTGCTGGTCGATGTCGAGGGTCATGGGCGTGAGCCGCTGGCCGAGGGCATGGACCTGTCGCGGACGGTCGGCTGGTTCACCAGCGTGTATCCCGTACGGCTGGACGCCGGAGGTGTCGACTTCGCCGAGGTACGGGCCGGTGGTCCGGCCGCCGGCCGTGTACTGAAGGGGGTCAAGGAGCAGTTGAGGGCGGTTCCCGGTGACGGTCTGGGCTTCGGACTGCTCCGTCATCTGAACCCGGAGACCGGCCCGGTGCTCGCGGAA